>NZ_JBFAKK010000010.1:0-312663 GCF_040655735.1 Phytomonospora sp. NPDC050363
AATCCAACAGCGTCTCGGCTGGCTATCGCCAGCCGAGTACGAAACCGCCTGGCTCAACCAGAACCAACCCATCCCAACACCCGCATAACCCTCCGACAAACCGGGGGAACCTCAGGAGCTGTACCGGCGGTGCAGTGGGTACCAGCGTCGCTTGCTGAACCAGGCGATCTTTGAGAAGTTGCTGATCGAGGACGATGTGGTCGTTGGGCATGCGATGAGGGAGCCGTTTGCGCAGCTGGATGAGCTGCGGTCACGGACAAGGTCGGTCGAGGAGATTGTGTTTGGCAACAAAGTGGCCCAGGACGGCATTAGGGCCGCCTCCCTTGCGGGAAGCGGCCCTAATGCGCCAAACGGTGTTTCCACCCTGTTGCAGGGCGTCGAACTGGCCCGTGGTTCTAGTTGGCCGTCTATGGTGCGCGATACTGGGATCGAACCAGTGACCCCTTCGGTGTGAACGAAGTGCTCTCCCGCTGAGCTAATCGCGCTGGCGCTGCATCACTGTACCGGATGCCCCTCGGCCCCGTCGCGTCGATACCCCGGGGTGGGGCTGAGGGGGCATCGAGGTCGGCGTGCCACTTCCGCGAGCTGCCGCGATGACGAGGCGGCCGCCGGCATCTGCCGGGGCCGCCTCTCCACTGCGTGCCGATGCGTCCGCCGTGGTTTCTAGCCGGCCGTGGCGAGGTCGCGGCGGCGGAATCCGAACAGGCCGGCCGCGCACAGGATCAGCGCGATGGCGACCAGCCAGATCAGCGGGACGGCGCTGAACGTGTCGCCGCCGGTCTTGGGGATGTGCGTGAAGGGCGAGACGTCCATGGCGCCCTGCGAGAGCTCCAGGATCGGGCCGAGCTGTCCGAGCAGCACGAACACCACCAGCGCCGCCCAGGCGGCCGCGATCAGGCGCGGAAGGAAGCCGAAGAGCAACAGCGCGAAGCCGGTCAGAACCCACACCGCCGGGAGCTGCACGAGGGAGCTCTTGACGCTCGTGGTGATCTGGCCGCCGACGTCGTCGATGGCCAGTCCGTAGATGAGGCCCATGACCAGGCCCCCGACGAGCAGCAGCAGCGCCGGCCCGAGGACGGCGAAGACGAGGTGGCTCGCCGCCCACTTGACCCTGCCGACGGCGGTCGCCAGTACCGGCTCGGCGAGCAGCCCGGTCTCCTCGGCGCGCAGCCGCAGCGCCGCCTGGATCGAGTAGACGGAGACGATCAGGGCGACGATGCCCATGACCATGTCCATGTAGATCTCGATGAGGCTGCCCTGGCCGAGCTTGGCGATGATCTCGGTCATCTGCGGGTTGGAGCCGAGGATGTCGTCGATGCCGTTGGCGACGCCGCCGAAGACCAGGCCGAGGAACACGAAGCCGCCGATCCACCCGTAGAGGAGGCCGCGCTGGAGGCGCCAGGCCAGGGCCAGCGGGGACTTGAGGCCGGGACGGGCGTGCGTCGGGCCGGGGCGCGGCGCGATGAGCCCGGCGCCGAAGTCGCGGCGGAGGTTCAGCGCGTAGGCGACCGCGGCGACCACCGCGATGCTCACCGCGAACAGCCCGACGACCCACCACTCGTCGCCGGCGAAGGGCTTGAGCCGTGCCGCCCAGCCGGTCGGGGACAGCCACGACAGCCAGCCGAGGCCGCTGTCGGCGGAGGTGTCGCCGAGGGCGCGCAGGAGGTAGGTCGCGCCGAGGACGATCCCGGCCAGGGCGTTGGCGAAGCGCGCCGACTCGGTGACCTGCGCGGTGAGGCCGGCGATGGTCGCGAAGAGCATTCCGGCCAGCGCGAGGCCGAGCGCGAAGGCGAGCGATCCGACCGCGTCGAATCCGGCCCCGGCGAGGATTGCGGTGACGGCCGCCGCCAGCACGAGGTTGGCGGCGAAGACGACGATCAGGCTGGACGTGAGCGCCGCCAGCCTTCCGACCACGCCGGCGCTGACCAGTTCGAGCCGTCCGCTCTCCTCTTCGGCCCGGGTGTGGCGCACGACGATGAGCAGGCTCATCAGGGCGACGAACACGCCGATCGTGGCACCGTAGCGCCACACGAAGAGCGCCTCGGAGCTGTCGCCGTAGTTGAGTCCGTACAGCGCCTTGAAGGTGGGGTTGGTGCCGATCTGGGCGATGATCGAGGCCCGTTCCTCGGCCGTGTCGTAGAGCGCGCCCCAGGCCGAGGCCGAGGACTGGACGATCAGGACGAACAGCACCAGCCAGATCGGCAGGAGGACGCGGTCGCGTCGCAGCGCCAGGCGGATCAGCGAGCCGGTGCCCGCGAGGGCGGTCATGCGGCTCGCCCCCCGTTGAGCTCGTCCTCGTAGTGGCGCAGGAAGAGTTCCTCAAGGGTAGGGGGCTGGCTGGTGAGCCCGCGTATACCGAAGGCCGTGAGGGCCTTGATCGCGGCGTCGAGTTCGTGGGTGTCGACCTCGAACTTGACCAGGCTGCCGTCGACGGCGAGGTCGTGGATGCCGGTGAGGCCCTCCAGTCCGGTCGGGGGAGCGGCGAGTTCGGCCGAGATGGAGGTGCGGGTCAGGTGCCGCAGGTCCGAGAGGGTGCCGGTCTCGACGGTCTTGCCGTTGCGGATGATGCTCACCCGGTCGCACAGGGACTCGACCTCGGCGAGGATGTGGCTGGACAGCAGGACCGTGCGGCCGCCGTCCTTCTCCTCCTTGATGCAGTCCTGGAAGATGGCCTCCATCAGCGGGTCGAGCCCTGAGGTCGGCTCGTCGAGGAGGAGCAGTTCGACGTCGGAGGCGAGGGCGGCGATGAGGCCGACCTTCTGCCGGTTGCCCTTGGAGTAGGTGCGCGCCTTCTTGCGCGGGTCGAGTTCGAAGCGTTCGACCAGGTCGTCGCGGCGCTTCTTGTTGAGGCCGCCGCGCAGGCGCCCGAGGAGGTCGATGATCTCGCCGCCGGACAGGCCCGGCCAGAGGGTGACGTCGCCGGACACGTAGGCCAGGCGGCGGTGCAGTGCGGTGGCGTCGCGCCATGGATCGCCACCGAGCAGGGTCGCCGTGCCGGAGTCGGCGCGCAGCAGGCCGAGCAGGACGCGGATCGTGGTCGACTTCCCGGCGCCGTTGGGCCCGAGGAAGCCGTGGACCTCGCCGGTGGCGACCGTCAGGTCGAGGCCGTCGAGGGCGTGTGTGCGGCCGAAGTGCTTGTGCACTCCTGATACGGAGATGGCTGTATCCATGCCTCTCAAGCTACACTTATTTCACAAATTCATGAATCTTGTGATGCGTCAATATTCCGTCAAGATCGTGTATCCGGCTAACCTTGCCGGGATTTGCGGAGACGAGGGGGCGAAATGCCGAAGGAGACGCCGACGTCCAGCGAGCGGGACGAGAGGGCGGCGGAATACCGGGAAGGCCTCGCCTCCCAGTTCGTGGTCGCGGGCATGGCCCGCATGCCCGCCCGCGTGTTCAGCGCGCTCATGGTCGCCGACGGGGACGGCATGACCGCCGCCGAACTCGCCGAGGCGCTGCAGGCCAGCCCGGCCGCGATCTCGGGCGCCGTGCGGTACCTGATCCAGGTCGACATGCTGCGACGGGACCGCGAGCCAGGTTCCCGCCGGGACGTCTTCCGCCTCTACGACGACCCTTTCAGCTCCATGCTGCGCAGACGTGACGACATCCTGCGCGTCTGGGGCGAGAAGATGCAGGAGGGCGCCGACACCCTCGGCGAGGACACGGCCCCGGGCAGGCGCCTGGCCGACGCCGCCGACACCTTCATGGCGCTGCACGCCCTGATGCCGAGAATGCTCGACGAACTGGACCGCCGCCGCCTCGACGATGAGGTCTAGGCGCAGGTCAGTGCCCCACCGCTCCGCCGACGACCGCGCGCGGGTCGCTCGCGCCGGCGCGCGTCCCGTCCTCACGGACCTCGATGAGCTGCGCGTGCCCGTAGGTCGCCGCCGTCCGCACGACCCGGTGGCCGCGCTCGGCGAGGCCGTCCCAGGAGACCGGCGCCGCCTCCTCCAGCTCGATCGGTGCGTCGGCGTCGGCCCAGGTGTCGAAGCCGGTGACATTGCCGACCCGCCAGCGCGGGGCGCGCATCGCCGCACCCGGCGACTGCCCGTCGCGCAGGAGCCGCGTGAGCAGCTGCAGCAGGATCTGGGGCTGGGTGTCGCCGCCCATCGTGCCGGTCACCGCCCGCAGTGACCCGTCCGGGCGGGTGACGAGCGCCGGTGCGAGCGTGTGCGGCGGCCGCCGGCCCGGCCGGAACTCCGCCGGGTGGCCATCGAGAAGGTTGAAGCCCAGACCGCGATTGTGCAGCCCGATGCCCGTGGCGGCCTCGAAGAGACCGGACCCGAATCCCGACGCGTTCGACTGGATCAGCGACACCCCCATCCCGTCGCCGTCCACCGCGCAGAGGTAGGTGGTGTCCCCGTCACCGGTCAGGTCGCGCACGTCCAGGCGCCGGTCCGGCGCGATCGCCGCCCGGCGCTCGGCCACATGTCCGGGAGCGAGCAGCGCCGCGAGGTCGGCGTCCTCGTGGAGGACCGAGGGCCGGTCGTGGCCGGCGACTCGGGCCGCCTCGACGAGCAGGTGCGCCCACCCGGCGTCGTCGGGGTCCGCCGGAACGTCGAGCCCGTCGGCGACGGCGAGCGCGAGGAGGAGCAGGTAGCCCTGCGAGCTCGCGCCGATCGTCCACACGTCGTGTCCGAGCGCGGCGACTCGCAACGGCTCGGTCCAGTCGGCGACGGGGCCGGCCAGGTCCTCGGAGGAGAACAGTCCGCCGCCCATCCGCAGCAGCCCCGCGCCGAATTCGCCGCCGTAGAAAGCGTCCCGCCCGCCTTCGGCGATCGCCCGCAGGGTCCGGCCGACCCCGGGGCGGCGCACCGGGGCGCCGGGCTTCGAGGCGGCGGTGAGATCCCGCGCGTCGGGGTTCGCCGCGATCCGTTCCACGGCGCCGGCCAGCAGCGGCGAGGCGGGAAACCCTTTCTCGGCATAGCCGACGGCCTCGGCGAACAGTTCGGTCAGCGGCAGTTTCCCGTAGCGCTCGTGGAGGGCGAACCACCCGTCGACGCAACCGGGGACGGTGACCGTGCGGATGTCGCCGAACAGCGGCATCGACGCGTGCCCCTCGGCGCGCAGCGCCGCCGGGTCGGCGCCCGACCCGGCCCGCCCGGAGGAGTTCAGCGCCGCCGGTGGCCCGTCGCCGTCGTGCACGAGGGCGAACAGGTCGCCGCCGAGCCCGCACAGGTGCGGGGCCGTGACGGCGAGGACGGCGTTGGCCGCGATCGCCGCGTCGACGGCCGAGCCGCCCGCGCGCAAAGCCGCGACGCCGGCCGAGGAGGCGAGGCGGTCGGCCGAGCAGACCATTCCGTTGGGGGCGTACTGGGTGGCGGTCACGCCCGACACCCTACCGAGATCATTCGCCATAATCGACCGGTGACGCCTCCCCGCCTGCTCGCCACCGATCTCGACGGCACCCTGCTCCTCGCCGATCGCACGATCTCCGCCCGAACCCGTGCCGTTCTGTCCGCCGCGCGTGCCGCAGGGATGACGCTCGCCGCGGTCACCGCCCGTCCACCCCGGGTGTTCACCGAGATCACCGACGTCGCCGAGTTCTGCGACCTGGCCATTTGCTCCAACGGCGCCCTGGTCGTCGACTTCGCCACCGGTGAGGTCCTGGAGACGCGCACCATGACCGTCCCCGTCGCCCGCAAGGCCGTCGAGGCGCTGCGTCCGGCCCTTCCCGACACGCACTTCGGCGTCGAGACCGGCTACGAGGTCGTCGCCGAATCCGGCTACAGCCGCGTCGACAGCGTCGGCGACCGGCGCGTCCACGTGCCCACCATGGAGGACGTGCTGAGCACCGCCGGGCAGATCGTGAAGGTCCTCGCCCACTCGACCACCGCGCACGTCGACGACATGCTCGCCGCCGCGCTGGCCGTCGGCCCCGCCGACGTGGTCGTCAGCCACTCCGGTGGCCGGGGTCTGCTGGAGATCAGCGCCGCCGGGGTCACCAAGGCCACCACCCTCGCCGAGT
Organism: Phytomonospora sp. NPDC050363; assembly: GCF_040655735.1. Classification (NCBI taxonomy): domain Bacteria; kingdom Bacillati; phylum Actinomycetota; class Actinomycetes; order Micromonosporales; family Micromonosporaceae; genus Phytomonospora; species Phytomonospora sp. NPDC050363. The sequence goes on from NZ_JBFAKK010000010.1 coordinate 5,972, forward strand.
TCTGCGCCGCCCGTGGTCTCACCGCCGCCGACGTCGTGGCCTTCGGGGACATGCCGAACGACCTGCCGATGCTGGCCTGGGCCGGACGCGCCTACGCGATGGGCAACGCCCACCCCGACGTAAGGGCGGCCGTCGCCGACCACACTCTCGGCTGCGAGGAGGACGGCGTCGCGGTCGTACTGGAGGCCCTGCTGTCAGGCCATCCGTTCCCACCAGTCGCGTAGCCGCGCGCGCTCGGCGGGGCTCAGGTTCGGGTCGTGCAGCTTCTGGCCGAGGACTGTGTGGATGTGCTCGTCGCGCGGTTCGTCCTCGACCTTCGTCAGGAACGCCGCCAGCAGTGGCGCTTTCGCCAGCGCGATCGGCCCCTGGAGGTACCAGGGCACCGGCGGGCGCATCACCTTGAACAGCACCAGGACCGCTGCGACGTCCACGCCCGGATCGCCCGCACGGGCGGTGCGCCAGTCGATGACGACCGGCCCGTCGGGGGTGAGCATGACGTTGTCGGGGTGCAGGTCGAGGTGCAGGACCCGGTCGCCGGACTCGCCGTGGCCGCGCAGCCAGCCGGGCGCCGGGATGCGGTGCAGGCGGTTGTGCAGGTCGGCGAGGACGCGGCCGTGGCGGGCGACGAGCCATGGCCGGGAGGTGGCGGCCTTCGTCATCGTCGGGCCGCGCAGGCGGTCGAGGACGATGTCGGCGCCGTCGGAGTCGTGCACGGTGGGGACGGGAAAGCCGTGCCCGGCCAGGTATTCCATGAGCCGGGCCTCGTCGTCGGTCGACCCGCCGGCGCGGTATCGGCGGAGGACTCGCGCGTCGTCGAGCGCGTATACGTCGGCGTCGCGGCCTTTCCCGATCAGTTCCACGCGGCAATGATGTACCCCGGTCAGGACAGGCCGAACGCAACCCCGATCGGTTGCCGTGAGTAGTCCGCGCCCGACTCGCGGGTGAGCCAGTGGTCGGCGCTGCCGTGGCCGCGATCGTGCATCTGGCCGTCGTGGATGGGATGTGCACGGCGAGGAGCGACGGCCCTGGCGAAGGCGATGGCCTCGGCGAGTTTCATCCACGACGCCTGGAGGGGAACGAAAAGGGTCTCCACCTCCACCCCCGGGGGTTCGAGCGAGTCTCCGGGTACGTAGACGGCGTCCTCGATCAGGTAGCCGAGGTTCGCCACGCCGGGCCGCCCGTCCCACACGTCGGCGTGGCGTCCCCCGAAGGCCCGGATCCGGAAACCGGCGGCCTCGAAGGACTCCCCGGTCTCCACCGGGGTCACGCGAGCGCCGAGGCCGGCCAGCGGTGCGAGGGCCTGTCCCGGGCCGAAGATCCGCAGTTCAGGATTCGCCGCGACCGCCTCGGCGACGAGCCGCTCGTCGACGTGGTCGTTGTGCTCGTGGGTCACGAGGATCGCCGACACCTGGCTCAGCGCCTCCGGCTCGGACCAGCAACCGGGGTCGACGACCAGGACCGCGTCCTTCTCGAAGCGGACGCAGGCGTGGGTGTACTTGACCATTCGCATGCCGAAGAGCTTACGACCGCGCCGGAACCCGTCCGCAGAACTCCAGATCCCCGTCGCCGCGCAGCCGCACCTGGTCGCCGGTGCGGAAGAGCAGGCCGCCGGGCACTTCCGGGTCGGGGATGAACCTCTCCCGGGTGGCGTCGGCGTCGCCGGGGTACCCGCGGGCGATACCGGCGCCGCCGATCCACAGCTCACCGGGCACACCGGGCCGGGCCGGGCCGCCGTGGCGGTCGACGATGTAGAGACGGTTGTTGTCCACGGTCAGGCCGATGTCCGGTGAGTCCTCGCCGTCCTGCGCGAGGATCGACACGATCGTGACTATCGCGTTCTCCGGCACCCCGTACATGCTGAACACGGTCGGGAAGGAGATCGCCGGGCGCCTGCGGACCCGCCCGCCCCCGACGAGCAGGAACCGCAGCCGGTTGCCGTCGGGGAGGGGCCGGGCGAACACCTTCTCGGCGAGGCGCGTGGGCAGGCACGCCACGGTGATGTTGTGCTCGGTCCACCACAGCGTCACCTCGACCGGGTCGTTCCCGAGGCCCTCGGGTGCCATGTGGACGGTCGCCCCGGCGATCAGCGCCGGGTAGATCTCGGCGAGATTGACGTCCATGTCGAGGCCCAGCTGGTGGCTGACGTTGTCGCCGGAGGCGAGCCCGAGGGTCGTCATGCCCCAGCGGACGGTGTTGACCACCGCCCGGTGCGGGACGGCGACCGGCCGCGACGGTTCGCCGGGCTGGTTGGAGTAGACGACGTAGGCGGTCTGCTCGGGGTCGACGGCGACCTCCGGCAGCGCCGAGATGCCCGCGACGGCGTCCTCGACGTACACGATGGACTCACCGGCCTGCACCGACGACAGCTCGCGGGTGGACAGCACCAGTCGCGCCCAGCTTTCGGCGACCATGTACCGCAGCCGCTCCTCGGGCTGCCCCGGGTCGAGAGGAAGGAAGGCCGCGCCCAGCCGCAGTGCGGCGAGTTGAGCCGCGATCAGGTCCGGCGTTCGCGGCAGGCACACTCCGACGAGGTCTCCGGCGACGATCCCGTGCGACTGGAGGAACTCGGCGAGCTCGGCGGCGCGCTCCTGGAGGCGGCGGTAGGTCCAGCGGACCTCGCCGGCCACGATCGCCTCGGACTGCGGGGTCGCGGCGACCTGGAGTTCGAAGAGGCGGTGGAGGCTGTCGGTGGACGGCGGCATCAGCGGGCCGAGCAGCGCGGGCGCGGGGCGGCGGCCGAGTCCGAGGATCGTCGACAGCGGAGCGTCGGGCTCCTCGACGGCGAGGTGGAGCAGCTCCAGCAGTGAGGTCAGGTAGGCGGTGGCGACCTCCTCGCCGAAGACGTCGGTGCGGTAGTCGAGCCACCAGCGCAGGCCGTCGCGCTGCCAGACCCGCAGGCGCAGGTCGCCGGCGAGCGGGTCGGCGGGCGCGTCGAGGACGGTGGTCCGCACGCCCGGCAGGGCCGGATCGAAGACGCCGCCGTCGAACTCGATGACCGCCTCGGGCGGGGTGCCGCCCTTGGCGGTGACGGCCTCGGTGAGTTCGTCGAGCGGCACCGAGGAGTGCGAGTAGGCCGAGCCGGTCGTCTCCTGCACACGGTCGACGAGTTCGCGGAAGCTGGGGTCGCCGGTGAGGTCGAGTCGCATCGGGATGACCCGGGAGAAGGGGCCGAACAGCGGCTCGGAACGCTCGTCGCGGCCGGGGATGTCGGCGCCGACGACCACGTCGGTGCGGCCGGAATGCTGGTAGAGCATGGCCGCGAAGGCGGTCAGCAGGGTCGTGGGCACCGCGACCATCGCCTCGGCGCTCAGCGCGCGGATCCGTTCGGTCAGCTGCGCGGAGACCTCGACGGTGACGCTGGCGGCGGCCGTCGACGGGTTCTCCGGTCGCGTCCGGTCGGTGGGCAGGTCGAGCGGCGGCACGGGGTCGGCGAACCTCTGCGTCCAGTAGGCCAGTGAGGCGGGGTCGGTGGGGACCTCGGCCCGCTCGGCGGAGTAGTCGGCGTAGCCGATCGACAGGGGCGGCAGCCCGGCGTCCTCGTCGGCCAGCGCGGCCCGGTAGACCTCGGAGACCTCGCGCGCCAGAACGGGGTAGGACCAGGGGTCGGTGGCCAGCGGGTGGAAGGCGCACAGCAGGACGTGCCTGGTGTAGCTGAAGCGCAGCAGCTGGAACGCCACGGCCGGGCCGTCGCCGGGATCGGTGGAGTTGGCGGTGCTCAGGGCGTGCCGGACGGCGGTGCCCTCGTGGTAGCCGCCGAGTTCGATGACGGGGAGTTCTACGGAGGTCTTGGGCCACACGGTCTGCACGGGGACCCCGTCGACCTCGGTGAAGACGGAGCGGAGGGTGTCGTGGCGGTCGACGACGGTCTGGACGGCCTTCGCGAGGGCCGAGACGGTGAGGGGGCCGTCGAACTGGACGGCACGCGAACGGCCCGGCTGGTCGGAGCGCGTGTGCCACAGGGCGCGCTGCGCGGGGGAGAGCGGGGCGGAGACCGGTTCGGGGCCGGGTTCCTCCTCGGGCTCCTCTTCGGGTTCAGGTTCTGGTTCTGGCGCGGGTTCGGGCTCCGGCTCGGGGGCCGCGACTACTTCGGGCGCCGGTTCCGGTTCGGGCTCGGCAGCGGGCACCACCGGCGGCTCGGCGGGCGGCAGCGCCAGCGCCGCAGGCGGCTCCGGCGCGGGCGCGACCGCCAGCGGAGCGGTCTTCGGCGCCAGCACGGCCTCGGCGACGACGAGCGGTTCGAGGCCGAGGTCGAGTTCGAGGTCGACGACGCAGGCGAACTCGTGCGCCCCTGCGGCTCGCAGGTCGGTGAGCAGCGCCGACGCCTCCGGCACGCTCGACGGCGGGGGAGCGATGACCACGACCCGGCCGCCGTCGCGGTCGTGGCCGTTCTCCTCGCGGGCGCGGCGGTAGAGCGCCAGGTCGCGGGCGAGGTCGACGACGTCGCGGCCGCGCAGGTCGGCGAGCACGTCGAGTCCGAGCTTCGCCGCTCGCCGCAGGCTCTCCGTCTCCCCGTCGAGGACGGCGAACATCGGCGGCGGCGACTTCCACAGCCGCCGGATCTGCGCCACCCCTGGATACACGTCGTGTCCGTCGCGGGAGGGGAAGCCGATGGCGGTCCGCCCACCCGAGGCGGCCGCGACGATGGACCACTCGGCGACCGTCCGCGCGGCCTTGCCGCCGTCGTAGAGACCGTTGAGCAGGACCGTCGAGGTCGCCGGCGCCATCGACGCGGCGAGGGGCGCGGCCGGGTCGGGCAGCCAGACCGCGCGCAGCCCGTACTCGTCGGCGAAGGCGACGAGGTCGCGGACGCGGGGGAACGGCTCGGCGCAGCCGCCGGTGAGCCACAGGCTCACCGCGAACGGCGCCTCGCGGGTGTCGGTGGCGGCGGTGAGCGTGGCGAGGATCCGCGACTGCTCGGCCATCAGCGCACGGTGCCGGTCGATGAGCTCGTACCGGACCGGGGCGGGGGTCGCGTCCACCGGCGGGTCGAGCCGGACGGTGACGGGCTCGTCCGTGTGAAGCGTCGTGCCGGTGGCCGTGGGTGTCACAGTGGCGTTCCTCGGTGAAGTCTCGGAGACGGACTGGTCGGCCGGCGCGTCCAGGGGAGCACCCGCGTAGTACAGATTGCCTTCCCCGTGCCACCTCGGCCGCAACCGCCCCCGTTCGTGCCGTTGCGTGATGATGGTTCCCGCTTCGTCGTGGCCGGCGATGTCGGCGCGCACGCCGCCGGGACCGACCTCGAAGACCGTCTCGGCGCCCGAGCCGAGCAGCGCGTTGAGCGCGAGGTCGAAGCGCACCGGCAGGCGCGACTGGTCGCGCAGGTAGTCGGCGTCGGGCAGCCAGCCGGGCTCGCGGACCGAGCCGTCGACGCCGCTGACGACCGGTAGCAGCGTCGGGCGGAACCTGATCGCGGCCAGCGTCGGCTCCAGTTCGGCGAGGGCGGGCTCGACCAGCGAGGTGTGGAACGCGCGCGTTCCCGGCAGCCGCCGAAACGACGTGCCCACCGACTCGCACCACCGCTCGGCGCTCTCGGCCACTTCCAGGGGGCCCGCGACGATCCGCAGTTCGTCGGCGACCACCGCGGCGAGTTCGAGGCCGGGCAGGTGCGCCAGCAGGTTGTCGGCGCCGGCGGCGTCCACGCGCACTTCGAGCAGCCCGGCCGGCTCGCCGTACTCCTGCATCAGGCGCCCTCGGTAGGCCGCCAGTCGTACCGCGTCCTCCAGGTCCATCGCCCCCGCGGTGACCAGCGCGGCCAGCTCGCCGACGCCGTGGCCGTGCACGACGCCCGGCCGGATCTTGACCACGTCGAGGACGGCGGTCAGCGCGAGCTGGAGCGAGACCAGCACGGGCTGGGCGATGTCGGTCGGCCACTCGGGGTCGGGGAAGGCGAGGCGTCCGCGCAGGTTGGCGCCGGTCACCTCCCGGTAGGCGACCGCGCAGCGGTCGAGGATCTCGGCGAACTCCTCGTGAGCCTCGATGAGGCCGGTGGCGTCGCCGACGGAGGACTCCGGTCCGGCGTACACGAACGCCGGGGGCGGCGCTGCGGGGTTGCTCATGAGCGGATCCGTTCTTGCGGAGGATCTGCATTCTTACCCGACCGCGCCACGGACGCCCAGGTTCAGTCGACCCGACTCAGCTCTCCGGGGGAGTGCCCGGCTGGGTGACCACGTCATGACGGGACGGCGTCAGTGCCGGCGCTCGCCTGTTCATCACGGGCGCTCCCGTCACCAGCAGGTACTGTCCGGCCACGTAGGTCGCCATGATCAGCACATCGACCGCCGGCGGCCGGGGGAGGTCGGCGATGCCGAACGCGATGAGCGTGTCGGAGACGAGGAACAGCGCCCCGCCCACGGCCGCCCGCGTGCTGATCCCGACGGCGACGACGGCGGTGGCGGCCAGCAGCAGGCTGTAGAAGGCGACCGGGACGCGCAGGTCGCCGAGTCCCGGCCACAGGACCGCCAGGATCGCCGCCCACACGATGCCGTACGGGATCAGTGCGATCTTGGCGCGGCGGGTGCGCCACCCCTTGGCGAAGAGCACCTGGTAGCAGACGTGCCCGGCGGCGAAGGCGCCCATTCCGGCGAGGAAGGCCGTCTCGACGTCGAACTGGAGGAGCACGTCGCCGGCCCAGCCGCACAGCACGGCCGCGACCAGCAGTCGCGGCCGGTCGGGACGCGCGGCCAGCCACGCGTAGGCGGCCAGCAGCGGCATGAGCAGCGGCTTGGTGATCGTCGCGGCGAGGTCCCAGTCGACGGCGAGCGCGAGGAGGTGGACGGCGGTGACGGCGAACAGCGCCGCCCGCGGGATGGAGGCCTTCACGCGGTCGTCCGTTCGCTGTCGGGGGCGGTCGCGGGGCGCCAGCCGGGGCCGCGGAAGAGGTAGCCGAGCCGGTCGCGCCAGTTCGCGGCGCCCACGACGTCGCGGGTGATGGAGACGTACTCGTGGGTGGCCACACGCAGCGGGTTGTAGGTCTCGATGTTCTTGGTGAGGCCGTACACCGGCCGTTCCACCTCGGGCGCGAAGGACCCGAACATCCGGTCCCAGACGATGAGGATCCCGCCGAAGTTGCGGTCGAGGTACCCGCCCTGGGAGGCGTGGTGCACCCGGTGGTGCGAGGGGGTGTTGAGGAGGAACTCAAAGGGCCGGGGGAGCCGGTCGACGCGCTCGGTGTGGATCCAGAACTGGTAGACGAGGTTCACCGAGGAGCAGAAGGCCAGCACCGCGGGGGAGACCCCGGCGAGGACCATCGGGACATAGAAGATCCACGAGGTCAGCGAGGTCCACGGCTGGCGCAGGGCAGTCGACAGGTTGAACCGTCGGCTTGAGTGGTGCACGACGTGGCAGGCCCACAGCACACGGATCACATGGTGGCCCCGGTGCGACCAGTAGTAGAAGAAGTCCTGTGCCAGAAGGATCAGCGGGAAGGTCCACCACTCCAGGGGGATCCGGGCCGGTGTGAGCGCGTAGAAGCCGGTCAGCACGGCCACGATGGGGATCTTCCAGAGCAGGTCGAAGAAGACGCTGCCGAGCCCCATGGAGAGGCTGGCGGCGGTGTCCTTCGTTTCGTAGCCGGCCTCGTCGTCGTCGGGATGGATCCGGAAGGAGATGATCTCGACGATCGTGAGCAGCACGAACGCCGGGATCGACCACAGCACGACATCCGGCAGATCAGGCATGCCCGCAGGCTATCGCCGTGCGGGGCTCGCGCACCAGACCTCGTTACCAACTAGTAACCACAGGATTTCGCCGGTGCTTATCCGGCAAGGCCGCACTTTCGTCGTACCCGCTGGCGACAATGGGCTCGGGGTCGTCCGCCCACTGACGAGGAGACGACATGGTGACCATCAGCCCGATCATCGGGTACCGCGACCAGCGAGCCGCGCTGAAGTGGCTCGCGGAGGCGTTCGGCTTCCAGGAGCTGGAGGTCCACGAGGCCGAGGGCGAGATCGTGCACGCCGAGATGAGCTACGGCGACGGCGTGATCATGCTCGGCCGCGAGCACAAGGAGACCTCGGGGGTGTACGTCGTCGTCGAGGACGCCGACGCCCACCACGCCCGTGCCGTCGCGGCCGGGGCGCGCGTCACGCGCGAGCTCAGCGACCAGGACTACGGTTCGCGGGATTACGCCGCCCTCGACCTCGAAGGGAACGAGTGGTACTTCGGCACCTACCGGCCGAAGATCTGAACTCGCGCGAGGGTGGCGGTGACGCCCGGGTCCCCGGGCGCCACCGCCGTTCGGTCACAGACCACTGTGGACCGCGTTCATGAGAGTGCCGTTGTCTCCCGACATCTCCCAGATCATCACGCCGAGCAGGTTCTGCTGCTTGAGCCAGGCGGTCTTCTTGGCGATGAGCCAGGGATCGTCATACGACCACCATTGGCCGCCGTTCCCGGTGTAGCAGTAGGTCGCCATGGCCTGTTCGTCGTGATACACGGTGCAGTTGGGGACCGAGGCGAGGAGATTGGCGTACCCCCGTACGCCCGCCTCCTCGGCGAACTGGCCGGGGGCCGCGCCGTTGGCCGCCTGCCATTCGCCGTGCACCCCGCCGTCGGCGACGCCCTGCCAGCCGCGGCCGTAGAACGGGATGCCGATGGTGAGCTTGCGCGGGTTGACGCCCGCGTCGAGGTAGATCTGGATCGCGTCGACGACCGAGAAGTGGAAGTCGTAGGGGTCCTGTGCGTCGACGTCGATGTTGGCCTGGTGGCCGGTCCGGTTGGGCTCCCACGAGTTGTCGCTGCCCGCGCCGTGGAAGTCGTAGCCCTGGACGTTGGCGAAGTCGAGGTAGTCGAAGACGCTCGGAGTGCCGTCGGCGGTGGTGATGTCCCAGCCGGCGTCGATCTTCGCCTGGTCGGCGGGTGTGAACGCGGTGAGCTGGTAGTGCGTGTTGGTGGCCGCTCCGGCGAGGTCGAGCTGCCGCCGGAACTCGGCGATCAGGGCGGTGTTGTTGGCCTTGTCCTCGGGGCCCCAGTGGTTGCCCGGATGCCCTTCGGCGCCCGGCCACTCCCAGTCGAGGTCGATGCCGTCGAAGACGCCCGCGCCCGTCCCGGGGCCGCCCGCGCCGTTGTAGAGCGGCAGGTCGCCCTTGATGTAGAGGTCGACACACGACTTGACGAAGGCCTCCCGGCGGGCCGGGGTGAGGGCGGCGTCGTGGAAGAACTTCGAGTAGGTCCAGCCGCCGAGCGACATCATGACCTTGAGCTTCGGGTTGAGCTTCTTGAGCTTCTTGAGCTGGTTGAAGTTCCCGCGCAGCGGCTCCCATCCGGTGTCGGCCACGCCGTCGACGGACTGGCCCGCGCTGAAACCGCGGCCGTAGTCGGCCTCGGCGTCACCCGCGCCGGTGCCCTGGTCGGGATCGGCGGGATTTTGCGTCGTGCCCTTGGTGACACCGTTCATGCAGGTGAAGTTGGTCGGATTGAGGTTCGAGAAGGCGTAGTTGATGTGCGTGAGCTTGGCCGCCGCCCCAGAGGTCTGGAGGTTGCGCACGAAGAACTGGCGACCGTAGATGCCCCACTGCGGGAAGTACCCGACGCGCGCGTACGCGCCCGCGCCGATCGGGTCGTCGGTGGTCACCTTCAACGCCGCGCTCGCGGGGGAGAGGTTGTCGTAGACGTCGCGGGCTTTGACCGTGAAGGCGTATTCCGTCGAGGGCTGGAGGTTCAAGACCTTGTAGGCGGTTCCCGTGACGGTGTTGTTGAGGGCGCCGTTGACGTAGACCTCGTAGGCGAAGATCCCGCCGGCGTCGGTCGAGGGGTTCCAGGCGAGGTCGACGGTCGTGGAGGTGCGCGCGGTGCTGCGCAGGTTGCCGGGCGCGGTGGGGGCGGTGGTGTCGTCGGCGGGGTTCCTGGTCGCGCCGGTCACGGGCGCGCTCTGCGGCGAGGTGTTGCCGCGGGTGTCCTTCGACCTCACGGTGATCTGGTAGGACGTGTTGGGCGTCAGGCCGGTGAGGGTGGCAGAGGGGGTCGTGGTCGACGCCTTCTGTTCGCCGCCGACGAAGACGTCGTAGCCGGCCACCGGGAAGTCGCCGCCGGCCGCGGCGGTCCAGTTGAGCGTGATGCGCGTCGTCGTGCGGGCGCCCACGGCCAGACCGGAGGGCGTGCCGGGCGGGGCGTCGGCCGAGCCGTCGCACTTGTTGCCGTTGACGCGGCAGGAGACCGGCGAGGTCATGGGGGAGTAGGAGATGAAGTAGTAGCTGTAGGGCTCGGTGTTGCGGCCCGCCGCGAGGTTGCCGTTGTAGTGGGCGTTGACCACCGAGTAGGTGTTGTCGGCCTTCGCGGTGCCGGTGCCGTTCCAGTGGCCCTCGACGCCGGTGCCGGCCGGGAGCCGGTACTCGAGCGTCCAGCCGTTGATCGCCGCGGCGGTGGGATTGGCGACCACGAACTTGCCCATCCACCAGGACCCGTAGCTGGTGGCCGAGAAGGTGGCGGTCAGACCGGCCGCGGCGGCGGCCGGAGCGGCCGTCACGACCAGTGAGGACAGTGCTAACAGGATGGCCGTGCCGACGGCGAGGACCCGGGTCCAGTGCCGCACGAGGGATCGCTTCATGGCTCGTCTCTCTCTGCTCAGGCAGGGGATGGCCTGCGGAGATGAGGATCGACGCTACTCTCGGGAAACTTTACTGTCAATACGTCCAGGATGGACTCACGGGCTGTTGCGGCGCTGGTCGGAGGCCGTCTCGTCGAGGTGCATTCGGTGTTTCGATGGAGCCGATCCGTCATGGTTGTGCGGTGCTCGCCCGGTTGGTGGGGACTTCTACCGGTCCGTTAAGTTGTGATCCAGATCACAAAGACAGTTCATGTTTGTTAGTTGGGGGTCTGGCGTATCCCCTTCGGCGGCGATACGGTGCACCAAACCAAATACCCCGCTCGCTCCAAATAGGACCTGCCATGACACAGACGTCATCAGAGACCTCCGGAGAGCGCGGAAACGCCGACAGCCTTGAGATTCAGCGCAGCCCGGAGTTCGCCGCGCTGCGCCGCTCATTGCGAGTCTTCGTCTTCCCCGCGACGGTGGTCTTCCTGCTCTGGTACGCCCTCTACGTTGTCCTGTCGGCTTATGCGCGCGACTTCATGGGCGTCAAAGTCTTCGGCGAAATCAACGTGGCCCTCATCTTCGGGCTCTTGCAGTTCGTCTCGACTTTCCTCATCGCCTGGCTCTACTCCCGGTACGCCGCTAAGAATCTCGACCCCAAGGCCGAGGCCATCAAAGAGCGCATGGAAAACGGCACCCCCTTCGTGGCGGGTGGTAATAAAGCGGAGGACTCAGCGTGAACGTGATCGCGGCGACTTCGGCTTCCACCTCCCGCACCTGGACCATCGCGCTCTTCCTCGTGTTCGTCGCGGCGACCCTGGTCATCACCGTCTGGGCCGGCCGGCGCACACGCGGCGCCAGCGACTTCTACGCCGGCGGGCGCTCCTTCTCCGGCTTCCAGAACGGCATGGCCATCGGCGGCGACTACATGTCGGCGGCGTCCTTCCTGGGCATCGCCGGGATCATCGCTCTCAACGGGTATGACGGCTTCCTCTACTCGATCGGCTTCCTGGTGGCATGGCTGGTGGCCCTGCTGCTGGTCGCCGAACTCCTGCGCAACGCCGGCAAGTACACGATGGCCGACGTCCTGGCGTTCCGGATGCGGCAGCGCCCGGTCCGCACCGCCGCCGCGGTCTCCACCGTGACCGTCTCGGTGTTCTACCTCCTGGCGCAGATGGTCGGCGCGGGAGCGCTGGTCGCGCTCCTGCTCAACATCAAGGAGGGCCAGGAGTTCCTCGGCATGGACGCCGAGACCGCCAAGATCATGACCGTGATCCTGGTCGGCGTCCTGATGATCACCTACGTGGTGGTCGGCGGGATGAAGGGCACGACCTACGTGCAGATCGTCAAGGCCGTCCTGCTGATCATCGGCGCCGGCGTGATGACCGTGCTGGTGTTCGCGGCCTTCAAGTACAACTTCTCCGACCTGCTCGCCGACGCCGCCAACGACTCCGGCAAGCCCGACCAGTTCCTGGAGCCGGGCCTCAAGTACGGCGTCGAAGTGGCCGGGGACGCCTGGCAGACCACCGTCAACAAGCTCGACCTGCTGTCGTTGGGCCTCGCGCTGGTCCTGGGCACCGCCGGCCTGCCGCACATCCTGATCCGCTTCTACACCGTCCCGAACGCCAAGTCGGCGCGCAAGAGCGTGCTGTGGGCGATCGGCATCATCGGCGCCTTCTACCTGATGACCCTCGCCCTCGGCTTCGGCGCGGCCGCGCTGGTCAACCGGGACGAGATATTCAACGCCGACAAGGGCGCGGGCAACGTCGCCGCACCGCTGCTGGCCAGAGCGCTGGGGGAGAAGTTCCTCGGCGGCGAGTTCGGCGGCGCGATCCTGCTGGCGGTGATCGCCGCGGTGGCGTTCGCGACGATCCTCGCGGTCGTGGCCGGCCTGACGCTGGCCTCGTCGTCCTCCCTGGCGCACGACCTCTACGCCAACGTGTTCAAGCGCGGCAAGACCAGCGAGCGCGAGGAAGTCCAGGTCGCGCGGTGGTCGGCGCTCGGGATCGGGCTGTTCTCGATCGTGCTGGCCATCTTCGCGCAGCGCCTGAACGTGGCGTTCCTGGTGGGTCTGGCCTTCGCGGTCGCCGCCTCGGGCAACCTGCCGGCCATCCTGTACAGCCTGTTCTGGCGGCGCTTCAACACCAGCGGCGCGGTCTGGGCGATCTACGGCGGCCTCGGCTCGGCGGTCCTGCTCGTGGTGTTCTCGCCGGTGACCTCCGGGACGGCGAACTCGCTCTTCCCGAGCGCCGCCTTCGACGTGTTCCCGCTGACCAACCCGGGTCTGGTGTCGATTCCGCTTGGCTTCCTGTTCGGGTGGCTGGGCACGATCCTGTCGAAGGACAAGGCCGACGTGGACAAGTACGCCGAACTGGAGGTCCGCTCGCTCACCGGCGCCGGAGCGCACTGATTCACCGGCGCTATTTGACACTGTCAGATGACAGTGTTATCGTCGATGCATGACCGACGAACGCTTGACCTCGCCACCGCGTGCCGGGGCTTCGCGACTGTGGACAGTCGCCGAGCTCGCGGCCGCGGTGGCGCGCGCGTTGTCGCATGACTACGCCGGTGCGGGCAACGGGCGTGTGCGGGACGTGCCGGGCGTGCGCGTGATTCGCTGGTACCAAACCATCGGCCTCGTCGACCGTCCCGTGGAGATGCGCGGGCGCACGGCGCTCTACGGTCCGCGCCACCTGCGGCAGATCGTCGCCGTGAAACGCCTGCAGTCGGCGGGGCGCAGTCTCGCCGAGATCCAGGAGGCCCTGGTCGGCGCGCCCGACGAGGTCCTCGAACGGATCGCCCGCATTCCCGAAGGGGAGACGGCGGTGTTCGCCGACGCTTCCGGCCCCACCGCCGAGATGGTCGACCTCGAGTCGCCGTCCATCCCGGTCGAGGTGGACGGTGCGGACGGTGAAGAGCCCGCGCGGGGGCGCTTCTGGGCGGACCGGGCGGTGGCCAAGCCGCATGTTGCAGTGTCGGAAGTCGCGGTATCGAAAGCCGTCGGGCGTCTGTCACTGTCAGATGAGGTCGTCCCCGAAGTCTCCTACGGCATCCCGCTCGCCCCGGGCCTCACCGTGCTCGTCGAACTGCCGCACCCGCCCGGCCCCGACGCGATCGCGGCCATCCGGGCCGCCGCGGCCCCCCTCGTCGCCGAAGTGGCGACCCACCGGCAGGACGGCGCCTTCGCGCCGGAGAGCCCACCGCGACCTCAAGCCTCACCGTCACCCACCACGAGCACCCCCGCCGCGCGCGGTCTCACCGAAGGAGCCTCCTCATGAGCCTCACCGTCACGCCGCTACCGGTAGCCCCGGAGCGGGCCGAACCGGACCCGGACGCCGGTCTGGGAGTGCTGCGCACCGAGCGGGGCAACCTCCCGCTGCGCAGCCTCGACGTCAACACCCACATCACCGGCCTGACCGCGCGCATCGAGGTCGTCCAGGGCTTCCACAATCCCCACGACGTCCCGATCGAGGCCACCTACATCTTCCCGCTGCCGGACCGGGCCGCGGTGACCGCGATGCGGATGACCGCCGACGGGCGCACCGTCGAGGCCGAACTGCACGAACGCGAGCAGGCCCGCGCCGTCTACGACCAGGCCATCGCCTCGGGCCGGCGCGCCTCCATCGCCGAGGCCGAGCGCGCCGACGTGTTCACCATGCGGGTCGGCAACATCCTCCCCGGCGAGGACGTCACCGTGAGCCTGACCCTCAGCGGCCCGCTGTCCTATGAGGATGGAGAGGCGACCCTGCGGATCCCGCTGGTCGTCGCGCCACGCTTCATCCCCGGCGACCCGCTGTCCGGCGCGCCGGTCGGAGACGGCACCGCGCAGGACACCGACGCCGTCCCGGACGCCTCCCGGATCACGCCTCCGGTCCTCCTGCCCGGCTTCCCGAATCCCGTCGCCCTGTCCATGGAGACCGTCGTCGACCCGGGCGGCCTGCCGCTGTCGGGCGCCCGGTCGAGCCTGCACACCGTCGTCACCTCCGAAGGCGAGGGCGGCGCGACCGTCCTGCGCGTGCAGCCGGGGGAGCGGGTCAACCGCGACTTCATCCTGCGCCTGGCCTACGGCGAGGCCGAGGCCGTGAGCCAGACCCTCGCCTGTGAGCCGGACGAGGACAACGAGGGCGGCACCTTCCAGCTCACCGTCCTGCCCCCTTCGGGTGTCGAGGGCGTCCGGCCGCGCGACGTGGTCGTCCTCCTCGACCGCTCGGGCAGCATGTCCGGCTGGAAGATGATCGCCGCCCGCCGCGCCGCCGCCCGGATCATCGACACCCTCACCACCGCGGACCGCTTCGCGCTGCGCTGCTTCGACCACGACGTCGAGAGCCCCGACCAGCTCGGTCCCGGCCTCGTCGAGGCCACCGACCGCCACCGCTACCGCGCCGTGGAATACCTCGCCCGCGCCGACGCCAGGGGAGGGACCGTGCTGCTCGAACCACTGCGCGAGGCCGTCCGCCTGCTCGGCGCCGATACCGCCGGTGAGACCCCGCGCGACCGGGTCCTCATCCTGGTCACCGACGGCCAGGTCGGCAACGAGGACCAGATCCTCGCCGAACTCGCCGGCGGTTTGACCGGTGTCCGCGTGCACGTGGTCGGCATCGACCGCGCGGTCAACGCCGGCTTCCTCAACCGCTTGGCCGTGACCGGCCGCGGCCGCTGCGAGCTCGTCGAGTCGGAGGACCGCCTCGATGAGGCCACCGCCCGCATCCACCGCCGCATCGCCTCTCCCGTCGTGACCGAACTGTCCTGGCGTGCGGAAGGCTTCACGCCGGACCAGACCACCCTCGCGCCCACCCGCGTCCCGGACCTGTTCACCGGGGCGCCCGTCGTCGTCTCCGGCCGCTACCACGGCCAGGTCGCACCGGACGCCGCCATGCACCTCAGCGGCCAGGCCATCACGGGAGACCCGTGGCAGGCCACCGTCGGAGCCTCCAACGCCGAGGACAAGGGCGCCATCTCCGTCGCCTGGGCGCGTGCGCACCTGCGCGACCTGGAGGACCGCTACGCCGTGGGCGTCGGGGACCTGTCCTCACTGGAGAAGCAGATCGTCGGCGTCTCGCTGAAGCACTCGGTGCTGTGCCGCTTCACGGCCTTCGTGGCCGTCGACAGCCGCGTGGTCGCCGAGGGCGGTGACCCCCACCGCGTCACACAGCCGGTGGAGCTGCCGGACGGCTGGGAGATGCCCCGGCCACCAGCCGGCGCGCCCATGCCGCAGGCCTGGGGCGGCGCCCAGGCCGGTGCTCCCGGAAGCCCCGCCATGACGTCGCAGACCTTCGCGTCCGCGGACGCCTTCCTGGAGCGTTCGGTCTCGGCCGACGCCGGCGTCGACTTCTTCGGTGCTCCGCCACCGCTCGCTCCCGGCAGCGCGTCGGCACCGCCGCCGCCTCCGGCTCCCGCCTACGGCGGCCAGGGCGCACCGCCTCCGCCGAAGGCGGCCCCCCGCCGCCGAGCCTTCGCCCGTCCGGCCGTGCAGCCGCCGAGCGGTGGGGGCGGTGGCGGTGTCGGCGGGATGATCCGCATGCCCGGCCAGATCGCCGGACCCGACCCGCATGAGGCCATCCGCACTCAGCTCGCCGAGGAACTCTCCGCCCTCCTCGCCGTCCCGGTGGACAGCACGCCGGAACACGAGCGCCGTGATCTCCTCAGCGACCTGGCCAGCCGGCTGACGGCTCTGCTCACCACCTCGGCGGTCACCTCGCACCCCGACCGCTACGCCACGCTGCGCACCCTCACCCTGTCGCTCACCGTCTGCGACAGACCAAACCCTCCCCGCGCCACCGCCCTCGACGCCCTCTGGCGCACCACCATCGAAACCCTCACCAAACTCACCACCCCGAACACCAAGTCCAAGCCCAAGACCACCCCCAAGACCCCGAACACCGCCGCCACGCCACCCACCGGCGGCGACCCCACCCCACCCACCGAGACCGACACAACCCAACCCGCGAACGGCGACCCCACCCCACCCCGCCGCCGCGCCTTCTGGAAACGCCAAGGCTGACCCCCACGGCCAGCCGCACCCACCCGCACCCACCAGCTCCACCCGCACCACACCCTCACTACCCCGCCCCACCCGTACGGCCCACGCGCCCGCGTGGGCCGTACGGCCACCCGCCTTCCACTCGCATCCCCCGCGCTCCTATCCGCCCTGCACCCCCGCCGCCCACCCGCCACCACCCGCCACCGCCCGCCCCGTCTTCCCACCTCCCCGTCCGCCGCCCTGCCCCTCCTCGCAGCCACTCCGCTGGCTCGCGCCGCCCCGAGTTCTCACCGCGTGCCCGCCCGTCTGCCCGGCCCGCAGTCACACCACCCGCTTGGGCCGCTTCGCAGCCCCACCGTCCGCCCGCCCGCCCGTCTGCCTGCCCCGCCACATAAGCACCCCGCCGGCTCGCGCCGCTCCGCCTTCCGGGCGACCGAACGGTCACGCGGGCAGACACCGCCGGGCGGTGTCTGCGGTGTAGACGGTCGGCGGGGATCGGGGATCGGGGATTGAGGGACGGTCAGGCGGACATGGACTGCCGCCGCTCGCCCCGTTCCACCCGCACCCGCACCCCACGCCCGCCTCCCGCCGGGCTTGACCGAGGCCTCACAGCAGCGGCGCAGGCCAACGCGACGGTGACCGATCCATGCCTCGCCTCGCATGACGATGTGGTGAGGGGCCGTCTCCCCACCGCCCGCACGGCACGAATGGCCGTCCCACCTGCCCTGCACGACCATCCGCATGGCTGCACGCGCCGCCTGGCCCGGCCCCAGCTCGCCTCTCCCGCCGCCCGAACGATTCGCGTGGAAGCCACCACCCGGCCCGCCTCTGCCCCCCGCACATCACCCGTCCTTCATCCGCCCGCCGGGATTCCTGTCCCACCGCCGATGTGGCGGAGCGTCCGTTACCGTCGGTCTGCCCGTGCCTTCTTCGGGTATCGCCTGCCACCCCGCGCTTCGCCCTGAGCCCGCGGTCCATCGCCCGCCCGCCGGTTGGGGATGGCTGTCATCGCTGTCCTGCCGCCGATGTGGGCCTTCCGGCCATTACCGCCCGGTCCACCTCTGCGCCTCGCCCTCCAGCCCGCCCGCTGGGGCTACTGTCCCGCCGCCGATGGTGGACCGTCCGTCCGCCACCGTCCGGTCCGCTCGTGCCTGCGCGTATGGCCGGCCATACGTCCGCCAGCTCGCCGGGATGCCTGCTCCACCGCCAATGCGGACTGTTCGGGCGCCACCACTCGTGCCACCGCGCATCGTTAGCCGGCCGCTCCTACGGTCTGTCTCAGCGTCGACCGTTCGCTGCACGCCCGTCCAGGGACGCCTGGCCCACCGCCGTTGCGGGCCGTGCAACGCACGCGTCCAGCCCGCCCCGCGCCGCGGCCCGCGCTATCCGGCTTGCTGGCCGCCGCCGTTGCCCCACGCCAAAACCCACGGAGAGCGCACGCCCGGCACTCCTGGGGCTCGGCGGATGCTCGCCTCACACCTCAGCGGCTTCTCCGCACGCCAGCCCGCCGTCCGGGGCCTTGCTCGATCCACCCGGCGCTGGGTTCGCGCTTGCCGCCACCGGCACGTTCCTCGTGCATGCCCCCGCCTCACCTACCTCGTCGACGGCTCACCGGTTCCCACGTGGACGTGTGCCCGCCCGCTGCGAAGCTCCCACGATCCGCCCAGCCCGACCATCCCTCAGACGACAACCCGCTGCCAGCTCCCCGACAGGCCGAGCTCAGCGCCACCGCAGCCGCCCCTGACCCGCACCGAACCGCCCGATAATCGCTGTGCCGCTGTGCCGCTGTGCCGCTGTGCCGCTGTGCCGCTGTGCCGCTGTGCCGCTGTGCCGCTGTGCCGCCGGGCCGCCCACTCGGTCGGGAGTGCGGCTGCTGCTCGTCTCGGACCGACCCGGTGTGTTCACGCCCTGTGGCTCGTCGCGTCACGATCGACCACGCCTCGAATGGTCGATGCCGTTCCCACCCCACCCGCTCCTCCAACTCCTCACCGAATCCCTTCCCCCCGTCCCCGCCCGTCGATACGCTCCCCCTGCCGGTCCATCCACAGTGGACCCGCACTTCCGGCCCCCAATACCTCCCCGAGAGGACCCCCATGCCATCCCTCCCGTCCTTCCCCTCCCGCCCCGCCCATCCCCTCACCCGCCCCTTCTCCCGTGCCGCCGACCGCCTCCTCGCCCGTTTCGTCCCCGCGACCTCCGCCTCCGCCTCCCGCGGGGACAACTGCTTCTGCCAGTGCAGCGACGCCTGCTTCCGCTGCTGCCAGACCGGCACGGCCGAACCCGGCGGCATCCCCACCTACACCTGCCGGGTCGCCAACACCGGCGAGTGCGGCTGACACCTACCCGCCCCAGATGTGCGGTCCGGTGTATTTCCCCTGCGTAGAGTGACACCACTCACTCTGGGAGGAGCCCTCATGTCCACCATGTTCGGCCGTCTAGGCGACCGCCTGCTCACCCGCTTCGTCCCAAGCCGCACGGCTCGGGCCGTCAAGTGCGAGTGCCGTTGCCTCGACAAGTGCTTCCCGTGTTGCCCGCAGCTGGTCGAGGGCGAAATCGTCGTCGTCTGCGACAAGAGCAAGAGCTGCAACCCGTAGCACCGCCCAACCAACCCGCGGGCCGGGTGTTCCGCCTTCACGGCGGTGCACCCGGCCCGTGCGGTGCGGGCGGTAATCGGGTCGAGTGGGCCGAACGGCGGCGACTACGATGAGCGAGGCCAAGGCAGCCTTGGCGTCCCAGCGGCCATCCGTGCCGCGCCCATCTCGAAGGAGAACCATCGTGTCGTCTGCACCTCACTCACCGGCTGTGACCGACCGCGTCGTCGTTCCGGCCGGGACGACGTGCGCCGACGCGATCGAACAGGCGGGCCTGCCGACCACCGGCCCGAAGGCCGTGGTCGTCGTCCGCGACGGCGAGGGCCGCCTGCGGGACCTGTCGTGGGCACCGGACGCCGAGACCGAGGTGGAGGCGGTCCCGCTGGACTCGCCCGACGGCCTCAACGTCCTGCGCCACTCGACCGCGCACGTCCTCGCCCAGGCGGTGCAGGACCTGTTCCCCGACGCCAAGCTCGGCATCGGCCCGCCGATCCGGGACGGCTTCTACTACGACTTCGACGTCGAGAACCCGTTCCAGCCCGAGGACCTGAAGAAGCTCGAGAAGCGGATGCAGGAGATCGTCAAGGCCGGCCAGCGCTTCTCCCGCCGCGTCTTCGGCACCCTCGACGAGGCCCGCGCCGAACTCGCCGACGAGCCCTACAAGCTCCTCCTGGTCGACACCAAGGGCGACGTCGACGCCGACGAGGTCATGGAGGTCGGCGGGGGCGAGCTGACCATCTACGACAACATCGACGCGAAGTCGGGCGAGCGGTGCTGGGGCGACCTGTGCCGCGGCCCGCACCTGCCGTCGACCCGCCACATCCCCGCGTTCAAGTTGATGCGCAGCGCGGCGGCGTACTGGATGGGCTCGGAGAAGAACCCGCAGCTCCAGCGCGTATACGGGACCGCCTGGCCGACCCGCGACGCCCTCAAGGCCTACCAGACCCTCCTTGAGGAGGCCGCCAAGCGGGACCACCGCAAGCTCGGCGCTCAGCTGGACCTGTTCAGCTTCCCCGACGAGCTGGGATCGGGCCTGCCGGTCTTCCACCCGAAGGGCGCCATCATCCGCCGGGAGATGGAGGACTACCTGCGGGCCAAGCAGGCCGAGGCCGGCTACGAGGTGGTCAACACCCCGCACATCACCAAGGCGCAGCTGTTCGAGACCTCCGGTCACCTGCCGTACTACGCGGACTCGATGTACCCGCCGATGCACCTCGACGGCGCCGACTACTACCTCAAGGGCATGAACTGCCCGATGCACAACCTGATCTTCCGTTCGCGGGGCCGTTCCTACCGGGAGCTGCCGCTGCGGCTGTCGGAGTTCGGGACCGTCTATCGCTATGAGAAGTCGGGCGTGGTCCACGGTCTGACCCGTGTGCGTGGCCTGACCCAGGACGACGCGCACATCTACTGCACCAAGGAGCAGATGACCGGCGAGATCGCCTCGCTGCTCGACTTCGTGCTGCGGCTGCTGAAGGACTACGGGCTCGACGACTTCTACCTGGAACTGTCGACCCGCGACGACTCCGACAAGTTCATCGGCGAGCCGGAGCTGTGGGAGGAGGCCACCGAGACCCTGCGCTCGGTCGCCGAGGCCTCTGGCCTCGATCTGGTCCCCGACCCGGGCGGCGCGGCCTTCTACGGACCGAAGATCTCGGTGCAGGCGCGCGACGCCATCGGCCGCACCTGGCAGATGTCGACGATCCAGCTCGACTTCATGGAGCCGGCGCGCTTCGGTCTGGAGTTCTCGGCCGCCGACGGGACCCGCCAGCAGCCGGTGATGATCCACCGTGCCCTGTTCGGTTCGATCGAGCGCTTCTTCGGTGTCCTCACCGAGCACTACGCGGGGGCTTTCCCGGCGTGGCTGGCTCCGGTGCAGGCGGTCGGCATCCCGATCCGCGACGAGAACGTGCCCTACCTGGAGGAGTTCGCGGCGCGGCTGCGCGGCGCGGGCATCCGGGCCGAGGTCGACGTCTCCGACGACCGCATGCAGAAGAAGGTCCGCAACGCCCAACTGCAGAAGATCCCGTTCATGGTCCTGGCCGGTGACACCGACCAGGAGGCCGGCACCGTGTCGTTCCGCTACCGGGACGGCTCGCAGCGCAACGGCGTGCCGCTGGACGAGGCCGTGGCGCACGTCCGGGAGGTCGTGGAGTCGCGCACCAACGTGGGGCCGACGGCCCCGCTCACCGACGAGGTCCCGGCGGCCGCCGAGTAGCGCGCCGCCGTCCGTTCGACGCATCGGCCCCGTGGGAGACCACGGGGCCGATTCTCGTCCCGGCGAGGTGCCGTCCGCCCATTGACGCGGGTTTGCGGTGGGGCTACATTGGCGCCAACACTTAAGGAAACAGTCTTTAGTGAACATCGGCGGGATACGACCTGCCCCGCCGGCGGTAGTTCCACGCGCACCATCCGACCCGGCATTCACCGCCCGCGACGCGCCCGGCCCCCGACGCGGCGCCGCCCGCGCGGGCACCATCCACATGGGAGAGACACCATGCGAAGGATCCTCCGGTTCGCCGCGATAGCGGCATTAACCTTCGCCACCGTTCTGGTGGCCGCACCCGCCGCGCAGGCGGCGGCCCCGACCGCCGCCTTCACCAAGACCCAGGACTGGGGCAGCGGGTACGAGGCCAAGTACACGATCACCAACCCCGGTCCCGGCGCGATCAGCGGCTGGCGCGTCGAGTTCGACCTCGCCGGCGTCGGCACCTACTGGGACGCCCTGCTGACCAAGAGCGGCAACCACAACACCTTCACCAACCGCGAGTACAACGGCACCATCGCCGTGGGCGCCTCGGTGTCCTTCGGCTTCATCGTCAGCGGTTCGGGCGCCCCGGCCAACTGCACCGTCAACGGCGGCTCGTGTACGGGTGGCGGCACGCCCGGAGCGCCGGGCGTTCCCGGGAACCCCACGGTCACCGGCGCCACGAACACGTCGATCTCCCTCTCCTGGTCGGCGTCCTCCGGCGGACCCACCGGCTACCGCGTCTACGAGGGCACCACGGTCCGCGCGACCGTCACCGGCACCTCGACGGCCATCAGCGGCCTCGCGGTCTGCTCCGGCCACACCTACACCGTCGCGGCCTACAACTCCTCCGGCGAGTCGGCCAAGAGCGGACCCGTCTCGGCGACCACGTCGGGCTGCACCGGCGGCGGCTCCAAGGCCGCCGCGCCGTACCTCTACCTGGGCTGGGGCAACCCGCCCAGTCCTTCGACGGTCATGAACGCCACCGGCGTCAAGTGGTTCACCATGGCCTTCATCCTGTCCTCCGGCGGCTGCAACCCGGCGTGGGACGGCCAGCGGCCGCTCCAGGGAAGCATCGACGCCACCACGATCGCGCAGATCAAGGCGGCCGGCGGCGACATCGTCCCGTCGATCGGAGGCTGGTCGGGCAACAAGCTCGGCCCGAACTGCTCCAGCGCGCAGGCCCTGGCCGGCGCCTACCAGCAGGTCATCGACGCCTACGGCCTCAAGGCCATCGACGTCGACATCGAGAACACCGACGAGTTCGAGAACGCCGTCGTCCAGGACCGGGTCCTCGGGGCTCTGAAGATCATCGAGCAGAACAACCCGGGCATCACCACGATCCTGACCTTCGGCACCTCGACCAGCGGCCCGACCTCGTGGGGCAACCGCCTCATCGAGCAGGCCAAGGCCCTGGCCGTGCCGATCGACGTCTTCACGATCATGCCCTTCGACTTCGGCGGCGGCGCCGACATGTACGGCAACACCGTCAACGCCTCCGAGGGCCTCAAGAACAAGCTCAAGTCCGTCAACGGCTGGACCGACGCGCAGGCCTACGCCCACATGGGCATCTCGGGCATGAACGGCCTGTCCGACCAGCAGGAGCTCACCAGCCTGGCGACCTGGACGCAGATCCGCGACTGGGCCAAGGCGCGCGGCCTGGCCAGGCTCGCGTTCTGGGCGGTCAACCGCGACCGGCCGTGCCCGGGCGGAGGGGTCACCGCCAACTGCTCGGGCATCGCCCAGCCGGACTGGGAGTTCACCCGCATCACCGCCGGCTTCTAGCCCACCGACCCACCCTCCCCTGAGAGGACCGGGGCGCCCCCCACACCGGGCGCCCCGGTCTGTACCGCTTCGCCCGCCCGCCCGCCGTTTTCGGAGTAATGTTTCCGATTGAGGTGTATTGACGGTCGGTTGTGGACACGGTCCCCATGCGCCCGTCCGGCGAAGGAGGGGGATCATGCTCACGCAGCTCTCGCGAAACTGGTGGGTCCTGGTCGCACAGGGCGTCCTCGCCATCATCTTCGGCATCATGGCCTGGGTCTGGCCCGCCGCGACGGTCCTCGTGCTGGTCATCCTGTTCGGCGCCTACACCCTCGTCGAGGGCATCTTCGCGATCGTCGCCGCCGTCAAGGGAACCGACCGCAACGGACGCGGCTGGCTCGCCTTCATCGGCATCGCCAGCGTCATCATCGGCCTGATCGCACTGTTCTGGCCGGGCGTCACCGCCCTCGTCCTGCTCTACATCATCGCCGTGTGGGCGATCGTGCGCGGCGTCATCACCGTCTACGGCGCCATCCGGCTGCGCAAGGAACTCCAAGGCGAATGGGTCTTGATCCTCAGCGGCGCCATCTCCGTGATCTTCGGTCTGCTGCTGATGTTCTGGCCGGTCAGCGGCGTGCTCGCGGTGATCTGGCTGATCGGTGTCTACGCCATCTTCCTGGGCATCATGCAGATCGTCCTCGGCTTCCGCGTCAAGGGCCGCCACGGCCGCATCGAGGAACCGACCGGCGGCGTGGTCCTCTAGAGGTCGATCCAGAAGGAGCGGGCGCCCTCGAAGGACCTGATCACCCGGCCCCCGTTCTTCTCGATCACCCGAGCGGAGGCGTCGTTGTCCCCCTCGACGGTCACCAGCACGCCCGGCACACCGAGCCTGCGGGCCTCGTCGAGCAGCAGCGCGAGGCCGCGAGTGGCGTAACCGCGACCGCGAACCGATGGCCGCATGTTGTACCCGACGTGCCCGTTGTGCTCCTCGTAGGGCTCGCTGATCACCGGCCGCAGGCGGAACTCGCCGAGCACCTCGATGCCGTCCTTGACCAGCACGAAGGTCCGCTGCGGCGCCACGCCGTCGGGCAGGCCGATGCCGGCGGCCTCGTCGGCGAGTTCGGCGGCGAAGGCCGGGAAGTCGGTACAGGCCAGGGGAGCGTTGTTCCAGGGGTAGCCCTCGCCGCCGAGGTCGCACTCCTCGATCATCGACACGTAACCGTGGCCGTGCCGGGTGGCCACAGGTTCCAGGGTGAGGCGTTCGCGGACCAGTTCGACGTCGGCGCCGGTGCGGATCCCGCCGAGCCGGGTGAGCCAGCCGTGCATCACATCGGTCGAGGGATCGGATTCCGCGGTGAACTCGTCGAAGCCCCAGCGCGAGGCCGCCCGCGCGGCCTGCCACAGCAGCGCCGCCCCGAGCCCGCGTCCGCGATGGGTCGCCCGGACCGCCAGCAGGCCCAGCCGCGGGCCGTCGGTGTTGCGCCAGAAGCGGGCGAGGCCGCAGTACTCGCCGGTCTCGTCGTCGACGGCGACGAGGTACCCGTCGGCGGAGAAGCAGGGCGAGTCGAAGGTCTCCTCGCGAAACCAGACCGGGTCGGGCGCCCAGCACTCCGAGCCCGGCACGTCCTGGCGCAGCTCGGTGTCGAGTTCGAGGAGCCGGGCCGGATCGGCGGCGTCGGCGGTGAGCAGCGTGTGCCCTTCGGGCACGGTGTGCTCGCCGAGGCGGTCGAGGACGGCGGCGAAGGGGACGCGGAATCGGTCCTCGGCGCGTACACGGCGAAAGCCGGCGGCGAGGAAGGCCGGGGTGTCGGTCTCGTCGACGGAGACGTGCAGGTCGCGCCGGAGCGCGGCGGCGACCGTGGCGGCGAGCGGCCCGGCGGTTCTGGCCAGGTCCCCGCCGAAGTAGCCGAATAGGCGGTCGTCGCCGCGAAGATGCGAGGTCACGACGCCGAGGGCGTCGCCGTCGTCGGCGGCGATCCAGCGCGGCCGGCGCTCCTTGTGGAGTCCGTCGATCTCGCGGAGCCGCTCGGGGGTGACGCCGTAGAGCGCGGCGGCGAGCTCGTACTCATCTGTGAACGTCGATATCTCCATTGATCGGGAGGATAGTGACCCGCCTCACATGATCGCCAGACTTTTCGGCGAGGTGCGTGACGATCCCGGTGCGCATAGGATCGCTCTCGTGACGCAGACGGGAGACGGCGAGCCGAAGGAACCGACCGGAGTGGGGGTGCCCGACGCTCTGGAGCGTCTGTGGACACCGCACCGGATGGTGTACATCAAGGGCGACGAGGGCAAGCCCCTCGGCCCGGACAACGAACCGGTCGGCTGTCCCTTCTGCGAGATGCCGAAGCTCCCCGACCGCGACGGGCTCATCATCGCGCGCGGCCGACTGGTCTTCGCGGTGCTGAACCTGTACCCGTACAACTCCGGGCACCTGATGATCTGCCCCTACCGCCACGTGCCGGACTACACCGACCTCGACGTCGACGAGGTCGCCGAGCTCGGTTCCTACACGCAGACGGCGATGCGGGTCGTCCGCGAGGTATCGCAGGCGCACGGCTTCAACATCGGCCTCAACCAGGGCAGCGTCGCCGGTGCCGGCATCGCAGGGCATCTGCACCAGCACGTGGTCCCGCGCTGGGGCGGCGACGCCAACTTCATGCCGGTGATCGGGCGGACGAAGGTACTGCCGCAGATCCTCGCCGACACGCGCGACCTGCTGTCGGAGGCGTGGCCGGGCGAGGTCTAGTCCTCTAGGCGGCGTGCGGATTTCCCAAACCGTACGTCCGTCTTGTTTAATGGCGGCATGATCTCCACCCCACGCCTGCGCGCCCTCCTCCCCGAACCCGGAGCGCCGCGCGTCTTCGCGATCAACCAGCTCATCGACTCCACCGGCACCGGGCTGTGGCTGACCGCCTCGGTCGTCTTCTTCATCAACTCCGTCGGGCTGCCCGCCGGGCAGGTCGGCGCGGGCATCGCCGTCGCCGGACTGGCCGGCTTCCTCGCCGGGCCCCTCGTCGGCACCCTCGCCGACCGCCACGGCCTGCGCGAGTTCGCCGTGGCCCTCTCCGTGGCGCAGGCGGCCTGCATGGCGGCCTTCGCCCTCGTCGGCGGCTTCTGGTCCTTCCTGGTCGTCTCGGTGCTCTTCGAGTTCTCCCGGCGGGGCGGCAGCACCGCTCGCAACGCGCTGGTCGCGGCGACCGTCACCGCCGCCGACCGGGTCCGCACGCGCGCCTACCTGCGCAGCGTCCTCAACGTCGGCTTCTCCGTCGGCACGCTGCTCGCCGGGGTCGTCCTCACCGTCGATACCCGCACCGCCTACCTGCTGGTCATCTTCGGCAACGCCGCGACCTTCCTCGCCGGGATGTTCTTCTACCTGCGCGTTCCCCGGGTCGCGCCGATCCCGAAGCCCGCCGACGCCCCCAAGGGCGGCGTCTGGCGCGACTACCCCTTCATCGGCCTGACCATCCTCATCGGACTCCTGTCGATCGACGTGTCGATCTTCCACGTCGCGCTGCCGATCTGGATCCTGCGGTTCACCGAGGCGCCGCCGGCCACCGTCGCCGGACTCATGCTGCTCAACACCGTCATGGCCGTGACCCTCCAGGTCCGCGCGACCCGCACGGCCGACAGCGTCCCGGGCGCCGCCGGCCTGGTCCGCCGCGCCGGCCTCGCCTCCGGGCTGGCGTGCCTGCTGTTCCCCTTGAGCCTGTACGCGAGCACCTGGGTCGCCGTCGCCGTTCTCACCGTCGCCGCGGTCATGCTCACCGGCGCGGAACTGTGGCACTCCGCCGGCGGCTTCACCATCTCCATGGACCTCGCGCCCGAGCACGCCCTCGGCGCCTATCAGGGCGTCTTCGGGCTCAGCAGCGCCATCCACAACAGTGTCGGCCCCGCACTGGTCACCGCACTGGCCATCGGGCTCGGCGGACCGGGCTGGTTCATCCTGGCGGGCCTGTCGGCCGGTCTGGGACTGCTCGCCCGGCCGCTGACGGCCTGGGCGCTGCGCCACCGCCCGGCGGGCGTCGCGGTACCTCAGCCGATGTAGGTGCGGCCGCGCGAGAAGTGCGCGAGGGCGGCCAGGATCTCCGGCTCGCGCTTGTCGCCGAGGGTCGCCGAGGCGTTGAACTTCGAACCCAGCAGCGTCTGCGCCATTCCCTGGTCCATCGCCGCCCAGATGCCCGTTCCGCTGCCGGCGGCCGGGTCGTGCGGCTGGACGCACACGGCACGGTCGAGCATCCACCGCCGCGTGTAGATCCGCGCGATCGACTCCCACGGCAGCCAGATCGCCTTCACCGGCATCTTGCGCGCCCGGATCCACAGCCCGTGCTCGTCGGCTGCCAAGGTCGGCCCGCCCAGCACCGCGAGCAGCCAGACCAGCAGGAACAGCGGAGCGAGCAGTACGAGCGGGAGCAGGAGCGCCAGCAGGATCGACGGCGTGTCCATGATCCCGGCGCCGGAGGTGAGAACCCCGATACAGCACAGGAACGGCAGCAGCGCCACGCTCATGGACCCGCCCTGGATCAGGGCCGTGCGTCCCTTGCTGGGCCGCAGGACGAAGGGCAGGTCCTCGGGGATCCTCTTGGCGATCTGGAACGGACGCGGGACGGTGAATCCGCCGGAGGGGTAACCCTGCTCGGGCGGGTGCTGGTCGGCCATCCGCGAAGCCTACGGAGGCGCCGCCAGGCCGGGGGCGCGACGGTTGCGCGCCCCCTTCCCGGGCTCACCCTTCCGAACCGGCCTCCTTGCGGACCTGGTCGGCCAGATGCGCCGGCATCGGCTCGTGGCGCGCGAACTCCCGCGTGAACGATCCCGTCCCCGAGGTCATCGCACGCAACTCGATCAGATAGCGCACCAGCTCGATCGCCGGGACCTCGGCGCTGATCACCGTGCGGTCGCTCTCCGCCGCGGTGCCCAGCACCCGCCCGCGACGGCTCGACAGGTCGCCCATCACCGTCCCGACGTACATCTCCGGGACCCTGATGCGCACCTCGTCGACCGGTTCGAGCACCGTGATCTGCGCCGACTCGGCCGCGTCGCGCAGGGCCAGCGCGCCGGCGCTCTGGAACGCCGCGTCGGAGGAGTCGACCGAGTGCGCCTTGCCGTCCACCAGCCGCACCCGGATGTCGACGACCGGGTACCCGGAGTCGAGGCCGCGCCGCATCTGCGCGAGCACGCCCTTCTCCACACTCGGGATGAACTGGCGCGGCACCACCCCGCCGACGATCTTGTCGACGAACTCGAAACCGCCCCCTCGCGGGAGCGGCTCCACCTCGATGCGGCACACGCCGTACTGGCCGTGCCCGCCCGACTGCTTCACGTGCCGGCCGTGGCCTTGAGCGCCTGCCGTGAACGTCTCCCGCAGCGCCACCCGCACCGGCTCCGTGTCGAGGTCGACGCCCCCGGCGCGCAGACGGTCGAGGACCACGTCGGCGTGCGCCTCGCCCATGCACCACAGCACGATCTGGTGGGTCTCGGCGTTGCGTTCAAGGCGCAGTGTCGGATCCCCGGCGACCAGGCGCCCCAGGTTCTTGGCGAGCGCGTCCTCGTCGGAGCGCGTCTTGGCCACCACCGCCACCGGAAGCAGCGGCTCCGGCATGTGCCAGGGGGCGATGAGCAGCGGATTCTCCTTGAGGGAGATCGTGTCGCCCGTCTCCGCGCTGCCCGACTTCGTGATCGCGCAGATGTCGCCCGCCAGGCAGTGCGGCACTCCGTGCAGCGACGAGCCCAGCGGCGTGAAGATGTGCGCGACCCGCTCGTCGGCGTCGTGGTCGGGATGGCCGCGCTCGCCGAGACCGTGCCCGCTGATGTGCACCACCGACTCCGGTGTGAGCGTGCCGGAGAAGACCCGCACGAGCGAGACGCGCCCGACGTAGGGGTCGATCGTGGTCTTGACGACCTCGGCGACCAGTGGCCCGTCGGGATCGCAGGTCAGCGGCGCGACCGGGTCGCCGTCGACCGTCGTCACCGGCGGCACTTCGTGTTCCAGGGGAGAGGGGAACCCCTGGGTGATGACCTCCAGGAGCGCGTCGAGACCGACGAGGCTGGGCGCGTTGACCGGGATCACCGGGTGGAAGGTGCCGCGCGCCACGGCGGTCTCGAGGTCGTCGACGAGCGTCTCGACGGAGATCTCCTCGCCGCCGAGGTAGCGGTCCATGAGCGACTCGTCCTCGCTCTCGGCGATGATGCCCTCGATGAGCCCGCCGCGGGCCTCGGCGATGGCCGACTCGTGCTCGGGGTCGGGTTCGCGAACGGTCGGGGGGTAGCCCTCGCTGTAGTCGTAGACCTTCTGGGTGAGCAGGCCGATCAGCCCGGCGATCTGCTCACCGGTGTCGTCGTGCAGGGGGAGGTAGAGCGGCTGCACGCCCTCGCCGAAGACCCGCCGGCACAGGGCCACGGTCTCGTCGAGGTCGGCGCGAGGGTGGTCGAGGCGGGTGACGGCGACAGCGCGAGGCATGTCGACCATCGCGCACTCCTCCCACAGGGACTGCGTCGCGGCGTCCATGCCGTCCACGGCCGACACGACGAACACCGCCGCGTCGGCGGCGCGCAGACCGGCCCGCAGCTCGCCGACGAAGTCGGCGTAACCGGGAGTGTCCAGGAGGTTGATCTTCACGCCGTCGAACACGATCGGTGCGCAGGACAGCGTCACCGAACGCTGCTGCTTGACCGCCGCCGGGTCGGTGTCACAGGTCGTGGTTCCGTCGGTGATCGTCCCGGCCCGGTCGATCGTGCCGGTGGCCGCGAGGAGGGCCTCCACGAGGGTCGTCTTCCCGACCCCGGAATGCCCGACCACGACCACGTTGCGTACCTTGCCGGGCTCGTTCACCACCGGCGCGGGACCGGTGACCCCCTTCTCTTGAGGCTTGCCTGCTGATTTGCCCATGGCGGCCTCCTCGTGGAGAGGTGAAGTTATGGAACCTCGATCACACACCCGCAGGACAGCGAGCACAAGTCCGACGCGGCGTGTCGCACGGTAACCGGGAGAGTGGGATCAGTGCCGAGGGCGCCGACCGCTATCGTGGTGGAGCGCGTGGGCCGTCTCGACTTGTCCGAACCGGGCGCCGGCGGGCCCGGTGGAGATTGGCGGCATGGCGAAGAGCTTCAACACGGTCGGCAGGGCCTTCATGGCGCGGATCATCGACCCCCTCGGCAGGTTCCTGGTCAGAGTCGGCGTGACCCCGAACGCGGTGACCGTGATCGGCACCCTCGGCGTGATCACCGGTTCCGTGGCGCTCGTCGCGCGCGGATACCTTCTCAGCGGCCTGGTGGTCGTGACCCTCTCTGCGTGCACCGACATGGTCGACGGTGCCATGGCCCGCGTCAAAGGCGTCACCAACCGCTTCGGCGCCTACCTCGACTCGACCATGGACCGGATCGCCGACGGCGCGATCTTCGGCTCCGTGGCCTTCTGGCTGCTGTCCGAGGGGCAGGAGCGCGCCGCCGCGGCGGCGCTGCTGTGCCTGGTCGCCGCGCAGGTCGTGTCCTACGCGAAAGCGCGCGCCGAGAGCCTCGGCGCCGACTGCTCGGTCGGCATCGCCGAACGCCCTGAACGCCTCCTCATCATCGCCGTGGGCACCCTCCTGGCGGGCCTGGGCGTGCCCTACGCCCTTGAGGTCGTCCTGTGGCTCCTGGCGGCCCTGAGCGTGGTCACGGTGGTACAACGGGTCCTGCACGTCAGGGAGCAGCTCGTCGGTGAATCCGTCGGCCGCGTCGAGAAGGAGCGGTGAGCGCACGGTGAAGGACAAACTCGTCGAATGGTCCTACGGCGCCGCCTGGCGCCTGGTGCGGGCCATGCCGGAGCCGATCGCCGCCGCGCTGTTTCGCGCCGGCGCCGACCGCGCCGCCCGCAAGCGCGGCAGGTCCGTCGAGCGGCTGCGGGGAAACCTCCGCCGCGTTGTCGGCGACAGCGTCCCCGACGAGCGGCTGGACCTGCTCGTCCGCGACGGCATGCGCTCCTACGCGCGCTACTGGCTGGAGGCCTTCCGCCTGCCGACGATGGACAAGACCGAACTCCTGCGCCGCTTCGACCTGAAGGGCTGCGAGGTCTTCGACGTCCACCGCGCCGAGGGCAAGGGCATCATCGTCGCCCTCCCGCACGCCGGCAACTGGGACCTGGCCGGAGCCTGGGTCTGCGCCCGGGGCTGGCCGCTGACGACCGTCGCCGAGCGCCTCAAGCCCGAGGCCGTCTACGAGCGCTTCCTCGACTTCCGCCGCTCGCTCGGCATGACGATCGTCCCGCACGCCGGCGGCGAGCGCGCCCCCATCGACCTGCTCGCCGAGGCCGTCGCCGACCGGCACATCGTTCCGCTCCTGGGCGACCGGGACCTGTCGGCCCGCGGTGTCGAGGTCAGCTTCTTCGGCGGCCGCACCCGCATGCCGGCCGGCCCCGCGCTGCTCGCGCTGCGCACGGGAGCGCCGATCTACACGGTGAACATGTGGAACGAGGCCGACCGCAGTTGCGGGGCGCTCAAGGGCCCGGTCCCGATCCCCACCGAGGGCACCCAGACCGAGCGGGTCGCCGCGATCACCCAGTACATCGCCGACGACTTCGCCGCCGGGATCGCCGCCAACCCCGCCGACTGGCACATGCTCCAGCGGATGTGGCTCGACTCGCCCGCGGCCGGCCCGGACGGGGGAGTGCCCCAGAGCGCCGGACGGGGTCAGGAGCCCGCGTGAAGATCGGGATCGTCAGCCCGTACTCCTTCGAGGTGCCCGGCGGCGTTCAGTTCCACATCCGCGACCTCGCCGACGCGCTCATCGACCTCGGGCACGAGGTGAGCGTCCTCGCGCCCGCGGACCGCGACGACCCGAAGCTGCCGTCCTACGTCGTGCCCGCCGGGAAGGCCGTCCCGGTCCGCTACAACGGATCGGTCGCGCGCCTTTCCTTCGGGCCCATCTCGGCCACGCGGGTGCTCCGCTGGCTCTACCAGGGCCGCTTCGACGTCCTGCACGTCCACGAGCCGCTGACTCCCAGCCTCTCCCTGCTGGCGGTCGTGGCCGCTCGCGGCCCGGTCGTGGCGACCTTCCACACCGCCATGACGCGTTCGCGGATCCTCGCCGCCGGGCACGCCATCGCCCAGCTCGTGCTGGAGAAGATCAGTGCCCGCATCGTCGTCAGCGCCCTCGCCCGCCGGGTGCAGGTCGAGCACCTCGACGGCGGCGGCGTGGAGATCCCCAACGGCGTCACCATCCGCCACTTCGCCGGCGCCGAACCCCTCGACGGCTGGCCCGGCGAGGGCGGCGCGATCGGTTTCCTCGGCCGCTTCACCGAACCGCGCAAGGGTTTCGCGATCATGCGCGACGCCTTCGCCATCCTCGCGGCCGAGCGCCCGGGCCTGCGGATGCTCGTCGCCGGGCGCGGCGATCCCAACGAGGCCGTCGCGGGGCTGCCCGCCGACATCGCCTCCCGCATCGAGTTCCTCGGCATGGTCAGCGAGGAGACCAAGGCGCGGATGCTCCGCAGCGTCGACATCTACGTCGCCCCCAACACCGGCGGCGAGTCCTTCGGCATGATCCTCACCGAGGCCATGGCCGCCGGGACGGCGATCGTGGCCAGCGACCTCGACGCCTTCCGCCGGGTCCTCGACGACGGCACCGCCGGCGCGCTCTTCCCCGTCGGCGACCCGAAGGGCCTCGCGCAGCAGGCCGGCGACCTGCTCGACGACCCCGAGTTGCGCGCCCGCTACGTCGAACACGGCGAACGCGTCGTGACCGCCTACGACTGGCCGGTCCTGGCCGGACAGATCCTCGACGTCTACGAGGCCGCCATCGAGGCCAGTGGAGGGGTCGTCACCGGTGACGACAAGGCCC
The DNA here is from genome assembly GCF_040655735.1 of Phytomonospora sp. NPDC050363. Lineage (NCBI taxonomy): Bacteria > Bacillati > Actinomycetota > Actinomycetes > Micromonosporales > Micromonosporaceae > Phytomonospora > Phytomonospora sp. NPDC050363. The sequence continues at coordinate 38,896 of NZ_JBFAKK010000010.1, forward strand.
TGGAGCGAGCGCAGAGCGACTGACCACGCGTCGGCGCGGGGCGACGCGATCCGTTACGATCAGCCGCCATGTGGTGGGTGGTGGGAGTCGTCGCGCTGATCGTCCTCGCGTCGACCTACCTGACCTGGACGGCGACGCGGGTGGAACGCCTGCACCGGCGCTCGGCGGCGGCGCGTGAGGCCCTCGACGGAAAACTGACCGCGCGAGCCCTGGCGGCTGCCGCGCTGGCGTCGAAGGAGCGTCCCACGCTGGGCCGCTACGCCGACGCGCTCGACGCGGCCGCGCGGGCCGCCCTCGAATCGGTCGACGGGCAGCGCGAGGACACCCAGAACGACCTCACCCGGGTCCTGCGGGAGCTGCCCCTGTCACCCGACGCGCCCGAACTGGCCGCCGTGCTGCGGGCCAACCGCCGGCTGTCGATCGCCCGGCAGCTGCACAGCGACGTCGTGCGCGACGCCCGGTCGAGCCGCTGGCGCCGGATGGTCCGTGTCTTCGGTCTCGCCAGGCGCCATCCCGAGCCCCGATTCTTCGACATCGACGACCCGGTGTGACCCCCGGCACCTGCGCAGAGAGTGGCCAATGTCCCCCTGATTGGCCAGGCGGAGTGACCTAGATCAAGAAGTACGATGGAGGTGTTCCCACACCCCCAATCTCAAGCCGAGGAGTGCGACCGAGTGTCCACCGACGACAGCAGCACCGCGACCACCGGTACCGCCCGGGTCAAGCGAGGCATGGCCGACATGCTCAAGGGCGGCGTGATCATGGACGTCGTCACCCCCGATCAGGCGAAGATCGCCGAGGACGCGGGTGCGGTCGCGGTCATGGCCCTTGAGCGCGTCCCGGCCGACATTCGCGCGCAGGGCGGTCTCGCCCGGATGAGCGACCCCGACATGATCGACGGCATCATCAGCGCCGTCTCGATCCCCGTCATGGCCAAGGCCCGCATCGGCCACTTCGTGGAGGCCCAGGTCCTCCAGTCCCTCGGCGTCGACTACGTCGACGAGTCCGAGGTGCTCTCTCCGGCCGACGAGGCCAACCACATCGACAAGTGGCCGTTCACCGTTCCGTTCGTGTGCGGTGCGACGAACCTCGGCGAAGCCCTGCGCCGCATCTCCGAGGGCGCGGCGATGATCCGCTCGAAGGGCGAGGCCGGTACCGGCAACGTCATCGAGGCGACCCGCCACATGCGCCAGATCCGCGCCGACATCCGCCGCCTGTCGACCCTCGACGAGACCGAGCTCTACGCCGCGGCCAAGGAGCTGCGCGCGCCTTACGAGCTCGTCGCCGAGATCGCCGGCTCCGGCCGTCTCCCGGTGGTGCTGTTCACCGCCGGCGGCATCGCCACCCCCGCCGACGCGGCGATGATGATGCAGCTGGGCGCCGAGGGCGTGTTCGTCGGTTCGGGCATCTTCAAGTCCGGCGACCCGGTCAAGCGGGCCGGCGCGATCGTCCAGGCCACGACCTTCCACGACGACCCCGACGTGATCGCCAAGGTCTCCCGCGGACTCGGTGAGGCCATGGTCGGCATCAACGTGAGCACCCTGCCGGAGTCGGAGCAGTTCGCCAAGCGCGGCTGGTAGCCGATCCCGCAGTGTCGAGGGCGGTCCCGAAAGGGGCCGCCCTTCCGCGTGCCCGGCGCCCTCAGTAGATCAGCCAGCTCCGCGCGCTCGGCCTGCTTAGCCCGAGGACCACCGTCAGCGCCAGTCCGAACACGAGTGCGCACAGACAGATCAGCCCGCCCGAGCCGGCGTTCTGGGCGGCGACGAGGGCCAGTGCCATGGCGGCCATGGTGAGCGTCTGGACGGTGATCGCGAGGTACCGGGCGCTTCTGCTTCGCGAGCCGAGCCGTTTGGCGGAGGCGATGTCGGCGACGGCGGCGGTCAGGAGGGCCGACAGCAGGACCGCGATCAGTCCGTTGGGGAACCCGCCCCCGGCCAGGCCGTTCCACAAGGCCGCGAGCACGCACGTCGAGAGCAAACTGATGGCCGCCTGGACCCACAGGACGAGCCGGGCGAGGGAGACCGGCCAGGGGTGGGAATCGTCGTGGAGCGCCATGCGCACCCCCTTTTCCGTATCGCCGAGGATAAGGGGCGCAAGGGTTCGCGCGCCTCCTCTGTTCGGCGTCAGGTGCCGCGGAGAGATCGCGGGCGAGCTCGGCAAGGACGGCGACGAAGGCCGCGGGCGACGATTCCGGCGAGGCTCCGTTACACGTCGCCCGCCCGTGACCGGTGTCCTGACCGGTTCACGGGCGGGCGCTTGGTGCTATTCGGTGAACCATTCCTTGGCGGGCCGGCTCACCAGCAGCACGATGAGCACGATCGGCAGCACGAACGACACGAACGAGCTGGCGCCGGGCTGGATCAGAACCGAGACGATGTTGCCGGCGAGCGTGACGGCCACCAGGATCAGGCCGGCGGTGCGGACCCACTTCTTGCGGCTGGGGACCATGAAGGCCAGGTACCCGGCCACGAGCGAGCTGATGATCGTGACGATCGCCGCGGTCATGATGAGGGGGACGTCCGAGGTCGAGACACCGGCGTCGGCGAGTTCGGCGTCGCTGAGGGAGCCGACGGCGGCGCCGCCGAGGGCGGCGAGGCCACCGATGCACAGGCCGAGACCGAGTTGGATCCAGAAGATGATCTGGACGGCCAGGACCTGGCCGGGCTTCTTGGGGGCGGGGGCGTTCTGGGGCATCATTGCGGGCACTTTCCTTCGGTGGGTTTAGTGGTGGAACCACCTGCGGCAGATGCGCGCGAGAAGGTTCCCGGCGACGACGATCGGCATGATCAGGCCGAGCACCGCGCCGTAGACGGGGGCGTCGATCACCCAGATGGCGGCGATGTTGCCGACGATGAGCGCGAACTCGCCGATCAGGATCAGCAGCCACAGGATGCGCTTCTGGGTGCGCATGAGCAGGCCGAACAGCAGCCACAGCAGTGCGGCGACACCGGCGGCGGCCACGACCTGCCAGTGCTGCTCGCGGACGAAGGCGGGCACCTTGTCGGGAACGGCGACACCGGCGGGGACGCCGAGGACGTGAACGAGGAACTTCTCGAAGTTCGAGATCTCACCGAGCCCGGTCACGACCGGCCAGGCGACGACACCGGTAAGGAGCAGCACCGCGACGCCCTGTACCCACAGGAACGCGCGAGCGACCTTCGCCTGCTTAGGCATCGGGTTGTAAGTCTTGGCCATGACCGCTCCTTGTAGATGGACACTCGCTGATGTGGCAGGGTAGCGGGTCGCACAACAGAGCGCAGCCCGGGGAGGCGCGCACGGGCCCCCTGCGTAGGCTGCGGGTGTGGATCTCACTATCGGTGTCCTGGCCCTTCAGGGCGACGTGCGCGAGCACCTGCTCGCCCTCGCCGAACTAGGCGTGCTCGCCCGGCCGGTCCGGCGGGCCGACGAGCTGGAGTCGGTGCACGCCCTGGTCGTCCCGGGCGGCGAGTCGACGACGATGAGCAAGCTGTCGGTCGACTTCGGGTTGCTGGAGCCCATCCGCAAGCGGATCGCCGAGGGGATGCCCGCCTACGGCTCCTGCGCGGGGATGATCATGCTGGGCGCCTCCGTCCTCGACGGGCGGCCCGACCAGCAGACCTTCGGCGGTATCGACATGGTCGTGCGGCGCAACGCCTTCGGCAGGCAGGTCGACTCCTTCGAGACCGACGTCGTCTTGACCGGCATCGAGGGGCGGCCGTTTCGTACCGTGTTCATCCGCGCCCCCTGGGCCGAGGAGGTCGGTCCGCAGGTCGAGGTGCTCGGGCGTATCGAGGGCGGACCGGCGGACGGTAGGATCGTCGCGGTGCGCCAGGGCCGGGTGATGGCGACCGCGTTCCATCCGGAGGTCACCGGGGATCTGCGTGTGCATGAAGCCTTCGTTGACCTGGCGCGGGGCGTACTGATCGGCAGCGCGGACGAATAGGGGAACCATGAGCGGCCACTCCAAATGGGCCACCACCAAGCACAAGAAGGCCGTCGTCGACGCCAAGCGCGGCAAGATGTTCGCCAAGCTCATCAAGAACATCGAGGTCGCGGCCCGCACGGGCGGTGGCGACCCGACGGGCAACCCCACGCTCTACGACGCCATCCAGAAGGCCAAGAAGAGCTCGGTTCCCAACGACAACATCGACCGCGCGGTCAAGCGCGGTTCGGGCCTTGAGGCGGGCGGCGCCGAGTACATGACGATCATGTACGAGGGCTATGCCCCCGGCGGTGTCGCGGTGCTCATCGAGTGCCTGACCGACAACCGCAACCGCGCGGCGGCGGAGGTGCGCGTCGGCCTGACCCGCAACGGCGGCAACCTCGCCGACCCGGGCAGCGTCTCGTACATGTTCACCCGCAAGGGCGTGGTGATCGTCCCGAAGTCCGACGGCCTCACCGAGGACGACCTGCTCCTGGCGGTCCTCGACGCGGGCGCCGAAGAGGTCAACGACCTCGGCGACTCCTTCGAGGTCATCAGCGAGGCGACCGACCTGGTCCCGGTCCGCAAGGCGCTCCAGGACTCCGGTCTGGACTACGACTCCGCCGAGGCGAGCTTCGTGCCGAGCGTGACGGTCCCGGTCGACCTGGACGGCGCGCGCAAGGTGATCAAGCTGATCGACGCCCTTGAGGACTCCGACGACGTGCAGAACGTCTGGAGTTCGATGGACGTCTCCGACGAGGTCGCCAAGGAACTCGAGGAGGACTGACCCTCCCCGTTCTTCGCCGACGGCCCCCGGTCTCCCGGGGGCCGTCGGTCGTTTCTCGCCCGCATGGCCGGTTCGAGGAGGACCGGTTCGTCGACGACGCGCGGCGATGGCCCGGCCGCGGCTTCGGTGATCGTTGCGGCATAACGGATTGCCGGGGGTTGCGCGGGCCCTCTACGGTTCGGTCCATGGCAAAGCTCAACCAGATCATCGCCGTCGAGAAGAGCGTCAAGGCGAAGTCCGCCCAGGAGCTCGCCGACGCCCAGCGCGAGGTGCACAAGCCCGCGCTCCTCTCCGGTATCGCCCGCACCTACCAGGCCAAGGACGAGGAGGGCGAGCAGCTGCCGCCGGAGTCCACCCGGGTCCAGGTGCGCGCCGACGAGATCCTGAAGGGGCTGGGCGCGAGCCTGACCCGCCTGTTCGACGTGACCGCCTCGAAGGACGCCACCAACAGCGTCGCCACGGCCGACGTGGTCGTCGGCGACGAGGTGCTGCTGTCGGGCGTGCCGGTGACCTACCTGCTCTTCCTGGAGAAGCAGCTCACCGAGCTGCACGCCTTCGTGCGCAAGCTCCCGGTGCTCGACAACTCCGAGTCGTGGGTCTTCAACGACTCCGCCGACTGCTGGTCGACCGAGCCGGTGCGCACGGTCCGCACCAAGAAGGTGCCGTTCAACCACGTCAAGGCCGAGGCGACCGAGAAGCACCCGGCGCAGGTCGACGTGTACTTCGAGGACGTCGCGATCGGCTACTGGACGACCGTCAAGTTCTCCGGTGCCCTTCCCGCCAAGCGCGTCTCGGTCCTGATCGAGCGGATCGAGAAGCTCCAGCACGCGGTCAAGTTCGCCCGTGAGGAGGCCAACAACACCGAGTTGCTCGACCGCAAGGTCGGCGACAAGGTCTTCGGCTACCTGTTGCGGTAGCCGACCAGAACCCCCCGGCGCCGCTGGCTTCGTCCAGGGCGCGCCGGGGTGCGCGAGAGCGCAAGCTGAAAATGAGTCTCACATCTGAAACGCGGTAGAGATGGCGGTTCGATTCCGCCCCCCGCCTCACCTGGCGGGGTGGCCCAATTGGCAGAGGCAAGCCGCTCAAACTCAGATTCTCGCTCTAGCTTCAGCATTGCCACCCGGCGCCGGACGACCCCGTTCCGGCTTCATCATCGAGGTTGCGGGTTCGACTCCCGTCTGGGTCTCCTCCTGGCCCGGTAGCTTCAACGGTAGAGCGCGATGTGATGTGACGCCTGACCGGACCGGTTAAAAGCGAGGCGCGGTACGGGTGGTGCAAGGCCCCCGGGAGCCGGGAAAAGCTCCCGGGGGCCGCTTTGCGTCTGTCCCACCGGCCTCATCGGGCCCTCCGATCCCGCCGCCTGCGCGAAAGCGCCCGGCGTCGGTGGACCGGCGGTAGCGTCGGGGTGCGTTCCGGCCCGCCGGGGCGCCCAGCGGAGGGGGAACCGCCATGGGGGACGACCCGATCTACGCCCGCATCGACGCGCTGGCCGAGGCGCTCGGCGAGCCGATGACGGCCTGGCGCCATGACATGCACCGGCACCCGGAGCTGTCGAACCGCGAGGCCCGGACCGCCCGGAAGATCACCGAGCACCTGCGCTCCCTGAACCTGGACGAGGTCCGCACCGGCATCGCCGGGCACGGCGTGGTGGGCGTGCTCCGCGGCGGCCTTCCGGGCGACAGGGTCATGGCGCTCCGGGCGGACTTCGACGCGCTGCCCGTCAAGGAGACCTCCGGCGTCGACTTCGCCTCGACCGTCGTCGACGAGGACTACCCGGGCGGACCGTTTCCCGTCGCCCACGCCTGCGGCCACGACTGCCACACCGCGATGCTCATGGGCGCCGCGAGCGTTCTCACCCAGCTCAAGGCGGAGCTGCCCGGGACGGTGCTGTTCGTGTTCCAGCCCGCCGAGGAGGGGCCGCCGCTCGGTGAACCCGGCGGCGCCGCGCAGATGGAGGCCGAGGGCGCGCTCGCCGACCCGGAGCCGACCATGGTGTACGGGCACCACGTGGGGCCACTTCCGGTCGGGGTGATCGGCTACAAGGTGGGCAACCAGTACGCGGCCTCGTGCACCGTCCGGATCGTGATCCACGGCAAGCAGGTCCACGGCTCGACCCCGTGGGAGGGCATCGACCCGCTGCCGGTGGCGGCGGAGGTCATCACCGGTTGCGGGCAGCTGTACCGGCAGTTCCCGGCTTCCGACCCGTTCACGGTCACCATCGGCCACGTCGAGGACGTGGGCCGGTTCAACATCATCGGCGCCCAGGCGACCCTGCTGGGCACCATCCGAGCCACGGTCGAGAAGGACATGGCGGGCCTTCAGGACGCGATGCGGCGCATGGTCGCCGGTTACGCGCAGGCCCACGGCGCGGCGGCGGAGGTCGACTTCCCGGTCGAGATCCCCGCGGTGCACAACGAGCCGGCCTGGGTCGAGGCGGCCCTGCCGACGCTCAGGCGGGTGGTGGGGGAGGACCGCGCGATCGCCATGGAGCCCGGGCTCGGCTACGACGACGTCTCGGTGTTCGTCAACAAGTACGGCGGGCTGTACGTCGGCCTCGGCTGCCAAGAGGTCGAACTGACGCCCGAGGGCATAGTCCCGGTCGAGGGTGGACGCGGGATGGTGTTCAACCACAACCCGGCCTTCTACGCCGACGACGCCGTGCTCCCGATCGGCGCGCGGCTGCACGCGACGGTGGCGGTCGACCATCTCACCGGCCGGATCCAGCCCGCGTCCACATGACCGCCTGTGCCGACGGCCTCAGGCCGCGGCCGGTCGCCGCCACGGCGTCAGACGCGCGAGGGTGAGGCCGTACACGACGATCCAGAGGACCCACAGCAGCCAGCCGGTCAGGCCGAGCAGCCCCAGCGGGCCCGGCTCGTCGACGACCCAGAACGCCAGCGTCGCCGAGGAGAACTGGAGCGCGGCGCCGAGCAGGCCGAGGACGGCGTGCCAGCGGGGGATGATCCGGGCGCGCAGCCCCGCCAGGGACAGTCCGGTCATGGCCAGGGCGAGGAAGGTCCCGTTGAGGGCGAAGAGTGCGTCGTGCAGGGCCCACAGGGCCTGCGCCGCGTCCTCTCCGTGACTGGTCGACGCGAGCGCGAGCCGGAGTGCGACCACCCCGGCGAACAGCGTGTTCTGGAGGAGGATCCCGGCGAAGCCGGCGAGTGCCCAGGCCTGGCGGGCCTCTCGTTCGGCCTCCCACAGCGCCCGGACCGCGCCTGCGCCGAACAGCGCGGCCAGTGCCCAGGCGAGGGGGGTGAGCGCGGTGACGACGGCGACGGCGGGCCTCTCCGCGGTGAAGAAGGCCAGGACCTCGCCGGTCGCGGCACCGGTGCGGGGCATCCCGGCAGGAACCAGGATGACGTTGCCGAGGACGATCAGGGCGGCGAAGCCGACACCGGCGAGGCCGTGGCTCCGGGCGAGTTCCGGAGTATTCAATTTACTTGGCATATATTGAATATACGAAGCGGAAAGTCAAAAGGTCAAGGGATGAGCCGGGAACCAGAACGCCGCAAGTACGACTCGCTGCGCCGCACCGAGCAGGCGCTGCTCACGCGCGCCGGGATAGCCGAGGCAGCGCGGCGGCTCTTCGTCGCGCACGGATGGACCGCCACGACCGTGCGCGACGTCGCCAAGGAGGCGGGCGTGTCCGTGCCGACGGTCTACTCCGCCTACGGAGACAAGGCCGGGCTGCTGCGCGCGCTCGCCGACTCGACCGGCCTGGCCGCCGACATCGGCGCGCAGCTCGACGAACTCGAAGACCCCGCCGCCGGCCCCGGCCGCCAGCTCGCCGCGATGGCGGCCTACGACCGGCGGCTGTTCGAGCGCGCGGGCGACGTCATCGCCCTCATCCGCGAAGCCGGTCGCACCGACCCCGACTTCGCCGCCGCCTACCTCGATGGGCGCGGGCGCGGCGACCGCACCCGCGAACAGGTCTTCTTGTCCTGGCCGAAGGGCACCCTGCGGCCGGGCCTGGACATCCGGACGGCCGTCGACGTCTACGCCGCCGTCTGCAACATCGACGTGTACACCACGCTCACCGTCGAACGCGGCTGGACGGCCGAGCGCGTCGAGGCCTGGTGGGGCGCGGCGCTCGGCCGGGAACTGCTCGCCTGACGGCGATCTAGCCGACCGGCTCCAGTGAACCCGACATCAGCGCGTGCGTGTCGCGGTAGCCGAGACGCCGGTACAACCGGTGGGTGGCCTCCTCGCCCTCCATCGACCCCAGCGCCACGAAGGGATGCCCGGCCGCCAGCAGCGACCGGGTCGCCCACGCCGTCATCGCCGCGCCGAGCCCCTGCCGGCGCGCCGACGGGTGCACGGCGACCGAGGCCAGGAACGGCACCTCGGGTGCCGGGCCGGACACCGCCCCGCAGCCGACCGGTGTCGTCCCGTCCTCGCCGTAGGCGCCGAACCACGACTTCACCTGAGCGTCACCGGTGCGGGTGCTGGCGTCGGGAAATGCCTCGTCGAGCAACCCCTCGATCGCGGCCCGCCCGGCCTCGTCGGTCGGCAGCCAGGTCGCGCGCTCCTCACCGGGCACCGGCTCGGGCGCGGTGTCGGTGTAGAACCAGCGCCATTCACCGAAGCGCGCCGGCCGGAGGTGCTCGGGCAGGCGCAGCATGATCTCGCGCGGCAGGCTCAGCCGCTGCGGCGGCTCCTCGGCGACGACCGCCGCGACCAGCGCCGCGGCGACCTCCGGATCCCCGTCGGCCAGCAGCATCCGGCGCCCCTGGAACTCCCGGCCCCAGGCCAGCGCCCCGTCCGCGGCGTACCCGTACCCGTCGTCGCCGCCGGTGGTGAAGCACGCGACGAAGTGCGAGTTGTTCGACGCGGCCCGGACAGCGTCGCAGCCGCGCAGTTTGGTGTAAGAGATGGACACGATCCTGATCCTTACCCTCAAGCCCAAGATCGTCAATGGCGCCCGGCGAGGTTGAGATTCAGTCCACTCCGCGGCCGATCGCAACGAGGACAACGGGGTGCGCGTCGGACGCGACCATGTCGGCCCCCACGGGTATGGTCACGAGCAAAGCGGATCGAACCTGTGTACGCCACCGCGCGCCGGTGGCACCGAACGGTGCGAAGGAGGGGGTCGAGGTGCGCGTACTCGGCGTCGACCCCGGCCTCACCCGCTGCGGCGTCGGCATCGTCGAAGGCGAGCCCGGACGCACCTGCCGCCTCATCGTCGGCGGCGTCATCCGCACCGACCCCGGCACCGAACTCGCCGAACGCCTGCTGGCCATCGAGGGCAAACTCACCGCCCTGCTCACCAAGTACGAACCCGACGCCGTCGCCGTCGAACGCGTCTTCAGCCAGCACAACGTCAGCACCGTCATCGGCACCGCCCAGGCATCCGGCGTCGCCATGCTCGCCGGCGCCCGCCGCGGCCTCCCCGTCACGACCTACACGCCCAGCGAGGTCAAGGCCGCCGTCACCGGCTACGGCGACGCCGACAAGAACCAGGTCACCACCATGGTCACCCGCCTCCTGCGGCTCACCGAAGCGCCCAGACCCGCCGACGCCGCCGACGCCATCGCCCTGGCCATCTGCCACGTCTGGCGCGGCGGCACCAAGGCCCGCCTGACCGGCGGCACCCAGAACACCACCAGAACGGGAGTACGACAGTGATCGCCAGCGTGCGCGGGCAGGTGCTCGCCCTCGCCCCCGACGCGGCCGTGGTGGAGGTGGGCGGCGTCGGATTCTCCGTGCGCGCCACGCCCGGCACCCTCGCCGGACTGTCCGTCGGCGTCGAGACGACCCTCCACACCAGCCTCGTCGTGCGGGAGGACTCGCTCACCCTCTACGGCTTCGCCGGCGCGAGCGAACGCGACCTGTTCGAACTCCTCCAGACCGCCAGCGGCGTCGGCCCCCGCCTCGCCCAGGCGGCGCTCGCCGTGCACCCGCCGGACACCGTCCGCCGCGCCATCGCCACCGGCGACACCCGCACCCTCACCCAGATCCCCGGGGTCGGCAAGAAAGGCGCCGAACGCCTGGTCCTCGAACTCAAGGACCGCGTCGGTCCCGTCACCGGCGAGGCCCCCGCCGCCCGCGAATACCGCCCGCAGTGGCGCGAACAGGTCCAGCAGGGCCTCATCGCCCTCGGCTGGACCCAGAAGGACGCCGCGAGCGCCATCACCCGCCTCGCCGACGACGTCACCGAGGAACGCCCCGACGTCCCCGCCCTGCTGAAACAGGCGATCCGGCTGCTGGGCAAGACCCGATGAGCGAGGACTTCGACGAGATCGTCGAGTTCGGCGACTACGGCGACACCGGCGGAGAGCTAGGCCTGGTCTCGGCCCGCGTCCAGCCCGGCGACGACGACGCCGAGGCGGGCGGTGTGCGCCCCCGAAGCCTCGACGAGCTCATCGGCCAGATGCGCGTTCGCGAACAGCTCGAACTGCTGCTCGCCGGTGCCACCGGCCGGGGCGCCCCGCCCGACCACATCCTCCTGTCCGGCCCTCCCGGCCTCGGCAAGACGACCATGGCCATGATCGTCGCCGCCGAACTCGGCGCCTCCCTGCGCACCACCTCCGGCCCCGCCATCGAACGCTCCGGTGACCTCGCCGCCGTCCTCACCAGCCTCAACACGGGCGACGTCCTCTTCATCGACGAGATCCACCGCATGGCCCGCCCCGCCGAGGAACTGCTCTACACGGCCATGGAGGACTTCCGCGTCGACGTCATGGTCGGCAAAGGGCCAGGCGCCACCGCCATCCCCCTCGACCTCGAACCCTTCACCCTCGTCGGCGCCACCACCCGCTCGGGGCTGCTCACCGGACCGCTGCGCGACCGCTTCGGCTTCGTCGGCCAGCTCGACTTCTACGGCACCGCCGAACTCGAGGCCATCGTCACCCGCTCCGCTCGCATCCTCGACGTTCCCGTCCGCCCCGACGGCGCCACCGAGATCGCCGGCCGCTCCCGGGGCACACCCCGCATCGCCAACCGCCTGCTGCGGCGGGTCCGCGACTTCGCCCAGGTCCGCGCCGACGGCGTCATCACCCTTGAGGTCGCCAAGGCCGCGCTGGCCGTCTACGACGTGGACGACCTCGGCCTCGACCGCCTCGACCGCGCGGTGCTCTCGGCGCTCGTCGAGTCCTTCGGCGGCGGGCCCGTGGGCCTCAACACCCTCGCGGTCGCCGTGGGGGAGCAGCCCGACACCGTCGAAGAGGTCTGCGAGCCCTTCCTGGTCCGCGCGGGACTGCTGGCGCGCACCCCTCGGGGCCGGGTCGCCACCGCCCTCGGCTGGCGCCACCTGGGCAAGAACCCGCCGTCGGGCCTGTTCGGAGCCGTGCAGGACGAGCTTTTCGGAGACGACCCGAACGGCTGACGGCGGTGGCCCGCAGCGGTCCTATAGGTGAATGGAATCCCCTCCGGGTGCTCTTGCCGTAATCGTGGCGAAGCTGTGACCCGTGTCGCTTCAAAGCGTGTTCGGGCGAGCGACTAGACTTCCCGCGATCGTTAGTAATCGTCGAGTGCGTTCGGAAGGTAGTCGTGCTACAAGCTGCAGGTGAGTCCGGCGGGGGCAACAACTTCATTCTCATCGGGTTGTTGGCCCTGATGTTCGTCGCGATGTACTTCTTCATGATCCGCCCCCAGAAGAAGCGTCAGCGCGAGCAGCAGGAAATGCAGCAGGGAGCCGGCCCCGGTTCGCGCATCGTGACCATCGGCGGCCTGCACGGCACCATCGTGTCCGTCGACGACGACACCGTGACGCTCGACATCAGCGACGGTGTCCAGGTCGTTTTCGCACGTCAGGCGATCGGCCGAGTGCTCCCCACCGAAACGGCCGGCGACGCCGCCGATGAGGTCGAAGAGTCCGCCGTGGTCGACGAGCCCGCCGACGAGGTCACGGCCGACACCGCCGCGCACCCCGACGAAGCTCCGAAGAAGAACTGAATCCGGCGCGCTACGGTTACTGCCCGTAGCGTCCGACATGGAAGCACATCGTTCGCCGGTCCACCCCCATGGCCAGGCGCCACCCCCGTGCCGGTGACCGCGAGACGCACGCCGGACGCGTACTCCGCCTCACAGGCGGAGGCGCGCCGGCTTCGTGTCGCCGGCCGAGACAGCAGCAAGGAGAGATGACGACCGTGGCTCGTGGACCTTCGGGACTACCTCAGACCGGACGGTTGAAGGTATTTCCATATTTCTTCGCCTTCGGTGCCTTGCTGCTGGTGCTGTGGCTGATCGCCTTCGCCGGGGCGGGATGGAAGTTCCCCACGCCGAAGCTCGGCCTCGACCTGCAGGGCGGCATGAGCATGACGCTCACCGCGACCCTGCCGGGCGGCCAGACGCCCGACGCGGAGAAGATGGAGCTGGCCCGCCAGATCATCGACGACCGCGTCAACGGCACCGGCCTCGTCGAGCCCGAGATCGTCATCGAGGGCGCGAACAACATCGTCGTCAACGTGGCCGGCAAGGACGCCGACACCGAGCAGCTGCGCAAGGTCGGTGACCCGGCCACGCTGCGCTTCCGCGAGGTGCTGAACCAGACCGCCGGCTCGGGCACGCCCGAAGACGTCGTCCAGCCCGACCCCTCCACCTCCGGCGACCCGTCCGCCTCCGCCTCTCCCGGCGACGAGGACAAGGACAAGGAGAGCGCCGACCCGGAGTCCTCCGCCGACGAGGAGGCCCCGCCGCCGGCCGAGACGAAGCCGGCCGAGCCGACCGCCGACCAGGAGCAGCTCCGCAAGGAGATCGCCGAGCAGGTCGGCAAGGACCTCTACGCGCAGGCCGAGGCCCTCACCGAGCCGGCCGCCGACGCCACCGCCCTCGAGGTCTTCAAGCCCTTCGGCGACCTCACGGCCGTCCAGGTCGCCGCGCTGCCGATCAACATGCAGTTCAACGTCCCGACCATCACCTGCGACCAGCTCAACGGCCGCCCGCCGGGCAGCATCTCGGCCGTCGACCAGCAGGTCGTGGCGTGCAACAAGCCCGACGCCGAGCAGATCGAGAAGGGCCAGGCGGCCTTCATCAAGTCGATGCTGGACGTCGCCAAGGTCGTCGGCGAGGACGTCTCCGACGCCGGCGCCGGCCCGGACTCGCAGAACCCCGGTTCGTGGATGGTGAACATGGAGTTCACCGGCGGCGGTTCCGACAAGTGGTCGGAGCTGACCAACGCGACCGTCGGCAAGCAGGTCGCGATCGTCCTCGACAACCTCGTCGTCTCCGACCCCGAGATCCGCGAGGCCATGAGCGGTTCGGCCCAGGTCACCGGCAACTTCAACTCCGAAGAGGCCAAGACCCTCGCCGAGCAGCTGAAGTACGGCGCCCTCCCGGTCGCGTTCAACGTCGAGTCCATCGAAGAGGTCAGCGCCACGCTGGGCACCTCGCAGATGGAGGCGGGCATCCTCGCCGGCTTCATCGGCGTCGCGCTGGTCATCGTCTACTGCCTGCTGTACTACCGCCTGCTCGGCCTCGTCGTCATCGCCAGCCTTGGCGCCTCGGCCGCGCTGATCTACCCGTCGATCGCCCTGCTCGGCAAGCAGGTCGGCTTCACGCTGACCCTGGCCGGCATCACCGGTTTCATCGTCGCCATCGGCATCACGGCCGACTCCTTCGTCGTGTTCTTCGAACGGCTCAAGGACGAGGTGCAGGAAGGCCGGTCGATGCGCAGCGCCGTGCCGCGCGCGTGGGCACTCGCCCGCCGCACGATCATGTCGGCGAACACGGTCTCGATGCTCGCCGCGATCATCCTGTACTTCCTGGCCATCGGCGCCGTCCGCGGCTTCGCGTTCACCCTGGGTCTGTCGACCCTCATGGACATCGCCGTGGTCTTCCTGTTCACACACCCCCTCGTGGCCTGGCTGTCCCGTTACAAGGTGATGAGCTCGACGAGGCTGGCCGGCCTCGGCGCGAGCCGCCGACGGGTCGGCGGCAGCGGCGCGATGCGCACGAAGGAGAGCTGACGTCATGTCGGACAAGAGTTCGGTACGCGGCACCCCCCGCGTCAGCATCTTCAAGCAGCTCTACCGCGGTGACACGCACTTCGACATCGTCGGCCGCCGCAAGACCTGGTACATCATCTCGGCGATCCTGTTGGTCATCATCGGCGCGAGCACGGCGATCAAGGGCTTCAACCTCGGCGTCGAGTTCGCCGGCGGCAACCAGTTCACCGTGCACGCCCCGGCGAACGCGACCCTGACCGAGGCCGAGGACGCCGTCGAGGCGAGCGGTGTCGAGGTGGCCTCCTCGCAGACCGCCGGAACGGGCGCGGACACGAAGTTCGTCGTCAAGACCGGCCCGCTCAGCGACGCCGAGAGCGAGAGCGTCCGGGCCGACATCGCCGAGGCCATCGGCGTCTCGGCCAACGAGATCACCGTCTCCGAGGTCAGCTCGTCGTGGGGCAAGAGCGTCAGCCGTCAGGCGCTGATCGCGCTGCTGGTGTTCCTGGTGTTCGTCGCCGGGTACCTGTGGCTGCGCTTCGAGCGCAAGATGGCCGTCGCCGCGCTCGTCGCGCTGGTGCACGACGTCGTGCTCACCGCCGGAGTGTTCTCCCTGGTCGGATTCGAGGTCACGCCGGGAACGGTGGTCGGCCTCCTGACGATCCTCGGTTACTCGCTGTACGACACCGTCGTGGTGTTCGACCGCGTGCAGGAGAACACCAGGGGACTGCTCGGCGAGTTCAAGTCGACCTACGCCGAGGCCTCCAACAAGGCCCTCAACGAGACCCTCATGCGTTCGATCAACACCTCGATCATCGGTCTGCTGCCGGTGGCCGGGCTGCTGTTCGTCGGCGTGGGCATCCTCGGTGTCGGCACCCTGAAGGACCTGGCGCTCGTCCTGTTCGTCGGTATGCTCACCGGCGCCTACTCCTCGATCTTCCTGGCGACGCCGGTCCTTTCGGACCTGAAGTACCTGGAGCCGCGCGTCAAGGAGCACGACCGCAAGGTCAAGGAGAAGCGCCGCGCCGCGGAGCGCAAGGCCGCCACCGCGGCCGAGCCCGTCGCGGTCGCCGAGACCGAGGAGGACGGGCCCGTCTCGGACTCCGACGACGAGGTCCTGGCCGGTTCCGGTTCGCGCGTCCCGACGACGCGCACCTCCGGTTCCGCGCCGCGTCCGGGCGCGCGTCCCGACGCCCGCAAGCGCCGCCCCCGCAAGGGCTGAGGCGCCGGCAGACAACGAAAAGGCCCCCTCCTCGGAGGGGGCCTTTTCGTGCGCTCAGACGTTGCCGTAGGGGTTGCGGAAGTCGATGAGCCGGACACCGCGCACGAGCTCGGCGAGGCCGGCGTCGACGCTGACGCGCGGCGCGAAGCCCTTCGCGCGGATCTTGGCATAGGAGACCTCGTAGTCGCGCATGTCGGCGTCGGTCCCGACCTCGGCGAAGTGCAGGTAGTAGTCGACGTGGTCGAGGAGCCGGCGGGCCAGGTCCTCCTTGGTGAGGTTCATGTCCTCGCTGCCGACGTTGTAGGCCTCGTCGACGACGTCGTCCCAGCGGTCGAGGGCCCACACCATGGACCGGGCGAGGTCGGATACGTGCAGGAAGGTCCGCTTGAAGCCCCGCTCGTAGACGATGAGGCTGTGGTTGGCGACGGCCTGGTAGGCGAACTCGTTGGGCAGCAGGTCCAGTCGCATCCTGGGGGAGACGCCGAAGGCGGTGGCGTAGCGGAAGGCCACGGAGTTCCCCGCGTCGAGGACGGCGGTCTCGGCGGCGGCCTTCGTCTCGCCGTAGAGCGTGATGGGGGCCCGGGGCGTGCCCTCGTGGCACAGGTAGTCCGGGACGCGGCCGTAGATGCTGCCGGTCGAGGCGTAGAGGAGCTTCTGGTCGGGTCTGCGGGCGCGCAGGAGGGTGTGGGTGCCCTCGACGTTGACGCGCGTGGCCAGACGCGGGTCCTTCTTGCACGCGGGGTATCCGACGATCGCCGCGAGGTGGATGATCGCGTCGACGCCGTCTGTGGCGCGGGTGACGGCCTCGTCGTCGCAGATGTCGCCCTGGATGAAGTCGAAGCGCTCGTCGGTGGCGGCGGCGAGGAGGCCGTGGCCGCCGTAGCGCAGCGAGTCGAGGACCCGGACGTGATGCCCCCGGGCGAGGAGCATCGGGACGAGGGTCGAGCCGACGTACCCGGCTCCGCCTGTGACGAGGACACGCATGGGGCGTGAGCTTACCGTTGCGGCCCGAGTCACCCGTTCGGTGACACGGGAGACCCGTGTTCGAACGGGTTGACCTGCGCACATACCCCTCTGTTCGAAAAAACATCGAACGAATGTTCGCGTGTCCCTTGCGGTTCCGTCGGAGGCGAGGTTTACTATCAGAGTGTTCGAACCGTTGTTCGAACACTCCTCGGGAAGAAGCTGTCGCGGGCCGAGGCCCGGGGATGCTCCACCAGAAAATGGCGAGCCGTAATGCTCGTGCCGCCGCATTGATCGTGGCGCTTGATCGCGGCCCAGTCCGCCTCCCACCGACCCCCGGCGGGCTGGGCCTCATTTCTGGCGCGCGTGTCAGCGGCGGCTCGCTGCGGCCGGATGTAGCGGGGGAGAGACAACCCCGGGGAAGCGTTGCATCCGGCCGCTGGCCGCCATTGCAGGCCGGTCGTTCAAGGACGTGAGGCACACCTGTCCGGGTGTCTCACCCCGAGGGCACGCCGGCGGTTCACACCTGTCACCCATCACGAGCCTCAGACAGGGGGATCTTCCGTTGAAGACAGCAGTCACGCACCGCCCGGACGCGTACCTCAACGCCAGTCCGCACACCGAGCTGGCCGTGCCCGCTCATTCCCTACCGCAACGGTCCCCCCTGGAGTTGCTCATCCTCGCCCGGCGAGGCTTGAGCGACGCGGTGGACGAGCCCCACGAGGGGCTCCGGTACGCCACCGCGCACCTGGCCGCACTGCGTGCCGCCGCGGCGGTCCTCGCCGCCAGAGCCCGCCCCGCGCCACGCCGGCGCAGTCGTCCGCAGAACGTCTGGGAACTGCTCGCCGCGGTCGCCCCGGAGCTGCGGGAGTGGGCCGACTACTTTTCGCACACCGCCGTCAAACGCGCCGCCGCGCAGGCGGGTGTCGCGCACATCGTGACCGAACGGGAAGCCGACGACCTCGTCCGCGACGCCGACCGCTTCGCGGTGGTCGTCGCCGAAGTCCTCGGCCTGCGCCGAGGGTGATGGCGACGCGGGGCCACAGTGCCCCGCGGTCGCCCCGCTCTCGCCGCAGGTGGGCGTGCCGGCTCGCGGGGGTCGCACCTCCGGCAGGTGCGGTTTCGGCGGGGCTGCTCAGGGGTGCGGGTTCACGCGGTTCGCGGGGGTCGCAGCCCGGCAGGGTGGTTCTGGTTCCGGCCAGGGCTCGGGCCGCCTGAGCGGTGGGTCGTGCGAGCTGCCTCGGTGCCTCGGCGGCTTCGGACGTTCGGGCTGCCTCGGCCGCCCGGTCCCCGAAGCCCGGGGACTCGTAGGCGGTAAGGCAGGGAGGCGGTGGACCGGTGGATCGGTGGGGCCGTGCCAGGCCGCGGGGCCGTGAGGCTCCGGGCCCGTGGCCTGGTCGGCGGGGCGCTTCACGCCAAGTCGGCGCCGCCGTCCCACCCCACCGCCCGTCCCCCACCCGCGACGAGACGCCGCGGTCACGACCGTGACCGCGACGATCCGGTGGCCCCGACGCGCGCCGGAACTGTGACGACCGGGCGGTGAAGTGCCGCCCGGATGGGAGACGGCCGTCTCCGGGGGAGATTCATTGACGGGGGTCGTGCCGAGTTCGGTGGTTGTTTTGTCCGTGGTCGAAAAAGGCGAGGAACCCAGGACGCCCGTCCTGCGCTCCCGCATGCCCGGCGCCCACGCCACCGTCTCCGTCCTCACCCGCGGTCTCCGCCGCGCAGAACGAGCCGCCCCCACCGCCGGCTCACCGAACCCCACGCAGCCCTCACCCACCCCCGACCTGGCCTGGGGGAGCGATGGCCTGACCGTTACGACCGCCGCCGTCCCACCCAGCGTTCCTCCGGCGAACGACGGCCTCACCCCGCTGCCATCTGGTGACTTTCGCGGCCGCGCCTTGTTCGCTTCCGCCGCGCCGTCCACCGTGACCAGCCACGGGAGTGACGGCGACGCAGATGCCAATGCCGATGCGGCGGATCCACCCCGGACCGGTATCCAGCGTGGTCTCGCCTTGGCCGGCGGTCGCGAGGCCGGTGGCCGTGCCACGGCTGGAGTTGGAGCTGCGCCGGACGAGTCCCTGGGGTCCGGCACGGTTGAGGTCGGCCCATTCCGGGCCGGTGTTCGCCGTGGCCTCGCCTCGGCTGATGGCCGCGCCACCGCCAAGGCGCCGGCTGAGCCCCCCAGGCCTGCCCGGTCCGAGACCGTTCCACTTCCGCCGGGTGTCTTTCGTGGGGTCGCGTCCATCGTTTCCGCCTCGCCCACCGTGTCCGCCGTTCCCTCCGCGCCTCCCGCCCTGCCCGGTCTCGAAGCCGCCACCAGCACGCAGCCGTCGCTCGCCTCGCCCGCCGCGTCGACCGGGTCGGCTCCTCCCACCGCATCCACCACCCTCAGCCGTCCCTCTTCGCCCCGTACCCGTGCCCTTCGCGGCCTCACCACGCCCCGCCCCACCCCCACACCCACCCCCCTTACGCCCTCCCCGCCCAACCCCCACCCCACCGCCGGCGCGCTCGCCCTCGTCGCCCCGCACCTGCCCAACCCCGCCGCCCCCACCGCCACCTCCCCTCTCCCCGCCATCCGGCGTGCGAGCGAGCTCCCCCGCCACACCGACGCCCCCACCTCTACCGAGACCGCCCTTCCCGTCGTCGACGGGCTCGGCGGCCTGCTCCCGTGGGGCGGGCTGCGGCGGGGAGCGGTGGTGGGGGTGGCCGCCGGCGACGCGCCGGGCATGACCTCCCTGCTCCTCGCCCTGTTGGCGGGTCCTTCGGCGGCGGGGTCGTGGTGCGGGATCGTCGGTGGAACGGGCGAACTGTCCGCGATGGCGATCGGTGAGGCGGGGGTCGACGCCTCGCGCCTGCCCCTGGTCCCCGAGCCGGGGACGAAGTGGCCGGAGGTGACGGCGGCACTGCTGGACGGCCTCGACGTCGTCGCCGTGCACGTCCCGCAGGGCCTCACGGCGCAGACGGCCCGGCGGCTGGCGGCGCGCGCGCGGAAACGCAAAGCGGTCCTGGTCCCGTACGGGGCCCCGCCCGACCGCCTCGCCGGCGCCGACGTGGTCCTGCGCGTCGTGGGCGGCGAGTGGCGCGGCCTCGGCGTGGGGCGGGGGCGGCTGCGGGAACGCGACCTGGTCGTCGCCTCCCGGGTCCGCGGCCGCCCGGTGCAGGTCACGCTCCGGCTCCCCGGTTACGGCGAGGTCGCCGACGCGGCCCTCGCGCGCGTACTTCCCCTGACCCGAAGGGAGACCGGACGTTGACACGGTCGATGGTGCTGTGGTGCCCGCGCTGGCCCGCCGAGGAGAGCTTCGAACCCGTCGCGGCGGCCCTCGACGCGGTCACCCCCGGCGTGGAGATCCTTCGCCCGGGCCTCGCGGCCTGCCCGGCGAGGGGCGCGGCGCGCTTCTACGGCAGCGAGGAGAGCGCCGCGGAGCAGCTGATCGACGCGGTCGCCTCGCTCGCCGGCGAGTACGCCGAACACGGCGAGGCGGGCGAGCGCTCCGCGGCCTCGGTGAGCCTGCGGGAGTGCCAGGTGGGCATCGCCGACGGCCTGTTCGCGGGCTGGCTGGCCGCCCGCGCCGGCGTGGTCGTCCCGCCCGGGGGAGACGCGGCGTTCCTGGCCGACGTGGACGTCGCCGCGTCGGGCCGGCCGGAGCTGGTCGCGCTGCTGCGGAGACTGGGCGTCTACACGCTCGGCGCGTTCGCGGCCCTGCCCGCCTCCGACGTCCTCGACCGCTTCGGCTTCGACGCCGCCTACATGCACCGCCTGGCCGCCGGGGAGCCCCCGCGCCCGACGGTGGCGCGCAAGCCTCCTCCGGAGCTGACCGTCGACGCCGAGTGCGACCCGCCCATCGACCGCCTCGACGCCGCCGCCTTCACCGGCCGGGCCCTCGCCGAGCAGTTGCAGCGCCGCCTGACCTCCTACGGGCTGGCCTGCACCCGCCTCATCGTGCAGGCCACCACCGAGGGCGGCGAGCAGCTGACCCGGACGTGGCGGCACGACGGGGTCCTCTCGGCGGCGGCCGTCGCCGACCGGGTCCGCTGGCAGCTCGACGGCTGGCTCACCGGCGGCTCCACCGGCGACGGCGGCGCGCGGCCCACCGGCGGGATCGTGCGGATCACGCTGATGCCCGACGACGTGATCCCCTACTCGGGCACCCAGACCGGCCTGTGGGGCGAGGCGGGGGAGGGTCGCGACCGCGCCCACCGCGCCCTCACGCACGTCCAGGGCCTGCTCGGTCCCGACGCGGTCGTCACCGCCCAGCCCGGTGGCGGGCGCGGCCAGCGGGAGCGGACCCGCCGCGTCGCCTGGGACACCACCGACGGTGAGCCCGACACGGTCGGCGAGCCGTGGCCGGGGAGCCTCCCGGCGCCGAACCCGGCCGTCGTGCTGCCCGAGCCCTTCGCGATGGAGGTGCTCGACGCCGAGGGCGGGGAGGTCGGCGTGACCGGGCGCTGCCTGCTGACGGCCTCGCCGAAGCGCGTGCGGATCGGGCGGGAGGTTCCCGTCGACGTCGTCACCTGGGCGGGGCCGTGGCCGGTCGCCGAACGCTGGTGGCGCTCCGACGCCCGCCGCTACGCGCGCCTCCAGTTGGGCCTGTCCGACGGGCGGGCGCTGCTGGTGCGGATCGAGGCGGGCGCGTGGTGGCTGGAGGCGAGCTATGACTGACCGCGGCAGGAGATACGCCGAACTGCACTGCCACTCGTACTTCAGTTTCCTCGACGGGGCCAGTTCCCCCGCCGAACTCGTCGACGAGGCCGTGCGGCTCGGCTTGAGCGGCCTCGCCGTGACCGACCACGACGGCTTCTACGGGGTCGTCCAGTTCGCCGAGGCGGCCCGCGAGCGGGGCCTGCCGACGGTCTTCGGCGCCGAGCTCAGCTTCGAGCTGCCCTCCCGCCAGACGGGAGTCCCGGACCCCGCCGGGCGGCACCTGCTCGTCCTGGCGCGCAACGCCGCCGGGTACGCGAAGCTGTCGGCGGCGATCGGCGCCGCCTACGAGGAGTCGGGCGGCGGACAGAAGGGACGGCCGGTCTACGACCTGGAATCGCTGGCCGCCGGGGCGGGCGACGACTGGCTCGTCCTCACCGGCTGCCGCAAGGGCTTCCTGCCCGCCGCCCTCACGACCGGGGGGACCGAGGCGGCCGTGCGGGAACTCGACCGGCTCGTCGCGCTGTTCGGGCGCGGGAACGTCGCCGTCGAGCTCACCGACCACGACCTTCCCGACGACGACGAACGCGTCGACGCGCTCGCCGAGATCGCCGCGCGCCTCAGGGTCCCCACCGTCGCGACCAACAACGTCCACTACGCCCAGCCGGCCCGCCAGCCCGTCGCCGCCACGCTCGCCGCGATCCGGGCCCGCCGCCCCCTTGACACCCTCGACGGGTACCTCCCGGCCGCCGCCGGGGCGCACCTGCGCGGCGCCGAGGAGATGTACGCGCGCTTCGCCACCCATCCCAGCGCGGTCGAACGGGCCGCGGAGTTCGCCGCCGAGTGCGCCTTCGACCTGGAACTGATCGCGCCCCGCCTGCCGGAGTTCGCCCCGCCAGGGCACACCGAGATGTCCTGGCTGGCCAAACGCGTCCTGGAAGGAGCCCGCGAGTACTACGGCCCACCCGCCGCCCCCCGGGTGAAGGAGGCCTACCAGCAGCTCGAGACCGAGCTCGCCGTCATCGAGGAGCTCGGCTTCCCCGGCTACTTCCTGATCGTCGACGACATCGCGAAGTTCTGCCGGGACAACAAGATCCTGTGCCAGGGCCGGGGATCGGCGGCCAACTCGGCGGTCTGCTACGCGCTGGGCATCACCAAGGTCGACGCGGTGGCCTACAAGCTCCTCTTCGAGCGCTTCCTGTCCCCGGCCCGCGACGGCTATCCCGACATCGACCTCGACATCGCCTCCGACCGCCGCGAGGAGGTCATCCAGTACGTCTACAAGCGCTACGGCCGCAGCCACGCAGCCATGGTCGCCAACGTGATCTCCTACCGCCCCCGCTCGGCCGTCCGCGACGTCGCCAAGGCCCTCGGGCACACCTCCGAGCGCGCCGAGGGGTGGAGCAAGCAGCTCGACCGCGCCAGGACCGTCGGGGAGTCCGAGGTCGACGAGATCCCGGCCGAGGTCAGCGGCCTCGCCGACGAGATCCGCCGCTTTCCCCGCCACCTCGGCATCCACCCCGGCGGGATGGTCATCTGCGACCGCCCGATCGCGCAGGTGTGCCCGGTGGAGCCGGCCACGATGCCCGACCGCACGGTCCTCCAGTGGGACAAGGACGACTGCGCCTCGGCGGGCCTGGTGAAGTTCGACCTGCTCGGGCTGGGCATGCTCAGCGCGCTGAGCCGGGCGGTGGAGATGGTCGCGCGCCATCACGGCGTCCACATCGACCTGGCGCGGCTGCCGCAGGAGGACCCGGCGACGATGGAGATGCTGTGCGAGGCCGACACCGTCGGTGTCTTCCAGGTCGAGTCGCGGGCGCAGATGTCGACGCTGCCGAGGCTGCGGCCCCAGAACTTCTACGACCTGGCCATCGAGGTCGCGCTGATCCGCCCGGGCCCGATCCAGGGCGGGTCGGTGCACCCTTACCTGGCCCGCCGCGCGGGGGAGCCGTGGAAGCACAAGGTCCCCGAGAAGCTGCGCGAGACCCTCGGCAAGACCTGCGGGGTGCCGCTGTTCCAGGAGCAGCTGATGCAGATGGCCATCGACATCGCCGACTTCGACGCCCAGGAGGCCGACGCCCTGCGCCGGGCGATGGGCTCGAAGCGCTCCGAGGAACGCATGGACGCCCTCAAGGCGAGGCTGTACGCCGGCATGGCGAAGAACGGCGTCGTGGGGGCGCAGGCCGACGAGATCTTCCAGCAGCTGCACGCCTTCGCCGACTTCGGGTTCCCCGAGAGCCACGCGATCAGTTTCGCCTACCTGGTGTACTCCAGCGCCTGGCTCAAGAGGCACTTCCCGGCGGCCTTCACCGCCTCCCTGCTCAACTCACAGCCGATGGGCTTCTACAGCCCCAACACGCTCATCGCCGACGCGCGCAGGCACGGGATCACCGTCCTGCGCCCGGACGTGAACCTCAGCGAGGCCGACGCGGTCCTGGAGGACCTGCCCGGCGCCGGGGAGCAGCCCGTCCCCGCCGACACTCTCGACCCCTGCGCGCAGCTCACCGAGTTCACCTCCCGGCCGATCCCGCAGCCGGCGATCCGGCTCGGCCTGTCCTCGGTGCGCGCGATAAGCACCGCCACCGCCGAGCGGATCGCCGAGGGCCAGCCCTACACCGACCTCCCCGACCTGGCTCGCCGCGCCGGCCTGAACACCGCGCAACTGGAGGCCCTCGCCGTCGCCGACGCCTTCACCTGCCTGGGCCTCGACCGCCGCCAAGCCCTGTGGGCGGCCGGCGCCGCAGCCCGCGAGCGCCCCGACACGCTCCCCGGCACCGCGACCGGCCTGGTCGCGCCGCCGCTGCCGGCGATGAGCCAGGTCGAACTCGCCGGCGCCGACTTCTGGGCGACCGGGGTCTCCCCGCAGTCCCATCCGGTGGAGTTCGTGCGGGAGACCCTCGACGCCGCCGGTGTCCTGCGCGTCGCCGACCTCGCCGGGATCGAGGACAAGACCCGCGTGCGGGTGGCGGGCCTGATCACGCACCGGCAGCGCCCGGGGACGGCCGGCGGCATCACCTTCCTGAGCCTGGAGGACGAGACCGGCATCCTCAACGTCATCTGCTCGCCGGGGCTGTGGCGGCGCCAGCGCAGGCTCGCCCGCACGGCGGTGGGCGTGGTCGTGCGGGGGATGGCCGAGAAGAAGATCACCAAGCCCGCCCCCGGCGACGAACGTCCGCCCGGTGTGGTGATCAACCTCGTCGCCGACCTCCTCGAACCGCTCGACCTGCCGCTGCGGCCGGGGCCCTCCCGCGACTTCCAGTAGGCCCGCGGCAGCCTGTCCGATGTACGTCATAGCGAGGTCGCAACCTGCTATCGGCACTGGTCAGGGGCTTTGTCAACGCCAACGTCACCCTTGTGCGCTGTCGGATCCTGCATTGTTAACGCCTTTGAGCACTGTCCACACTGTGAGCTCACCGAGTGTCCGCCACCTATCAGCCCCACCTCCTGCCCCCTCCTGGAGGCCACATGACACCGGTATCGCCGCCCGGCCGAAACGGCCAGTTCCCGACCGGCTCGGGCGACCGACCGATGCGTGCCGACGCCCGCCGCAACCGAGCCAGGATCCTGGCCGCCGCCGAAGAAGTGTTCACCGCGAAAGGTGCCGGAGCCTCCACCGAGGAGGTCGCCCGGCTCGCCGGAGTCGGCATCGGCACCGTGTTCCGGCATTTCCCGACCAAAGAGGACCTCCTCAAGGCCATCGTCACCGCCAGCGTGCTGCGCCTTGCCGAACAGACACAGATCCTGCTCGCCGAGGGCGAGCCGCAGGAGGCGTTCTTCGCCTTCTTCGCCGGCATGGTCGAGCAGGCCGCCGGGAAGAAGGCGATCGTCGACCTGCTGGGCGACGCCGCTTCCGGCATGAACGCGGCCAATCCCGTCAACGCCTGGCGTCAGGCGATCGAGGCGCTGCTCGTCCGGGCGCAGCTTTCGGGGGGCGTCCGCGAGGACGTGCGCCCGCCGGAAGTGCTGGCGGTCCTGCTCGGCACCTGCCAGGCGGCGCTGGCCGTCGGGTGGGACCCGGAGCTGCAGGAACGCGTGCTGTCGATCGTCTTCGACGGCCTGCGCCCGCACTGAACCGCCGGTCTCCTTGTCTCGCGGGGTATCGGAGCGAAAAACTACACGAACGATCGTGCTAATATTTCGCCCGACACCCCGCGAACGAGGAGAGTCCACATGAGCATCGCCGCCGCCCTCGTCGGGGGCACGCTGAACACCACGTCCCTGGCCAGTCGCCGCCTGGCCGGCCGGGGCGCTTTCGCCCTGTTCAGCACCCCCCTGCGCCGGGGACGGCTCCGCCCGGCCGAACTCGACCAGATCGCCGGAGCCCGGACCGCCACGATGACCGTCGAGGGCAAGTCCGTCCGAACCTACCGATGGGGGAGCGGTGAGCGGCCGATCCTGTTCGTGCACGGATGGTGGTCGCGGGGTTCGCGCGTCGCGCCCCTCGTTCCCGGCCTGCTCGCCCGCGGCTACAGTCCGATCTCCTTCGACGCGCCCGGCCACGGCGAGTCGGGCGGGCGCAGCACCACGATCATGGAGTACCGGGAGATCATCCGCCGTCTGCACGCCGAGTACGGCGACTTCGAGGCCATCGTCGCGCACTCCTTCGGTGTGGCGGCCTCGTTCTACGCGCTGCGCGACGAGGTGAGGGCCGGCCGCCTGGTCGGCGTCAGCGGCGTCGGCGAGTTCGGCTACCTGCTGGAGAAGTTCTCCGGGCATCTGAAGCTGCGCGACCGGGTCTCCGGCGAGCTGCGGCGCCTGATCGAGGACGGGCTGTTCCCCGGCCGTCCCGACATCTGGCGCAACTTCTCGGCGACCCACCGGCCCGAGGAGTTCGACCTGCCGATCCTGCTGATCCACGACGACGGGGACTCGATGGTGCTGCCGGAGCAGTCCCGGCGGATCGCCGCCGCCCACGGCGACCGGGTACGGCTCATCGTCACCAACGGCCTGGGGCACAACAAGATCCTCGCCGACCCGGGCGTGGTCGACACGGTCCTGCACTTTCTCGACAGCTAGGGCTTGTCCGGTGGGTCTTGTGGGCCCCGCAGTGATCCGCCGGGCACGCTGCACCGCCCACCGTCGTGTGGACCCGCCAGTGGATGCGATCGGCTACAAAGGACGGATGCGTCGCTCTCCGGGTTCGTCGACCGTGGCCCTGATTCTGCTCGGATCGGTGGCGCTCGGGCTCGTAACCAACGTGGCAAGCTCCGAGCTGCCCGCCCCACTGCTGCCGTACCGGGGATGGTCGTGGGTCCTCCTCTGCCTGGTGACGGGCGCGGTGATTTGGTTGACCCTCCGCTCAGAACGCATGCAGGACGTCCGTCTCAGCGGCAACCCACGCCGGACTCGCGAGGTGCTGGCACGAAACCAGCGGGCGGCTTGGATCGGAGGGCTGCTCGATCGGTCCCTGTACGCCGAAGCCCGCATTCAACTCGCCCTGGATACCGACCTTTCTGAGCCTCACCCTTGGGGCATCGATATCGCCGAAGCCGGCAGCGAACCGCGACCAGTCCCACAGGGCACGGACATTGTCGAGATCTTCCGCGACGACCTTCGTGAACAGATGCTCATCGTCGGTGCCCCCGGCTCCGGCAAGACCACGACGATGCTCGAAGTCCTCGTGGCGCTCCTCGACGCGGCACAGGATCCCGGCGAACGCCTGCCACTGATGATCAACCTGTCGGCATGGGGCAACTCGAACATGTCCTTCAGCGAATGGCTGGCTGCCGAGGCAGCTTCCCGGTATCAGGTCCCGGCCGCTCAAGTCCAGGAGTGGATCACGGGTGACGAACTCATTCTGCTTCTGGACGGGCTCGACGAGGTCGCCGATGGCGCGCGAGAATCGTGTGTGGCAGCGATCAACGAGTTCCGTGCGATCCATCCGACGGTGGCTATCGCAGTCTGCTGTCGCGAGGAGCAGTACGGCGCCCTGGAAACGAAGTTGCGCCTACGCGGTCGGGTACGCATCAAGCCGCTGACACCTGGGGACGTCGATGCCTTCCTGCACAAACACGGGTTGCGACACGCCATTGCAGTCCTGGACTCCGACACCGAGTTGCGCGCCCTGGTGACCTCGCCATTACTGCTCAGTGTGCTGATGCTCGCCTATCGCGATGCTCCGGACAGGCCTGCTTGCGATGAGGAACCGATGAGCAGACTGTTCACCCAGTACATCAGGCGCGTGCTCGCCCAGCGAACCAGTAGCCGCTTCCCATCCGAGCGGCTACTGATCCAGCTGGCATTTATCGCCGAACGGTTGCGGCGCACCCATCAAACGCTGTTCGCCTTCGATGCCATCGACTCGACTTGGCGCCCCGGGTCGGGCGTCAACGTGTCACCGGGAAGCCTCCGGGCTGTCGGCTACACGGGGGTGCTCGGGCTTCTCGGCTGGTGGTGGGCAGGTTGGCTGGGACTCCTCCTCGGTGTTGCCACCGGGCTGGCGTTCCTCAACCCAAATGACCGGAAGGTCAATACCGTCGACCTCAGTGCCGCTTCCCGATCCAGTATCCGAGGCTCGTACCTCCACAGGGGAGTCTTGGAGGCTTTGCGGATCGGGCGCGTGGAGCTAAGACGTGATCGCGCGCTCATGTTCAGGAAATGGGCCTTTCGAGGCGTCATTAAATACAGCTGGTTCTTCAGCGCGACAACAGCGCTGGTCACCCTCGTACATCACGGTGTGTTCGCCGCCTTGTGGTGCGGAGCAATCGCCTGGGCGGCCGTCTGGCTGACCGCCGCCACAGTGAGAGGCGCGTGGGTCCAGTACGCGGCACCGAGAGCGTCGTTCAGGGAGGTACCGTCTCGGAAGGCTCGGGGTGCCAGGGAGCGCGGCCTCATCCACGCCCTGTTCGGTGCAGTCACCACGTTCGCGTTCGGCCTCACGGCGAGCGTGTTCAACGGATTCACCTCGGCGGTGCCGTTCGCCACGCTGATCGGCTCGACGGTGTTCTGCTACATGATGCATTGCCTTGGTGGCCGGGCCGTGACGGAACAGCGAGCTACCCGACAGCGTCTGGCAGGCGCGGGACTCCTCGCTTATCCTGCGCGCCCATGGCTTGACCACGCCGGCGAAGCCCTCCTGCTTCGGCGCGTGGGTCAGGACTACCTGTTCGTCCATCTGCTCATTCGAGACCACCTCGCCGATCTGGCTCCCCAGGGCGTGCCCGACAGAATCCGTATCGCCCGAATTCTCGACACGAAGGGTTGACCACCCGGCGTGCTCACAGCGAAATCCGGCCAACTGAAACAAGGTTTTCTGATCGAGGCCCCGGGGATCGCCAACCGGTGGAGTCGCGGTGGGTGCGGTTCCTCGACCTCCACTATCTGGACGCCGACGCGGCACTCGTTCACCGCGATCTCGGCTGCGGGAGGGCGTGCCCTGCGCCTGCTCGGCGATGTCCGCAGTGAGCGTTCGGTTCAGGCGTCGCGGGATTTCCGGTCGAGGTTGCGCCTCGTCGCGGGGAGAGCGTGGTGCGCGCATCTCTCTGCCAAGCCGGCCTCATCATCGCCGCCATCATGGTCCGGTTCCCATGATCCACAGGACAGGGGCTAGGGCGTGTTTGCAAAGGTGGGTAGCCATTGGTGGATGGCGGCGAGGGTGATGGCTGCCTGGTAGGACTGGCTGGTCTTGTCGTATCGGGTGGCGATGCCGCGCCATTGCTTCAATCGGTTGAAGCAGCGTTCGACGACGTTGCGATGTTTGTAGGTGTGCTGGTTGAAGGCGGGTGGTCTGCCGCCCCGGCTGCCTCGGCGGGCGCGTCCTGCCTGCTGGTCACGCCTTTCGGGAATGGTGTGGGCGATGCCGCGCCTGCGCAGGTATCGCCGGATGGCTCGGGTGGAGTAGCCCTTGTCGGCGATGACGTGGTCGGGCCGGGTGCGGGGCCGCCCCGGTCCGATGCGGGCGATGCTGACCGAGTCCATGACCTGCTCGAAGCGGGTGCAGTCATTGACGTTGCCCGCCGAGAGCACGAAGGCCAGAAGGCGGCCGTTCCCATCGGCGGCGAGGTGGATCTTCGTGGTTAATCCACCACGGGATCGTCCGATGGCGTGAACCGATTCGCCCGAATCACTCCGCCCCCTTTAGCGCCAGCCGCGTGCTGATGAGCACGCGTGATCGTCGAATCGATCGAGACGAGCCAGTCCACGTCGCCACGCGCGTCAGCGTCGGCCTGGAGCCCGGCCAGCAGCCGCTGAAACGTCCCATCCAACGCCCACCTGCGAAAACGCGCATAGACACTCCGCCAGGGGCCATAACGCTCGGGGACGTCCCGCCAGGGCGCACCCGACCGGATCTTCCACACGATCCCGTTCAACACCCGCCGGTCGTCCATCCGCGGCCGGCCACCCTGCATCACCGGCGGCAGCAACCCCACCAGCACATCCCACTCAGCATCCGACAACTCATACCGACGAATCACCCACCCATCATCCCACCCCTTTGCAAACACGCCCTAGGCGAGCATCCGCTCGATGGCGCGCGCGGCCCATTCGTAGGGCCTCGCGTCGCCGGGCTCGCGCAGCAGCGAGTCGCCGTTGGCGCCCTCCATCATCGAGATGAGCTCGAAGGCCAGCTGCGGGCCGTCGGGGTCGGGTGGCAGTTCGCCCTTGCCGATCGCGGCGGCCGCGGTCTGTTCGACGAAGGCGGTCCACTCGATCCGCGCGGCCACGACGGCGTCGCGCACCGGGCCCGGCCGTGAGTCGAACTCGGCCGCCACGGCGAAGAAGAAGCAGCCGCCGGGGAAGACCCGCTCGCGTGAGTACGCCAGCCAGTTCGCGCACACCGCCCGCAGGCGCGGCAGCCCGTCGTCGAGGCTCATGGCGGGCAGGGCTATGTGGTCGAGGAAGATGCGCCGGGCCGCGCGGATCGTGGCCAGTTGCAGCTCCTCCTTCGAACCGAACAGCGCGAAGACGCCGCTCTTGCTCAGGGAGAGTTCGGTGGCCAGGCGCCCGATGGTGAGGCCGCTGAGCCCTTCGACGGAGGCGAGGTCGGCGGTGTGGCGCAGGACCGTGCGGCGGGTCTGGTTGCCGCGCTCGACGCGTCCGTCCGCCGATGGGGTGTCCATGGACGGCCTCCTTTCCGGGAATGGGTCAAGCGTAGTGAACGAACGATCGTGCCGCGAAGACGTCCATCCTCGCGTCCTGCCCGGCCACGGTCGCGCTCCTGCGCGACCCGTCGAGGTGAGCGGCTCGCTGCTGTCGAACCACATCGTCGCCTCGAACAGGCCGGGCACGTCGAGATCACCAAGGGCGACCCCCGGCGGCGCCGGTCAGCCGTTGAGGTAGGCCAGCACCGCGAGCACGCGCCGGTTGTCGTCCTCCGACTGCGGCAGGTCGAGCTTGCGGAAGATGTTGGCCGTGTGCTTGCCCACGGCCTTCTCGGTGATGTACAGGCTGGCCGCGATCGAGGCGTTCGACCGGCCCTCGGCCATCAGCCCGAGCACCTCGCGCTCGCGGGCGGTCAGCGCGTCCATCGCGTGCTGCCCGCGCCCGCTGAGGAGCTGAGCGACGACCTCGGGGTCCATCACGGTGCCGCCGGAGGCGACCCGGTGCACGGCGTCGATGAAGGTCGCGATGTTCGAGACACGGTCTTTGAGCAGGTAGCCGACGCCGCCGGTGCGGTCCGACATCAGCTCGCGCGCGTAGAGCTGCTCGACGTACTGCGACAGCACCAGCACCGGCAGGCCCGGGATCTGCTGGCGGGCCTCGATGGCCGCGCGCACTCCCTCGTCGGTGAAGGTCGGGGGGAGCCGCACGTCGACGACGGCGACGTCGGGCCGGTGGGTGAGCAGGGACCGTTGCAGCGAAGGGCCGTTGTCGACGGCGTCGACCACCTCGATGTCGTGGGCCGACAGCAGGCGGATCAGTCCGTCCCGCAGCAGGGCGTGGTCCTCGGCCAGTACCGCTCGCACAAAGACTCCATCGGTAGGTGTCGACGCTTGGGACCGAAGCGTATCCAGTCGCGCCGAACGCCTGTGCGGCCGCCGTCAGGGCGGCCGCACAGGCGTCACCGACTATCTCGGCTCGCGGTCGGGGAGCAGGTCGACGTCCAGGTCGCAGGGGATCTCGATGGTCACGATCGTCGGACCGCCCACGGGGCTCTTGACAGTGAGGGTCCCGTCGAAGGCCGACAGGCGCTTGGCGACGCCGTCGAGCCCGCCACCGGGCGTGATGGAGGCACCGCCGGGGCCGTTGTCGCCGACCAGGATCGCCAGCTGCCCCCGCACGTACATGACCCGCACCCAGGCGCGCTGTGCCCCGCCGTGCTTGGTGGAGTTGGTCAGCAGCTCGGCGATCGCGAAGTAGGCCGCCGACTCCACCGGCTGCGGCGGGCGGCCGCTGAGGCTGATGTCGACCTCGACCTCGCCGGAGTGGTTGAGCGCCAGTGCCCGCACGGCTCCGTCGAGGCCGCGGTCGGCGAGCAGCGGCGGGTGGATGCCGCGGACCAGGTTGCGCAGCTCGACGAGGGCCTCGACGCTGTTGTCGCGGGCCTCGGCGAGCAGTTTCGCCGCCGCCTTCGGGTTGCGCTCCATCATCTCCTCGGCCATGCCGAGGCTCATGCCGAGCGCCACGAGGCGTGCCTGCGCGCCGTCGTGCAGGTCCCGTTCGATGCGCCGGATCTCGGCGGCCTGCGTGTCGACGGTCTCGGCGCGCGAGACGGTCAGCACACGGACCCGGTCGACCAGCCGCGTCTCGGTCGTCGGGCCCAGCAGCGAAGACGAGAGCAGCCCGTAGAGCTTCATGAGCAGCGGGCTGAGCCAGAACCACAGCCCGAGGTAGATCAGGCCCATCGGGATGCCGTAGACGGCGGCCGAGCCGCTGTCGTGGACCTCGACGAAGCCGGTGACGCCGATCATCTCGACGGCGGCGTTCTCCGGCAGCGCCCGCCACCACAG
This sequence comes from Phytomonospora sp. NPDC050363, assembly GCF_040655735.1. Taxonomy (NCBI): domain Bacteria; kingdom Bacillati; phylum Actinomycetota; class Actinomycetes; order Micromonosporales; family Micromonosporaceae; genus Phytomonospora; species Phytomonospora sp. NPDC050363. The sequence continues at coordinate 71,184 of NZ_JBFAKK010000010.1, forward strand.
CGGCATGGTCAGCGCGCCGAGGCCGGCCACGAACATCGTCCAGTTGATCACCATCATCGAGACCCCGGCGGTCCCGTTGACCCACAGCCAGGCGTGGTCACGCCAGGTCGCGGGGTCCTTGAGGGCGGCGAACACCCGCGCGTGCAGTCCGCGGTCGGGGTCGGGGAGATAGGGGCGTTCTATCCGGATTCCGAGGCGCCGGCCGATCCACAGCCGGTGCATGTCGGTGAAGTTCCGGGTGAAAAGCGCCAGTGCCAGCAGTATCGGCAGCCCGACCCACAGGGGGACCAGGCCGAGCGCCACGATCACCAGGACTCCGAGCACGATTCCGCCGAGGGCGGTGAACATGAGCATGAACGACATGCCCAGCAGTTCGAATCGGCCCGCGACCCGCTTGCGATCTTCGACCATTGCGTCTCCCTCCATGTCGTTCATTGTTCCCGTCCGCGGTGATCGGCGGCGGTGGGCCTAGCCCCCCTCGTGATCGGGCGTCTGAGCCCCCGCCGATGGGGAGCCTGAGCCCAATGACGCGGGCTCTCGGCCCGGCGAGTGTTGGGCACGACACCGGAGTTCGTCCAATGGGGACGCTCGGAGGGGAGAAAGACGATGAAGAGGTCCGTGACCACGCGCATGGCGCAGTGGAGCGCGCGGCACCCTGGCTGGGCGGTGGGGCTGTGGCTGATATTCGTGGCCGCGACCTTCGCGCTCGGCAACGTCGTGGAGACGAAGGAGGCCACCGGGACCGAGCTGGGCGTCGGCGAGTCGCAGCACGCCGACGAGATCAGGGACTCCGGCGACTTCCCCGACCCCGACACCGACAACGTCCTGATCACACCGCTGAACGGCGCCTGGGACGAGGCCGCGGCGACCGCCGCCGCCGAGGACGTCGCCGAACGCCTCGCCGCCCACCCCGAGGTCGCCGAGGTCGGCGACCCCACTCCCTCGCCCACGGGAGAGGCGCTGCTGGTGCCCGTCACCTTCGGCGAGGACGTCGACGGCGAGGAGACCGTGCCTCTGCTCCAGACCGACGTCACCGCCGTGGCCGGAGAACACGCGAACCTGCGCGTCGAACTCATCGGCGGCGCCTCCATCGACAAGGGCATCAACGACCTCGTCGACAGCGACCTCGGCAAGGCCGGGATCATCAGCCTCCCGCTGACCCTCGGCATCCTCCTGCTCGCCTTCGGCGCGATCATCGCCGCCGGAGTGCCGCTGCTCCTGGCCCTGTCGGCGGTGTTCTCCGCGATGGGCCTGTGGGCCGTGGCCTCCCAGGTCTTCCCCGACCCGGGCACGGTCATGCACGTCATCCTGCTGGTCGGCATGGCCGTCGGCGTCGACTACTCCCTCTTCTACCTCAAGCGCGAGCGAGAGGAACGGGCGAAGGGCCGCAGCCACCTCGACGCCGTCGCCATCGCCGCCGAGACCTCCGGCCGCTCCGTGGTCGTCTCCGGTCTCGCCGTCATCGTCTCCATGGCGGGCCTGTACCTCGCCGGCGACCCGGTCTTCAACGGCCTCGGCTCCGGCGCGATCATCGTGGTCGCCGTGGCCATGCTCGGCTCGCTGACCGTGCTCCCCGCCGCCCTGTCGAAGCTCGGCCGCGCCGTGGACCGCCCCCGCGTCCCCTTCGTCTGGCGGCTCACCAACCGCGCCTACAGCCCCGACCACCAGCCGCGCATGTGGCCCGCCCTGCTCAAGCCCGCCCTGCGCGCCCCGAAGATCACCCTCGTGCTCGCCCTCGCGGCGATGGCGGCCCTCGCGGTGTTCGCCCTCGACATGAAGCCCAAGAACAGCGAACTGGAGGACTTCCCGCCGGACATGCCCACCATCCAGGCGTACAACCGGCTCACCACCGCCTTCCCCAGTGAGGGCAACACCCACTGGGTCATGGTGAAGGCCGACGCCTCCCAGGCCGAGGAGGTCAACGCCGCCCTCACCGACCTCAACGCCCGCGCCGACGCCGACGACCTCTTCGCCGCCGAGGCCGAGCCCCGCATCGAGGTCTCCGCCGACGGCACCGTGACCACCCTCGCGTTGCCCGTCGTGTGGAGCACCGGGACCGACGGCGCCACCGACTCGCTCAACGAGCTGCGCGGCATCCTCGTGCCCGAAACCGTCGGGACGGTCGACGGCGCCGACTACGCCGTCGGCGGAGGCATCGCCGGCGACATCGACTACGTCGAGCACCAGCGGGCCGCGCTGCCCCTGGTCATCGGCTTCGTCGTGCTGCTGACCTTCCTGATGATGGCCGTGGCCTTCAAGTCGATCGTGGTCGCCGCCGTGGCCGCCGTGCTCAACATGATCTCGGCCGCGGCCGCCTTCGGGGTGCTGGTCCTGGTGTTCCAGAAGACCTGGGCCGAGAAGCTGCTCGACTTCAACTCCAACGGGCACGTGGTCACCTGGATCCCGCTGTTCCTGTTCGTGATCCTGTTCGGCCTGTCGATGGACTACCACGTGTTCGTCGTCAGCCGCATCCGCGAAGCCGTGCAGCAGGGCATGACGACCCGCGACGCCGTCGCCTACGGCATCAGCCGCACCGCGGGCGTGGTCACCAGCGCGGCGATCGTCATGGTCGCGGTGTTCGGGGTGTTCGCCAGCCTGAGCATGGTGGAGATGAAGCAGATCGGTGTCGGCCTGTCGGTGGCGATCCTCATCGACGCCACCGTCGTGCGGATCTTCCTGCTCCCGTCGATCATGACGCTGCTGGGCCGCGCGAACTGGTGGCCCTCGAAGCTCGGGCGCCTCACCCCGGGCACCGCCCCGGCGACGGCCGTACCGCCGCCCGTCGAGGTCCTGGCCGGTTCGCACCGCTGACACCCGCCCGCAACACCTCGCGGCCCGGGCCGAACGCCCGGGCCGCGAGCCCCGCTCCACCCGAACCTGCCAGAGTAGGACGATGACCAACGCGCCCACCGCCGTCACCGAACTCTTCCGCGCCGCCGTCGCGGGGGACAACGCGGCCATCGACATCGCCACCTCCCGGCTCGACGCCGACGGCTGGGCCGGTTCGGTCCGGCACGTCTTCGCCGTCTTCGGCAAGGCCGTCCAGCTCCGCTTCCCCGAGGACTACACCCGCGCCGACGTCGTCCGCTTCGTCGCCGACGTCCGCGTCGCCAGCCACGACCCCTCCACCATGTCGGCCGACGTCGCCGAGGAACTCGTCCTGGTCGCCCTCGGCGAGTCCGAGCTCGACCCCGAGCTCGGCTTCGAGGAGGTCATCACCCCGCAGATCTCCCTCGCCGTGGCGATCCTGCGCGAGGAGCGGCTCTCCGAGGCCGAACTCGAGATCTTCTTCGCCGACGTCGAACGCCAGGTAGAGGGCTGGCTGGCCGCCGACCGGGAGTCCTGAGCGAGCGCGGGGACCTGCGCGCGACACGGCCCGGCGCGCCGGTGAACGGCTAAGCTGCCCAGCAGCAGCCGCATCGCCGAAAGGGACCGAAGTGCACCGCATCCTCGCGCACACAACCCCGCGCAACGTGGTCGTCTGGTCGGTGCTCGACGCGGAACTCGCCGCGCACGACAAGCCGCTGACCATCGTCGACGTCGGCGGCGGCACCGGCGGCATGGCAGTGCCCCTGGCCGAAGCCGGCCACCACGTGACCGTCGTCGACACCAGCCCCAACGCCCTGGCCGGCCTCACCCGCCGCGCCACCGAGGCCGGCGTCGCCCAGCGCATCCGCGCCGTGCAGGGCGACGCCGACGCCCTCGCCGACGTCGTCGACGCCGAGTCGGCCGACCTCGTGCTCTGCCACAACGTGCTGGAGATGGTCGACGCCCCCGACAAGGCCATGACCTCGGTAGCCTCGGTCCTGCGCCCCGGTGGCGCCGTCAGCGTCCTGGTCGCCAACCGCGCCGCGGCCGTCCTCGCCCGCGCCCTCGGTGGCCACCTGCGCCTCGCCCAGGAGATCCTCGGCGACGCCGACGGCCGCGCCGGCACCCGCGACACGCTGTCCCGGCGCTTCGAGCTCACCGGCATCACCGCCCTCGTCGAGCAGTCCGGACTGGCGATCGAACAGGTGCACGGCGTGCGCGTCATCGCCGACCTCGTTCCCGGCGGCTCCGACACCGAGGGCGCCACCGCCGACGCCCTGCGCGACTTCGAGCTCGCCACCGCCGCGCGGCTGCCCTACCGCGACATCGCCAGCCAGCTCCACCTGCTCGCCCGCCGCCCCCTCACGCTCGCGGACGGCACATGAACGAGCTCGACACCTACCCGCCGCGCTATGGGTCGGCCAGCCTCGCCGACATCCTGCCGTCGGCGCTGGCCGTCCTCGGCGTGCCCGGCAACCCCGACGTCCTCGGCCTCACCGACGGCCCCCTCGCCGGCGCCCGGCGGGTCGCGGTCCTGCTCGTCGACGGCCTCGGCCACCGGCTGCTCGACCAGGCCGCGGCCGTCGCGCCGACCCTCGCGGAGTTCACCTCCGGCCGGCTCGGCTCACTGCGGCCGCTGACCGCCGGGTTCCCCTCGACCACACCGGTCAGCCTCGTCACGCTCGGTACCGGCATGCCTCCCGGCGCGCACGGCGTCGTCGGCTTCACCCTCAACATCCCCGAGACCGAGCGGGTCCTCAACCACATCCGCTGGGACGGCGACCCCGACCCGATGCTGTGGCAGCCGCTGGAGACGCGCTTCCAGCGGGCCGCCGCCGACGGCGTCGCGGTGAGCGTCGTCAGCCGCCCCGACTACGACGGTTCCGGCCTGACCACCTCGGCCTTCCGCGGAGCGTCCTACCGGGGCGCCTCCGGCCCCGACGAGCTCGCCTCGGGCATGCGCGCGGCCTTGGCCGAGGGCGAGCGCTCCTTCGTCTACGGCTATCTGCCCGACGTCGACGCCAACGGCCACTACTTCGGCGTCGACTCCCCGCAGTGGCGCGGCGCCGTCACGGAGGCCGACCGCCTGATCACCATGCTCGCCGACGGTCTTCCCGCCGACACCGCGCTGATCGTCACCGCCGACCACGGCATGATCGACGTCCCCGCCGACGGCCGCGTCGACGTGGCCGCCCACCCCGAGATGCGCCAGGGGGTGCGCCTGATCGCCGGTGAGCCGAGGGTCCGATACGTCCACGTCCAGGCGGGCGCCGCCGGTGACGTCCGCGACACCTGGCGAGCCGTTCTCGGCGAGCGCGCCCTGGTCATGACCCGCGAGGAAGCCGTCGACACAGGCTGGTTCGGGCCGGTCCTGCCGGCCAACGCCGAACGCCTCGGCGACGTGATCGCCGTGTGCGTGGGGCGCGAGGTGATCATCAACGTGCCCGAGGCCGACATGGAGAGCACCGGCGTGCTGCGCGCCTACCACGGGTCGATCACCGCCGCCGAGATGGAGATCCCGCTGCTGACGCTGCGCGGAAACGTCACACCCACCGGTTAGATTGCGGCGGTGACCAGCGGCATCCTGCACGTCGACATGGACGCGTTCTTCGCCTCGTGCGAGACCGCGCGCCGTCCCGAACTGCGCGAGCGGCCGGTCATCGTCGGCGGGCTGGGCGCCCGCGGCGTGGTGAGCGCGGCGAACTACCCCGCCCGCGCCTACGGCGTGCACAGCGCCCTGCCGATGGCGCTGGCCCGGCGGCGCTGCCCGCGCGGAGTCTTCCTCCCACCCGACTTCACCGAGTACAAGCGCGTCTCGGAGTCGGTCATGGCGATCTTCCGCGACGTCACCCCGCTGGTCGAGCCGCTGTCTGTCGACGAGGCCTTCCTCGACGTGCGGGGAGCCCGGCGCCTGTTCGGCGACCCCCGGGAGATCGCCGAGGCGATCAGACGGCGCATCGCCGAGAAGCACGACATCACCTGCACCGTCGGCGTCGCCCCGACCAAGTTCATCGCCAAGCTCGCCTCGACCAAGGCCAAACCCGACGGCCTCCTCGTGGTGGAGCCCGAGGGCGTCCTGGACTTCCTCCACCCCCTTCCCGTGACCGACCTGTGGGGCGTAGGGGAGCGCACGGCGGCCTCCCTGGCCCGCCTGGGGCTCCATACCGTCGGAGACGTCGCCTCGCTGCCCGTGGCGCGCCTGCGGGCCGCGGTCGGGCAGGCCGCCGCGCTCCACCTCCACGAACTCGCCTCGGGCCGCGACCCGCGCCCGGTGAACACCACCCGCGAGGAGAAGTCGGTCGGGGCCGAGACGACTTTCGACACCGACGTATCCGACCCCGACGTCCTGCGGAGGGCACTGCTGGAGCTGTCGGGCAAGGTCGCCGTGCGGGCCAGACGCGCGGGCTATGTCGGCCGCACCGTGACCGTCAAGATCCGTTTCGACGACTTCCGGACGATCACCCGCAGCCGGACGCTGCACACCCCCACCGACGTCGCCCGAGAACTTTTCACCCTCGCCAACGCCCTGGTCACCGAGCATTCCGGCGGTGCGCCGCTGCGCCTCATCGGGGTCCGCCTCGAAGGGCTCGTGGAGACCGGCAGCGTCGCCCGCCAGCCTGTACTCGGCGAACGCGAGCACGGTTGGCGCGACGCCGAGCAGACCGTCGACAGCCTCCGTGAGCGCTTCGGCGCGAAGGTTGTCCGGCCGGCTAGCCTGCTCGACCCCGCCGCGGGCGATCACTAGGTAAAGTCGCATTGACATCCGGGTACCGGATGCGTGTGACCGACCGTAGACTGGCGTGTGGACACTCCAACAGGTGTCTACGCTCCAACGTTCCCTGTCGGATGGCCGACGTCGCAACCGGGGAGGAGTGCCGTGCCGCTTTCTGAGCATGAGCAGCGATTGTTCGAGGAGATCGAGCGGTCGCTCGCCGACGACCCCAAATTCGCCTCCGCGGTTCGCGCGAGCGACCCACGTCATCACGCCAAACGCCGCCTGGTCATCGCCGGCCTCATTGTGCTCGCCGGGCTCGCCCTGCTGGTACTGGGCGCCGTCAACCGGTTCATTCCCCTGGGAGTGGCCGGCGCGGTGGTCATGTTCGGCGCCTTGTTCGTCCTGCGGCCGCCGCGTCGCAACCGCAAGGGGCGCCTGCGCTCCGTCGGCGGCACCTCTTCGCGGAAGGTCTCGCGCAGGGGCTCGCTCGCCGACCGGCTCGAAGAGCGGTGGCGCCGGCGCGGACTGCGCTGACGAAAGCGCTCGCGTCCCGTCCCGGTCCAACGCCGTCCGGGCCGCGAAAACGAGGAATGTGGTTCACCGGCCGCGGCGACGCCGCGGCCGCGCCATGACTCCGGTCCGTGGCTAGGCCCCCAGACGCTCCCGGAGCTCGCCGATCGCGTCGGTGATCCGCTCCGCCTCGCCCTCGTTCCTCGCCCGCAGCCCTCGCAGGACCGCCAGCGCCCCCGGCTCGGCCGTGCACCCCAGGGCGTCCACCGCGTAGGGACGGCTCCGCTCGTCGATCAGCAGGGGAGTCAGGGCGCCGCTGTCCGGCCAGCGCCCGGCGGCGGTGCACAGCAGCTCGCCGAGACCATTGTCGAAATCCTCGCGCAGCAGCCCGCACAACTCGTCCTCGGCCGGTGGGCGCAGAACCAGGTCGGCGAGCGCCGCGACGAGCCCGGGGCCCTGCCCGGCCACCCACACGTCGATGTCGCCCAGCAGGTCGCCGTCGTTCCGGAACGGCCCGCGCGGCCCGGCGAACTCGGTAACGGCCTTGATCACGTCGGCTCTCGGCATCGCCCGCCCCCTCGGTCGCTCGGCGACGGTTCCGCCGACGCCGGCGTCCGATCGCCCCCCGTCGCCAGCGTACGAGCCACGGCGCTCGTCCGGTCCGGCTTTCGGCCCCCCGGCCCGCGCCAGGCCGCCCAGGTCCCCACCCGGGCGGCCATCGGTGCGTCCGCCGCGTCCATGCCCCTCGCGGCGTGTGGTGCTCTCTAGAAGGCCGAGGTGGCCAGTTCCCCGACGGCCTTGTCCACCGCCGAGAGGATCTCGCGGATCGTCGGCGTGTGCCGGTCGGCGATGGCGAACAGCTGCTTGCGCAGCGCCGTCCCGCCGGTCGACAGGTGCAGCGATCCTTCGAGCTGGAGGACGTACAGCAGCCCGCAGAGGGCCGCGTAGCCCGCGTCGGGCGCCACGACGCCCGTCACGGTCCGCCGGAGCGCCCCACGCGCTCGCGACACGTACGCCTCCTGGGTCGGGACGTGCCGGGTGACCGGCACGAGCCCGAGTCGGCGCGTCGTCTTCGGCATGAGCACGCCGACGGTGACCATCTCGGCGCACACCCGTTCGTACATTCCCGGGTGCCACGTCATGATCCAGTCGTAGGCGCCGCGCGTGCTCACGGCCCCCCGGACCTCGGTGACGGCCTGTCCCTCCATGCCCTCACCGATGAGTCCGGGTGCCCGGTCGCCGGTCTGCTCCCGCTGCCAGGCGCTGATCCGGCCGTGCGTGCCGTCGACCAGGCCGCGCAGGGCCAGGTCGATCAGCAGCGCACCGGCGAGCCCGGCCGACAGTGACGGTACGTGGATGAGCGGCTTGCCGCCTTCTTCGTGTGAGAGCAGGAACAGCTCGTCGCGTACCGGCAACCGGTCGTCCACCGTTTACTCCTGTCCGTACTCGCGGCCAATTCCCCGTAGTCGGTCGTGCGCGCCCTCGTAGGCGCTGATGCTTGGCAGGTAAGCCTTCTCGACACTAGCCACCATTGTGTAGTTGGGGTCGCACACATTGCCTACCGGGGCCTGTCCCGCCTGCCCGATCAACTGGTAGGCGTCGAGCTGCTCCAGCCCGGTGAGGCCCCCGACCCAGCCGACGAGGTCGTGCTGGCTGATCCGGAAGGCGTCCTCCAGCGGACGCGCCGAGCCCGTCGACATCAGTTCGGCGTCGGACTCGAAACGCGGCCAGGGCGTGCTCACGCCCTTGATCAGGTCGACGGCGACGACGGTGTTCATCGCCGCCTCAACGGCCACGCCGGTGACCTCTCCGGCGCCCTGGCGGCAGTGCCCGTCGCCGAGGGCGAAGAGGGCACCGTCCACGTTGACGCCGAAGTAGACGGTCACGCCGGCCCGCAGCTGCGGGCTGTCCATGTTGCCGCCGTGCGCGTCGGGCACGATCGTCATCCGCGACTCGTTGGCGCCCGGGGCGACGCCGACGGTGCCGTGCATGGGATCGAGCGGCAGTTCGACGCTGAAGTCGGACTTGCGCGCGTGGTAGCGCACCACGCCGGCGGCGACGTCGACGTCGTACTTCCACACCCGCTCCTCCAGCGGAGGCTGGAGCGTCGCGGTGTGCGAGGTCCCGGTCAGCGCCCCGAAGTGGGGGAACGTCGACGAGACCGCCCAGTCGCGAGCGGGCGTGATCGACACGAAGTGCAGGGCAAGGGTGTCGCCGGGCTCGGCGCCGTTGACGTAGAACGGGCCCGAGACCGGGTTGAGGTACGGGAACGTGCACACCTGCGTGGGCAGGTCGTCGACGCCGCGCACCGCTCCACCGAAGCAGTCCTCGGTGTAGACGCGCAGCACGTCACCGGGGTTGACCCGCAAGACCGGCTCCCGCTGTCCGCCGAAGGTGTAGGCGAGCTGCTCGGGGGTCGGCTTGTAGGTGTGGACCTCGGTCATGCGCTCTCTCCGGAGAAGGCGGGCTTCTTGTCGGGCTCGGGGCTGTCGCCGCTGATCGGCGCGGGCAGCTTCGGTCCGCGGCCCATGATGTACAGCGTGATCAGCACCAGCACGCCGAGACCGAGCCAGATCAGGCCGACGATCTGCGCGGCGATGTTGGCGTGGATCACCACGGCGGTGAGGATCGCGAAGCCGATGACCGGCATGACCAGGTGCGCGAAGTAGCGCTTGCTCTTCTTGCGCCCGATGTAGTGCCAGACCACCGAGACGTGCAGCGCGAGGAACGCGATCATCGCCCCGAAGTTGATCAGCCCCGACAGTGTCCCGATGTTGTCGCCGATCTTGTCGGCGTCCACCACGGCCCACAGGCCGACACCGAGGGAGACCGCGGCGACCAGCAGGATCGAGTTCGACGGGACGCCGTGGCGCACCGAGACCTTCGACAGGAAGCGCGGCAGCTGACGGTCGCGCGACATCGCGTACAGCAGACGCGAGGTCGCGACCTGCGCGACGAGCGAGTCGGCGAAGCCCCAGGCGATCGCGGTCGCCGCGAGGGTCAGCGTGGCGAGCCACTTGCCGCCCGCGGCGAGTTCGGCGGCGTCGTAGAACGCCACACCGTCGGCGTCGCCCTCGGAGATGATGCTGGCGGCCTTCTCGGCGGGGATGTACATCGCCGCGACCCAGGTCTGGGCGACGAACAGCAGCCCGGCCAGGCCGAGCGCGCCGGCCATGGCCTTGCCGATCTGGCGGGCGTCGCCCTTGTTCTCCTCGGCGAGCATCGAGATGCCGTCGAAGCCGAGGAAGGACAGCACGGCCACCGACGCGGCCCCGAAGCCGACGCTCCAGGTGAAGGTGTCGCTGTTGTAGAACGCGCTCCAGGAGAAGCCCTCGCCGCGGCCCTCGATGAGGCCGTTGATGCCGACCACGAGGAAGATCGCCAGGACGATGAGCTCGCCGAGCAGGAGCAGGCGGGTGACGCCCATGGTCAGCTTGATGCCGAGGATGTTGACGACGGTGTTGAGGGCGAGGAACCCGATCAGCCAGGCCCAGACGGGGACCGCGCTGACGATTCCGTTCATCGCGACGCTGGCGATCACGTACAGCAGCGAGGGCACGAGGATGTAGTCGAGCAGGATCGACCAGCCGGCCAGGAAGCCGACCGGCGGTTTGATGCCGCGCCCGGCGTAGTTGTAGACCGACCCGGCCATCGGGAAGGCCTGGACCATCTGCGAGTAGGACCACGCGGTGAAGATCATCGCCGACATGCCGACGAGGTAGGCCAGGGCGACCATTCCGTGCGCGGCCTGGAAGACGCTGCCGAAAATACCGAACGGCGCGATCGGGACCATGAAGATCAGACCGTAGAAGACGAGGTCGGCGAAACCGACTGTCCGCCGAAGCTCCTGGCGGTAGCCGAACCTCTCGATCCCTTCGGGGTGAGTCACGAAGTGGATCCTTTCTTGTCGAGGGGGGAAGACACGACAACGCGCCACCCCCGTTGGGTTGTCCTCCCAGGTGAGAAGTGGCGCGGATCGGAACGTGTTCGTGCGGTTGCTGAATCTAGCTATCACTTACCGGATAGGGGAAGTTGGAGGATCCGCTATGGACGGTCCAACCTGGACACGTAGGGCCAGGTAAACGGAGGGATGTTGACCGGAAGGCGGATTCTATTCACTGAATAACCGGGCTCGTTCGCCTGTTTCAGCGGATGTGCCGGGTGGTATCCCGCCGGGTTCTCGTCCCGGACGGCGCGATGGGCGCCGAACCCGCCGGGTTCCGCGCCCATCATCGTTTCCGCAGCGTGCGGCTAGTACCTCCGGCCGCGTTTCGAGCCGAGACTCCTCGACACCTTGCGCGCCAGACGCGTGCGAGCACGCCCGACCGTGTTGACCGTCCGCGCGATCGTTCGCGACAGGCCCTGGCGCCAGGAGCGCAGCACCGAAGGCGGCGCGAGCACGATCCACAGCCTCCGCCAGCGACCGGTGTGCTCGGCCAGTTCGGCGCGCACCGACTTCAGCGCGCCCGTCAGATCCTGAGCGGGCGGCGGCTTCGGCGAGTACCTCGCCTGCTCCTCGGCCGAGGCCAGGAAGCGGACGCCCTCGGCGGCCGGGCCGGTCAGCCGCGGTCGCGCGATGAGCCGCTCGGCGGTACTTCGCGGTGTCTCCGACGCCCCGCCGGGGAAGTCGTAGTCCACGAGCGTGTCCTGCAGCTCCAGCCACGCCTGGTGGGCCGAGCCGACCGTGTCCTCACCGGACCGCAGCCGGCGCTTGCGGCGCGACCCGCGGTTCAGTGAGGGCATCGCGAGCACGAACAGCGCCGCGAGCCCGCCGCCGAGCCAGTACGGCCACATCGCCGGCTTCGCCGCGTCGGCACCGGCCGCGCCCGCGCCGAAGTCACCGAGAGCGGGGGCGAGCATGTCCGTCGGACCCCCGCTCGGCCCCCCGTTCGGCCCGTTGGGGTCCTCGTTGGGGTCACTCGGGTTGGGGTCGTTGGGGTCCTCGACCCGGTTGGGGTCGGGAGCCCAGGGCGAGTCCACCGCGGCCCGGACGTTGCTCGACGGCGTCGGGTCGAAGGGAACCCAGCCGAAGCCCTCGAACCACACCTCGACCCAGGCGTGCGCGTTGAAGTTGCTGACCACCAGCGAGTCGTTCACCGAACTGCCCTTGGTGAACCCGATGACCGAGCGAGCCGGGATTCCCGCGCTGCGCAGCAGCCAGGTCATGGCCGCCGAGTACTGCTCGCAGAAACCCTTCTTGTTCGCCAGGAAGTCCTCGATCGCCGTCGCCGACGACCCCACGTCGGTGGACGTCTGGTAGGTGAAGCCGTTCTCGGTGGAGAAGTGGTCGTTGATGGCCATGGCCTTGTCGTAGTCGTTGTCCAGGCCCGCCGTCAGCTCCTCCACCAGCCGGTCCACCGACTCGACCGGATCGACCTGCGTGTTCAGGTCGTAGAAGTCGGTGTCCTGAGTGGCTGCCGGCGCACCGCGCAGCAGCGCGGCGGTGAAGTTGTAGCGGCGGAACGTGAACGAGTACGACAGCCCCTCGGTGTTGCTGGAGTTCGAGAACACCGTCGACGTGCTGGGGTTGTACAGCCACGACTTCGCGACCTCCACCGAGGTCGCGTTGGCGTACAGCGGCAGCGTGCTGTCCAGCATTCCCAGGATCTGCACCTGGGCGGAATAGTCCTGCCAGGTCAGCTCCGGGTTGAACTGGGGGTTGGGAATGCCCTCCGCGACGGGATAGGCGGTCTGGTCGGCGATCGGGGCAGGCCGGATGCCGTCGCTGTCGAGCGTGTCGAGCACGTACAGCCGCAGGTAGTTCGGATTCGGATCGTCGGTCACGATCTGCGCCATCGGCACGGTCTGGTCGAGCGTCAGGTTGCCCCGAAGCTGGACCATCGCGTCGATCCGCCGAGCACCGTTGCCCTCACCCGTCCCTTCACCGGACCCGCCCGGGCCCGTCCCGAAGGAGTCGAGCAGCCCCGCGGTGTTGATCCCCGGCATGATCACCGGGAACAGCAGCGCGAACACGATTCCGACCGCCGACAGCCACCGGCCCGTGCTCGCCAGCGGCGACGGCTCCCACACGTCGATGTTGCGGCCGTCGCCGGTGAACCGGCGCCCGAACCTCCGCACCCGGTGGATGTTGTCGGTAAGCAGCAGCCACAGGTAGCCCAGCGCACCAGGGATGAACACCAGCCACGGGACGCTCTCCATCATCACCGTCATCGGCACGATGTAGAGCACCAGCATCGGCAGACCCGCCAGCGCCGGCGTGCGCAGCCCGATCGTGAACAGGTCGACCAGCAGCGCCATCAACCCGACCCCGAGGACGGCCACGAAGATCAGCCCCGTCGAGTGCTGCACCGGGATGCTCTGCTCCGAGGCCGACCTCCCCGCCTCGGCGAACAGGTCGGCGAAGTTCGTCGCCGTCGCACCCGTCGGGATCAGGCCCAGGATCGCGCCCTTCGACGCGCTCGTCCAGGTCAGGAACAACCCCAGCGCCAGCAGCTGACCGCCCAGGACCACCGGCAGCGGCGCCCGCAGGGTCCGCAGGCCCATGCCCGTGCCGACCACGACCGCCACGGCGAACACGATCGGGAAGAACCACTCGAACAGCCCGGCGAAGATCAGGGTCAGCGGCGCCGTCGAGAGCAGGGTCGCCGCCCCGCCGATCAGGGCCACGTTGTGGCGGCGGTTCATCGGGTCCCTCCAGAAGCGTTGGTTCCCCCGGGCTGTCCCGCACCGCCCAGGTGCGTGGCGGCCTCGGCCATCGCGGCCCGCACGGCGAAGCCCTGCCCGCTGCGGCCGACCAGCGGCCACAGGTGGGCCAGATCGTCGCCGCGCCGGACCGGCACGACCTTCCAGCCGGCGCGCATCAGGTTCAGCACCGTCTTCTGGAAGGCGTCGTCGGCCGTCTGCCGCTGCGGGGGAGGCAGCGGCAGCCACGTGCTCGAATCGATCAGCAGCGCGATGCAGCTCGCCCCAGAGGTCCGCAGACCCGCCAGGCGCTCCGACTCGCGCGCGTCGAGCTGCCCGATCACACCGATGATCAGGCCACCGTGCTCGCCCTGCCGGGCCCGGTGCACCAGCTCGTCGAGCTCGCCGTGCTTGCGCAGGCGCACTTCGGCGAGGTGGTCGAGGATCTCGCCCTCACCGCCGAGCTGACCGTCGAGGTCGACGGTCTCGGTGACCATGCGCAGCTTGTACCCGGCGCCCTTGAGGTGCAGGGTGATGCTGGCCGTCGCGGCGACCGCCCACTCGAAGCTCGACGTGGGCCCTTCGCCCCGATGCCCGGCGCCGCGCACGTCGAGCAGGACCGTCGCCCGGCTCTCCCACGGCTGCTCCTCGCGGCGGACCATCAGCTCGCCGGCGCGGGCCGTGGAACGCCAGTGGACCCGGCGCAGGTCGTCGCCGTAGCGGTATTCACGGGTGGCGACGTCGTCCTCACCGTGCACGGCGACCGAACGCGTGCGGCTCTCCCCGCTGCCGGCGTACTCGCCCGTCAGGCGCATCTGCGGCAGAGCGGTGATCTTCGGGGTGACCGTCAGCCGGTCGGTGGTCGGGAACGAGCGCGTCACCTCGCACAGCCCGAAGGGGTCGGTCATCCGGATGACCAGCGGCCCCACGTCGTAGCGGCCGCGAGCCTCGGCGCGGACCGTGTAGGAGACCGAGCTTCCCATCAGTCCCGCGAGGCGCTCCAGCACCAGGCGGGGACGTGAACCGAGCGCGTAGGGCAGCCGGTCTTCGAGCATGAGCGTCCCGGTCGGCAGGCGCGCGGAGTTGCGCAGCCGCAGCACCACCCGGGCGCTGTGGCCGACCTCGGTCCGCTGCGGGTCGAGGACCCGCGCGCTGACCAGTTTGTAGCGGGTCCGCGCCAAGGCGAACGCCGACAGCAGAGGCATGGCGGCGATGAGCGCCGCCACGCGCATGAGGTCCTTCTCGCCGACGACGAGCGCGACCAGCCCGATCGAGGCCGCCGCGGCGAAGAAGGCCTTGCCCCGGGTCGTCAGACCGCGCAGCGACTCCCTCATGAGCTACCTGCCGTGACCCGTGCGCTGAACCGGGAGGCGGTGTACGAGGTCGGCGACGATCGCGTCGGTGGTGCGGCGGGCGAGCTGCGCCTCCGACGTGGGCAGGATCCGGTGTGCCAGGACCGGAACGGCGAGCGCCTGGAGGTCGTCGGGGAGGACGAACTCGCGGCCTTCGAGAGCGGCGACGGCGCGAGCGGTGCGCAGCAGCTGCAGGGCCGAACGCGGGCTCGCGCCCAAACGCAGGTCGGGCGCCTCACGGGTGGCGTGGACGAGGGCGACGGCGTACTGCTTCACCGCGTCGGACACGTGCACCTGGCGGGCCGTGGCGATCATCCGGCGGATCACGTTGGCGTCGACGACCGGGCCGAGCCCGTCGAGCGGGTCGGCGCCACCGTGGACGTTGAGCATCTCCAGCTCGGAGTTGGTGTCCGGGTAGCCGATGGCCACGCGCGCGGTGAACCGGTCGCGCTGAGCCTCGGGGAGCGGATAGGTGCCCTCCATCTCGATGGGGTTCTGCGTGGCGATGACCATGAAGGGCGTCTGGAGCGGGTAGGTCACCCCGTCCACGGTCACCTGGCGCTCCTCCATGCACTCCAGCAGCGCCGACTGGGTCTTGGGGGACGCGCGGTTGATCTCGTCGCCGACCACCAGGTTCGCGAAGACCGCGCCGGGCTTGAACTCGAAGTCGTGGCTGTCCTGGTTGTAGATGGACACGCCGGTGACGTCACTGGGCAGCAGGTCGGGAGTGAACTGGATGCGGCGGACGGTGCAGTCGATGGAGCGGGCGAGGGCCTTGGCGAGCTTCGTCTTGCCGACGCCCGGCACGTCCTCGATGAGGAGATGGCCCTCGGCGAGCAGGACGGCGAGGGAGAGCCGGACGATGGCGTTCTTGCCTTCGATGACCCGCTCGATGTTGGCGACCACGGAGTCGGCCGCCGCTTTGAACTCGTGCAGTGCCATCGGTGCTCCAAGATCCTGCCACTGGCCGCTCCTGGTGGGATGAACGGTCATTCGGCCTCCTCGACACGGGGCGCGACGCACAGCGGAAGACGTCGTGCCGTTTCCATGGGGGGCAGCGTGCCAGGATCGCGCCAGCCGTCCTCCCCGTACGGACTTCTCTGAATAATGTCAGCAACTTCCCGGGAACATGAAACGCCGAAGCGGTCATTTGTTCATAACGAGTTGGTTGACAACCAAACCGCCGCGACCGGTGGCGATCAACGGGTTGCTCGTAGTGAGATCCCAGGTGGGGCTAGGTAGTGTCCT
Source organism: Phytomonospora sp. NPDC050363 (assembly GCF_040655735.1). Lineage (NCBI taxonomy): Bacteria > Bacillati > Actinomycetota > Actinomycetes > Micromonosporales > Micromonosporaceae > Phytomonospora > Phytomonospora sp. NPDC050363. The sequence continues at coordinate 87,459 of NZ_JBFAKK010000010.1, forward strand.
AGGGCCCGAACGGGCCCTTTTCGACACAGTACGCGTGCGGCGCAGAGTTTGGGGGGCACGCGGCGGCGGCCGGAAGCAGTGGGGGCGGGGCGGCGGCGGGCAGAAATGGAGAGGGTGGCCAATAGGGCGCGGAGCTGGTGAATCGGCGAGTGAAGGGGGCGAAGAGAGGTGGCGATCGGCCGCGGGCATGGCTGGTCCTCGACGTGGTCGCGCCATCCCGCGCCGGTCCGCTGCCGCCTCCGCGTCGAGCCGCCGGCTTTCGCGACGAGAGCGACACCGCCGGTGCCGTGCGGCAGGTGCGGGGCCTGCTCGACGACATCACCGGCAGCTTGACGCCTCCCGGGCTTCCGCGCGTGGCGAGTCACCCCGGACGGGCGTCCGCGGCCTCATCGTCCACTATGGAGTCGAATATCACCGGCCGACGCCCGGCCGGGCCGCGTTGACCGGACCCGATCATCGGCGTGACGTGGCCCCCGCAATCGACGCGCCTGGCAACGGCGCATCGAACACCTTGCTCGATCTGCTGTTCGGCGCGTTCGCGAGCACATCACCGTCGCACGGCTCATGGAAAGCGTCGACGAGATGTGCGGCTTTCCCCGGCGCCATGACGCGGGGGCGGTGGCGCATGGCGCTACCGGCCACAGTGGCCCCTACCGCCCGCCGGCCGGCCACCGCCTCGGCTCGGGCGTGGGTGCGCCCAAGCCGAGGCGGAGTCGCCTGTGCGGCGGGACCGTGGTCGTGCGGCCTCAGTCGAGTTCGGCGATCGGGATGGTGAGCCGGGAGGGCTCGGCGCCGGTGCTGGAGATGGTGAGGTCGGGGTTGTCGGCGTTGGCGTCGGCGAGGAACTCGTCACCGGTGTCGACGACGAGCCGCAGGAGTCGTCCGGCCCGGATGATGTAGTCGGTGAGCTGGAAGGGCACGTCGACGGTCACCGCGGCGCCGGGTTCGCCGTCCAGGACGCTGTAGGCGGCGCTGGTGATGATGCGGTCGAAGTTGAGGCCCGGGGGAGTGGCGATGTGTGCGGTGGTGGCGTCGAAGAGGTAGGCGACGATGGTCGCGGCGGAGGACGGGGGCGTCACGGTCAGGCGCAGGCGCACCTCGCCGCTGATGCGCCGGTCCTTGTCAAGAGGTGCGCTGCTCCAGATCGCGGCGTGCTGCCGGGGCAGGTCGGCGGTGTTGTACCGGCGGAAGTCGCCGAGACGTTCGCGGACGCCGCGGAAGATGAGGCTGTCGGCGATCTCGGCGGGAGTCTCCTTGACCTGGATGGTGCGAGACCAGGGCGACTCGGTGCCCTGGCTGTCGAGGGTTCCGTCGGCGGTGGCGCCGGGCTCGCCGAGGGCGAAAGGCACGGGCGCGTTGACGAACTCCTCCCACGTGCCGTAGCGGTGCGCTTGGGTCAAGACCGAAGGCATCGCCTCGACGACGATCGGCTCGGCCTCCGTGCCCTCACCGCGCAGGTGCAGGTCGAACCAGTCGATGGCGGCGTTGGTGGGCCTGCTCGGACCACCGGCGAGGCCGGTGCCCTCACCGTTGCCGTGGTCGCCGATCTGCACGACGAGCTTCTTGGGGCCGGCCGTCAGTTTGTTGTAGAGATCCACCACGGCACGGTTGGAGAAGATCGTCTCGTGCCAGAACGTGCACAGCAGGATCGCCAGGTCCGCGCGGTCGAGCCCGTCGAGGAACTCCGGCTGGACAGGGGAGCGCCGGTCGGCGTAGGCGCGAAGACCCGGGATGTCGACGTTGTCGATGATGTTCTGGAAGACCTGCTCGGTCTCGGGGTTCAGCCGGCTCGGCCCCGGCATCGGAGTGGCGCCGGGGGCGCCCGGCCAAGTCTGGAACAGGCCCCGCAGCGCGTAGAAGGCCTTCATGTGCCGGGTCTGGTTCTCGTAGAGCGACTCGAAAAGGTCGCCCCAGGCGCTCATCGCGGCGACCGCTTTCACCCGCGGGTCCTTCGCGGCGATGAGCAGGCTCTGACCGGCGCCGTACGAGGCGCCGCCCATGCCGACACGGTCCATGTCCGCGGCGGGAAGGTTCTCGGCGGCCCAGTCGAGCACCGCCGTCCCGTCGGCCTGGTCACGTGGGCCGGCGACGTCGATCCTGCCACTGGAGCGGGCGAGCCCTCGCTCGCTGTAGGCCACGACGACGTATCCCCGGGACGCGAGGTTGGCCATGAACCCGGTCTGCAGGGCGGGGTGGAACATCGCGTAGGCGCGCCATCCGACCGACGCCAGCGGCGCCGGCAGGACGATCAGCGGACACGCTCCCGGCTGGGCGTTCTCCGGCTGGGCGACACACGCGTCGAGCTCCACCTTCTTTCCCGGGAACTCGGGGTCCTCGGCGACCTCGATCTTGACGGGCTGGAAGGCGACGGGCACGGCTGCGGTTCCCGCGCTCGCGGCGGGATCGGGGACGGTGGCCGGGGCGGTGCTGAACATCGCGTCGAACTCGGAACCGGGCGCGGCGTTGTCGGGCGCGGCGAACTGGTCGGACATGGAGCCCTCCAAGACGGATCATGCGGGGTCGGCGCCGCCCTGGGCCGAGCCGGCCGTGGCCGGGCGGCGGATGGGGACGGCGCTGCGGGCAGGTGCCTGGACGCGCGTCTGAGAGGGAGCGATTCCCACCCTGAGTTCGCCCGAGGTCACTAAGCGTCGACTGTGAGGGAAATCGTGCGAGATGTACTCATCTAAGACAGATGCCCGACACTTCGCCCGCGCCGGTTTCACCCCACCGGCGGAAGCCGCTCACCCCCTCCCTGCGATCCCCGACCCGCTTCCACCGTCTCCAAGCGATCTCCCCCCTGCCCTCCCCGTCGCCCCACTCCCGAATGCGGATAGAGCCGCTGGTCGCCGCGCGCTACACTGCACCCATGAAGGCGGCCCGGCTGCTCCTTAGTAGGCCGTGCTGACGCGAGGTAGACCTTCCGCGACGGCACGGCATCCCCTCCTGCGTGAGGGGCTTTTTTATGCCTTTGAATCGACCTGTCTGTTGAGGTGACAAGACCATGAATGACGTCAATCCCGGCGACATTCCCCCGCACCGTTACGACGCCGGCCTGGCCAACACGATCGAGGCGCGCTGGCAGGAGCACTGGGCGCAGCACGGAACCTTCGACGCGGTGAACCCCACGGGACCGCTGTCCGACCCGTCCCATCCGCGGGCGGGGGCCGAGAAGCTGTTCGTGATGGACATGTTCCCCTACCCTTCGGGCGCGGGGCTGCACGTCGGCCACCCGCTGGGCTACATCGCCACCGACTGTTACGCGCGCTTCAAGCGCATGACCGGCTACAACGTCCTGCACCCGATGGGCTATGACGCCTTCGGCCTGCCGACCGAGATCTACGCGGTGCAGACCGGCCGCCACCCGGCCGAGATCACCGCCGAGAACATCGCCCGCTACCGCGTGCAGCTGAAGCGCCTGGGCATGGGCTACGACACCAAGCGCAGCTTCGCCACCTCGGACCCGGACTACTACAAGTGGACGCAGTGGATCTTCCTGCAGATCTTCAACTCCTGGTACGACCCCGACGCCGACCGCGCGCGGCCGGTCGCGGAGCTGATCGCGTCCTTCGCCGACGGCACGCGCGAGGTTCCCGGCGGCCGTTCGTGGGCTGACCTGAGCGACGTCGAGCGGCGCGAGATCGTCGACGGGCACCGCCTGGTCTACGTCGACGAGGCCCCGGTGAACTGGTGCCCGGGCCTGGGCACGGTGCTGTCCAATGAGGAGGTCACCTCCGAGGGACGCAGCGAGCGCGGCAACTTCCCCGTGTTCACGCGCAACCTGCGCCAGTGGAAGATGCGCATCACCGCCTACTCCGAGCGGCTGCTGGCCGACCTGGACGGCGTGGACTGGCCCGACCCGGTCAAGGCGATGCAGCGCAACTGGATCGGCCGCTCGGTCGGTGCGCACATCGACTTCGCCACCGGCTCCGGCCCGATCCGGGTGTTCACCACGCGCCCCGACACCGTCTTCGGCGCGACCTACATGGTCCTGGCCCCCGAGCACGGCCTGGTCGACGAGCTGGTCCCGGCGGCGTGGCCGGAGGGCACGCACGAGGTGTGGACCAACGGGCACGCGACGCCGGCGGAGGCCGTCGCGGCCTACCGGAAGTTCGCCGCCGCCAAGACCGATGTGGAGCGCCAGGAGGGCGCCAAGGACAAGACGGGCGTGTTCGTGGGCGCCTACGCGGTCAACCCGGTGACGGGCACCGAGGTGCCGGTGTTCATCGCCGACTACGTCCTGGCCGGCTACGGCACGGGCGCGATCATGGCCGTCCCCGGGCAGGACGAGCGCGACTGGGCCTTCGCGGAGGCCTTCGAGCTGCCGATCATCCGCACGGTCCAGCCGACGGAGGGCTTCGACGGCAAGGCCTTCACGGGTGAGGGCCCGGCGATCAACTCCAGCTCCGAGGGCATCAGCCTGGACGGGCTGGGGGTCGTCGAGGCGAAGGCCCGCATCATCGCGTGGCTGGAGGAGAACGGCCACGGGGTCGGCGCGATCACCTACCGCCTGCGGGACTGGTTGTTCTCCCGTCAGCGGTACTGGGGCGAGCCCTTCCCGGTCGTCTACGACGAGACCGGCATGCCGGTGGCGCTGCCGGAGTCGATGCTGCCGGTGGAGCTGCCCGAGATCGACGACTTCTCCCCGAAGACCTTCGATCCCGACGACGCCGACACCGCGCCGGAGCCCCCGCTGGGGCGTGCGACGGACTGGGTGAACGTCACCCTGGACCTGGGCGACGGGCCGAAGCGGTACCGCCGCGAGACCAACACGATGCCCAACTGGGCCGGGTCGAGCTGGTACGAGATCCGCTACATCGACCCCGCCGACACCGAGGCGATCGCCGCGCCGGAGAACGAGCGGTACTGGATGGGCCCGCGCGACGGCGGGCACATCGGCGGCGTCGACCTGTACGTCGGCGGCGTGGAGCACGCGGTGCTGCACCTGCTGTACGCGCGTTTCTGGCAGAAGGTCCTGTTCGACCTGGGCCACGTGTCCACCGCCGAGCCCTTCAAGCGCCTGATCAACCAGGGCTACATCCAGGCGTACGCATACACCGACAAGCGCGGCGTGTACGTCCCGGCGGCCGAGGTCGAGGAGCGCGACGGGAACTTCTACCACGACGGCGAGCAGGTCAACCGCGAGTACGGCAAGATCGGCAAGTCGCTGAAGAACGTCGTCACGCCCGACGAGATGTGCGACGAGTACGGCGCCGACACCTTCCGCGTCTACGAGATGTCGATGGGCCCGCTGGAGGCCTCGCGGCCGTGGGACACGCGTGCCGTGATCGGCTCGCAGCGCTACCTGCAGCGCCTGTGGCGCAACGTCGTCGACGAGGCCACCGGCCGGGTGCTGATCGCCGACGTCGAGCCCGCCGAGGAGACCTGGAAGATCCTGCACCACACTATCGCGGGCGTCCGCGAGGACATGGAGCACCTGCGGCTGAACACCGCGATCGCCAAGCTGATCACGCTGAACAACCACGTGACCGGTCTGGCGGAGGTGCCGCGGGCGGTCGCCGAGGCGCTGATCCTGATGACGGCGCCGATCGCGCCGCACATCGCCGAGGAGCTGTGGGAGCGCATCGGGCACACCGAGTCGCTGGGCAACACCGACTACCCGGTCGCCGACGAGGCTTACCTGGTGGTGGAGACGGTGACCTATCCCGTGCAGGTCAACGGGAAGGTGCGCGGCCGGATCGAGGTCGCCGCCGACGCCGACGAGGCCACCGTCCGCGAGGCGGCGCTGGCCGAGGAGAAGGTCGCCGCCGCGCTGGAGGGCAAGGAGCCGCGCAAGGTGATCGTGATCGCCGGGCGCATGGTCTCGATCGTCGCCTGACCTGACGAGCGCGAAGGGGCCGCCCTACGAGCTAGGGCGGCCCCTTCGCGTCACACCAGGCCGGCGACCTCGCCATAGGGCGGGAACACCGACGGCTGAACCGTCCCGTCGGCGACGGCGGCCATCGTCGTGGTGAGCGCGTGCAGGGTCGCCCGGAACAGCAGTGAACCGGTGCTGATCCGGGCCACGCCCAGGGAGGCGAGCCTGGCGGGAGTGTGCCTGCCGTAGACGAGGTTGACCGGGACGCCGGCCGCCTTCACGACCGTCTCGATCTCGCGCTCGTCGTCGAGAGCGGGCACGAAGACCCCGTCGGCACCGGCGTCGACGTAGGCGCGCACCCGCCGCAGGGTCTCCTCGACCGGCGCGAGCTTCAGCCAGTGCGTGTCGGTCCGGGCGTTGACGAAGACCTCCGGGGCGGCGGCCTTGACCGCCGCGACCACCGCCGCCATGTGCTCCGCCGGAACGAGCCGGTCCTCCCGGCCGTCCTCGATGTTGACCCCGGCGACGCCCAGCTCGGCGAGCTCGGCGACCAGTTCGGCGACCTCGCCGACGTCTTCCGAAAAGCCGTTCTCGACGTCGACGGTGACGTGCGCCGGCAGGCGGGCCATGAGTCCGGCGAGCGCGATGTTCTCGGCGCGTGTCACGCCGGCGGCGTCGGGCTTCCCGGCCGCGACGGCGACGCCGAGGCTGGTGGTGCCCACCGCCGGGTGGGTCGCGGCGAGCACCGCGGCGCTGGCGTAGTCCCACGCGTTCGGCAGCAGCAGCGGCGATCCGGGGACGTGCAGGTCGGCGAAGGCGGTCATCGGGCCGCCACCTCCTCGACGACGCCGGTGGCGATGGCCATGGCCTGCGCCTCGCCGGGGCAGGGCCTGCGGCCGGCGCCGAACGCGAACTCGGGTCCGCCCGAGACGTCGAGGACGACAGGTGTGCCCGGTGGCAGCACCCGGTCACCGAAGGGCGTCTCCTCCCTTGTGACGCGGCGCAGCGCGGGCACCGGCGGGTCGTGCCGGAAGGCTCGCGTGAGCGCGTCGGCGGCGTCCCGGGCTCCCGGGAGCGAGGACACCGCCGAACGGATGATCTTCGCCGTGGCGGCGTGGGCCTGTAGCGGCAGCGACACGCGCGCGGCGACCTCCTCGTCGTCGCCGGGACCGAGCAGCGACACCAGTGTCGCCACGGCCGCGTCGACCTCGGCCGAAGGGGCGCTCCCGGTGAGGTATCCGGCCGCGACGACCGGGACCGCGGCGGCGAAGGCGTCGACGTCGGTGACGCCCAGCGCCGTGGCCAGCACACGCACGGGGACCTCGTCGGCGAGCCGGTCGAGGCCCGCACCACCGTCGAGGAGCGTCCGGGTGGTCTTGCGCGCTTCCTCACGCAGCGACGCCGGGTCGAGTGCGCCGATCTCCGCGACGGCCATCGCCCGCCGCCTGCGGTGCGCCTCGCCTTCGGTGAAGCGCCCGACGGTACGGCGCACCCACGCCATCCCGCCGGTCTCGTCGGATCGGGGCGGGACCACGGTGAAGCGCTCGTCGTCGAGGACGGCGGTGATCTGTGCGGGATCGGTGACGGTCAGGCTCTCCATGGACCGAACCCTAGGCGCCGGACGTTTCGGCGCCGGCCGAACTAGATCAGTTCCATCGCGTTGTTCGCGTCGGGCGGTAACTGCTTCGGGTTGATCGCCGAGAGCCGTTCGTTTCGCAGGGCATTGGGCCAGGTGTCGTCCAGCGGCACCAGCTGCGTGCCGGTCACCCAGCTCAGCAGCAGGTCGGCGAGCAGCGGGTTGCGGGCCAGTGCGGGGCCGTGCAGGTAGGTGCCCATGATCCGGCCCGCCCACGCGCCCTCGGTGGCCCCGTCGTTGCCGATGCCGTGCGTGACGGTCGCCAGCGGCGCGGCGTTCGGTCCGACGAACGTGCGGCCGCCGTGGTTCTCGAAACCGGTCAGCGTCGGCACGTGCAGCCGCGGGTCGATCTGCCCGGCGAGCTCCCCGACGGCGCGCTTGTCGCCGCGCTGGGAGTGGATGTCGAGCAGGCCGAGACCGGCGTGCTGCTCACCCTTGGCCATGAAGGACGTGCCCATGATCTGGTAGCCGGCGCACACCGAGAAGATCACCGCGCCCCGGTTCACCGCGCGAGGGAGACCCCCGTCGGCGCGGAGCCGGTCGGCGGCCAGTGCCTGCGGACCGTCCTCGCCGCCGCCGATGAGGTAGATGTCGCCCTCGGTCGGCATGTGCTTGTCGCTGGTGACCTCGACGATGTCGACGTCGATGCCGCGCCCGATCGCGCGGTAGGCGAGGACCTGGAGGTTGCCGCGGTCCCCGTAGGTCGACAGCAGGTCCGGGTACAGCCAGACCAGGCGCAGGGTGCTCAGCGACGGCCTAGTTGACACGGTCGAACTCCGATCGGATGTCCTGGAAGGCGGTGTAGTTGGCGATGACCTCGACGTTGCCCTCCGGTGCGGTCCGAAGCGCGGCGGCGAAGTTGTCCACGACGGTGAAGTCGATCCCGTTGACCTGGAGCCGCACGGCGAGGTCGAAGCGGCGGTCGCCGGTGACCAGGACCTGTCGCCCGAGGACGGGGGAGAAGTCCACGTCGTAGATCCAGGAGGTGTCGTAGCCGTCCACCTCGCGGGCGTTGAGGCACAGCGTCACCGGGCAGCCCGGGTCGAGCATGTCGAAGGCCTCCAGCCAGCCGGCCGGGTTCTTCGCCAGCAGCAGGCGCGCGCGGCGGCCGTCGCGGCGGACCACCGCGTAACGGCCGGCGACGGAGCGGACCTTCGACAGCTGCGGCACGGCCTCGGTGAGCGGCACGCCGAACTCGGCGGCGATCGCCAGGGCGGTGGCGGCGTTGTTGCGGTTGACCTGGCCCGGCAGCTGCAGGCTCAGCGTCGCGCGCTGGCCGGTGGGGTCGACGACCTGGTCGCCGTCGACCGACCACTGCGGCGACGGGCGCGTCAGGCCGCAGTTGGTGCAGCGCCAGTACTCGCCGTAGCGGTCGAGGCGCTTGCCGCATTCGGGGCAGGCCCAGGAGTCCTCCTGCCAGCGCTGGCCGCCGGCGACCCAGGTGACGCGGGGGACGGCCTGTGCGGCCCAGGTGACCATGGGGTCGTCGGCGTTGGCGATGACGTGGATGTCGGGGTGCGCGGTCAGGGCCGTGCGCCACTTCTCGGCGAGCATCCCGACCTCCATCGCGCGGTCGAGCTGGTCGCGGGAGAGGTTGAGGAGAGCCACGACGCGGGGCCTGGCCTCCACGAGCAGCTGGGCGAGGTAGTGCTCGTCGACTTCGAGGATGGCGTTGCTGGCCTCGGGCGCCTTCGCCAGCGCGGTCGTGTGCCCGGTGGGCATGTTCGCGCCGAAGCTGTTGGTGGCGACGGGGCCGAGCGCGCTGAGCGCGGCGGCGGTGAAGCGCGTCGTCGTGGTCTTGCCGTTGGTGCCCGAGATCAGGGCGACCTGCCGGTTCTCCGAGAGGAGGGCCAGCAGGCGGGGCTCGACCTTGAGGCCGACGCGCCCGCCGATGACGGAGCCGTCGCCGCGTCCGCTCACACGCGAGAGAGTGGCGGCCGTGCGCAGCAGGGCGGTCGCCAGTCGTGCTCGGGGCGACAGGTTCGTCATCGGTACCGGTCCTTCGAAGAGGCGTCGTGATGCCACGGGAAGTCTGACACACGGGCGTCCGGCGGCCTTCCGATGGCGGGATTTGAGGTGCTTCCCACCGCAGGGCCCCGCTTCACGCCCCCGTCATGCCCGCCGGTGCGACCCCTCCGCGTGCACCGGGTCGTCCCGCGATCGCGCCGAACGCGCGCCGATCCCGGGGGTAAAGAGGTGAAGACGGAGCCCGTCGCCGGCCCTCCACTTCGCTCCCGCGTTTCCCTCCACATCCCTCCCCGCCCCCTTCCGTTCGGTGTTCGCCCGCACTCGCCCGCACTGCGGCCGTCGGCGTCCGATAGCGCCGCCGAATGGCATTCCCCGAGCGTATGCGGCCTTCCATTGGGGCCAGATCCCTTGTGTCGCAAGCGATTCCCGCTGTCGGACATCGGCGGCGTTCACTCGATCGGGCGACCCCTGCCTTGTCAACCCGCAGCAGGGCTATTGATCACAGTCCACTTCCCTCCACCCCTCTGACCTGCTCTGATACCCGAACCGCCCAGCAGATTTCGCCGAATTGGCCCTTGTGAGTGGAGGGAAGTGGAGTACAGTGGGGCGAACTGGTGGAGCCGGGAGGCCTCACCGGCCTCCTCGTCAATGCGCAACCGGGGGAAGGGGTCACCGATGTTCCTCGGGACCCACACCCCGCGCCTCGACGAGAAAGGCCGGCTGATTCTCCCGGCGAAATTCCGCGAGGAGCTGGCCGGTGGTCTGGTGATGACGAAAGGACAGGAACGCTGTCTCTACGTTTTCCCGGGCACCGAGTTCACGCGACTCGCGGAGGAGTTGCAGCAAGCACCGTTGACGAGCAAGGCAGTCAGGGCGTACAACCGCGTGTTCTTCGCGAGCGCGCACGACGAGATCCCGGACAAACAGGGTCGCGTCACCATCCCGCAGAGGCTTCGGGAGTACGCCGGACTGAACCGCGACCTTGTCGTGATCGGTGCGAGTACGCGAGTTGAGGTGTGGGACTCCCAGGCGTGGGAGGCCTACCTGGCCGAAAACGAGGAGGCGTTCGCCGACATCGAGGAGGGGGTTCTGCCCTCGGCCCTCTAGTCGGTTCTCCAGAAGCGATACGGCGAGGACCAGCGCGACGCGGTGGACGACGGTCACGGACAGGGCCGGAAGTCCGGCGGGTCGCCGATCGGTCTCGGCGACGAATTGAGCGGCACGGCTGACCGGGACGCGGAAGCGGCCCGGTGAGTGGTCTCAGCGACATAGGGGATCGTCGGGGCCGGCGTACCGCCTGGTCCAGGCCGATACCTGGCACTTCTTCCCCGGTGCCAGGGACCGGCCTGTACCAGGCGGTATGACGCGAAGCGGCGGGGCAACGGACCCGCCGCCTCCGGCCACGTACGGCACACCGCGATGCGGGCGATGAGGCCCGCGTGCCGTATGTACCGCCCGGGGATGCCAAGGAAGCGGCGATGATGGGGGTCGACATGGTGGAGCGCGCCGTGCACGTGCCGGTGATGCTCGAGCCTGTCCTCGGGCTGCTGAGCCCCGCCCTCGAGGGCGGGCCGAAGGTCTGCGTGGACGCCACCCTCGGGCTGGGCGGCCACAGCGAGGCCCTGCTGACCCGCTTTCCCGAACTGACGGTGATCGGCCTCGACCGCGATCCCAACGCGCTCAAGCTCGCCTCGGAGCGGCTCGCCGGTTTCGGGGAGCGCTTCCGGGCCGTGCACTCCGTCTACGACCGGATGCCGCACGTCCTCGAGGATCTGGGCGTCGAGACCGTCGACGGGATCCTCTTCGACCTCGGGGTCTCCTCCATGCAGCTGGACGAGGCCGACCGCGGCTTCGCCTACGCGCAGGACGCGCCCCTGGACATGCGGATGGACCCGACGACCGGGATCACCGCCGAAGAGGTCGTCAACACCTACGAGGCACGCGACCTGGCCCGGATCCTGCGCGAGTACGGGGAGGAGAAGTTCGCGCCGAGGGTCGCCAAGGCCATCGTCAACGCCCGCGCGAAAGAGCGCATCACCTCGTCGAGGTTTCTCGCCGACCTGATCCGGGAATCCATCCCCGCCGCGGCCCGCCGGACCGGCGGTCACCCCGCCAAGCGCGCCTTCCAGGCGCTGCGGATCGAGGTGAACGCCGAACTGGAGGTCCTGGCGAGGGCTCTCCCGGCGTCGCTGGGAGTGCTGGCGGTAGGCGGGCGGATCGTGGTGCTGTCGTACCACTCCCTCGAAGACCGCATGGTCAAACGGGCCCTGGCCCCGCTGACGAAGTCGAGTTCGCCCGCCGGGCTGCCGTTCGAACTGCCCGGCACCGAACCGACCTTCCGGCTGCTCACCCGCGGCGCCGAACTACCCGGCGACGAGGAGACGGCGGCCAACCCGCGAGCGGCCTCGGCGCGCATGCGCGCCGCCGAACGTGTACGAGCCGACCACCACAGGCACGCGAACTTGGGGGAGGACCAGTCATGAGCGTGAACAAGAAAGGTACGAACCTGGGTCGCGCCGACCGCGAGGAGATCGTCAAGGCGGCCCGCCGGCGCGCCAGAGCGGCCGACTCGCGCCGCCGTGCGCTGGCCGGCGACTCCGCCGCGCCCGTCACCGACGGCCCCCTCGCCCTCCAGCCGCAGATCATCGAGCCCATCGCCGAGCCGGTCGTCGCGCCTCCGGCGGTGGAGCCGAAGGCCCCCGCCAAGCGCCGGCCGGTCCGGCGCCCTGACACGGTCGCGCCGCCGGCGCCGGTCACCACGCCGCGGACCCCGTTCGTGGTGTTCCTGATCGGACTGGTCGCCGCCGGGATCGTCGGCCTGCTGCTGCTCAACACCGCGATCAGCGAGGACGCCTTCGCGCTGCACGAGCTGCGAGGCGAGGGCGCCGCGCTCGACGCCCACGAGCAGCAGCTCAAGGACGAACTGGCCGAACTGTCCTCCCCGGGGAACCTGGCCGCCGCCGCGAAGCGGCTCGGACTGGTCCCCGCCGCCGAGGTCACCTACATCCGGCTGCCCGACGGCCGTGAACTGACGATGCCGAAACCGGGTGGGAACTAGCAGGTGGCACAAGACGACGGCAAACCCCGCCGCGGAAAGAACGGCGACCGCCGCGTCGTCCCGCTCGACAAGAACCGTCGAAGCGCGGGCGACGCGGCTCGTCGTCGTGCCCGCGACGACGCCGAACCCCGCGTGGATCCGCCGCCCTACCGCAGGCGCACCACGGTCCGCCGCGTCGACCGGGACCCGTTTCGGCCCGCGCTGCAACTCCTCGACGGCGGCGGCGCCAAGAGCACCCGCGGCGGCAAGCCGGCCGCCCCGGCCCGCAAGACTCCCGTGCGCGGCAGGGGCACGCCGACCCAGCGGCAGCCGCCGCGCAATCCCGCCCGCCGCAACCGAAACCAGCCCGCCGCCAAGCGGCGCATGACCAAGCGCCGGCTCCCGCGCCTGGCCAGCCCGAACAAGCGCCTGCGGATCGGCACCGTCCTGGTCCTGCTGGTCTTCGCGGTCATCGGCGGCCGGCTCGTCGAACTCCAGGTCACCGACGCCGCCGCCTACGCAGCCGCGGCCCTCGACCAGCGCCTGTACGAGGAGATCCTGCCCGCCGAGCGCGGCTCGATCCTCGACCGCGACGGCAACCCCCTCGCCTTCAGCGCCGACGCCCGCTACGTCTACGCCGACCCGGAGATGATCAGCGACCCCCAGGCCGTCGCCGACCAGCTCTCGCCCCTGCTCGGCATCCCCGCCTCCGAACTGCTTCCCAAGCTCCAGCGGCAGAAGACCGAGGGCGGCGACGCCATCCGCTTCGTGTACCTCGCGCGGGGTGTCGACATCGAGGTCGGCGACCGGGTCACCGCGCTGGAGAACCCGGCCGTGCGCGTCCGCCACGACGAACGGCGCGTGGTGCCCGGCCACGACCTCGCCGCCAACATCCTCGGCTTCACCGGCGACGAGGCCAAGGGCCTGGCCGGACTGGAGGCCCAGTACGACGATCTGCTGCGCGGCGTCGACGGGAAACGCACCTACGAGGTGACACCGGGTGAAGACCCGCAGGAGATCCCCGGCGGCTTCAACCGCGAGGACCCCGCCCGTCCCGGATCCTCGCTGCAGCTGACCATCGACCAGGACCTCCAGTTCCGCGCACAGCAGATCCTCACCGATCAGATGAAGACGGCCAACGGCTCCTTCGGCGCCGCGGTGATCATGGACGTCAAGACCGGCGAGGTCGTCGGCCTGGCCAGCACGCCCTCGTACGACGCCGCCGACCCCTTCAAGTACGACGCGAAGCTGATGCAGGACTGGGCGGCCAGCGCGGTCGTCGAGCCCGGGTCGGTGCACAAGGCGATCATCGTCAGCGCCGCCCTGGAGGAGGGCCTGATCAAGCCCGACGAGACGATCGTGGTCCCGCCGACGCTCCAGGTCGCCGACAACCTCTACAAGGACACCCACTACCACACCGAGCGCCCGATGACGCTCGGCGGAATCCTCGCCTACTCCTCCAACGTCGGCACGATCGAACTGGCCGACATGCTCGGCGCGGAGAAGGTCTACGAGTACCAGCAGCGGTTCGGGCTGGGCGCGACCACCGGTGTCGGCGTCGCCGGTGAGGCCGAGGGGATCGTGCGGCCCTCCGACACCTGGCAGGGCTCGGACTTCGGTTCCATCCCCATCGGACTCGGCGTCGCGGTGACCCCGCTGCAGATGGCCGCGGCCTACAACGCCCTCGCCAACGGCGGCACCTGGATCCAGCCGTCGCTGGTGAAGTCGACCATCGCGCCGGACGGCACCGTCACCCCTGCCCAGGCACCGGTCACGCGGCAGATCGTCTCGAAGGAGACCTCCGACGAGATGCGGCACCTGCTCCAGGCGCCCATCGCGGTCCCGGACGGGACCGGCCACACCGCGCGGCTTGAGGGGTACCTCATCGGCGGCAAGACCGGCACCGGTCAGCTCGCCAAGGACGGCGGCTACGCCACCGGAGAGGTCGCGGGCTTCGTGGGCTTCGCGCCCGCCGACGCGCCCCGCTTCACCGTCGCGGTCTTCATCTACACCCCCGGCGGCGGCGGTGGCGCGGTCGCCGGTCCGGCCTTCCGCGACATCATGGCCTTCACGCTGGGGCACTTCCGGGTTCCGCCGTCGACCGAGCCGGAACCGGAGTTCGTCATCTACGGCTGACGGGCCCGCGAAACGCGGCGGCCCCGCCACGGGCAGTGGCGGGGCTCGCGAACGCAGATGTGTCAGGGCTGGGTGTCGCCGGAGCCGGTCATGCCCTGGAGCTTGTCCTTGGCCTTGTCGACGTGGCCGGCGTGCTTGTTCTTCGTCTTCTCGTTGACGAAGTCCGAGGCCTTCTCGATCCCCTGGTCGACCTTGTCGTCGTGGCGCGACACGGTCTCCTTGACCTTGTCGAAGCCTTCCTTGATCTTGTCGCCGAAGCCCATGGTGACCCCTCCTGAAGATCGTCTCGATCCCATTCCAGCAGGGCCGTCACCGGGTCGCAGGCATTCGCGGAATCTCAGACGGCCTTGGCGGGGTGGCGCGGGTTCGGCGCGTTCTGCGGGGTAGGGTCTCGACGTGTCTGGCTACCCTCGTCCCCGTTCCGTGCGGCCTTGTCCGCTACGCGACCTGGCCTCCTTCCTGTCCGTTCCGTGCCCGGCGGAAGCGGTCGAGGTGACCGGCGTGACCCTCGCCTCCCAGGAGGTGCGGCCGGGTGACCTGTACGCGGCCCTGCCGGGCGCGCGGCGGCACGGGGCGGAGTTCATCGCCGACGCTGCCGCGTCGGGCGCGGTGGCCGTCCTGACCGACGCGCGCGGCGCCGCGGTCGCCGCCGAGCACGGACTTCCGGCACTGATGATCGAGGACCCCCGCGCGGTCCTCGGTGGAGTGGCCGCCCGCGTCTACGGAGACCCGACCTCGCGCCTGCGGGTCCTGGGCATCACCGGCACCAACGGCAAGACCTCGACGGCGTACCTGATCGAGGCGGGCCTTCGCGCGGCCGGCCGCGACGTCGGCATCATCGGGACCGTCGCCACCGTGATCGGCGACGAGACCCTCACCAGCGTCCGCACGACACCCGAGGCGCCCGACCTCCAGGCCCTGTTCGCCTACGCCCTCGAACAGGGCGTCACCGACGTGGTCATGGAGGTCTCCAGCCACGCCCTCGCGCAGGGCCGGGCCGACGGCACCACCTTCGCCGTCGGCGGCTTCACCATGTTCGGCGTCGATCACCTCGACTTCCACGCCGACATGGAGGACTACTTCGCGGCCAAGGCGAAGCTCTTCGACGGGCGCTGCCGCAGCGAGGTCGTCAACCTCGACGACCAGTCCGCGCGCCGCCTCATCAAACCCACGACCGCCACCTACACCGTGCAGCCGGCCGACGCCTCCTCCGCCGACTGGGCCGCCGCCGACATCACCGGCGAGGGCTTCGACCAGCGCTTCACCGTCCGCGGCCCCGGCGGCTTCGAGAAGGCCGGCTCCGTGCGGCTTCCCGGCCGCCACAACGTCTCCAACGCGCTGCTCGCCGTCGCGATGCTCGCCGAGGCGGGGGTGGACCCGGCGGTCGCCGTCGACGGCGTCGCCACCTGCCGCGGCATCCCCGGCCGCATGGAGCGCGTCGGTGAGGGACCGGTACTCGGCGTCGTCGACTACGCGCACAAGCCCGACGCGATCCACGCCGTTCTGGAGGCGCTGCGCGCCATCACACCCGGCCGCGTCATCGCCGTCATCGGCGCCGGCGGCGACCGCGACCAGGGCAAGCGCGTCCTCATGGGCAAGGCCGCCGCGCACGGTGCCGACCTCGTCATCGTCACCGACGACAACCCCCGCACCGAGGACCCCGCGGCCATCCGCGGCGGGGTCATCGAGGGGATCGGCGACGGCGGGCACCTGGAGATCGCCGACCGCGCCGAGGCCATCGCCTCGGCCGTCGCACAGGCTCGCGACGGGGACACCGTCGCCGTGCTGGGCAAGGGACACGAACAAGGCCAGGAACTCGCCGAGGAGGTCGTCCCCTTCGACGACCGCGTGGTCCTCGGCGAGGCGCTCGACGGCGTCCTGGCACGAAACGGCGGGAGGGCCGGGGCATGATCGCGCTGACACTGACCGAGATCGCGACCGCCGTGGGCGGTGAGCTCCACGGAGCGGCCGACCCGTCGGCGACGATCACCGGACCGGTCGAGCACGACTCCCGCAAGGTCGCCGAGGGCGGCCTGTTCGTCGCCATCACCGGCGAGCGCTCCGACGGCCACGACTTCGCCCAGGGCGCCATCGCCGACGGTGCCCTGGCGGTCCTCGGGACGCGCCGTGTCGAAGGCGTGCCGATGATCCTGGTCGACGACCCGGTCGTCGCGCTCGGGAAACTCGCCCGCGCCGTCGTCGACCGCCTCGACGGGCTCACGATCGTGGCGATCACCGGCTCGCAGGGCAAGACGTCCACCAAGGACCTCGTCGCCCAGATGTGCGCGCGGCTCGGACCGACGGTCGCCAACCAGGGCAATCTCAACAACGAGCTCGGCTATCCCTACACGGTCCTGCGCGCCGACGAGACGACCCGCTACCTGGTGGTGGAGTCCAGCGCCCGCGCGATCGGCGACATCGCCTACCTCTCGCGCATCGCGCCCCCCGACGTCGCCGTCGTCCTCAACGTCGGCATCGCCCACATGGGCACCTTCGGCTCGCTGGACAACATCGCCGTGGCCAAGGGCGAGCTCATCGAGGCCCTGCCCGCCGAGGGCCTGGCCGTCCTCAACGCCGACGACCCCTTCGTGTCGGCCATGGCGCCGCGCACCAAGGCCCGCGTCCGCACCGTCGGCATGTCGGAGGGCGCCGGGCTGCGCGCCGTCGGCGTGGTCCTCGACGGGGCCGGTCGCGCGAGCTTCGAGCTGACCGGCACCGAGGGCACCGCCGCGGTGCGGCTGGGCCTCAGCGGCGCGCACATGGTCGGCAACGCCCTCTCGGCGGCCGCGGTCGCCCTCGAACTCGGCATGCCCTTCGCGGACCTGCCCGTGGCGCTCGGCGAGCTGCGCGTCGCCTCGGAGCGCCGGATGGACGTCTTCGACCGCGTCGACGGCGTCACCGTCATCGACGACAGCTACAACGCCAACCCCGATTCGATGGCCGCCGCGATCCGCGCGCTGGCCGCGATCGGCGAGGGCCGGCGCCGGATCGCGGTGCTGGGCTACATGGCCGAACTCGCCGAGGGCGAACTCGAGTGTCACACCGCAGTGGGCAACCAGGCGGCCGACGCGGGCGTGTCCCTGTTGATCTCGGTACAGGACATCGCCGCGCCGATCAGTGACGCGGCGGCTGCGCGCGGTGTGGAGGCGGTGAACGTGCCCGACCAGGAGGCGGCGATCGCGAAGCTGTCCGGCGAGCTGCGGCCGGGCGACGTCGTGTTGGTCAAGGGTTCCCGATACCGTACGTGGATCGTCGCGGACGAACTCCGCGGCGCCAAGGCGGACGACCAGTCCAAGGCGGAGGTCGCGTGAGGTCGGTAATCGTCGCCGCGTTCGTGGCGTTCGGGATATCGCTGTTCGGTACCCCGCTGGCGATCAAGGGCTTCACCCGCCTCAAGGCCGGTCAGCCGATCCGCACCGACGGTCCCGCCGCGCACCTGGCGAAGAAGGGCACGCCCACCATGGGCGGCGTCGTCTTCATCCTCGCCACGATCATCGCCTACGTCGTCGGGCACCTGGTGCTGCTGACGATCCCGGAGGTCCCGGGCCGCCCGCGCGGTTACACCCTCACCGGTGTGGTGCTGCTCGGGCTGCTGTTCTTCATGGGCCTGGTCGGATTCCTCGACGACTACCTCAAGGTCCGCCGGCGCAACAGCGGCGGCCTCAACAAGCGCGGGAAGGTCCTCGGGCAGCTCATCGTGGGCGCCTTCTTCGGCTACCTGGCGCTGTACTTCCCGAGCGACTACGAGCCGCAGACGACCGTCGGCAGCCAGTTCATGTCCTTCGTGCGGGACATGCCCTACCTGGACCTGACGAAGATCGGCGCGGTCGTGCTGTTCGTCTTCGTCATCATCGCCACCTCCAACGGCGTGAACCTCACCGACGGCCTCGACGGGCTGGCCACCGGCGCCTCGATCATGGTGCTCACCGCCTACGCGGTCATCGCGTTCTGGCAGTACCGCCACTGGTGCGGCGAGCCGGCCACGAACCTCTACTGCTACGAGGTCCGCGACCCGCTGGAGATCGCCCTGATCGCCGGGGCCGCCGCCGGGGCGTGCTTCGGCTTCCTGTGGTGGAACGCCTCGCCCGCGCGCATCTTCATGGGCGACACCGGCGCGCTGGGCCTCGGCGGACTCATCGGCGGACTCGCGCTGACCACGAAGACGATCCTGCTGCTGCCGATCGTCGGCCTGCTCTTCGTGATCATCACGATGTCGGTGATCATCCAGATCATCTCCTTCAAGACCACCGGGCGGCGCGTGTTCCGGATGGCGCCGCTCCAGCACCACTTCGAACTCGCCGGGTGGAGCGAGGTCAACATCGTGATCCGCTTCTGGATCATCGCCGGGATCGGTGTGGCCATCGGCCTCGGCCTGTTCTACGCGGACTTCCTCAGGGTGGTGGGATGAGCGTGAAGGCTCTCGTCGCCGGGACCGGCATCGCCGGGACGGCCAGTGCGCGGGTGCTCCTCGAACGGGGAGCCGAGGTGACCGTCTACGACCGCGTCGACGGACCCGCCCTCGAAGCGCTGCATGAGGCGGGCGCCCGCGTCGTGCACGGTGAGGAGCCGCCGCTGGCGGTCCTCGACGAGGTCACCGACGTCGTGCTGTCGCCGGGCTTCGCCCCGCACCATCCGCTGGCGACGGCCGCGGTCGACCGAGGGCTCGACGTCTACTGCGAACCGGAGCTCGCCTGGCGCATCCGCCCCGAGGGCGGTGCCCCGTGGCTGGCGCTGACCGGGACGAACGGCAAGACCACGACCGTCACCATGCTCGCCTCGATCCTGTCGGCTGCCGGGCTGCGCAGCGCGGCCCTCGGCAACTTCGGCGTCCCGCTGGTGTCCGCCGTCGACGCCGGCTACGACGTCCTGGCCGTTGAGCTGTCCAGTTTCCAGCTCCACTGGTCGCGCGACCTGGCGCCTGAGGCGGGCGCGATCCTCAACCTCGCCGAGGACCACCTGGAGTGGCACGGCGACTTCGACGCCTACGCCTCGGCCAAGACCAACATCTGGCGCGCCGGGGTGTGCATCGGCAACCTCGACGACGAGCTGACCGCCGCGGCCCTCGCCGAGGCGAAGGGCCTGCACGTCGGTTTCACCCTGTCCCACCCGCCGGCCGGGTCCTTCGGCGTCATCGACGACACGCTCGTCGACCACACCGGACCCGAACCCGTCGAGCTGTGCCGGACCTCCGACATCCTCCTGCCGGGGCGGCACAACATCGCCAACGCCCTCGCGGCGGCGACCCTCGCGCGGCTGCACGGCGTCAAGCCCGCCGCGATCGCCGAGGGCCTGCGCGGCTACCGTCCCGAACCGCACCGGATCGCGCACATAGCCACCGTCGGCGGGGTCGAGTACGTCGACGACAGCAAGGCCACCAGCCCGCACGCGGCGAACGTGTCGCTGGCCGCCTACGAGCGGATCGTGTGGATCGCCGGCGGCCAGCTCAAGGGCGTCGACGTCAACGAACTCGTCGCCGAGCACGCCCACCGCCTCCAAGGGGTCGTGCTTCTCGGCGTCGACCGCGCCGAACTCGCCGCCGCCGTACGGCGGCACGCTCCGCGGGTGCCGGTCGTCGACATCGCCGACACCGCGCCGGAGCCGGCGATGACCGAGGCCGTCACGGCCGCCGCCCGCATGGCCCACGACGGCGACACGGTGCTCCTCGCGCCGGTCGGGGCCTCGAAGGACATGTACCGGGGCTATCCGCACCGGGGCATCGCCTTCGCCGAGGCGGTGGAGGGTCTGACCCGATGAGCGAACGGTCGCAGCCCCTCGCCGCCCTGCGCGGCCTGCTCGACCGCCCCCTCGCCTCGTACTACCTCCTGCTGTCCTCGGCCGGCCTGCTCGTGATCATCGGCCTGGTCATGGTGTTCTCCGCGACCATGGTCGAGGCCTACGCCGAGGTCGGCAGCTCCTTCGCGGCCATCGCCAAGCAGGCGACCTGGGCCGTGGTCGGCCTGTTCGGCTTCTGGTTCGCCCAGCGTCTCCCGGTGCGCACCTACCGCGGGATCGGGCGGCCCCTGCTGGTCGCCTCGGCGATCCTGCTCGCCGTCCTGGTCGTGTTCCCCTACGTCAGCGCCGGCCCGTTTCGCACCGAGGAGCTGTGGATCATCTTCGGGCCGGTGCAGGTCCAGCCCTCGGAGATGGCGAAGTTCGCGCTGCTGCTGTGGGGCGCCGACCTGCTCGTCCGCAAGGGCCCCAAGATCGCGCTGTGGCGCGAGCTGGCCGTCCCGCTGTTCCCGACGACGGCGATCATCCTCGTCCTGGTCGGCTTCCGCGACCTCGGCACGATGCTGATCATGCTGTGCATGTTCATGGGCCTGCTGTGGACCGCCGGGGTGCGCCTGCGGTTGCTCGGCGGAATGCTCAGCGCCGGCTTCGTCGGCGCCATGGTCCTGGTCGTGCTGGCCAGCCACCGGATGGAACGCTTCGTGTCCTTCCAGAACCCCGAGGACTACGCCGACGACTGGGGCTACCAGGCCATCCAGGGCTACTACGCCATCGCCGACGGCGGCTGGTTCGGCGTCGGCCTCGGCGAGAGCAAGCAGAAGTGGGAGTGGCTGCCCAACGGTCACAACGACTTCATCTTCGCGCTGATCGCCGAGGAGCTCGGACTCGTCGGCTGCGCGGTGATCCTGGCCCTGTTCGCCGTCCTCACCTACGCCGGGCTGCGCATCGCCCGCCGTGTCAACGACCCCTTCCGCCGCCTGGTCGCCGCGGGGGCGACCTTCTGGCTCGCCGGGCAGGCCGTGATCAACATCGGGGGCGTGGTCGGGCTCATGCCCATCACAGGCGTCCCGCTGCCGTTGATCTCCGACGGCGGCAGCGCGCTGGTCGTCACGCTGGTCCTGCTGGGCATGCTGGCGTCCTTCGCGAGAGCCGAACCCGAGGCCGCGAGCGCGTTGCGCGCCCGCAATCCGGGTAAGTGGGTACGCGTACTCTGGGCACCCCTGCCCCCGCTGCAGCGAGGCGGTGACCGGGGTGACCGGAAGCCCACCCGGACCCGGACCAAGTAGCCGTTCCCCCTCGCCGTGCTCGTGGCGCGAGACGACAAAAGGAGTGCATGCAGATGACCCCGATCCGTTCCGTGGTGCTCGCCGGGGGAGGGACGGGAGGGCACATCTACCCTCTCCTCGCCTACGCCGACTGCCTTCGGCGGCATGACCCGGACATCAGGATCACCTGCATCGGCACGCCCAAGGGCCTTGAGGCCGACATCATCCCCAAGCACGGCTACGACCTGCGGATGGTCCCGGCCCACCAGCTTCCCCGCAAGGTCAACATGGATCTCGTGCTGACCCTGCCGCGCATGGCCCGCGCCCGCAAGGTCACCCGGGAACTGCTCGACGAGGTCTCCGCCGACGTGGTCGTCGGTTTCGGCGGCTACGTCTCGGTGCCGGCCTACCTCGCGGCGAAGTCGCGCAAGACGCCGATGGTGATCTTCGAGTTCAACGACCCGCCGGGCTTCGCCAACAAGCTCGCCATGCGCTACAGCAACAACCTCGCCATCGGCTTCGAGCACCTGACCCGCACGGTCCCGATGCTGGCAGGCGGCACCGTCACCGGCGTCCCGCTGCGCCGCGACATCTCCACGCTCGACCGGGCCGCGCAGCGCGCCGCCGCCCGCCAGCACTTCGGGCTCGACCCGTACCGGCCGACCCTGTTCGTGTTCGGCGCCTCCCAGGGCGCCCGCTCGATCAACAACGCCGTCCTCGGTTCGGCCCGCGCCCTCACCGACGCCGGCATCCAGGTCCTGCACGTCATCGGTGCCCGCCGCGACGATCCCGTCGAGGTTCCCTCGGGCCTGGCGGCGCCGTACGTGACGATGCCGTTCCTGTCGGAGATGCACCTCGGCTACGCCGCCGCCGACCTGGTCATGTGCCGGGGCGGGGCGATGACCTGCGCCGAGGTGGCAGCCGTCGGACTGCCCGCCGCCTACGTGCCGCTCCCGTGGGGCAACAAGGAGCAGTACCGCAACGTCCGCCCGATCGTCGACTCCGGCGGCGGCCTGCTCGTCGAGGACGAGCAGCTCTCGCCCGAACTCGTCGTGCGCGATCTGATCCCGATCCTGCTCGACTCCTCGCGCCTGGCGCAGATGGGCGCCAGCGCGCGGGCCTTCGGCCGCACGAACGGTGACGAGTCCTTGCGCGAGTTCATGTACGAATCGGTGGCCCGCGGATGAAGATCGAACCCATGCACTCACCCACAGATGACGGCGTGACCGCCGAGGACCTCGGCCGTGTCCTGTTCATCGGCATCGGCGGCGTCGGCATGAGCGGCCTTGCCCGCCTCTACGCCACCCGCGGCCTGCCGGTCGGCGGCAGCGAGCTGCACGACTGGCCGTCCCTGCCCGAGCTGGCCGCCCTCGGTGTGACGATCCACCGCGAGCACGCGGCCGCCAACCTCGACGGCGTCGACACCGTGGTGCGCTCCACCGCGATCCCCGACTCCCACGTCGAGGTCGCCGAAGCCCACCGCAGAGGCGTTCGCGTCATGCACCGCTCGGAGGCGCTCGCCGCCGCGATGACCGGCCGCCGCTCGGTGGTGATCGCCGGAACGCACGGCAAGACCACCACCACGGCGATGACCACCGAGATCCTCGTCGGCGCCGGCCTCGACCCGTCCTACGTCAACGGCGGCGAGGCCTCGGTGTCGGGGAGCAGCGGTCAGCACGGCGACGGCGACCTCATCGTCATCGAGGCCGACGAGCACGACCGGACCTTCCTGCGGTACCGGCCCCACATCGCGATCATCACCAACGTCGACGCCGACCACCTCAACAACTACGGCGACATCGACAACCTGGAGGCGGCCTTCGCGGAGTTCGGGCGCGCCACCGACGCCGACGGCCTGATCATCCTGTGCGCCGACGACGAGCGCACCCGCCGCATCGCCGAGACGCTGCGGTCGGAGGGCCGCGACGTCGCCACCTACGGGACCGCCGCCGACGCGACCCTGCGCATCGACAAGGTGCACTCCACCAGCGACGGCGTGTCGTACCACGCGACCTACGAGGACGCCCCGCTCGGCGAGTTCTTCCTGCCCGTCCCGGGCGCGCACCTGGGCCTCAACAGCGCCGCCGCGCTGCTGGCCGCCCTGCGCCTCGGCCTGGAACCCGAGCAGGTGCGAGCCGGTCTCGCCTCGTTCAGCGGGGTCCGCCGCCGCTTCGAGCTGCGCGGAGAGGCCGGGGGCGCGCGCGTTTACGACGAGTACGCCTACCACCCGACGGCGATGAAGGCCGCGCTGTCGACGCTGGCCGGCATCCGCGAAGGCGGCCGCCTCATCGTGGTCTTCCAGCCCTACCGTGCATACCGGACCAGGGACCTGCGCGCCGAGATCGCCGAGGCCCTCGCGATCGCCGACCAGGTCGTGGTCATGGAGGTCTTCGGTCCCGGCGAGGACGTGCCGCTCAGCGAGGGCGGCGTGGCGCTCCACGCGGCCGTCGCGCTGCCCGACGAGGACAAGGTCTTCGTCCCCGAGTGGGACGACGTGCCCGGCGAGGTCGCCTCGCGCGTCCGGCCGGGCGACCTGGTGGTGACCATGGGGGCACCACCGCTGTCGCTCATGCCGCCGGTGATCCTCGCGGCGCTGGGCGGTCCGTCGAACACATAGGACAACGACACACAGGGGGCGCGAGTGCGCGACTGGCAATTGGTCAAACTGGCCCGGGCCACGAAACTGCCGCGAATCAGCCGCGCCATGCGCTTCGGGATCCTGGCGGCGGTGGTCCTCACCGTCGCCGGGGCCTGGATCCTCTACGGTTCGAGCGCCTTCGCGGTCACCGAGGTCCTGGTCAAGGGCGCGACCTTCGTCGAGACCGACCGGATCCGGCTGGCCGCCGACGTTGCGAAGGGAACCGCCCTCGCCGCCATCGACACCGATGAGGTGGCCGAGCGGGTACGGGGCGTCGCGCCGGTCGCCGAGGCGATCGTGTCCCGCGACTGGCCGCACACGCTTGTCGTGGAGATCACCGAGCGCACGCCCTATCTCGCCGTTCCGGGTGATGGGGGAGTGGGTCTGGTGGACAGTTCTGGAGTGGCGTACCGCACGGTCGAGGAGATTCCGCCGGGAATCTGGCCGGTCGAACTGAAAACGCCCGGGCCACAAGATCCCGCCACGATCGGCGTCCTCAGTGTTCTGTCCTCATTGGGCGAGCGCTTGCGAGCCGAACTCTTGTCCATCTCGGCACCCGCTCCCACCCGTATTGAGCTGCGGCTCAAGGGCGGACGGACTATCTTCTGGGGAGACGCCACGGACAACGTGGCCAAGTCGGAGGTGGCGACCGTCCTATTGGCACGGTCGGCCGATCATCTCGATGTCAGTGCCCCCGGGGTGCCGACAGTCCGCGATTAGGGGAATATGTGCGAAGATCGGCGACACGCCGGGGCGCATCCTTGGCTGCCGGGGATGAGCACCATACTTTGCGGACAGGCACGTATTGAACATGACCGCCCTATTGGGACTCACCAGGATCTAGAGCTTGCGCGTCGAGCCCACCTCTCAACATCGGGCCGGCCAGGGGAAGGGAAGGCATCCGATGACACCTCCACATAATTACCTAGCGGTCATCAAGGTTGTCGGCATCGGCGGCGGTGGAGTCAACGCGGTCAACCGGATGATCGAGGCGGGGCTCAAAGGCGTCGAGTTCATCGCCATCAACACCGATGCCCAGGCATTGCTGATGAGCGACGCCGACGTCAAGCTCGACGTCGGCCGCGAGTTGACCCGGGGACTGGGCGCCGGCGCCAATCCGGAGGTCGGCCAGAAGGCCGCCGAGGACCACCGCGACGAGATCGAAGAGGTGCTCAAGGGCGCCGACATGGTCTTCGTGACATGCGGCGAAGGCGGTGGCACGGGCACCGGCGGCGCGCCGGTGGTCGCCAACATCGCCCGCAAGATCGGCGCGCTGACGATCGGCGTGGTCACCCGCCCCTTCTCCTTCGAGGGGAAGAGGCGGCAGTCGCAGGCGGAGGAGGGAATAGACTCCCTCCGCAACGAGTGCGACACCTTGATCGTCATCCCGAACGACCGACTGCTGCACATGGGCGACCGGGGCATCTCCATGATGGACGCCTTCCGGCTCGCCGACCAGGTGCTGCTGTCGGGTGTCCAGGGCATCACCGACCTGATCACCACCCCTGGCCTGATCAACCTGGACTTCGCCGACGTCAAGAGCGTGATGAGCGGTGCCGGTTCGGCCCTCATGGGCATCGGCAGCGCCCGTGGCGAGAGCCGTGCCGTCGAGGCCGCCCAGGCCGCGATCTCCAGCCCGCTGCTGGAGCAGAGCATGGACGGGGCCCGGGGGGTCCTGCTGTCCATCGCGGGTGGATCGGACCTCGGTCTCTTCGAGATCAACGACGCCGCCCAGCTGGTCACCGACGCCGCCCACTCCGACGCCAACATCATCTTCGGTGCGGTCATCGACGACGCTTTGGGTGACGAGGTGCGCGTCACCGTCATAGCCGCCGGGTTCGACAGCGGCGAGCCGACCTACAAGCCCGTCGAAGCGACCAGGCCGATCCCGGCCGAGCGGGTCGAGCAGCCCGTCGAGCCCGTCCGTCACCACCCGCCGACCCAGCCGTCGAAGGTCCTCTTCGACGACGTCGACGTCCCCGACTTCCTGAAGAACGGGGCATGACCACCGCCGACGAGCGGGGTGAGGCGAGGCGGTCGGAACTGGCCGCCAACCTCGCCGACGTACGGGAGCGCATCGAGCACGCCTGCGCGCAGGCGGGACGCGCACCGGACACGGTGAGGCTGATCGCGGTCACCAAGACCTTCCCGGCCGGCGACGTCATGTCGCTGGCCGGGCTCGGCATCACCGAGATCGGTGAGAACCGCGACCAGGAGGCCGCGGCGAAGGCCGCCGCCCTGCGCGAGGCCGGCGTCGAGGTCCACTGGCACTACATCGGCCGGATGCAGCGCAACAAGGCCAAGTCCGTGGCCGCCTACGCCCACCTCGTGCACTCCGTCGACCGCCCCGGCCTGGTCACCGCCCTGGCCGACGCCGCCCGGGATCGCGAGTCGCCCCTCGGCTGCCTCATCCAGGTCAGCGTCGACGGCGACACCGCCCGCGGTGGAGTCGCCGAGAGCGAGCTGGGCGCCCTTGTGGACAGCGTCACCTCCCGGCCCGAGCTCGCGCTGCGCGGGATCATGGCCGTGGCGCCCATGGACTGGACGCCCGAGCGGGCCTTCGAGCAGGTCGCCGCACTGTCCGAAAAGGTCAGAGCCGCCGTCCCCGAAGCGGTCGAGATCTCGGCCGGAATGAGCGGGGATTTCCCCCAGGCGATCGGTTTCGGCGCGACACTCGTACGGATCGGATCAATACTGCTCGGATCCCGCTCCCATCTCAGGTAGCCTGGCGGCGAGGATCGAACTACACAGATGTGGTTCGCATCCTCCATGGGGGGCCGGACGGCCCCGGCTCAACCTGCGGCACGGGAGGGAAGGTCCGATGGGCGCGATGCGCAAGGCAGGTGTCTGGCTCGGCCTCATCGAGGACGAGGATGACCGCCACTACTCAGGCGACCGTTATGACGACGGTTTCGACGACGGCGACGAGTTCGACGACGCCGAGCAGCAGCGGCCGGTCGCGACCACCCGCACCTCGCGGGTGCGCCGGATCGAGCCGGTGCAGCGGGGCAACGTCCGCTCGCTCCCCCGCAGTGGGGGATCGGTCACACCGCTGACGCGGGACAACCTCGCGCTGGCGCCCCAGCTGACCGCCGAGCGGTCGCCGATGGCCGAGGAGAGTGCCGGTTACCGGATCACGACCCTCCACCCGACCACGTACAACGAGGCGCGCACCCTTGGTGAGCACTTCCGCGACGGGGTCCCGGTGATCATGAACCTGTCGGAGATGGACGAATCGGACGCGAAGCGTCTGGTCGACTTCGCCGCCGGGCTCGTGTTCGGGCTGCGTGGTAGCTTCGAGCGCGTGACCAACCGCGTGTTCCTGCTCTCACCGGCCAATGTTCAGGTCACCGCAGAGGACAAGGCCAAGATCGCTGGGGGCGAGTTCTTCAACCAGAGCTGAGACGAGGACGCCGCCTCCCATGGGGATCTTCTGGCAGGTGCTCTACCTGTGTCTTTACTTCTTCTTCATGCTGCTGATCGGGCGGCTGGTCGCCGAACAGGTGCTGGCCTTCGCTCGCCGGTGGCATCCGGGGCGCCGTGCTGCCGTCGGGATGGAGTTGGTCTTTAGTGCTACCGACCCTCCCCTGAAAGTATTGCGACGGATGATTCCGCCGCTTCGGCTTGGTACGGTGTCCGTTGACCTCGCCTTCATGGCGTTGCTGCTAATCGTGTACGTGCTTAAGCAGGTGGTCGTGCGGTCGCTGATGGAATCGGCGGTGGGGTGACGACACTCCACTGTCGACTCCCGGCGGCCTCGCACCGCCCGCAGGCTGACCCAAGGAGTTTCGGATGCCGCTGACCCCGGCCGACGTTCACAACGTCGCGTTTAAGAAACCCATGCTCGGAAAGCGAGGGTACGACGAGGATGACGTCGACACCTTCCTCGACGAGGTGGAGCGGGAGCTCGCCCGACTGATCGAGGAGAACAGCGAGCTGCGTGCGCAGGTCGAGCGTCTCCGGGCGGGTGCCGGTCCCGGCGTCGCCGACAACGCGGAGATGGCCGCCCAGCTGGAGCGTCTGCGTTCTGACAAGGCCGCCGCCGAGCAACAGCTGCGTGCGACGCAGCAGGAGCTCGAGCAGGTTCGTGCCGCCGGGCCCGGAGTGGGCGGCGCTGTCAGCGCGGCCGACGCCGAGCAGGGCGAGCAGCAGGCACTGCGTCTGCTGATGGTGGCCCAGCGCACCGCCGACGACCACGTCGACAGTGCCCGCCGTGAGGCCGACAAGGTCCTCGGCGAGGCTCGTGCGCAGTCCGAGGAGTTCGTGCGCGAGGCGCGCGCCAAGTCGGACAGCCTTGAGCGTGAGGCCCGCCAGCGTCACCAGGAGGTCATGGGCACCCTGGAGACCAAGCGCGCGGCGCTGCAGAAGCACATCGAGGAGCTCAAGGCCTTCGAGCGTGAGTACCGCACGCGCCTCAAGGCGTACCTGGAGAGCCAGCTGCGCGACCTGACGGGTCGCCCCGACGGTGTCGTCGAAGGCGTCGAGGTCGGAGCGGTCGAGGGTGGCCGCAACGGCGTCCCGGCCGGTGCCGCGGCTCTCACCGGTGGGTTCAACGGCACCCGGGGTGGGCTGCCGACGGACTAAATCGGGCATGTAGTTCAATGTGACGATGGTTACGTGTGGTTGGTGTGTGGCGTTTCGCGCGGTTGCCGGGGGGCATCCGTGTGCCGCCACCACCGCACACCAATCGTCCCGTAAGGGGGGTTCGCAATGATCGTCGGCAGTTTACTGATTCTCGTGGCCGCGGCCGGTCTGCTGGTCACCGGCCTGATGAATCACAACGACCTGTTCCTCGTGGGTTCGATCGCGGCGAGTGTCATCGCCGGTATCGGCCTGTACCTGGGTGCCCGGTCCGCCGGGCGTGACGAGGACGCCGAGGAGCACGCGGCCGGGGACTTCGAGGACCTGGCCGGCGGCACGGGCTCGCGCGAGGAGCGGCGGACCCTTCGGGAGCCGGCCTACGCGCGCCGGGAGCGCTTCGACGACCGCGCCGCCGATTTGGATGAGATCGGCGGTGGGGATCGCGAGGGGCGCTTCGACCGCTCGGATCGCCTCGACCGTCTCGAACAGCTCGAACGCGAGGCCCGCGTCGAGTCGCGTCCGGAGACGCCGCCGCCCGCGCGCCGGGTGGCAGCACCCACGGCCGCTGTCGCGGAGTCGTCCTCGGGTGAACCGGAGGACGCCGAGCTCGACGAGGACCTGGCCGACGAGCCGGGACCGATGTCGATCACGCGCATCGACCGGACGCGCCTGTCCGGGCTCACCGTGCCGGTCCAGGTGGTCGACGGCCGCCCGAGGTACCACCTCGCGGGGTGCGTGCACCTCCTCGGCAAGGAGGATGAGCCGCTCGCCGTCAATGAGGCGGTCGAGCTGGGCTTCACGCCCTGCGGGCTGTGCGAGCCGACGGCCGACGTGCTGGCCGACCTGAGCGTGCGCAGCGGGCGCTGAGGGTTCGGACGGTAAGCGAGAACTCGACCGCCGGGCGGCTTGGCCGTCCGGCGGTTTCGCTCGCCCCGAAAAGGGGAAACGGACGGTATGCCAACACCGTCGACGCTGTTTCCCGCGTCACCGTGCCCGGAGTCACTCCCGGTCCGCAGGGCGGCCCGCCGGGGCGCGACCGTTCGGGTCGCACTGTCCTCTGTGGAGCGGATCGGGTTCCGTCCCCGCTCAGCGGGGGTGCGGGCGAGAAGTCCGCGACGGACCGGTGCCGGCCGGTCGCGTGAGGTGATTGTGTCGCGGCGGTGTGTGGGCGTATTATGTGTCCTCACGCGCGGCGCATGCCGCGCTCTGTTTTATACCTGCCGGGGGGCGGCCATGGGCGATCGGAATTCGGGCACGGCTACGCGGAAGAAGGCCGCTGCGGGTGCCGGCACCGGCCGGTCGTCGACGGCGAACACCACCACTGCCGCCAAGCCCACCTCGGCGGCCGAGTCCACCAACGCAAAGGCCGCCGCGGAGTCCATTGGGGACACGGCGGTGACCGACGCTCCGGCGTCGTCTCTGGCCACGAAGGCCGGCGCGAAATCCACCCCCACCAAGACCCCTCCGGAGAGCGCAACCATGCCAGCTGCGAAGGCGACCGGCGGAACGCCGGCGAAGAAGACCGTTGCCACGAAGAAGGCGGCCGCCAAGAAGACCACCGCGCCCAGTGCCGCGGTCGAGGCCGCGCAGCGCAGCCCCGAAGAGGTCGAGCAGATCCGGGCCGCCCTCACCGAGCGGCTTGAGGAACTGCGCGCCGAGTACTCGCAGACCGTCACCGACATCGCCGAGCTGCAGCGCGACCGGCTCGCCGACTCCGCCGGGGACGACCAGGTCGACACCGGCTCGAAGACCCTTGAGCGCGAGCAGGAGATCACCCTCGCCAACACCATGCACGAGCGGGTGATCCAGGTGGAGCACGCCCTGGAGCGCCTGGAGGCGGGCAACTACGGCATGTGCGAGCGCTGTGGCAAGCCCATTCCGGCCGCTCGGCTGGCCGCCTTCCCGTCGGCTACCCTCTGCGTGGACTGCAAACAGCTCGAAGAACGCCGGTGAGCCCTTCCGTTCGCGGATGATCCCGGCGAGGTGCCAGCTTGGAGGAGCGCGCTGAGTACGGGAGAAGTGCCGGCCGGTGAGGCCGCCGAGGACGTCGAGGTGACCGCCGCGCGGCCGAAGTCGGTTCGGCGCCGCGGGTTCGTCCTGGGTGTGTTCTTCGCCGTCGGGCTGGGTTCGATCGCGCTGGACATCCTCACCAAGACCATCGCGGTCGAGTCCCTCCAGGGACGCGAGCCCGTGAAGCTGCTCGGCGGGCTGATCTACTTCGACCTGATCCGCAACGGCGGCGCCGCCTGGGGCATGGGCAGCGAGTACACGTGGGTGCTGTCCATCGTCGCGATGACGGTCAGCGCCGCCATCGCCGCGTACGTGTGGCGGGTGCGGTCGCTGCCGTGGGCGATCGCCTTCGGGCTGGTCTTCGGCGGCGCGCTCGGCAACATCGTCGACCGCGTCTTCCGGGCGCCCGGGGTCTTCCACGGGCACGTGGTGGACTTCATCAGTCCCTTCGAGCCCGGCGGGCAGGCCTACCCGGTCTTCAACCTCGCCGACTCCTCGCTGGTGATCGGCGTGTGCCTGGTGGTGCTCCTGGAGCTCACCGGCCGCCGCATGGACGGCACGCGGTACCGCAAGGAAGATAAGAAGGCCGAGAACGGCGAGTCGGGAGAGACCGTGAAGGAAGACCGCCGGTGACCGGTGTGGAGAGGTCGCTGCCGGTACCCGACGGACTCGAAGGCTCCCGCCTCGACCAGGCCGTCGCGCGCCTTTTCGGGCTGTCGCGCACGACCGCGGCCGAGCTCATCGAGCAGGGCGACGTGACCGTCGACGGCTCGGCTTCGGCGAAGTCCGACCGGGTGGCCGGGGGTTCGTGGCTGGAGGTGCGCCTCCCGCCGCCGCCGGGCGCCGCCGAGGAGACCGAGCCGCAGGAGGTCGAGGGCCTTTCGGTCATCTACTCCGATGACGACATCGTGGTGATCGACAAGCCGGTCGGCGTCGCCGCGCACTCCAGTCCGGGCTGGACCGGCCCGACCGTCACGGCGGGCGTCGCCGCCCTCGGGCACCGCGTCTCCAGCCATGGTGCCGCCGAGCGCCAGGGGATCGTGCACCGGCTCGACGTCGGCACCACCGGGATCATGGTCGTCGCCAAGAGCGAGCGGGCCTACACCCTGCTCAAGCGCGCCTTCAAGGAGCGCGAGGTCGACAAGCGCTACCACGCGGTGGTCCAAGGGCATCCGGATCCGCTGCGGGGCACCATCGACGCGCCCATCGGCCGGCACCCCAATCACGACTACAAGTTCGCCGTCGCCGCCGGCGGGAAGCCCAGTGTCACGCACTACGACACCGTCGAGGCGTTCCCGGCCGCGAGCCTGGTCGACGTCAAGCTCGAGACCGGCCGCACGCACCAGATCCGGGTGCACTTCTCGGCCCTGCGCCACCCTTGCGTCGGCGACCTCACCTACGGCGCCGACCCGACGCTGGCCGCGCGGGTGGAGCTCACCCGGCAGTGGTTGCACGCGCGAAGCCTTGCCTTCACCCACCCGGGTTCGGGACAGTGGGTGGAGTTCCACAGCGACTACCCTCAAGACCTGGCGCACGCGCTCGACATCTTGCGAGGCTGACCGGAGCGGCGGGCCCGCTCGGCGCGGACCGCCCGACCGACGACCACGCGCTCTACTTCGGAGGGTGCCCCCTCATGGGCCTCGGTGACCTGCTCCGCCGTATCGACCGCCGCCTCCTGCCCCCCGTCGGGCGGGGCATCCGCTGGATGCAGGCGGGGACCGGCCGCAGGCGCGTGATCACCTCGACGGCCCTGATCGGCTGCGCTCTGCTGGTCGTGGCCGCGGTGTGGTCCACCGACCAGCCGACCGAGCATGTCGACGACAGCGGCCCGGTCGTGCGCGTCGGCGTCAACGACGGCGAGTCGATCCCCGAGTACGCCGAGGACTCGCGGGTGGAACTGGCGCAGCTCGCCGAGCACTCCACGTCGCCGACGTGGGCGCTGGTGTCGCTGTCGGCCTACCTCGGGCCCGACGCGGTCGGGGAGATCACCAAGGGGCACGCCGTCGCCCGGGTCTACGCGCGCGTTCCGCTGCCGAACGCGCCCACCGAGATCATTTCGCTCGACATCGCCTCGATGCCGGGGGACCTGCTCGCCGAGATGGACCGGGCCGCCGCGAGCAAGGACGCCGACGCCGCCGCCTACGCCGGCCTCGCCGGGAAGCTCACCGGCGACAGCGAGCAGGAGAAGCGGCAGCGCGAGATCTACCTGACCGCGCAGGCGCTGGCCGAGGACGAGGCCGAGGCCTACCGTGCGCACTGCGAGTGCGCCTACGCGGTGGTCGTGCGGTCCACCCCGCAGAACCTGCTGGAGCTGTCCGGCCTCGACCTGGTCCGTGCGGTGGACGCCGCGCCGGAGATGCAGAGCTTCGACCGCGCGGTGTTCCTGCCCGCGCTGCCCGAGCAGCCGGGAATGGCCGGGCCGCCCGGCAGCGGCTTGAGTGAGGACGATCCGCCGGTCGGTGCCGCACCCGCGTCCAAGGCTCCGCGATGAGCGGGGGAGAATCGGTGGGCGTGGGGATCTCGCGCCAAGTCATTTTCCCACCGAAACCACCCGAAAGCACCCGGGCCAGGTGCGCCGGGTGCCCCGGCATCCGTAGCCTTGGGATTCACGTGAGCGCAGTCGGGAGGCGAGTGTGGAGTCGATAAGGACGCCGTACGGCCAAGAGGAGAGTGTGCCCAGGTGGCGGGCTCTGTTCGACCGTCGCGCCCGCAGTCACCGTGCCCCCGAGCCCGATCCGCCGCTCGCCCCGCAGGTTCCGACGCAGCCCGGCCCCGGTTACGGCTACGGCCAGTCGAGGCACGCGCTGCCGGTCGCCACGGTCGTGATGGAGGAGCTTCGCCGCGACCTCGGCCGCTGCCGGGTCGTCGCCTTCGCCAACCCCAAGGGCGGCGTGCACAAGACCACCGCGACGGTTCTCGCCGCCGCCACGCTCGGCACGGTCCGCGGACGCGGTGTCGTGGCGTGGGACAACAACGAGCTGCGCGGCACCCTCGGCCTGCGGGCGGGCACCGCCCGGCACGCGCGCACGATCCGCCATCTGGTCAACGACCTCATCCAGGTCGAGGCCGCCGGGCCGCAGATCACCGAGCGCATCGACGACTATCTGCGGCACTCCACCGACGGCTCCTTCGACGTGCTCGCCGGCGACGAGGACCCGAAGCTGGCCGGGAAGCTCGACCCGTCGACGGTCCTGCGCGTCCTCGACGTGCTGACCCGCACCCACGACATCGTGTGCATCGACACCGGCAACAACGTCGAGAGCCCGAACTGGCGGACCGTCATCGAGGCCGCCGACCAGCTCGTGATCACCACCGTCCCCCGCGAGGACGCCGCCTTCGCCGCCGACTGGATGCTGGACCTGCTCATCGAGAACGGCCACCGCGACCTCGTCGCCAACGCCGTGACGCTGCTGTCGTGCCCCACGCCGAACCCCGGCTCGCTGCTGACCGACCTGACCGCGCACTTCAACACCCGGACCCGGCGGGTCGCCGTGGTGCCCTACGACCCGACCCTGGAGGCCGGTTCGAGCATCCAGTACTCGATGCTCCAGCAGCCGACCAGGGACGCGTGGATCACCGCGGCGCACGCGATCGTGGAGCGCATCGGGTGACCGACGCCGTGGTCGCGCGCCGGTCACGCGGGCATGGCAGGATCTACGCGTGACAGCCGCCTCGCCAGATCCGCGCGACCCGGGCCAGCCCGGTTCGGCAACGCGGACCAACGACGCCCCGAACGACACCGCCGCCACGGGCGACGCCTGGGCCAGTCCGTACGAGGCCGCTTCGCCCGGCACCGGCGAGACCCGCGCCGACTCCGCCGACGCGGTGCCGTCGCCGGCTCACCGGCGTTCGCTGGGGAGCGAGTTCGCCTCCGGCGGGATCGTCGTCGGCGTCCTCGCGGTGCTCGGCATCCCCCTCGCCCTGCTCTGGCAGGCCCTTGCGCCGCGCGTCGAGCTGGTCGCCACGGAGACGGGCTTTCGCTACACCACGGAGAGCCCTGAGGGCTACGCGGGCGACGACGGAGTCTTCACCTTCCTCGGCCTCGGCTTCGGCGTCGTCGCCGCGATCCTGGTGTGGGCGCTGCTGCGCCGCGCGCGCGGCCCGATCCAGGTCACCGCACTGGTGCTGGGCTCCATCGCCTGCCAGGTCGTCGCGTGGCTGTTCGGCGAATGGTGGGGCCGCCTCGGCTTCGACGACATGCTCGCCGCCGCCGAACCGGGCCAGCACATCTTCCGCCCGCCCAAGCTCCTCATGATCAACTTCGATCCGGGTGCGGCCTGGGACAGCGTCCTGACCGGGAACCTCCTCGACGTCGGCGGGCACCTGCAACTCGGCGTGCTGGCCACCATGGCCCTGGCCGCCGTGTTCGTCTACACCGTCCTGGCCGGCTGGTCGCGCTACCAGTCCCTGAGCCGGGAGACCGAGACCACCCTTCCCACCATGCAGACCACGCCCCCGGATGGTGGGAGTCCCACCGCGGGTCGTCTACCCTCGTAGGGTGCTGAACCGCATTGATCTTCGAGGTACCGCGTCCATTCCGCAGGGACTCCTTCCCCGCGCGACCTTCGACGTGGCGGCGGCCCTGGACGAGATCCAGCCGCTGCTCGACGCGATCCGGCATCACGGCGCCGAGCCGATCCGCAAGATCACGGCCGAACGCGACGGCGTCGAACTCGGCTCCCTGCGCGTCCCCGCGCAGGCCCTGACCGACGCCCTCGACGCCCTCGACCCCGAGCTTCGCGCCGCCCTCACCGAGGCCACCGAACGCGTCCGCAAGGTCCACGCCGACCAGCGCCGCGCCGACGTCGTCACCGAGGTCGTCCCCGGCGGCGTCGTCACCGAACGCTTCATCCCGGTCGGCCGCGTGGGCCTCTACGTGCCCGGCGGCCTCGCCGCGCTCGCCTCCAGCGTCGTCATGAACGTCGTCCCGGCCCAGACCGCCGGTGTCCCCGACATCGCCGTGTCCAGCCCGCCGCAGCGCGACACCGGCCTGCCCGACGCCACCATCCTCGCCGTGTGCGCGATGCTCGGCGTCGACGAGGTCTACGCCGTCGGCGGACCCGCCGCGATCGGCATGTTCGCCTACGGCACCGACGAGTGCGTACCCGTCGACATGATCACCGGGCCCGGCAACATCTACGTCACCGCCGCCAAACGCGCCGTCCGCGGCCTCGTCGGCATCGACGCCGAGGCAGGCACCACCGAGATCGCCGTCCTGGCCGACGACACCGCCGACCCGGTCCACGTCGCCGCCGACCTCATCAGCCAGGCCGAACACGACCCCAAGGCGGCCAGCGTCCTGGTCACGACCTCGACCGCGCTCGCCGACGCCGTCGACGCCGCACTCGAAGACCAGGTCGCCGCCGCCAAGCACGCCGGCCGCATCGGCACCGCCCTGTCCGGCGAGCAGTCGGGCACCATCCTGGTCGACGACCTCGAACAGGGCCTGCGCGTCGTCGACGCCTACGCCGCCGAGCACCTGGAGATCCAGACCAGGGGCGCCCGCGGGCTCGCCATGCGGGTCCGCAACGCCGGGGCGATCTTCGTCGGCCCCTACTCACCGGTCTCGCTCGGCGACTACTGCGCCGGATCGAACCACATCCTGCCCACCGGCGGCTGCGCCCGGCACTCCCCGGGCCTGTCGGTGCAGAGCTTCCTGCGCGGCGTGCACATCATCGACTACAGCGAGCAGGCGCTGCGCGAGGTCGCCGGTCACGTCACCACCCTCGCCCAGGCCGAGGACCTGCCCGCGCACGGCACGGCCGTGACCGTGCGCTTCGCCCGAAGCCGAGAGCGGACCGAAGCATGAGCGCCGACGGCAGGACCATCAGCGACCTGCTGCGCCCCGACCTGCGCGGCCGCAGCCCCTACGGCGCTCCCCAACTCGACGTCGCCGTCAAACTCAACACCAACGAGAACTCCCACCCGCTGCCCGATGAGGTCGCCGCCGACATCGAGAAGGCGATCGGCGAGGTCGTGCGCGGCCTCAACCGCTACCCGGACCGCGACGCCGTCGCCTTGCGCGCCGACCTCGCCGGCTACCTCGGGTACGGACTCGACGTCCCGCGCGTGTGGGCCGCCAACGGGTCGAACGAGATCCTCCAACAGCTCCTCCAGGCGTTCGGCGGCCCCGGCCGCCGCGCCCTCGGCTTCACCCCGGCGTACTCGATGCACCCGATCATCGCCGCGGCCACGGGCACGGACTGGGTGGACGGCAAGCGCGAGGACGACTTCGACATCGACGCCGCCCACGCCGTCGCGCAGATCGCCGAGCACCGTCCCGACGTGGTCTTCCTGTGCTCGCCCAACAACCCGACGGGTACGGCGCTGCGCCCGGAAGTGCTCACCGCCGTCCTGTCGGCCGCGCCCGGCCTGGTCGTCGTCGACGAGGCCTACGCCGAGTTCGCCCGCCAGGGCACCGAAAGCGCGCTGACCCTGCTTCCGGGCCACGAGCGGCTGGTCGTGACCCGCACGATGAGCAAGGCCTTCGCCTTCGCCGGCGCGCGGCTGGGCTACCTCGCCGCCGACCCGGCCGTCGTCGACGCCCTCCAGCTGGTGCGCCTGCCCTACCACCTCTCGGCGCTGACCCAGGCCGCCGCGCGGGCCGCGCTCGCTCACGCCGCGACCCTGCTGTCCACCGTGGACGACATCAAGCGGCAGCGCGACCGGATGGTGACGAGCCTGACGGCGCTGGGCTTGCCGGTGGTGCCCAGCGACGCCAATTTCGTACTCTTCGGGGTGCCGGCCGATTCCCGCGCGGTGTGGCGCTCGTTGGTAGATAGAGGTGTGCTGATCCGCGACGTCGGGCTCGACGGCTGGCTGCGGGTCACCGCGGGCACCGCCGCCGAGGTCGACGCGTTCCTGACCGCGATTCGTGCGGTCCTGGCCGAAACCGGTGTGTGAGCCCCGCACGCCCACGAACGACGCACCATCCTTGAGGAGTAGCAGATGAGCCGGACCGCCGTCATCGAGCGGAAGACCGGGGAGACGAAGATCCGCGTTGCCCTCGACCTCGACACGCCCGGTGCGGTCGAGGTGTCGACGGGCGTGGGGTTCTTCGACCACATGCTCCACCAGCTCGGCAAGCACGGCGGCTTCGGCCTGTCCGTGCAGACCGACGGTGACCTGCACATCGATGCGCATCACTCCCTTGAGGACACCGCCATCGCCGTCGGCCAGGCCTTCGCCGAGGCCCTCGGCGACAAGGCGGGCGTGCGCCGCTTCGGCGACGCCACCGTCCCGCTCGACGAGGTCGCCGTCCGGGCCGTCGTCGACCTCTCGGGACGGCCCTACGTCGTCCACGAGGAGCCGCTGGACCTCGCGCCGATGATCGGGCCGCAGTACCCGACCAGCATGACCCGCCACATCTGGGAGTCCTTCGGCCACCACGCCCGCATCACCCTGCACGTCTCGGTGATCCGCGCGTCCAACCCGGGGCAGAAGCCCGACGCGCACCACGTCGTCGAGGCCCAGTTCAAGGCCGTCGCGCGAGCCCTGCGCGACGCCGTGCGGCTGGACGGCACCGCCGGCGTGCCCAGCACGAAGGGCATCCTGTGAACTCGGTCCTCCCGATCCTGCTGCTCGGGCTCGGCGGCCTCCTCGGCGGCGGCGCCTACTCGGTGCACAAGCAGGGCGGAAGCAAGCTCGCCGTCGGCCTCCTGCTGCTCGTCGGCCTGATCGCCATCGCCGGCGGCGTCCTGTGGCTCCTGCCTGGCGGCGGGGAATGACCGCCGAGATCGTCGTCGCCGACTACGGCAGCGGCAACCTCCGCTCCGTCGAGCGGGCCGTCGCCCGCACCGGCGCGAAGGTCACCGTCACCGCCGACCTGGCGGCCGCCCGCAACGCCGACGGGCTCGTCGTTCCCGGGGTGGGCGCCTTCGCCGCGTGCATGGCCGGCATCGAGGAGATCGGGCTCGGCCCGGTCGTCGCCGAACGCGTGGCCGCCGGCGCCCCTGTGCTGGGGATCTGCGTCGGCATGCAGGTCATGTTCGAGACCGGCGAGGAGCACGGTGTGATCACCAAGGGCCTCGGGCTGCTGCCCGGCGCGGTGACCCGCCTCGACGCCGAACTGCTGCCTTCGGTCCGCGTGCCGCACATGGGCTGGAACACCGTCGAGGCCGACCCGGACTTCGCCCTCTTCGAGGGGATCGGCACCGACGCGCGCTTCTACTTCGTGCACTCCTACGCCGCGCCCGCCGAGGTCGCCGGCGCGCAGATCGCCACCACCGTCCATGGTGGACGGTTTCTGGCCGCGGTGCGCAAGGGCGCGCTGTCGGCGACACAGTTCCATCCGGAGAAGTCCGGCGACACCGGCGCCGCGCTCCTCGCCAACTGGGTAGGGGAAATCTCGTGACACTCGAACTGCTGCCCGCCGTCGACGTGACCGGCGGCCAGGCCGTGCAACTCGTGCAGGGCGTCGCCGGCAGCGAACGCAAGTACGGCGACCCGCTGGAGGCCGCCCGCAACTGGCAGAGCCAGGGCGCCGAGTGGATCCACCTCGTCGACCTCGACGCCGCCTTCGGCCGGGGCAGCAACGCCCCGCTGCTGGCCGAGGTGACCGCCGCCCTCGACATCAAGGTCGAGATGTCCGGCGGGATCCGCGACGACGCCTCGCTGCGTCTGGCCCTCGACAGCGGGGCCACCCGTGTCAACATCGGCACCGCCGCCCTTGAGGACCCGGAGTGGTGCGACCGCGTCGTCGGCGAGTACGGCGACCGCGTCGCCATCGGCCTCGACGTGCGCGAAGGACGCCTCGCCGCCCGAGGCTGGACCCGCGAGGGCGGCGAACTCCTCGAAGTGCTCGCCCGCCTGGAGAAGGCCGGTTGCGCGCGCTACGTCGTCACCGACGTTCCCTCCGACGGGATGCTGTCGGGACCGAACCTCGCGCTGCTGCGGGAGGTCTGCGAGCGCACCGACAAGCCGGTGATCGCCAGCGGCGGCGTCTCGACGCTCGACGACCTGCGCGCCCTTTCGGCGCTGGCGGGCGACGGCGTGGAAGGCGTCATCGTCGGCACCGCCCTGTACGAGGGCAACTTCTCGGTCACCGACGCGCTGCGCGTGCTGCGCGAGTCCGGTGGGAGCGCCGGGCGGTGACCGTGCGGCGGATCGACTCCGGCGGCCGCTGGGAGCAGCAGTACGGCTACTCGCGGGCGGTCGCGGTCGGGCCCTGGGTGCTCTCCTCGGGCAGCACCTCGACGGTCAACGGCGTCGTCGCCCATGTCGGAGACCCCTACGCGCAGGCCCGCGAGGCGTTCCGGATAGCGCTGGACTCCCTGGTCGAGCTCGGCGCGGGCGTCGCCGACGTCGTGCGCACGCGCATGTACGTGACCGCACCGGAGTACGCCGAGGCCGTCGGGAAGGCGCACGGCGACCTGTTCGGCGTCGTGCGGCCGGTGGCCACGCTCGTGGTCGTCGCGCGGCTGCTCCATCCCGACCACCTGGTCGAGGTCGAGGTCGAGGCCTACCGGGAGAAGACCGAGGGGGAGTGACCCCTGTCGAGGCCGTGCCCCGTGGGGCACGGCCTTTTTCGCGCCCTTCGGCCACTCTGGTCACGATTCCACTAGAAACCGTTGCCACTCAACATAATCCCCGACCATTGACAACACTCCAGTGCTCGGGCACGGTATCCGGCAAGCGCTTTCACGTGGCAAAGGAGCTTCCAGTGAAACCGATTTCTATCTACCGTCCTCTGCGCACCGCCGCGCTCGCCGTCCTACTGCTCACGGCGGCGTTAGTCCCCGCCTCCGCGGCGGGAGCCGCACCCTCGGCGCAGGCACGCGCCTACTACGTCGACTGCTCCGGCAGCGGCGGCGACGGCAGCGCCTCCGCGCCGTTTCGCACTCTCGCCCAGGCCAACGCGGTCACCCTCGCGCCGGGCGACCAGCTCCTTCTCAAGCGGGGCGTCGCCTGCGCGGGCGGGCTCGCGCCCAAGGGCTCGGGCACGGCCGCCGCACCCATCACGATCGCCGCCTACGGCAGCGGCACCACCCGCCCGGTCGTCAACGGCGGCGGCACCGTCTACGCCGGTGTGCACCTGCTCAACATGCAACAGGTCGTCGTCCGCGGCCTTGAGATCACCAACAAGGGCACCACGGTCGCCGAGCGCAACGGCCTGCTCGTCGAGATCGCCGACATCGGCGTCGGCCGCGGCTACCGCGTCGACGACGTCTACGTCCACGACGTCAACGGCGGCGACTCCAAGGGCAGCAACGGCATCCAGTTCCGGGTCAGCGGCACCGCGATTCCGACCCGCTTCGACGGCGTGGTCGTCGAGAACAGCGAGATCCGCGCCGTCGACCGCGAAGGACTGACCACCGGGTCCAGCTGGGGATGCCGCGCCGTCTACGGCTGCACCGGCACCGAGAACTGGCTGGCCTCGACCAACGTCGTCTACCGGAACAACGTCATCCACGACATCGCCGGCGACGGGCTAGTGATGCGGGTGGCCGACGGCGCCCGCGTCGAGGGCAACGAGGTCTACGACGTGGCGCTGCGCTCACCGGGCAACAACGCCGGTCTGTGGACCATCAACAGCGACAACACGATCGTGCAGTACAACGAGGTCTACCGGGTCAACCGCGTCGCGGGCACCAATGACGGGATGGCCTTCGACTCCGACTTCGGCAACCGCGGGGTGGTCTTCCAGTACAACTACAGCCACGACAACGAGGGCGGCTTCATGCTGTTCTGCGGGGCCTGCGGCGGTGCCTCCAGCTCAACGGGCACGGTCGTGCGCTACAACCTGTCGGTCAACGACGGCTCGCGCATCCTCTACGCCGTGGGGGAGAAGGCCGCGCGGATCTACAACAACACCTTCTACCTGCCGAGCGCTTCGACCACCAAGATCATCGAGGACGGCGGCGGCAACACCTTCACGACCTGGTCGAACAACATCGTCTACAACCTCGGCAGCGGCGGCTACACCGGCGGAGCCGACCACACCTGGCGCGACAACACCTTCTACGGCAGCCACCCCGCGAGCGAACCGGCCGACCCCGGCAAGAGCACCGCCGACCCGCTGCTGGTGGCGCCCGGCGGTGGACCCGAGGGACACCGGCTTCAGAGTGCCTCGCCGGCGAAGGGGACCGGTACGGTCGTGGCGGGCAACGGCGGCCGCGACTACTTCGGTGGTCCCGTACCCGCCGTCTGCGCGCCCGACCGGGGCGCGCACCAGGCGTCGGCGTTCAGCGACGGGACCTGCCAGGCGCCGAACCTGGTCGCCAACGGCGGTTTCGAGAGCGGCACGACCGCCGGGTGGACGCCGTGGAACAGCGCGACGGTCACCACCGCCGCCGCGCACAGCGGAACCTACGGGCTGCGCGCCGGCCCGTCGCCGGCGTCGGTCGAACAGACCGTGGCGGTCGCGCCGAACACGACCTACGTCCTGTCGGGCTGGGGGCGGGTCAGCGCCACCGGGACGGAGCTGGTCATCGGCGTGAAGAACCACGGCGGGACCGAGGCCCGGATGCCGGCGTTCACCACGACGGCTTACGCGCCGGGCACCGTCACCTTCACCACGGGTCCGTCGAACACGACCGCACGCGTCTACTGCTACACGCGTCTGGGCGGCGGCGAGGGCCGCTGCGACGACGTCTCGGTGCGAGCGGTGTGATCAGGCCGGCTCGTCGAGGACCTCGGCGAGCCGGAACCGCACCAGCACCAGCGGGGTGTCCTCGTCGACGGTGAAGTCCGGGTCGCCGATGGCGTCGCGGAACTCCTTGTCGTGCCAGAACTCCTCGTGCGCGGCCCGCCAGCCGGGGACGTCGTCGTAGCCCTCGCCCTCGTCGATGGCGTGTTGGGCGTCCACCGCCGACAGGGGCGCCACGACGGCCGACGTGGTCTCGATGATCGCGACCCGGCGCCCGGCGGAGTCGACCACGGCGGCCAGGTCGCCGGCGACCGGAAGCGGGTCGCCGCAGTACTCGTAGTCGGCGAGCACCCCGGTCGTGGAGGTCTTCGCGCCGGACAGGATGGCCGCGACGAGCTGGTCGCGGAGCGGTCCGGGGAAGCCGAACTCGGCGAGCGGGAGGCCGGAGGCGTCGGTCGTCATGCGCGGGACGGTACGGGAGGCGAGAACCGCGGACCACCGGATATCGGATTCGCGGTGAACTCTCGTCTCGGGCCTGGTGCGGGCCGCGCACCCGTCAGTAGTCTGGCGTCCCGTCTCTCCCCTTTGGAGCCGCCGTGAAGATCCGCGCCGCCGTTTTGGCCTGCGTCACCACCGCCGCCGTTTTACTGCTCCCCGGAGCGGCCCACGCGGCGACCGACGCCGAGCTCGCCGCCCGCTGGGCGCCGGTCCACTATCAGGACACCGATTCCAGCGACTACGACGCCGACTATCTGTCGCGGGTGAGCTTCGACGGCGACTGGGACGCCGGGAACAACTGGGAGCACCAGGACGACGACCCGTCGCGCCTCACCGGCGCGGTGTACCAGTCGGTGGTGGAGACCTCGACGCACTGGTTCATCGTCTACTCCTTCTTCCACCCCAGGGACTGGGAGGACTTCGCCGACCCGCTCGGGCTCCACACGCACGAGAACGACATGGAGGGCGCCCTGCTGGTCGTCCGGCGCGACGGGAGTGCCTTCGGCAGGCTGGAGGCGATGATCACCGTCGCCCACAGCGACTTCTACTCCTACGTGCCGGCCGGGAGCCCTTTCACGTCGGGCCGGGAGAACATCGACGGCACCGTGGTCATGCGCACCGTCGACGGCGTTTCGCGCCCCACCACCCGTCAAGAGGCCAAGGGCCACGGCCTCTACGCCTGGAACAACGCCGGCTTCCCCGGCGGCGACGGCGTCGTCTACTACCCCGGCACCGCCGAAGTCCCCTCCGGCGGCAACGACTCCAGCGTCGGTTACACCCTTGTGGACACCTTCGCCGCCGGCGGTCTCTGGTCCCGCCGCTCCGATGCCCTGACCTTCGCCTCCCCCGGCACCTTCCGAGGCGACAACGGCAAGGACAACGCCGCCAACACCGCCTGGGGCTGGGACGACGGCAACGACGGAAGTGACTTGCAGCGCGGTCTGCCGGCGACGGACCCGGCGAAGCTGGTGGCGGCGTATTTCGACGGCACTGGGGAGTTCGCGCTGGGGTACACGAGGAACGGGTATCGGTAGGTTCTTCAGTTCGT
The DNA here is from genome assembly GCF_040655735.1 of Phytomonospora sp. NPDC050363. Classification (NCBI taxonomy): domain Bacteria; kingdom Bacillati; phylum Actinomycetota; class Actinomycetes; order Micromonosporales; family Micromonosporaceae; genus Phytomonospora; species Phytomonospora sp. NPDC050363. Next base: position 131,408 of record NZ_JBFAKK010000010.1, read on the forward strand.
CGGACCCTCCACTTCACACCGCCGGACGGCGTCGAACCCGTCGGATATATGCACTCCCTCAACGAGAGCGAACCCTCGATGGGCGATTCGCCGCCGCCGCCTCCTACCGCTGGCCCTTCGACTCCACCGACGCCGCCGGAACAGCGCACACGATCACGTCTCTCCATGCGCCAGTGCCCGGCTGGAACCGCTGGCGCTACGGCCACGACCTCGGCTTCGGTGACGGGGTGACCGTGAACGACTCCGGTACCGACGTCCACCTGGACGGTTCGGGATGCACGAGCACCTCGGCCCAGGTCGTCCCCACGGACGCGTCCTTCACCGTCGGGGCATGGGCACGGCTGAACGACAAGTCCGCCGACCACGACGTGATCGCCCGGAGCGACGGCACCCGGTCCGGCTTCCGCGTCCAATACCACCGCGCCGGCGACCGGTGGCGTGTCTCGATGGCTTCCGGATCAATGAACGTGCCCGGCCCGCTGACGGCCGGATGCGCCCCGGACGGCCCCGGCGGCTGGGTCGGCGATCTGGCCCACCCGTACGTCTACTTCGGGGCCTACACCGACATGGTCTCCACGCCGTGGAACCCGCACAAGGGTTTTCCGCTCCAAGGCCTCCCCGCCGACCGGGGACACGCGGGAGCGGTGCCGGAGAGCCGCGACAGCGAGGGACTGCCGACCCTGACCCGACACCCGGAACTGCCACGCCGCTCCCCGCACCCTCTTGTCGAGTTCCGGAGGCTTCTCCGCCGCGCCGGTCACCTCGCCCGCAGGTGACCTCGACTGGTGCGTGAACACCGACACCACGGCGACCATGGCCGACCTCAACGGCGACGGCGCCGACGAGCTCGCCGTCTTCGCCGCTCCGCCGGCGGGCGGCGGGGTGCTGCCGGGCGTTCACATGGGCACCGGGAACGGACGCTTCGACGCTCCCGAGCTCGCCTGGTCGAGCGACTCGCCCGCCTGGCACGCGGCTCTGCTGACCGCCTCCTCAGGTGCGCTGAACGGGACGGGCGACGATCCCCGTGCCACGCCGGTCCTTCCCGCGCCAGGTTTCGGGGACCTCGGTGTGGCGAGGGAACCGGCCGACGGTTCCCGGGTCTTCGAGGTCCTCCTCGCCACCGGCGGCCATTTCGGCCCGGAGACGAAGATCGTGTCCCCCGAGTAGACCGACGTTCCAGCAGGTGGGCGCCTCCCCGCGAGGCGCCCGCCGACCCCGTACCCTCGATCCCATGCCAGTCGCCGTACGTGTCATCCCCTGCCTGGACGTGGACGCCGGGCGGGTCGTCAAGGGCGTCCGCTTCACCGAACTGCGTGACGCCGGCGACCCCGTGGAGCTGGCCCGCGCCTATGGTGAGGCCGGTGCCGACGAGCTCACGTTCCTCGACATCACCGCGAGCGCGCATGGGCGGGCGACGACCTTCGAGGTGGTCCGCAAGACCGCCGAGACGGTCTTCATCCCCTTGACGGTCGGCGGGGGCGTGCGGACCGTCGACGACGTCGACGCGCTGCTGCGGGCCGGGGCCGACAAGGTGGGCGTCAACACGGCCGCGGTGGAACGGCCGGAACTGATCGGCGAGATCGCCGGCCGCTTCGGCCGCCAGGTCCTCGTCCTGTCCCTGGACGTGCGGCGCGCGGCCGGCACGGACTCGGGCTTCGAGGTCACCACCCACGGCGGGCGCCGGGGGACCGGTATCGACGCCGTGGAGTGGGCCACGCGCGCGGCCCGTGAGGGCGCCGGTGAGCTCCTGGTCAACTCGATGGACACCGACGGGACCACCGAGGGCTTCGACCTCCCGCTGATCGAGGCGATCCGGTCGGCGGTGAACGTCCCCGTCATCGCCTCGGGCGGCGCGGGCAAGGTCGACGACTTCCCGGCGGCCGTCGGCGCGGGAGCCGACGCGGTGCTCGCAGCGAGCGTCTTCCACTTCGGCACACTGAGCATCGGGCAGGTCAAGGACGCACTTGACCAGGCGGGTCACCCGGTGCGTCGCTAGACAACGCCCGGCGTCGGGGTCATGCTGTCGCGATGACCGCTTACGACGTCGTCGTCATCGGGTCCGGATTCGGCGGCTCGGTCGCCGCGCTGCGGCTCACCGAGAAGGGCTACCGGGTCGGCGTCTTCGAGGCCGGCCGCCGGTACACGCCCGAGACGCTGCCGCGAAACTCCTGGGACCTGCGCCGCTTCCTGTGGGCACCGCGGCTCGGCCTGTACGGGATTCAGCGCATCCACCTCCTGCGCGACGTGGTCATCCTCGCCGGCGCGGGAGTCGGCGGCGGCTCGCTCAACTACGCCAACACCCTCTACGTGCCGCCCGGTGAGTTCTTCGCCGACCCGCAGTGGAGCGGCATCACCGACTGGCACGCCGAACTGGCACCCCACTACGACCAGGCCCGGCGCATGCTCGGCGTCCGCGAGAACCCGACCGTGACGGACGCGGACACGCACTTGCGCTCCGCGGCCGAGCGGATCGGCGCGGGGAGCAGCTTCACCCTCACACCGGTCGGCGTGTTCTTCGGCGACGGCGCCGACGCCGACGGCCGGACCCGCGCGGCGCCCGGCGAGCCCGCCCCCGACCCGTACTTCGGCGGGCGAGGCCCGGGCAGGCGCGCCTGCGTCGAGTGCGGTGAGTGCATGACCGGCTGCCGCCACGGCGCCAAGAACACCCTCACCGAGAACTACCTCTACCTCGCCGAGGCCGCCGGCGCGGTCATCCACCCGCTGACAACGGTCACCGGCGTCCGCGAGGACGCAGGGGGCTTCACCGTCGAGACGCGGCCGACGAAGGGCGGCCGCGCCGAGACCGTCCACGCGGGCCAGGTCGTCGTCGCGGCGGGCGCGTACGGCACGCAGACGCTGCTGCACACCCTTCGCGACAACGGGAGCCTGCCCCGCATCTCGGCGAGGCTCGGCGAACTGACCCGCACCAACTCCGAGGCGCTCGCCGGGGCGCAGACGAGCGACCGGCGCTACGGTTCGCGGCCCGACTTCACGCGCGGCGTGGCGATCACCTCTTCGGTCCACGTCGACGCCCACACCCACATCGAGCCGGTCCGCTACGGGCGCGGCTCGAACGCCATGGGGCTGCTGTCGACGATCCAGGTCCCCGGCGGCGGACGCGTTCCCCGCTGGCTGCGGTTCCTCGCGGCGGCGTTCCGGCGGCCGGGGGCGTTCCTTCGCTCGCTGTCGGTGCGGCGCTGGTCGGAGCGCACGATCATCTGCCTGGTGATGCAGACCCACGACAACTCGCTGACGACCTTCCGGCGCCGACGGTGGCCGTGGAAGGGGCGGCTGACGTCGCGGCAGGGCCACGGGGCGCCGAACCCGAGCCACATCCCCGAGGCGGAGGAGGCGGTGCGGCTGCTGGCCGAGGAGATCAACGGTTTTCCCGGTGGCTCGGTCGGCGAGATCCTGGACGTGCCGATGACCGCGCACTTCCTGGGCGGCTGCCCGATCGGCGCCGACGCCGGCCGAGGCGTGATCGACGCCTATCACCGGCTCTTCGGGCATCCGGGCGTGCACGTCGTCGACGGTTCGGCGGTCTCGGCGAACCTCGGTGTCAATCCTTCGCTGACGATCACCGCGCAGGCCGAGCGGGCCTTCGCGGCCTGGCCGAACAAGGGCGAGCTCGATCCGCGACCCGCGCAGGGAGAGGCATACGTGCGGGTCGCAGCGGTGGCGCCCCGCCACCCGGCGGTTCCGGAGGGAGCGTTCGGCGCGCTGCGCCACAACTGACGCGCACTTGACGTAGAAGTGACGTCACTATAGAGTCACGACATGACCGACTCCGCCGCAACCATCGCCGCCCGACTCCGCCCCGCCGTCACCGAGGCCCTCGCGGCCTCCGAACAGCCGGTGCCGGCGGTCTCCGTCGCCGTGCTGGTCGGGGGCGAGCTGGTGACCGTCGCCCTCGGTGCCGAACCGACCTCGCGCTTCCAGGCCTGCTCGATCAGCAAGCCGATCGCCGCCGCCGTCGCGCTGCGCCTGGGCCTCGACCTCGACAGCGACGTCAACGACCTCCTGCGCTCCTGGCGCCTGCCCGCCCCCGCGGACTGGCCCGCCGTCGTCACCGTCCGGCACCTGCTGAGCCACTCCGGCGCCCTCACCACCAGCGGCTTCCCCGGCTACGCCGAAGGCGAGGAACTGCCCACCCTCGTCGAGATCGTCGACGGCGAAGGCCCCGCCAACACCGGCGCCGTCCGCGTCGACGGCATCCCCGGCACCGCCTGCCGCTACTCCGGCGGCGGATACCAGATCCTCCAGCTCATCCTGGAGGACATCGGCGGCGCGCCCTTCGCCGAACTCGCCGAGCGCCTCGTCCTCGCCCCGCTCGGCATGGAGACCGCCGGGTACGCGCCGCCCACCGACGTCGCCGTCGCCCACGTCGGCGGCAAGCCCGTCGAAGGCGGCTGGAAGACCTACCCCGAGCAGGCCGCGGCCGGCCTGTGGTGCACCCCTTCCGATCTCGTGCGCTTCTTCACCGCCCTGCGTGAAGCCGCCGCGGGCGCCGAGAAGGCCTTCCTGCCGGCCGAGCTCGCCACCGAGGTCCTCACCGAGGTCGTACCCGGCTTCGGTCTGGGCGTGCAGCTGGCCTCCGACCCGCTCGGCGACCGCTTCGGCCACGGCGGCAGCAACCACGGCTACCGGTGCGCGGCCGAGGCCTCCCGCGAGGGGAACTGGGCCACCTCGGTCATGACCAACGCCGACGAGGGCTCCTTCCTGACCTTCACCCTCCTTCAGGTCATCGCCGACGCCCTCGGCTTCCCCCGCACCTCCGCCGCGGTGAAGAACCCGGAGGCCGCCAACGAGGCCTGGCTCGCCCGGCACAGCGGCGCCTACCGCACCGAGCTGGGCATCGAGCTGAACCTGGAGGTCATCGACGGCCACCTCCACCTCAAGGTCGCCGGCCAGCCCGCGCTGATCTTCGGGCCGACGGGCGACACCGTCGCCTACGCTCCCTACGCGCACGCCGAACTCCGCTTCGACGCCGAGGGCGACCTGGCCGGATCCGTCGAGCTTCACCAGTTCGGCGGAGTCACCCGCGCCGTTCGTCAGTCACTGGACGGCTGACCGGTCCACAACCCGCGCCACTCCTGGCCGATCACCGAATTGCGGCGGTAACCTCGCATCACGTGCTCGTACCAACCGGCCGGTCCCCGGCAGTCCGCCGGTGGCCGGTCCCGGTCGGCTCGCCCAAACCCCCTACGACCTGCTCCCGCGATGCGCGAATCCACGTCCGCGGCTCCCCGGTGGTCACTGTCAGGCCTCTGTGAGGTCGCGGTGAGATAGCGGTTTCCAAAGGCCCGCCAGGAGTCGAAAGTGTTCGTCATCACGTTCTGGTTGTAAGGACCCGCTCGGGCTTGCGGTACGGACATTCGAAGGGCAAGGATTGCCCGCGGAGATCAGCGGACATATGGAGGGCGAGTGCGAGACCAGGGTGTGGTCGGCAAGGGACTGCGCGTACTCAGGCAGGCGATCCGCGAGGAGCCCGGGCCCTTCGCGATCGGCGTGGCAGGGGCGGTGCTGCACAGCCTCGTCACGATCGCCAGCTCCTACGTGCTCGGCGCGATCGTCGCCCGCATCGCGGTGCCGGCCATCCAGGAGGGCCGCGTCCGGGCGGGCGCCATCGCCCTCGCGGTCGCCGCGATCCTCGGCGTCAGCGCGCTGAAGGTCTCCGGGATGATCGCCCGGCGGCTCGGCGCCGGAGCCATGCAGTTTCGCCTCCAGGCCTCATACCGCCGCCGCGTGACACGCCGCTACCTCCGCCTGCCCCTGTCGTGGCACCACAAGCAGTCCACCGGTGGCCTGCTGTCGAACGCCAACGCCGACGTCGAGGCCGTCTGGTTCCCCATCGCGCCCTTCCCCTTCGCGGTCGGAACCCTCGTCATGCTCGTTGTGGCCGGCGTCGCGCTGTTCGTCACCGACTGGGCCATGGCGCTGGTCGGACTCGCGGTGTTCCCGCTCGTCTTCGCCCTCAACGTCATCTACTCCCGGCGCATGTCCCCGCGCGTCACCCACGTCCAGCAGCTGCGCGCCGACGTGTCCACCATCGCCCACGAGAGCTTCGACGGCGCCCTCGTCGTCAAGACCATGGGCCGCGAGTCCGAGGAGACCGAGCGCTTCGCCGGCAAGGCCGACGAGCTACGCGACGGTCTCATCAAGGTCGGCCGGATCAGGGGCGCCTTCGACCCCATCATCGACTCCCTGCCCAACATCGGCACCCTCGCCGTCCTGGTCGTCGGCACCTGGCGCATGTCGACCGGCGCCGCCGACATCGAGACCGTCACCTCCGTCGTCTTCCTCTTCACCGTCCTGGCCTTCCCCATCCGCGCCATCGGCTGGGTCCTCGGCGAACTGCCGCGCTCGGTCGTCGGCTGGGAGCGCGTCACCAAGGTCCTCAACGCCACCGGAGACATGGAGTACGGCCCCCGTCAGACCGAGGGCCGCGGCACCCCGGCCACGCTGGAGTTCCGCGACGTCGACTACACCTACCCCGACGGCTCCGAGGTCCTGCACGGCGTCAACCTCGAAATCCCCGCCGGGCGCACCGTCGCCCTCGTCGGGCCCACCGGCTCCGGCAAGTCCACCATCGCCTCCCTCGCCACCCGCCTCGTCGACCCCGACGACGGCCGCGTCCTCCTCGACGGCAACGACGTCCGCGAACTCACCCACGGCGCGCTCGCCGAGAACATCGCCCTCGTGCAGCAGGTGCCCTTCGTCTTCGACGACACCATCCGCGGCAACATCACGCTGGCGCGCGAGGCCGTCGACGGCGACGACGACGTGTGGACGGCGCTGCGCACCGCGCAGGCCGACGCCTTCGTGTCGAAGCTCGGCGATCAGCTCGACACCGAGGTCGGCGAGCGCGGCCACAGCCTGTCCGGCGGGCAGCGGCAGCGCATCACGCTGGCGCGGGCCCTGGCCGGCGCCCCCCGGCTGCTCGTCCTCGACGACGCGACCAGCGCGGTCGACCCGCGCGTGGAGTCGGCGATCCTCGGCGCGCTGAAGAAGTCGGAGAACCCGGCCTCGGTGCTGGTGGTCGCCTACCGCCGCGCGACGATCGCGCTGGCCGACGAGGTCGTCTACCTGGAGCACGGCAAGGTCATCGCGACCGGCACTCACCTCGAACTGCTCGACAGCGTGCCCGGCTACGCCAACCTCGTCACCGCCTACGAGCGCGAGGAGGCCGAGCGGGCGAGGGAAGGCGCGTTCATCGAGGTCGAGGACACCGAGGAAGAAGAGGTTTCGGCGTGACCACTGTGGACGCCGCGATGGCGGACAAGCGGGACGGCTCCTGGCAGACCTTCAAGCGCGGTCTGGCCCTGTCGCCGGAGCTGCGCACCGGCCTCGCCGGGACCCTGGCGCTGGCGGTCGTGGCGACCGTCGGCCGGATCGTGGTGCCCGTGGCGATCCAGCAGGGCATCGACCGGGGGATCACCGCCCCCGGCGGGCCCTTCCCGGGCGTCGTGGCCACCGTCGCCCTGATCAGCCTCGGCGTCTTGAGCATCACGGTGTGCACGTCGTACCTGATGAACGTGCGGCTCTTCCGGGTCAGCGAGACGGCCCTGGCGAGTCTGCGGGCCCGGGCGTTCCGGCACGTCCACGACCTCTCGATGCTGCACCAGCAGTCCGAGCGGCGCGGCACGCTCACCTCCCGGGTCACCACCGACATCGACCAGATCAGCCAGTTCCTCCAGTTCGGCGGGCTGATGCTGCTCATCTCCGGCGGCCAGGTGCTGATCGCCACGATCGTGATGTTCACGTACTCGTGGAAGCTGGCGCTGGTCGTGCTGGTGACCTTCCTGCCGCTGATCTGGATCGTGCGCTTCCTCCAGCAGCGCCTCGCGCTGGCCTACCAGGCTTCCCGCGAAAAGGTCGGCGTCATGCTCGGCACGATCGCCGAGACCGTCGTCGGGGCGGCCGTGATCCGCGCCTACGGTGTGCAGGGCCGCACCGAGAAGCGGCTCGACGGCTCGATCGAGGACTTCCGGGGCGCGCAGTTTCGAGCGCTGCGCCGCAGCGTCCTCAGCTTCTCCTCGGGTGAGATCACCTCCGGGATCTGCCTGTCCGGCGTGGTCATCGTCGGCGTCCTGCTGGGCGTCGACGACCAGATCACCATCGGCCAGCTCACCGCCTTCCTGTTCCTGACCACGCTGTTCGTGCAGCCGGTCCAGATGGGCACCGAGATCCTCAACGACGCCCAGAACGCGATCGCCGGGTGGCGCCGGGTCCTCGACGTGCTCGACACCGAGCCCGACGTCGCCGACCCGGGCGAGAACGGAACGGACCTGGCGAAGGGGCCGGTCGCCGTCCACTTCGACGAGGTGCACTTCTCCTACCCCGGCGGGCCGGAGGTGCTCAGCCGGATCGACGTGAAGATCCCGGCGCAGTCGCGCATCGCCGTGGTCGGCGAGACCGGCAGCGGCAAGACGACCTTCGCCAAGCTGCTGACCCGGCTGATGGACCCGGCGAAGGGCCAGGTGCGGCTGTCGGGCGTCTCGCTGACCGACCTGCGCTTCGCGTCCCTGCGCCGCCGCGTGGTGATGGTCCCCCAGGACGGCTTCCTCTTCGACGCCACCGTCGCCGAGAACGTCCGCTTCGCCAAACCCGAGCTCTCCGACGCCGAGCTGTACCTGGCGTTCACCGAACTGGGTCTCGCCGAGTGGGTCGACAGCCTGCCCGTCGGCATGGACACGCCCGTGGGCGAGCGCGGCGAGGCGCTCAGCGTCGGTGAGCGGCAGCTGGTGGCGCTGGCGCGCGCCTATGTCGCCGATCCCGACCTCCTGGTGCTCGACGAGGCGACCTCCGCGGTCGACCCGGCCACCGAGGTCCGGCTGGCACGTGCGCTCGACGCGGTGACCCGCGGCCGCACGACCGTCGCGATCGCGCACCGGCTCTCCACGGCCGAGGCGGCCGACCGCGTCCTGGTCTTCGACGCCGGGCGAATTGTGCAAAATGGTTCGCATGCCGAACTGGTCGCACAGACGGACTCGGTTTATGCCAAGCTCCATTCGAGCTGGGTGGAGCAGACGCGCTCCACCTGAACCGCGTCGACCGGCACCGCCGCCGAAACCTAGGATCCGACTTGCCCGAGCTGCACCTCGACACCCTGCATCTGCCGATCGCGCCTCTCGGGCCCGACTCGCCGCTGCCGCCGTTGCCCGCCGCGACCGACATTCACGCCGATGCCGACATCAGCGGCGTCCCCGGCGAGGTCTTCGACCTCGGCTACGGCCGGGTGCCGAGCGTTCTGCCGTACACGACGCAGGACGGCTACGGCCGTGAGCGCGGTCCGGGCGAACTGCGCGTGGCGGTCCTGGAGAACGAGCATCTGCGGGCGACGGTCGCCCTCGACCTCGGCGGGCGGTTGTGGTCGCTGGTCGACAAGGCCACCGGCCGGGAGCTGCTGTACCGCAACCCCGTCTTCCAGCCGGCCAACCTCGCGCTGCGCGGGGCGTGGTTCTCCGGCGGCGTGGAGTGGAATCTCGGCACGACCGGGCACACGCCGCTGACCTGCGCCCCGATGCACGCCGCACGTGTCGACACGCCCGAGGGTCCGGTGCTGCGGCTGTGGGAGTTCGAGCGGCTGCGCGAGGTTCCCTACCAGCTCGACTTCTGCCTGCCCGAGGGCTCGCGCTTCCTCTACGTGCACGTCCGGATCGTCAACACCCAAGACGTCGACGTGCCGATGTACTGGTGGTCGAACATCGCGGTGCCCGCCTCGGAGGAGACGCGCGTCATCGCGCCCGCCGACGCCTCCTACCGCTTCGCCTACGAGGGCTCGCTCGAACTGATCGAGGCGCCCGTCCACAAAGGACTCGACTACTCCTATCCCGGCCGTGCCCCGCACGCCGCCGACTACTTCTTCCGGCTGGAGAAAGGGCAGCGGCCGTGGATCGCAGCCGTCGACGGTGAGGGGCACGGGCTGCTCCAGGCGTCGACGGCCCGCCTGACCGGCCGCAAGCTCTTCGTCTGGGGCGAGAACCCCGGCGGGCGGCGCTGGCAGGACTGGCTGACCGAGCCGGGCTCCGGCGGCTACCTGGAGATCCAGGCCGGCCTAGCCCGCACCCAGCTGGAGCACCTGCCGATGGCCGCGGGCGACACGTGGGCGTGGGTCGAGGCCTACGGCGCCCTCGACGTCAGCCCCGACGCCACGCACGCCCCCGACTGGCCGGCGGCCCGCGAGGCCGTCCAGTCGCAGCTCGACGAGCGGCTTCCGCTGCCCGCGCTCAACTCCCGCCTCGACGAGTGGGCGCGCTGGTGCGACGCGCGGCCCACCGAGCGCCTGTCCACCGGTTCGGGCTGGGGCGCCCTGGAACGCCACCGGCGCAACGCCGTCGGCGCCAACCCCGCCGACCTGCCCGGCATCCCCTTCCGCGACGACACCCTCACCGACGCGCAGGAGCCCTGGCTGCGGCTGCTCGACGAGGGACGCCTTCCCGCCGCCGACCCCTCGGTCCCGCCCGTCGCGCACATCAGCGGCCCCGGCTGGCTCGGCCTGCTCGAAGAGGCCGCCGGCGACGCCGACTGGCACGGCACCTATCAGCTGGGCCTGGCCCGAGTGGCAGCCGGGGACACCGCCGGTGCCCGCGCCGCATGGGAGGACTCGGCCGGTGCCACGCCGAACGCCTGGGCCCTGAGGGCACTGGCCCACCAGGACCGCGTCGACCCGGCTTTCGGCGGCGAGCCCGCCGCCGACCGCTACCTGAAGGCCTACCGCCTCGCTCCGCCCTCATGGCAGTTCGCCGTCGAGGCGTGCGGGGCACTGCTCGACGCCGGGCGCCTCGAAGACGCCAAGGCCGTCCTCGACGATCTCCCCGAACCGCACCGCTCGCACGGTCGCGTCGCCGTGTGCCGCGTCCGCGTGGCCCTCGCGGGAGGGGAACTCGACCAGGCCGCTTCGGTGTTCGCCGACGGCTTCGAGGTCCCCGACCTGCGCGAGGGGGAGATCTCCCTCGACGGTCTGTGGAACGAGGTCGCCCGGCGGACCGTCGCCGACGCTCTGGGGCTCGACGTCAACGACGAGCAGGTGCGCCTCAAGGCGCGGCAGGACTTCCCGCTGCCGGAGCGCTACGACTTCCGGATGACCGACTAGCGCCGCGGCGCGCCGGGCTCAACCCGGCGCGTTCTCCGGCAGCGCCTCGGTGAGGTAGCGCTGGATGGTCGGCGCGAGCATCGCCACGACGGCCTCCTGGTCGGCGCCGGCCAGCGGCTCCAGTTTCAGGACGTAGCGGGCCATGGCCAGACCCAGCAGCTGTGAGGCGACCAGCGTCGCCCGGAAGGCGCCCTTGTCGATGTCGAGCCCGAGCTCCTTCACCGCGGTCTTGAGGATCCGCGACACGAAGAACTCCCGCACCAGCCGCACCAGCAGCGGCTGCGCGACCGCCGAGCGGAGCAGCACGACACCCCGCTTGCCGCCCGGGCCGTCCCAGACGCCGAGGAAGGCGCGGACGAGCCGCTCTCCGACGCCGTCGACGCCGCCCTCGATGATGCCGGGCAGCACTTCGCCCGGGTCGAAGGGCGAGTCGATGGAGGCCAGCAACAGCTGGTCCTTGCTGCCGAAGTAGTGGTGGACCAGCGCCGGATCGACCTCGGCGTCCTGCGCGATCCGCCGGATCGTGGTCCGCTCGAAGCCCTCCTCGGCGAAGGCGTGCCTCGCCGCTTCCAGGATCTGCTCGCGGGTGTCGGGATTGCCCCGGCGTCGTCCGGTCCGGCCGTTGGTCACGAAGTCGACCTTACTGCCCGGCGCGCGGGGCCCCGGCTAGATGGTGCGCAGCCACACCGCGAAGGTCAGCGGCACCGCGTTGAGTTCGTACCGCGGCAGGACGTCGGGTCCGCATGAGGCCGAACCGAGGCCCCGGTGGACGTGGTCGATGTGCAGGTGGAGCTCGCCGGAGTCGACGAGATCGGTGGTGTGCCTGGCGTCGGCGAGGGCCTTGGTCGACCAGCGGCGCGCGGTCAGCGAGAAGTGCGGCTCACCGTGCAGCTGGAGGCCGCGTCCGTCGCGGCCGGTGATGCGCGCCCAGCGCACCTCGGCGCGGGCGCCGTTCTCCTGCGGGAAGACGTAGGGAGTCTGCAGCCGGTCGACGGTGGCCGTGAAGTGTCCGACGCGCGCGGCGGCCGTGCTGTCGGGGTAGGCCTCGCCCGGTCCGCGCCCGAACCACTCGACGGTGTCCCAGGCCGACGGCAGCCCGAGCCGGACGCCGACCCGGCCGAGGGGGACGGCCCACTCGCCCTCGGGCAGCATGGTGATCTCCAGGCGCAGCCATGGGCCGAAGGCCTGCCAGCGGTAGGTGTTCGACATGGCGGCCGTGCCGCCCTCGGGCCGGATCTCGGTGTGCACCACGTAGCTGTTGTCGTAGGCACCCGCCCGGATCAGGCGGTGCTGGAGCCGGTCGAGGCCCGCCTGCTCCCAGCGCCGCGCGACGGAGGGGTTCTTGCCGCGATCGTTGTCGGTCGGGGCCCGCCACAGTTCCAGCGAGGGGCAGCCGATCTCGACGTCACCCAGACGCAGCAGCGTTCCATCGGGCGCGAACTCGGCGCCGCCGAGCAGGACCCGGCCGTCGGCGACGACCACCGGGCGGCCGGGTTCCTCGGCGTCGAAGGGGCGCTCGGCGATGACGTCGTCGGTTCGGCCCTGGTGCCAGGCGATCTCGTGGCCCGCGGGCGCCCACGCGGTGTCGGTGGCGAGTTGCGCCCGGATGGTCCACCAGTGCTCGAAGGGGGGCAGGCCGGCGCGTTCGGGCGCCGAGATGGGCAGTGCCACGTCGATGCTCTCACCGGGTTCGAGGACCGGTACGTCGAGGGGGCCGCCGTCGGTGTGCTGCCCGTCGAGGGCGAGTTCCCAGTGGAAGGAGAGGTGCGAGGTATCGCGGACGTCATGCCGGTTGGTGACCCGGACGGTGCAGTCGGGCCGGGTCTCGAAGCGCAGGGGTTCGACGACCTTCTTGAACTCCGCGAGGCCGGGGGAGGGGGTGCGGTCGGGGAAGACGAGCCCGTCGATGACGAAGTTGCCGTCGTGGACGGCCTCGCCGAAGTCGCCGCCGTAGGCGTAGTGCGCGCGGCCGTCGCCGGTGGTGACCGGGATGCCGTGGTCGAGCCACTCCCAGACGAAGCCGCCGGCCAGTCGCGGATAGGCGTCGAAGAGGCGCTGGTACTCGCCGAGGCCGCCGGGGCCGTTTCCCATGGCGTGGGCGTACTCGCAGAGCAGGAAGGGCATCGCGCGGCGGCGGGCGTCGAGGGCGGGATCGTCGAGTGGCGTCTCGATCCGCTTGCCGATCTGCTCGACCTCGGTGACACCGGCGTACATGCGGCTGTAGACGTCGGTGTGCTCGCAGGTCCAGTCGCCCTCGTAGTGGATCAGGCGCGTGCTGTCGCGTTCCCTTGCCCAGGCGGCCATCGCGGCGAGGTTGGCGCCGGTGCCGGCCTCGTTGCCCAGCGACCATATGATGACGCTGGGGTGGTTCTTGTCGCGCTCGACCATGCGGCGCATGCGGTCCAGGTACGCCTCGGTCCACTGTGGATCATCACTGGGGTTGTCGCGCCAGTCCTGGAGTTCGAAGCCGTGCGTCTCCAGGTCGCACTCGTCGATCACCCACATGCCGAGTTCGTCGCACAGGTCGAGGAAGTCGGGGTGCGGCGGGTAGTGGCTCGTCCGCACGGCGTTGATGTTGTGTCGTTTCATGAGCGTCAGCTCGGAGCGCGCGGTCTGGTACGGGACGACCCGGCCGGTGCGGGGATGGAACTCGTGGCGGTTGACGCCGCGCAGAAGGATCGGCGCGCCGTTGACGAGCAGCCGCGCGTCCTCGATGGCCACTGTCCGGAACCCGACTTGGACGGACACGGTCTCGGTCTCGGTGCGGACCTCGGCGGCGTAGCGGCGGGGCAGCTCGGCGTGCCACGGCTCCACAGTGGACACCGTCACCGCCTCGCCCGCCGCGGCGTCCACGCCGAGTTCGGCGATGATCAGCCGGGTGCCCTCGGCCGCCTCCAGCAGCAGAGAACCCGAGCCGTTGGTGTGGTCGTATCCGGCGCGCACGAAGAAGTCGCCGACGCCGCCGTCGGGCCGGTGCCGCAGGGTCACCTCGCGGAAGATCCCCGGCAGCCACCACATGTCCTGGTCCTCCAGGTATGTGGCCGACGACCACTGGTGGACCCGCGCGGCCAGGACGTTGTCGCCGGCGCGCAGCGCCTTGCTCGCGTCGAACTCGACCGGGAGTCTGCTCCCGCGCGAGACCCCGAGCTCGACCCCGTTGCACCAGACCCGCAGTGAGGAATCGGCGCCTTCGAAGCGCAGCACCGTGCGGCCGTCCTCGGGCCAGTCGGCGGGCAGCCGGAAGACGAGCCGGTGGTCGCCGACCTGGTTATCGGCCGGAACGCGGGGAGGGTCGACGGGAATGGGATAGGCGACGTTGGTGTAGATCGGGGCACCGTGCCCGTGCATCGGCCAGCTGGACGGGACCGGGATGTCGGTCCACTCCGCGTCGTCGAAACCGGGCTCCCAGAAGCCCTCGGGCGCCTTCTCGTCGGAAGGAGCGAGGTGGAACCGCCACGTGCCGCTGAGGTCGAGATGTGCCGCGTTCGTCCGGCCGATCGCACGAGGGGGCAGCGCTCCGAAGCCAGGGGAGGGGTCTTCGAAGTACGCCAGGGGTCGTGTCATCGCGGCAATGCCTCTTCTTCTCGCCGGTTCGCCTTACGGCAGGCAAGTATTCGTCGGTCGTCTATGGGTGTCAAACAAGGACCGTTACCGGGTTCGCCTACGCAGGTTACCTTCCGTCGACTTTTCACTGACCCTGCGTGCTCGAATCGACCCGCCCGTTCGGGCGGCCTACGGGCACCGGAGGGTCACGGTCAAGACGCGCGGTTGTGGTGGAGCCTGTTGAATTTTCCGGGGTTTCCACACCTGGGGCCTTGCCGTACTCTCGGCCGCAGATCCGGATCATTACCGGACAGTTCACACGCAAGCCCGCGAAGAAAGGTACGCTCATGCGTTTAGCGCATTTACCCCGAATCCTCGCCGCGAGCGTTCTCGGGGCGGCCGCCCTGGCCGCCCTCTCCGGAGGGACGGGATTCGCCGAACCCTCCGCACCCGTCGCCGCACCCCCCGCGGCTCCGCAGATCGAACGCGTGGGTGCCGAGGAGACCGCTGCGATCAGCGTCGACTACTCCGTATCCTCCGAGGTGACTTCCCAGACCGTACGCCATCCCGGCGCGACGTACGTCAAAGTCCACTTCGGAGCCTTGTCGCTCGCCGCGGGCGACTACGTCACGGTCTCCGACCCTTCGGGGGCCGAAACCCATACGTATCACGGCGCGCCCGGCCGCGGGTTGCGTTCCGGAGACTCCGGCTACACCCTTCACGGTGACAGCGGCTTCGCGGCCATGTCCATCGAGGGCGACACCGCGATCGTGACCGTGCACCGCGAGTCCGACAAGGGCCTGCGCGGCCTGGGCGCCTCGGCTCCCGTCGTGACGATCGACAAGTTCTGGCGCGGTTACGACGAGGCCGAGTACAACGCGGTCAACATCGGGCTGATGTCCGTCTGCGGCAGCGACGCCCGCCGCGACGTCGTCTGCTACCAGACCAGCCACCCCACCCAGTTCGCGCGCTCGCGCCCGGTCGCCCGCCTCCTCATCGGCGGCACCAGCGCCTGCACCGGCTTCCGGGTCGGCGACACCAACCGCCTGCTGACCAACAACCACTGCACCGCCACCCAGGCGGGCGTCGTCAGCACGGAAACGCAGTTCAACTACCAGTGCCAGACCTGCGGCGGCAACAACCCCTATACGCCGACCAAGGTCAGCGGCGCGACGCTCGTCAAAACCAGCGCGAGCCTCGACTACACCCTCTACTCGGTGAACAACTTCAGCACCATCAGCTCCTTCGGCACCCTCTACATCGAGTCGCGCCAGCCCGTCTCCCACGAGACCATCTACATCCCCGGTCACGGTGACGCCACGGCCAAGCGCCTGTCGATCTACGAGACGGCCGGCGGCGCGCTGTGCGACATCGACACGGTGAACCTCGATTCGGTCAACACCGGCTACCTCTGCGACACCTCCGGTGGCAACTCCGGCTCCCCGGTCCTGGCGACGTCCACCCACCGGGTCATCGCCCTGCACCACCTCGGCGGCTGCCAGAACGCAGGCACCCGGATGAGCCTGATCCACCCCCAGATCATCGGTCTCATCGACAACACCCCATAGCACCGGCGCTCATCGCACACGTTCGCACCGCCCGGCGGCCGTCTCGTATTCGACGAGACGGCCGCCGGTTCCCTTGCCTGCAGGCGAAACCCGTACTGAAAGTTCTTGCAGATTCGGCTTTCACGCGAGCATGGCGGTGTCGGGAGCTCGCGCCCGAAACATCCCGGTCGATCTGGTATTTCATCACGAACCGTCCGCGCGGTGGCTCCAGCCGCTTGCGGCCGCATGGCCAGTCCCGCAAGAGGAACCTCAATAATCAGTGCAATTCGTTCCGAGGTGCGGTCCTTCGTTCCTTGACCGCCCTGAAACCCGGCGATAGCATCCCTGAAACCTTGCGCAAGGCTTTGCACAGCCGAACCGGCCGGGGGCTACCGGTACAGTCCCCGGCCCACAAGTCCCCGAGCGAGGAATCATGCGCACCAGGCAGATCCCCACCTTTCACCGCCGACCCCTCCGCACCTTCGCGGCCGCCGCGGTCATCGCCGCCGCCGCGTTAATCCCCGGCGGGACGGCCACCGAACCCGCCGCGGCCGACATCGCCGTCACCGCCGCCCCGGGCAACGGCGACGCCGTCCTCCACCTGTTCGCCTGGCCCTGGAAGTCGGTCGCCGCCGAGTGCACCAACGTGCTCGGCCCCGCCGGCTTCCCCGCCGTCGAGGTCGCCGCGCCGCAAGAACACGTCGTCCTCCCCGCCAGGGCCTACCCGTGGTGGCAGGACTACCAGCCCGTCAGCTACCAGCTCAACACCCGGCGCGGCAGCACCGCCGACTTCGCCGCCATGGTCGACGCCTGCGACGCCGCCGGCGTCGAGGTCTACATCGACGCCGTCGTCAACCACATGGCGGGCGGCGCCTCCACCGGCGACGGCAGCGGCGGCAACGCCTACACCCAGTACTCCTACCCGGCCGTGCCTTTCGGGCCCGGCGACTTCCATCACTGCGGCCGCAACGGAAACGACGACATCGCCAACTGGACCGACCGCTGGGAGGTCCAGAACTGCGAACTGCTCGACCTGTCCGACCTGGAGACCGAGTCCGACTACGTGCGCGGCAAACTGGCCGCCTACCTCCAGAACCTCGTCGACCTCGGCGTCGACGGCTTCCGTGTCGACGCCGCCAAACACGTCCCCGTCGCCGACCTGCAGAACATCTTCGGACGGCTCTCGGGCGGACCGAAGATCTTCCTGGAGGTCATCGAGGGCGGAGCCGGCGAGATCAGCCCCACCGAGTACACCGGCCTCGGCCGCGTCACCGAGTTCCGCTACGGCGACCAGGTCGGCGCCCGCTTCAAGGACGGCGATCTCGCCGCGCTCTCCGGCCTCGAATCCCACCTGCTCCTCGGATCGGCCGCCGCCGAGACCTTCATCGACAACCACGACACCCAGCGCAGCGGCCGCGCCCAGCTCACCTACAAAGACGGCGCCCGCTACATCATGGCCGAGGCGTTCGCGCTCGCCCACGGTTACGGTTCGCCGCAACTGCTCTCGGGCTACGCCTTCACCGACCCCGAGGCGGGCCCACCGTCCACATCGGATGGAACGACGACGCCGGCGCTCACCGCGTCGGGAGCGTGCGCCACCGGCTGGGAATGCTCGCACCGCCAGCGGGCCGTGCTCAACCTCGGCGCCCTCCGCGAGGCCGCCGCCGGCCAGGCGACCACCCACTGGTGGAGCAACGGCTCGAACCAGATCGCCTTCGGGCGCGCGAGCAAGGCCCACGCCGCCTTCAACGCCTCCGGGGCGAGCCTGACCCGGGCCTTCGCCACCGGCCTGCCCGACGGTGTCTACTGCGACGTCGCCAACGGCGACTACAAGCCCGCCGATCGCTCCTGCACCGGCCCGTCCTACCGCGTCACCGGTGGCTCCTACACCGGGACCGTGCCGGCGAACGGGGTGCTCGCGCTGCACGCCAACGCCATGACGCAGGGCGATCCCGGGCCCGGCCCGGGCACCTGCGCGAGCGGGGTGCAGGTCACCTTCAGCGCCACGGCCACGACCGTCTGGGGCCAGAACGTCTACGTGACCGGCAGCATCCCGCAGCTGGCGAACTGGTCGGCGCAGAACGCCGTGCCGCTGACCACCGACGCGGCCACGTATCCACTGTGGACCTCGGCGGCGCTGACCCTGCCGGTCGGCACCGCCTTCCAGTACAAGTACGTCAAGCGGCACAACGGCGCCGTCGTCTGGGAGAGCGACCCGAACCGCTCCCACACGGTGACGGCCTCCTCCGGCTGCGCGATCACCCTGCGCGACACCTGGCGCTGACAGGCCGGGGGCCGGATCCGTGCGGATCCGGCCCCTGCTCGCGTCCGTCTCAGTCGGTGCGGCGGCGCAACGTCGCCGCGCCCAGCACCAGCGCCAGCAGCGCCACGCCCAGCACGACCGCGAGGTCCACCCACAGCGTGCGGGTCATCCCGGTGTTCGCGCCGACCTCGGTCAGCGCCTCCACCGCGTAGGTCAGGGGCATGACCTCGCTGGCGCCCTGCAACCAGCCGGCCATCTCGTCGCGCGGCCAGATCAGCCCGCACAGCAGCAACTGCGGAAGCACGACCGCGGGCATGAACTGCACCGCCTGGAACTCGCTCGTGGCGAAGGCGGAGAGGAACAGGCCCACCGCGACGCCCAGGACCGCGTTGGCGACCGCCAGCGCGCCGATCAGCCACGGGCTCCCGGCGGTGTCGAGCCCGAGGAGGCGATAGGCCACCGTCGCGGCGATCGCCGCCTGCACCCCGGCGGCGACCGCGAACGCGATTCCGTAGCCCAGCAGCAGATCCAGCTTGTTCAGCGGTGTGGTCAGCATCCGTTCGAGTGTCCCGCCGGTCCGCTCGCGCAGCATCGCGACACTGGTGACCAGGAACATCGAGATGAAGGGGAAGACGCCGAGCATCACCAGGCCGACCCGGTCGAAGACGGCCGGATCGGAGTCCATGACATGGCGCAGAAGCGTCAGCAGCAGCGCCGGGACCAGCAGGATCAGCGCCACCGTCCGGCGGTCGGTGACGAGCTGCCGGAGAATGCGCGCGGTCGTCGCCGCGGTGATCCGGATCGACATCAGACGCGGCCCTCTTGCTCGCGGATGAGGCGCAGGAACGCCTCGTCCATGTCCTGGGTGCCCGTGGTCTCCCGCAGGCCGTCGGGAGTGTCGTCGGCGACGATCCCGCCTTCCCGGATCAGCAGCAGCCGCTCGCAGCGCGCGGCCTCGTCCATGACGTGACTGGACACCAGCAGGGTCGTGCCCTGGGCGGCCAGTTCGTGGAAGTGCTGCCACAGGTCGTGGCGCAAGACCGGGTCCTGGCCGACGGTCGGCTCGTCCAGGACGAGCAGCTCCGGCCTGGCCACCAGCGCGCACGCCAGCGACGCCCGCGCCCGCTGGCCGCCGGAGAGGTTCCCGACCAGCTGCCCGGCGGCCGATTCCAGGCCCACGTCGGTGACGGTCCGGTCGGCCTCGTTCGCTCCGACGCCGTGGAGGGTGGCGAAGTAGCGCACGTTCGCGCGGACCGAGAGGTCGGCGTACACCGACGGCGCCTGCGTCAGGTAGCCGATCCGGTGACGCAGCACGGCCGAACCGGCCGGCTCTCCGAGCACCGTGACGGTGCCCGAGCGGATCTTCTGCACGCCGACGATCGCGCGCATGAGAGTCGTCTTGCCGCTCCCGCTCGGTCCGAGCAGGCCGGTGACCGTCCCGGCGGCGATCGAGCAGGAAAGGCCGGGCAGGACGCGGCGGCGCCCTCGCTCGACGACGAGATCGGCGATGTTGATCGCGGGTCGCATGGGGTCTCCCCGGGGGTGGGAATTCAACGAGCGATGAAATAATTCGAGTGTACTTCGCGCCGACCGCCGATGGGGTGACCATGTCCCCGTCGGCAGGGGCCGGTGTAGGTCCCCGCCCCCGGGCACGACACAATCGGTTTCCATGGCGCCACCCTCAGCCCTCGACCCCGCGATAGCCGACCGGCTCCGCCGCGACCCGGCCGGCCTGGTCGCCGCCGTCGTCCAGCAGTACGGCAGCGGCGAGGTCCTCATGCTCGCGTGGATGAACGACGAGGCGCTGCACCGCACGCTTACCACCGGCCGCGCCACCTACTGGTCCCGCAGCCGCCAGGAGTACTGGGTCAAGGGCGCCACCTCCGGAAACGTCCAGCACGTCCGCTCCGTCGCCCTCGACTGCGACGGCGACGCGCTGCTCGTCACCGTCGACCAGACCGGGCCCGCCTGCCACACCGGCACCCGCACCTGCTTCACCGGACGAGAACTCCCGGTCACCGCACCCGGACAGGACCAGCCGTCATGAACCCCCGGAGACAACTCGCCACCGCCATCCTCGGCGGCATCGCCGGAGCCGGACTCGCCCTCTACGCCGCCACGCGCGTCTGGTGGACCGAGACCGTCCCGCGACGCGACCCGCTCCCGCCGAAGCTGACCGACCACACCGGCGCCGACCTCGCCGCCTGGATCGTCCCGCTGGCCATCGTCGCCCTCGCCGGAGCCGTCGCCCTCTACGCCACGCGCGGCGCCCCCCGCAAGGTCCTCGCCGCCGTCCTCGCGCTGGCCGGCCTGGCCGTCACCGTCGGCGGCGTCCTCGGGATCGTCCGCGAACCCGGCCTGTGGCCGATCGCCACCACGCTCGGCGGCCTCGCCGTCACCGCCATCGCCGCCCTCGCCCTCCGCGAGAGCGCGCGCTGGCCGCACATGTCGAACCGGTACGAACGCACCACGACGGGTACGACCGCCACGACGGCCGTACCAGACGACCCCGTCGACCTGTGGAACGCCCTCGATCGTGGCGAGGATCCGACATCGCTTAACATCGGCAAAATGGCACCCGGAGAGGGGAGTTCCGGATGAGTGTGCTCGACGAAATCGTCGCCGGCGTCCAGGAAGAACTGGCCCAGCGCGTCCAGCGGGTGTCCCTGGACGAGATCCGTGAACTGGCGGCGGCGACGCCGCCCGCCATCGACGCCCTCGCCGCGCTCAAAGCGCCCGGCGTCGGCGTCATCGCCGAAGTGAAGCGCTCGTCGCCGTCGAAGGGTCAGCTCGCCGAGATCCCCGACCCCGCCGAACTCGCCACCGAGTACGCCTCGGGCGGCGCCCGGGCGATCAGCGTCCTCACCGAGAAGAACTACTTCAAGGGCTCACTCGACGACCTCGACGCGGTCCGCGCCCAGGTCTCGATCCCGGTCCTGCGCAAGGACTTCATCGTCTCCAGTTACCAGGTGCACGAGGCCCGCGCGCACGGCGCCGACCTGGTCCTGCTGATCGTGGCCGCCCTCGACCAGAACACCCTGACCGGACTGCTCGACCGCGTCGAGTCGCTCGGGATGACCGCCCTGGTCGAGATCCACACCGAGGAAGAGGCCGACCGGGCGCTCGAAGCCGGTGCGAAGGTCATCGGCGTCAACGCCCGCGACCTGCACACCCTCCAGGTCGACCGCTCGGTCTTCGAGCGCATCGCACCGGGGCTGCCCAACAACGTCGTCAAGATCGCCGAGTCGGGCGTGCGCGACGCCCGCGACCTGATCCGCTACGCCGGCTTCGGCGCCGACGCGGTGCTGGTCGGCGAAGGGCTGGTCACCAAGAAGAGCCCGCGCGACGCCGTCGCCGATCTCGTCACCGCGGGCAGCCACCCCGCGACCCCGAGGCCCGTCCGATGAGCGACCTGCCGGACCTCACCGGTCACTTCCTCACCGCCGAGGGCGCCAGCTTCGGCGGGAGGTTCGTCCCCGAGGCGCTGATCGCCGCGCTCGACGAACTCGACGCGGCCTACCGCAAGGCCTTCGACGACCCGGCGTTCCTCGCCGAGTTCGACCGGCTCCTGCGCGAGTACGCCGGAACGCCGAGCATGCTCTACGACGCCCCCCGCCTGTCCCAGGTGGCGGGGCGTCGCATCCTGCTCAAGCGCGAGGACCTCAACCACACCGGCGCGCACAAGGTCCGCAACGTCCTCGGCCAGGCTCTGCTCACCAAGCGCATGGGCAAGCCGCGCATCATCGCCGAGACCGGAGCCGGTCAGCACGGCGTCGCCAGCGCGACCGCCGCGGCCCTCTTCGACCTTGAGTGCACCGTCTACATGGGCGCCGAGGACACCCGTCGCCAGGCGCTCAACGTCGCCCGGATGCGGATGCTCGGCGCCGAGGTCATCCCGGTGACCAACGGCTCCCAGACCCTCAAGGACGCCATGAACGAGGCGCTCCGGGACTGGGTGTCCAGTGTGGACACCACGCATTACCTGATCGGCACCGTCGGCGGACCGCACCCGTTCCCCGTCATGGTCCGCGACTTCGTGCGCGGCATCGGCGACGAGACCCGCGCGCAGTCCCTCGAACAGCTCGGGCGCCTGCCCGACGTCGTGTGCGCCTGCGTCGGCGGCGGCTCCAACGCCATCGGCGCCTTCCACGCCTTCGTCGGCGACCCCGAGGTCGCCCTCTACGGCTTCGAGGCCGGCGGAGACGGTGTCGAGACCGGCCGCCACGCCGCCACCCTCACCGGCGGCACACCCGGTGTCCTGCACGGCGCGCGCACCTACGTCCTCCAGGACGAGGACGGCCAGACCATCGAGTCCCACTCGATCTCGGCCGGCCTCGACTACCCCGGCGTCGGACCGGAGCACGCCTACCTCTTCGACACCAAGCGGGCGACCTACCAGGCGGTCACCGACGCCGAGGCCATGGACGCCTTCAAGACCCTGTGCCGCACCGAGGGCATCATCCCCGCCATCGAGAGCGCCCACGCGGTCGCCGGAGCACTCCGCCTCGCGCCGACGCTCCCCGAAGACGCCGTCATCGTCGTGTGCCTCTCCGGCCGCGGCGACAAGGACATGGACACCGCCGCCCGCTGGTTCGGTCTCTACGACGAGGAGCCCACCCCGTGAGCGTCGGCCCCACCATGGCCAAGATCCGCGCCGCAGGCCACTCGGCCCTGGTCGGCTACCTGCCCGCGGGCTTTCCGACCGTCGAGGACGCCACCAAGGCGGCCCGCGCGATGGTCGAGGCCGGCGCGGACATCGTCGAGATCGGCTTCCCCTACTCCGACCCGGTCATGGACGGGCCCGTCATCCAGCGCGCCGCCGAACAG
Organism: Phytomonospora sp. NPDC050363; assembly: GCF_040655735.1. Classification (NCBI taxonomy): domain Bacteria; kingdom Bacillati; phylum Actinomycetota; class Actinomycetes; order Micromonosporales; family Micromonosporaceae; genus Phytomonospora; species Phytomonospora sp. NPDC050363. The sequence continues at coordinate 154,683 of NZ_JBFAKK010000010.1, forward strand.
GCGCTCGCGAAGGGCCTGCGAAGCGCCGACGTGCTGCGTACCGTCGAGGGCGTCGCCTCGGCGGGGGCCCCGGTACTGGTCATGACCTACTGGAACCCGGTCCTGCGCTACGGGGTCGACGCGTTCGCGCGCGACCTGGCCGCCGCCGGCGGTGCCGGGCTCATCACTCCCGACCTCGTCCCCGACGAGGCCGACGACTGGCTCGCCGCGAGTGAGGCCCACGGTCTCGACCGCGTCTTCCTCGTCGCGCCCAGTTCCAGCGACGAGCGGATCGCGAGCACCGTCGCGGCCACCACCGGCTTCGTCTACGCCCAGAGCATCATGGGCGTCACGGGTGCCCGCGAGACGACCTCCTCGGCCGCGCCCGAACTGGTCCGGCGCACCCGCGAGGCCACCGACCTGCCGATCGGCGTTGGTCTCGGCGTGCGCTCGGGGCCGCAGGCCGCCGAGATCGCCGGCTACGCCGACGCCGTCATCGTCGGATCCGCGATGGTGAAGTGCCTGCTCGACGCGTCGAGCATCGGAGACGGGATCGCCTCGCTGCGGGCGCTGACCGGCGAACTCAGCGATGCCGTGCACGCGTGAACTGAGCACAACCGGTAGCGTGTCGGCGTGGACCTCGCCTACATCCCCAGTCCGTCGCAGAGCGTCTGGCACCTCTTCGGTGTCGTCCCCCTCCGCGGTTACGCCCTCGCCATCATTCTCGGGATCATCGCCGCGTGCGTGATCACCGAATTCCGGCTCCGTCGCAGGGGCGCGGCGCCCGGCACGGTCATCGACATCGCGCTGTGGGCGGTCCCGTTCGGGATCGTCGGCGCCCGGATCTACCACGTCATCACCTCGCCGGAGGCCTACTTCGGTGAGGGCGGCGTGCCTCTGGACGCCCTCGCGATCTGGAAGGGCGGGCTCGGCATTCCCGGCGCCATCATCGCCGGCGCCCTCGGCGCCTGGATCGCCTGCCGGCGGCTGGGCATCCCGCTGTCGATGGTCGCCGACGCGGCCGCGCCCGGCATCCCGGTCGCGCAGGCCATCGGACGGCTGGGGAACTGGGCGAACCAGGAGCTTTACGGCGGGCCGCTGGACGCCTGGTGGGCGGTGGAGATCGACGAGCCGAACCGGCTCGCGGGTTTCATGGACGTCGCCACGTACCACCCGACCTTCCTCTACGAGCTGCTGTGGAACCTCGGCGTCGCGCTGCTGGTGTGGCAGCTGGACAAGCGCCTGAAGTTCGGCAAGGGCCGTGCCTTCGCCGTCTACGTGCTCGGTTACGGCATCGGCCGCTTCTGGATCGAGGGCATGCGCATCGACCCCGCGCAGGACTTCCTCGGGCTGCGGCTCAACCAGTGGATGAGCGTGGCGATCATCGTCGGCGCGCTGATCTACCTGCTGCGGGTCGAGGGCAAGCGCGAAGTCCTCGTGCCCGGGGCCGACGGCGCCCTCGTGGCGGTGCCCTACGACAGCCCCGAGGCCATCGAGGGCAAGGCCGACGCTTCGGCCGGCGCACCCGGCGTCGCCGACGCCGCGTCCGACCCGGATGACGGCACCGAGGAACCCGGCGACGATACCGGCGACGACCCTGGCGACACCGAGGCCGTCGCGGAGGACGCCGACGAGGACACCGACGGCAAAGAGAAGGCCACCGAGGACGGGAAGGTCTGATGGACGAGCGCTCCGCCGTCGTCGTCGGCGCCGGAGTCGGCGGTCTGGCCGCCGCGGTGGCGCTGGTCAACGCCGGCTGGCGGGTGCAGATCCTGGAGCGCCACGACCGTCTGCGCGCCGACGGCGCCGCCCTGCTGCTGTGGGCCAACGGGGTTCGCGCCCTGCGCGCGCTCGGGATGGGCGCGGCACTGGACGCGATCGCCGTCCGGCAGGACCGCACCGGAGGGTTGCGCACCCCCGAAGGACGCTGGCTGATCCGCATGACCGAGGCCGGGGACCGCGGTGAGGGCCTGTCGGGGACCGTCGTGGTCCACCGGCAGGACCTGCACGAGGCCCTCGTCGCCGCGCTCGGCGACAACGCCTCGATCCGGACCGGCGCCACCGTGACCGGGCTGCGCCTCGGTGACTCGCCCGCCGTCAAACTCGGCGGGGAGACGCTGACGGCCGACCTGGTCGTCGGCGCCGACGGGATCAGCAGTCTCGCGAGGTCGACGCTGGACAACCGCGCGCGCCTCGTCGGGGCCGGCCGGGTCGCCTGGCGGGCCGTCGTGCCGCGCTTCCGTGCGCCCGACGTCGTCGACGGTGGTGAGACGCAAGGGTCTGGGCGGCGGTTCATCTACGCCGACCTGGGCCGGCACGGCGTGTACTGGGCGGCCGAGGCGCGGGGGAGCGTGCGGCCCGAGTCGTCGGTGGGGCAGCTCGACCTGCTGAAGCGCTGGTTCGCCGGGTGGCACGAGCCGATCGGCGAGCTGATCGCGGCGACGCGGCCTGAAGAGCTGCTGCAGCACCCCGTGGAGTTCGTCGATCCGCTGCCCCGCAGCTTCGTGCACGCCGGCGCCACCAGCGGGGTCGCTCTGCTGGGCGACGCCGCGCACGCGATGACCCCAGACCTGGGGCAGGGCGCCTGCCTGGCGCTGGAGGACGCGGTGACGCTCGGGGTGTGCCTCGGCGGGAAGTCGGTGCCCGACGGGCTGCGGCGCTACGAGGAGCTGCGGCGGCCGCGCATCGCGCGGATGTCGAGGATGTCGCGGGGGGTCGGCGGAGTGTTCGCCGCGCAGGGGAAGTTCGTGGTGCCCCTGCGGACGGCGCTGCTGCGCGGGATCCCCGACAAGACCTTCGCGAAGGGCGCGTCGGCGCTGACGGACTGGGACGTGCCGACGGCGTAGGGGAGGGGTGGGCTAGCCTCGCGGGTCATGCCGACGCCGCGAGGGCTTCCCGCTGTACCCACCGACCGTGCCGGGCTCACTTTGACCGAGCTGCTCCCGACCGACGCCGACGACTACTACGCGCTGCTCCAGGCGAGCCGCGCGGATCTCACCCGGCATGGTGATTACATCGAGGAGACCGAGGCCGGCCCCGAGGAGGTCCGCGCCGGCCTGGCCGTGGCGGGGCTCAGGCGTGGGTGGGGTGCTTGTGCCGGTGCGGCGGTGCGGGTGGCTGTCGGGGAGCGGGGCGCAAGGGGTGGACGCCCCGGTCGGCTCTTGTAGGGCGGGGCGCGAGGGTAAACGCCCCACTCGGCTGTCGCAGTGCGAGTTGCAGGGGGCACCGTCGGCCCACAGCGGGCGGTTTTCGCGGCGGCGAACCCCGCGCTTCGCGTCGGAGAACCTCGAACCTGTGCCCGGAAGGGTCGCGATCACGCTTCGCGTTGCCGGTCTCGGGAGCCGAAACCCGGGGCCGGCCCCCGGCGTCAAGCCCGTGCCGCACCAGCCCGGTTCTCGCCGCGCCGCCCGAAGCCTCCGCCCGACCGTGCCCGCACCCCCGCCGCACCGTCGCGCCCTGCGTCCCGCGCCGTACTCCCGTGCGTTGCGCCCCGCGCCGTGCCCCGCGTCCCCCGCGCCGTGCCCTGCGCGCTGCTTCCCGCGCCCCCCCGCGCCCCCCGCGCCGTCCCGCGCACTCCGCCCCACGCGACCAACCTCACCGATTCCCCGCCCCCGCGCCGAACACCCTCCCCCGCGCCAGCCCCTGCACCACGATCCCACCCGCAAACCCCGCAAACCCCTCCTCACCCCCCGTCGCGTCACGCCCTTCCGCGATCACGCCCCGTACCCCGCCGCTGCGACCCAACCCCGCGATATCACCCGAAAACCACCCACTCCACCCCGCGCCCCAAACCCCACCTGAATCCCGCGTGAACTGAACCAAACGCGCCCGTCACCGCGTCTCCATGCCTAGGTATCCTTGCGGCACGGTGGGCGTTACCCGGCTGTAATGTAGCCCCCGCAGTGCCGCCAAACACCGAAATGGAGCGTGACGATGCCAGCGTTTGATGCCGTGGTGGCCGGAGCCGGTGGGTTCATCGGCGGACACCTCGTGCGGGCTTTGCTCGCCGAAGGCAAGACGGTGCGCGCGGTCGACATCAAGCCGTTCGACCGGTGGGACCAGCGGCACGAGGCCGCCGACAACCTCAGCCGGGACGTCGGTCTCCTGGACGCGGCGCGCGAGGTCCTCGACGGCGGTGCCGGAGAGGTCTACAACCTCGCCTGCAACATGGGCGGCATGGGCTTCATCGAGACCCACAAGGCCGAGTGCATGCTCTCGGTCCTGCCCAGCACCCACATGCTGATGGCGGCCCGCGACGCGGGCGTCGGCCGGTTCTTCTACTCGTCCTCGGCGTGCGTGTACGCCGGTTACAAGCAGACGGACCCGAACCTGACCGCCCTCAAGGAAGAGGACGCCTACCCCGCCGACGCCGAGGACGGCTACGGCTGGGAGAAGCTCTTCAGCGAGCGCATGTGCCGCCACTTCCGCGAGGACTTCGGCCTGGAGACCCGCATCGCCCGCTACCACAACATCTACGGCCCCGAGGGCACGTGGGACGGCGGCCGTGAGAAGGCCCCGGCGGCGGCCTGCCGGAAGGTCGCGATCGCGGCGCTGACCGGTCAGCCGGAGGTCGAGATCTGGGGCGACGGGGAGCAGACCCGCAGCTTCACCTATGTCGACGACTGCGTGCACGGCACGCGCATGCTGACCCGCGGTGACTTCGTCGACCCGCTCAACGTCGGCAGCTCCGAGATCACCACGATCAACAACCTCTACCACGTGGTCGCCGGCATCGCCGGTGTCGACATCAAGCTCAAGCACATCGACGGTCCTCTGGGCGTGCGCGGCCGCAACAGCGACAACACGCTGATCCAGAAGGAGTTCAACTGGGAGCCCTCGATCTCCCTGCGCGAGGGCCTCACCTCGACCTACCGCTGGATCCACGACCAGGTGGCCAGGAAGCTCGGCAAGTAAGTGGGTACGGAGATGGGAACCGGCCGCATCCAGCGCGTCGACGTCCTCGGTGTGGGCATCAGCGCCATCAACCGGGACATGGCGATCGACGAGGTCACCCGCTGGGTGGACGAGCGCGAGCGGCATTACGTGTGCGTCACTGGCGTGCACGGTGTCATGGAGTCGCAGCGGGACGCCGAGCTCATGCGCATCCACAACGCCTCCGGCCTGACCACGCCCGACGGCATGCCGATGGTGTGGGCCGGCCACAAGGCGGGCGCGGAGTGGATGGGCCAGGTGTTCGGCGCCGACCTCATGCAGACCGTCCTGGCGCGGGCCGCCGAGCGCGGCTGGTCGTCCTATCTCTACGGCGGCAAGGAGGGCGTGCCCGAGCTGCTCGCCGCGCGCCTCACCGCCCGCTTCCCGCAGTTGAAGATCGCCGGCATGTACTCGCCGCCGTTTCGTCCCCTGACCGCCGACGAGGACGCGCAGATCGTCGAGCGGATCAACGACTCGGGCGCCGAGTTGGTGTGGGTCGGTCTCTCGACGCCGAAGCAGGAGCGCTGGATGGCCGCGCACCGCGAGCTTCTGCACGCCCCGGCGCTGTTCGGGGTGGGCGCGGCCTTCGACATGCACGCCGGTCTCGTCAAGCGAGCACCGGACTGGATGCGCGAGCACGGCCTGGAGTGGAGTTACCGGCTGGCCAAGGAGCCCAAGCGGTTGTGGCGCCGGTACCTGCGCAACAACCCGGCCTTCCTCGCCGCGATCCTGCGCAACCCGCCGAAGCTGCGGGACTGATGACCGCTCTCGTCCTGGTGACGACGACGCTGCCGGCCGAGGAGGCCGCCGCCCGCCTCGCGGGTGAGGCGGTGGCCGCCCGGCTGGCGGCGTGCGCTCAGGTCGAGGGCCCGATCGCCAGCGTGTACTGGTGGGCGGGCGCGGTGGAGGAGTCGCGGGAGTGGCGGGTCGTGTTCAAGACGACCGAGGCGGCCGCCGGCGAGCTGACCGCGTTCATCGTCGCCAGGCACGGCTACGAGACGCCGGAGGTGCTCGTCACGCCGGTCACCGGAGGCCACGGCCCCTATCTCGACTGGGTCGCCGAGCGGACCTCGCGGGGTGGATCATCTTCGGACACCCCAGGCAATTAGATAAGCCTGCCCTAAGCTAAGGTTGCCCCGCTCTGCACTGGAGGAGGCGGGATGACACTGGTGGCTTCGGGGCTCACCGTGGGGTACCAGGCCGGACATCCGGTCGTCGGCGACGTCGAGCTCACCCTCGAACCAGGCGCCGTCACCGTCCTCGTCGGCGCCAACGGCTGCGGGAAATCGACCCTCCTGCGCACCATGGCCGCCCTCCAGGCCCCGCTCGCCGGGCAGGTCAGCGTCGACGGCGATCCCGTCGACGGCCTTTCCCGCCGCGAACTCTCCCGGCGTCTTGCGTTCCTCCCGCAGCAGCCCCTCGTCCCTGCGGGCGTGACCGTCGGCGAGCTGGTCCGGCACGGTCGCTACGCGCACAGCGGCGCCTTCGCCAGGCACAGCGCGGAGGATCGCGAGGCCGTCGACTGGGCGATGGACGTCGCCGACGCCGCCGGGCTGGCCTCCCGTCGTCTCGACGAGCTGTCCGGCGGTGAACGGCAGCGCGCGTGGCTGGCGACCGTCCTCGCGCAGCGCGCCGGGGTCCTCCTCCTCGACGAGCCGACGACCTACCTCGACCTCAAGCACCAGTACGAGGTCCTCGACCTCGTCCGGCGCCTCGCCGACGAGCACGGCATCGCCTGCGGGCTCGTCCTCCACGACCTCGGACAGGCCGCCGGCTACGCCGACCAGGTCGCCGTCGTCGCGGGGGGCCGGGTGATCGCCAAGGGCCCGTCGGCCGAGGTCATCACCGACGAGACCGTGGCGCGGGCCTTCGACCTCTCGGTGACGATCCTTCGCGACCCCGGCACCGGGCACGTGGCCGTCTTCCCTCGGCCGACGACAGAGCAACAGCTCACCTAAGGAGAACAATGCGCAAGTTCCTCGGCGCGGTCGCGGTGGCCGCCCTCGCCCTCGGTCTGGCCGCGTGCAGCGGCAAGACCGCCGACGGCGGCAGCGACAACGACGACAAGGGCGGCGCGATCACGCTCACCACCACCGCCGGCGAGGTCTCCCTCGACAAGCCCGCCACCAAGATCGTGGCGCTGGAGTGGACCTACGTCGAGGACCTGCTGGCCATCGGCGTCACGCCCGTCGGGGTCGCCGACATCGAGGGCTACGACACCTGGGTGACCGCCGGCCCGCGCGTTCCCGAGGGCGTCAAGGACGTCGGCACGCGCCAAGAGCCGAGCATCGAGGAGATCCGCGCGCTCCAGCCCGACCTGATCATCACCGACGAGGACCGGGCCACCGCCAACCGCGACGCCCTCGCCGGGATCGCGCCGCTGGCGACCTACAACTACACCAAGTACGAGGGCGGCCAGTTCGCCGGCATGCGCTTCATCGTCGAGCAGATGGGCCTGGCCACGGGCAAGCCCACCGAGGCCGAGAAGGTCCTCACCGCTCTCGACACCGAGATCGCCACCGCCACCGAGGCCATCGCCGCGGCCGGCAAGGCCGGTGCGCCCTTCGCGCTGTCGCAGGTCTTCACCACCGAGGGCGCCGCGCAGTTCCGGATGATGACCGGCAAGTCCCTGGCGGGCGAGGTGGTCGGGAAGACCGGTGTGGCCAACGCCTGGACCGGTGAACCCGACGCGTGGGGCATGACCACCGTGACCGTCGAGGGCCTCACCGCCGTCCCCGACGACGCGAGCTTCCTCTACGTCGCCTCCGACGCCGACAACCCGGTGACCGGCGACCTCGCCGACAACGAGCTGTGGACCGACCTCGGCTTCGTCAAGGGCGGCAATGTCGAGGCGCTCGACCCGGGCACGTGGTTCTTCGGCGGCCCGCTCTCCTGCGGTCAGCTGCTCGACGAGACCGTCAAGGCCCTCACCTCCTGACGCGACCGGCGCGGCCGCCCGCACCCGGGCGGCCGCGCCCTTGTTCCCCGCCCCGACCCGCCGACACAGGTGACGCCACGTGAGCACCCTTCCCGCGACGACCCATCCCGGGCATCCCCAGCTGCGGCGACGCCTGCTCTGGGGCGCCGCCGCGCTCCTGGTCCTCGCCGGCGTCGCGCTGGTCCACATCGGCCAGGGCGCCGCCGGTGAGCTGACCGAGGCCGTCCTGCTCGGGTCGCGGCTGCCGAGGCTGCTGGCCGGGCTCGTCGCCGGCGTCGCGCTCGGCGTCGCCGGCGTCCTCGTCCAGGGCGTCACCCGCAACCCGCTGGCCTCCTCCGACACACTCGGCGTGAACGCCGGCGCCTACCTCGGCGTGGTCGTGGTGACCGTGGCCGTTCCGGTCCTGCCGGGTCTCGCTCTGCTCTCGGGAGGCCTGGCGGCCTTCGGCGGAGGCGTGGCGGCCATGGCGATCGTCTGGATGCTCACCTCGCGCGGCCCCCGCACTCCCGGCCGGGTCCTCCTCGCCGGATCGGCCGTCACCTTCGCCGCCGCCTCGGTCGCCGCGCTGCTGCTCCTGCTCAACGAGCCCCTCGCCGGGCAGCTCTTCTTCTGGGGCAAGGGCACCCTCGTGCAGAACACGATGACGAAGCCGTCGGTCGTCGGCGCCGTCGTCGTCCTGGCCGTCGCGGCCGCCTTCGCCCTCGCCCGGCCCCTCGACCTCCTCCGCCTCGGCGACGACGCCGCCGAGGCGATGGGCGTGCCCGTCGGCCGCATCCGACTCGCCGCGCTTGGCCTGGCCGTCCTGTGCGCCGCGGCGGCCGTCACCGTCGCCGGGCCCATCAGCTTCGTCGGCCTCCTCGCGCCCATCGCCGTCCGCCGCGTCGGCCTGCGCCCGCACGTGTGGCTCATCCCCTTCGCCGGCATCATCGGGGCCGCCCTCCTCCTGGCCGCCGACGTCGCCGCGCGCCTGATCGCCCCGCCCTCGGCCGGTGCCGGCGAACTCCCCGTGGGGATCCTGGCCGCGCTGCTCGGCGGACCGGTCTTCATCCTCCTGGCCCGCAAGATCGTCACCGGCGACGAGGGCGGCGGCGCGGCCGTCGCCGTCCGCGGCCCCATGAGCAGGCGCGCCTACGTCGCGCTCCTCACCGGCGGCACGCTCGTCCTGATCGCCGCGTTCGTGCTCGCGCTGCGGGTCGGCGAGGTCGACATCGCCTGGGCGGCCTTCGCGCCCTGGAACGCCGACGACCTCGCCCGCGACATCCTCGGTTCGCGGGTGCCGCGCATCCTGGTCGCCGCCCTGGCCGGCGCCATGCTCGCCGCGGCCGGCTCCTCCGTGCAGGCCGTCGTGCGCAACCCGCTGGCCGAACCGCAGCTGCTCGGCATCACCGGCGGCGCCGCCGTCGGCGCGGTCGCCCTGATCACGCTGGCGCCCGGAGCGCCGGCCGAGGCCGTGCCGATCCTGGCGATGGTCGGCGGTGTCCTCGCCCTCGGCCTCGTCCTGCTCGCCGCCCGCTCGAAAGGCGGGCACCTCGACCCCACGCGCGTCATCCTCGTCGGCATCGGCGTGGCCGCCACCGGCATGGCCCTGGTCAACCTCCTTGCCGTCCGCGCCCACATGAACATCTCGGCGGCACTGGTGTGGCTGTCGGGGAGCTCGTACGCCCGTGGTGAGGACCAGGTCTGGTGGCTGGTCCCGGGACTGGTGATCGTGGCGGCGCTGGTGTGGTCGGCGAGGCCCCTGAACATGCTCGCGCTGGGGGAGGACCTGCCGCGCTCGCTGGGCCTGGGCCTCGGTCGCACTCGTGTACTGGTGCTCACCGGCGGGGCGGTGCTGGCCGCGCTGACGGCGGGCGCGATCGGCGCCGTGGGTTTCGTGGGCCTCGTGGCGCCGCACCTGGCAAGGAAGGTCGCCGGCACCGACTACCGGCGCCTGGTGCCCGTCTCGGCGCTGTTCGGGGCGACCCTGCTCGTCGTCGCCGACGCGATCGGGCGTTCGCTGCTGGCGCCGCGCGGGATCCCGGTGGGGATCGTGACCGCGCTCATCGGGGCGCCCTACCTGATCTGGCTGCTGCGCGGACGGCGCGGCTAGGGCCCCCGGACGAACGGATCGGCGGCCTCCGGGAGGAGACCGCCGATCGCGTGCGGCTTACTTCTCGACGAGGCAGTAGACAACGTCGGGATTGGTGAGGCTCTCGCCCTCGGAGAGGGTGGTGGTCGCCTGCTCGTCGCCCATGCACCACTGGGTCTGGTCCGAGCCGGGAGCGTTGTCGACCGAGGTGACGGTGTAGTACGCGCTCGCGTCGGAGCAGTCGACGACCTCGGTGTCGTTGGCGTCGGCGGTGTTGGTGAGGCAGTCACCGGTCTTCGCGTCGAGCGCGCTGTCGCCGAAGAGGGCACTGATGCCGAACTTCAGGACCAGGACGATGCCGATGACGACCACGACACCGACGACGGCCGCGATCTTGCCGCCGGCGCCCTTCTTGGCGGGCGGGGCCGGAGGCGGGAAACCGCCCTGGGGAGCGCCAGGCGCGGGAGGCGGGAAACCGCCCTGCGGCTGACCGGGCTGACCCGGCTGGCCGCCGGGAGGGGGGTACTGACCGCCCGAGGGAGGCGGGTAGTTACCGGGGGGTGGTTGCTGTGCCATGTGACTCTGTTCTCCTAAAGGGGTAACCGCGTTGTCGCGGCCTGGGGCGCTAGCGAGCGTAGTACGTGCATGCGACACCTCCACCACCTGGTGGGAGCTGGTGGAGATCAACACCGAACATCCCCTACACTTGCCGGACCGATATCACCGCAGCGCAAGATCTACGTTGCCGATCGGTTACGAATTCCGGGCCATTGTCGTCCCGACTACTCACGCGGTACTGATCCGCGATCGCGACGACAAGGAGGCCCGTGGCGTTGACTCATACCGTTGAACACCGCGACCTGTACCGCCCGGCGTACGAGCACGACGCGTGCGGCGTCGCATTCGTCGTGGACGTGCGCGGGCGACGGTCCCACCGCATCGTCGACAGCGGCCTTTCGGCCCTGTGCCGCATGGAGCACCGCGGCGCCAGCGGCGCCGACCCCGACAGCGGCGACGGCGCCGGGATCATGCTCCAGATCCCCGACCGCTTCTACCGCGACGTCGTCGACTTCGACCTGCCGCCCGAGGGCTCCTACGCCACCGGCATGGTCTTCTTGCCCCAGGACCCCGAGCTGGCGTCCCAGGTGATGCGCATCGTCGAGAAGTACGTCATCACCGAAGGCGCCGTCCTGCTCGGCTGGCGCGACGTCCCGGTCGTCGCCGACGGCCTCGGCCCCGCCGCGCGCGACGCCATGCCCGCCATCGCGCAGGTCTTCATCTCGGCCGGCCGCCTCGCCGACGGCCGCGCCCTGTCCGGCCTCGAACTCGACCGGGTCGCCTTCTGCGTGCGCAAGCAGGCCGAACGCGAGACCCGCGAGCGCCGCATCGAGGTCGCCTTCCCCTCGCTGTCGTCGCGCACGATCGTCTATAAGGGCATGCTCACGCCCGAGCAGCTGGGCGTGTTCTACCCCGACCTGACCGACCCGACCCTGGAGTCGGCGATCGCGGTCGTGCACAGCCGCTTCTCCACCAACACCTTCCCCTCGTGGCCGCTGGCGCACCCCTACCGGATGGTCGCCCACAACGGCGAGATCAACACCATCCGCGGCAACCGCAACTGGATGAGCGCCCGCGAGGCCCTGCTCGACAGCAGGCTCCTGCCCGGCCGCATCAAGCGCCTCTACCCGATCGTCACGCCCGGCGCCTCCGACTCGGCGAGCTTCGACGAGGTCGTCGAACTGCTGCACCTGTCGGGACGCTCCCTGCCGCACTCGATGCTGATGATGATCCCCGAGGCGTGGGAGAGCGACGACGGGATGGACCCCAAGCGCCGCGCGTTCTACCAGTACCACGCCAGCCTCATGGAGCCCTGGGACGGACCGGCCTGCGTGGCCTTCACCGACGGGACCCAGATCGGCGCCGTCCTCGACCGCAACGGCCTTCGCCCGGCGCGGTGGTGCCGCACCGCGGACGACCTGGTCGTCCTCGCCAGCGAGGCGGGCGTCGTCGACCTCGACCCGGCGACGATCGTGCAGAAGGGCCGCCTGCGCCCCGGCCGCATGTTCCTGGTCGACACCGAGGCCGGCCAGGTCCTCGACGATGACCAGATCAAGGCCGACCTGGCCGCCGAGCAGCCCTACACCGACTGGCTCCACGCCGGCCTGATCCACCTTGAGGAACTGCCCGAGCGCGAGCACGTCGTCTACACCCACGACTCGGTCCTGCGCCGCCAGCGCACCTTCGGCTACACCGACGAGGAACTGCGGCTGCTGCTGGCACCGATGGCCCGCGACGGCGCCGAGCCGGTCGTGTCCATGGGCACCGACACGCCCATCGCGGCCCTGTCGAAGCGCCCCAAGCTGCTCTACGACTACTTCGCGCAGCTCTTCGCGCAGGTCACCAACCCCCCGCTGGACGCCATCCGCGAGGAACTGGTCACCAGCGTGTCCACCACCATCGGCCCCGAGCACAACCTCCTCGACCCGGGCCCGGCCAACTGCCGCCAGATCCAGCTGCCCTACCCGGTCATCGACAACGACGACCTCGCCAAGATCCTCTCCATCGACGACGACGGCGACCTGCCCGGCTTCAAGGCCGTGCGCGTCTCCGGCCTCTACCGCGTCCGCGACGGCGCCGAAGGCGTCCGCGACCGCCTCATCGAGATCTGCCGGCACGTGTCGGAGGCCATCGAGGACGGCGTGCGCATCCTCGTCCTCTCCGACCGCGACTCCACCGCCGACCTCGCGCCCATCCCGGCGCTCCTGCTGACCGCCGCCGTCCACCAGCACCTCGTCCGCGAACAGACCCGCACCCAGGTCGCCCTCGTCGTCGAGGCCGGCGACGCGCGGACCGTCCACCACGTCGCCGTCCTGCTCGGCTACGGCGCCGCCGCGGTCAACCCCTACCTGGCCTTCGAGTCCATCGAAGACCTCATCACCACCGGCGCGCTGCCCGGCCAGAAGCCCCACGAGGCGATCGCCAACTACGTCAAGGCCCTCGGCAAGGGCGTGCTCAAGGTGATGTCGAAGATGGGCATCTCCACCGTGTCGTCCTACTGCGGCGCCCAGGTCTTCGAAGCCCTCGGCCTCGACCGCGACTTCGTCGCCCGCTACTTCACCGGCACCGACTCCCGCCTCGGCGGAGCCGACCTCTCGGTCCTCGCCGGCGAGGTCGCCGCCCGCCACCGCGCCGCCTACGAGATGGTCGCCGCCGACGAGGCCACCGCCGACGGCATCGAACTCCTCGAACCCGGCGGCGACTACCAGTGGCGCCGCGAGGGCGAGGTCCACCTCTTCAACCCCGAGACGGTGTTCCTCCTCCAGCACTCCACCCGCTCGGGCCAGTACGAGGTCTTCAAGCGCTACACCGCCAAGGTCGACGCGCTCGCCGCCGACAGCGGCTCCCTGCGCGGCCTGTTCGGGCTGCGCGTCGGCGACCGCGAACCGGTCGCCATCGACGAGGTCGAGTCGGTCGAGTCGATCGTCAAGCGCTTCAACACCGGCGCGATGTCCTACGGCGCGATCTCGGCCGAGGCCCACGAGACGCTCGCCATCGCCATGAACCGCCTCGGCGGGCGCTCCAACAGCGGTGAGGGCGGCGAGGACGTCGACCGCCTCTACGACCCCCTGCGCCGCAGCGCCGTCAAGCAGGTCGCCTCCGGCCGCTTCGGGGTCACCAGCGAGTACCTGGTCAACGCCGACGACATCCAGATCAAGATGGCCCAGGGCGCCAAGCCCGGCGAGGGCGGCCAGCTGCCCGGCAACAAGGTGCACCCGTGGATCGCCAAGACCCGGCACTCCACGCCCGGCGTCGGGCTCATCTCGCCGCCCCCGCACCACGACATCTACTCGATCGAGGACCTCGCGCAGCTCATCTACGACCTCAAACACGCCAACCGGCGCGCCCGCATCCACGTCAAACTCGTCTCCGAGGCGGGCGTCGGCACGGTCGCGGCGGGCGTGGTCAAGGCGCACGCCGACGTCGTGCTGATCTCCGGCCACGACGGCGGGACCGGCGCGGCGCCGGCGAACTCCATCAAGCACGCGGGAACGCCGTGGGAGATCGGGCTGGCCGAGACGCAGCAGACGCTGATCCGCAACGGCCTGCGCGACCGCGTGGTCGTTCAGGTCGACGGGCAGATGAAGACCGGCCGCGACGTGCTCGTCGCCGCCCTGCTCGGCGCCGAGGAGTACGGCTTCGCCACCGCGCCGCTCATCGTCACCGGCTGCATCATGATGCGCGTCTGCCACCTCGACACCTGCCCGGTGGGCGTGGCCACCCAGAACCCCGCCCTGCGCGCCAAGTACACCGGCACGCCGGAGTTCGTGGAGAACTTCTTCCGCTACATCGCCGAGGAGGTCCGCGAACTGCTCGCCTCGCTCGGTCTGCGCAGCATCGACGAGGCGGTCGGCCAGGTCGAACTCCTCGACGTCGCGCCCGTCCTCGGACACACCAAGGCCGGCGACCTCGACCTGCGGCCGATCCTGGCCACCCCCGTCGAAGGCCCCCGCCGCCGCCTCATCGGCCAGCGGCACGACCTCGACGGGACCCTCGGCCACCGGCTCATCGCCGCCGCCGAACCGGCCCTGGAGAACCGCGAACCGGTCACCGTGAACCTCCCGATCCGCAACACCGACCGCTCGGTCGGCGCGATGCTGTCGGGCGAGGTGACCCGCCGCCACCGCGACACCCTGCCCGACGACACCATCGTCGCGCACCTGCACGGAACGGCCGGGCAGTCCTTCGGCGCCTTCACCGCCAGCGGCGTCACCCTGCGCCTGTTCGGAGAGGCCAACGACTACGTCGCCAAGGGCCTGTCCGGCGGCCGGATCGTCGTGCGCCCCGACTCCTCGGCACCGTTCGCCGCCGAGGAGAACATCATCGCCGGCAACACCGTCCTCTACGGCGCCACCGGCGGCGAGCTCTACATGCGCGGCCAGGTCGGCGAGCGCTTCGCGGTCCGAAACTCCGGCGCGCTCGCCGTCGTCGAGGGCGTCGGCGACCACGGCTGCGAGTACATGACCGGTGGAACCGTGCTCATCCTCGGCCCGACCGGGCGCAACTTCGCGGCCGGCATGTCGGGCGGTGTGGCCTACGTGCACCGCCTCGACCCGGGCAAGGTCAACGCCGAGCTGGTCGACCTCGACCCGGTGGGCGCCGCCGACATCGACGTCATCGGCAAGCTCCTGCTGCGTCACGAACGGGAGACCGACTCGGCGGTCGCGGCCGCGCTGCTCGCCGACTGGCCGCGCGCGGCGGCCGGTTTCACGAAGGTCATCTCGCGCGACTACAAGGCGGTGCTCGCGCAGCTGGAGGAGAAGAGCGAGCTGGAGGCCTCCGCGGTGGTGACCGCGTCATGACCGGTACCCCACGAGTTCAGCGAAGCCCGTTCCCGGGCGCCCGATCGACACAGGAAGGCGGAGTGACCGATGCCTGATCCGAACGGTTTCCTCAAGCACGGCCGCGCCACCGCCAAGAAGCGCCCGGTGCCGCTGCGTCTTCTCGACTGGCGCGAGGTCTACGAGCCCGGTGACACGCAGGTCACCCGCGAGCAGGCGACGCGCTGCATGGACTGCGGCATCCCGTTCTGCCACAGCGGCTGTCCGCTGGGCAACCGGATCCCGGAGTGGAACGACCTGATGCGCACCGGCCGCACAGGCCAGGCCGGCGCCCAGCTGCACGCGACCAACAACTTCCCCGAGTTCACCGGCCGGCTGTGCCCGGCGCCGTGCGAGGCCGCCTGCGTCCTCGGCATCAACGACGACCCGGTGTCGATCAAGCAGATCGAGGTCGACATCATCGACCGTGCCTTCGCCGACGGGACGGTCGTTCCCCAGCCGCCGCTGGACATGACCGGCAAGTCGGTCGCCGTGGTCGGCTCGGGCCCGGCGGGCCTGGCCGCCGCTCAGCAGCTCGCCCGCGCGGGCCACGCGGTGACCGTCTACGAGCGCGACGACGCCGTCGGCGGGCTCCTGCGCTACGGCATCCCCGACTTCAAGCTGGAGAAGCGGCACATCGACCGCCGCCTCGCCCAGTTGAAGGCCGAGGGCGTGCAGTTCGTGACGAGTTGCGAGGTCGGCGTCGACGTGTCGGTCGGGCAGCTGCGCCGCCGCCACGACGCCGTGCTGCTGGCCGTCGGGGCCCTCCAGGGCCGCGACACCGACCTGACCGGCCGCGAGTTCACCGGGATCCACCTGGCGATGCCGCACCTCGTCGGCGCCAACCGGGTCGTGGCCGGGCGGGCGCCGTTCGCTCCGATCGACGCGCGCGGCAAGGACGTGATCGTGATCGGGGGCGGTGACACCGGCGCCGACTGCGTGGGCACGGCGCACCGCCAGGGCGCCAGGTCGGTGACCCAGCTCGACCTGTACCCCGAGCCGCCCGGTGAGCGCGACGCGGGCCGCGATCCGTGGCCGACGTGGCCCGCGATCCTGCGGTCCTACCCGGCGCACGAGGAGGGCACCGAGCGCGTCTTCGCGGTCTCGGCCTCCGAGTTCACCGGGGACGACCAGGGGCGCGTCACGGGGCTGCGGATCAGCGAGGTCGTCGTCGACAAGTCCGGCGGCCGTCGCGACATCCGTCCCGTGCCGGGAACCGAGCGGGTCGTACCCGCCGACCTGGTGCTGCTGGCGATCGGTTTCGAGGGCACCGAGGACCAGGTGCTGCTTTCGCAGCTGGGCGTCTCGCGCACCCGGCGGGGCAACATCGACTGCGGCAGCGACTGGCAGACCGAGACTCCCGGCGTGTTCGTCGCCGGCGACGCCCACCGGGGTGCCTCGCTGATCGTGTGGGCGATCGCCGAGGGCCGTGCCGCCGCCGCCTCGATCCACGCCTTCCTGGGCGGAGAGGTGGCGCTGCCCGCTCCTGTCGAGAGCGACGCGCAGCCGCTGACGGCCTGATCTGAGCGACGAGAGGGCGACGGCCGGGGATCGCGAGGATCCCCGGCCGTCGCCCTCTCGGTCGAGGTCTCAGTGCATCAGGTGGTCGGCGCCGACGTGCTCGGCCTGGCGCTCACGGGACCGCACCGCCACGCAGCAGGGCTCCGGACAGGGGCGATCGGCCTCCGGCTGCCGCATCGACACGATCGTCGCGTGGAGCGCGTCGAGGCGGTCGACGACCGGGTCGGACGGCATCGCCTTCTCGTCCTCCTCGGCCTCCATGCGCCGTGCCTCCTCCATCGAGTTGAGCACGACGCCGATGAGGATGTTGACCAGCACGAACGCGCCGAACAGGACGAAGGTGACGTAGTAGGCGAGGCTCCACGGCGACACCACCAGGCCCTCGCGCACCAGGTCGCCGAGGCCTTCGAGGGTGAGCAGCAGGAACAGCGTCAGGGCGGCCTGGCCGATGGTCCCGAACTGCTCGGGATAGGTGTCGGCGAACATCAGCCAGCCGACCATCCCGTACAGGTACAGCACCACCCCGGCGACCGCGAAGAGGCCGAGCGCGCCGGGCAGGCTGCGCCCCACCGCGACGACGATGATCCGCAGCGTCGGGAAGACGCGGATCAGCCGCAGCACCCGGGCCAGCCGTGCCAGCCTCAGCAGCGTGATGTTCTCGCGGATCCCGGGGATGAACGCGGCGGTGACCACGAGGAAGTCGAACACGTTCCAGCCGTCCCGGAAGAAGCCCCCGGGATTCCTGCCGTGCGCGACGATGCGGATGACCAGCTCCACGACGAAGAAGCCGATGAAGACCGTGTCGAGCAGTTCGAGCGTGCCTCCCATGCTCTCGCGTTTCGCCGGATAGGTCGCCAGACCCAGGGTGACGGCGTTGCCGACGATCGCCGCGCTCGTCAGGGTCTGGAACCACCCCGAGGTGGCGACCTTGCGGCACACGTCCGGAAGGCTCGCGGCGGTGGGCGCCTCGCTCACCACGCGATCACCCACCCGGCCGTCGCGAATCTGACATCAGGTGAGAAATCCAGCATTTCGTCACTGTACGAAATCATTCCGTCTCTCCCGGTCGTGCGCGCCCGGCGCGTCCCTTTCGGGTCGAAGGGTCCGCAACTCCTCGAAGCGGTGCCAAGCACCAAGCGCTTCGAGGCGGACGGCTAACATTGGCCTTTGACCTGATCTCCCATGCCTGCGACAGGAGCAGCGGTGGCCAACGACGTTGCGCCCGGCTCGTCCAACGGCCAGTCCGCCGGGGAACCGGCGACGGCAGCGCCCGTCCCCTCCCGGCCCGCACCGGTCGAGGCGAGCGGTCTCGGCGGTGCGCCCACCGGCAGACGCGTCCGAGCCCGCCTCGCGCGCTTCAACGCGCCCTGGCAGGCGCAGCAGGTGTCGGAGGTCCTCGAACCTCTCGTCGCCACGCACCGGGCCAGCCACCCGCGCACCGACGTCAAGCTCCTCCAGCGCGCCTACGACACCGCCGCCTACTGGCACAACGGCCAGTACCGCAAGTCCGGCGACCCCTACATCACCCACCCGCTCGCCGTCGCCTCCGTGCTCGCCGAGCTGGGCATGGACACCACGACGCTGATCGCGGCCCTGCTGCACGACACCGTCGAGGACACCGACTACACCCTTGAGCAGATGGAGAAGGACTTCGGCGGCGAGGTCGCGCTCCTCGTCGACGGCGTCACCAAGCTCGACAAAGTCAAACTCGGCGACGCGGCCAAGGCCGAGACGATCCGCAAGATGGTCGTCGCGATGGCCAAGGACCCGCGAGTCCTGGTCATCAAGCTCGCCGACCGCCTCCACAACATGCGCACCCTGACCTTCCTGCCGCGCCCCAAGCAGGAGCAGAAGGCGCGCGAGACGCTCGAAATCCTGGCGCCGCTGGCCCACCGGCTCGGTATGAACACCATCAAGTGGGAGCTGGAGGACCTGTCCTTCGCGACGCTGTACCCCAAGCGCTACAGCGAGATCGCACGACTGGTCGCCGAGCACACCCCCCAGCGCGAGATGCTGCTGGCGCGCGTCACCGACAAGGTGAACGCCGACCTGCGCGCCGCGAAGGTCAAGGCGATGGTGTCCGGCAGGCCGAAGCACCTGTACTCGATCTACCAGAAGATGATCGTGCGCGGCCGCGACTTCTCCGACATATACGACCTCGTCGGCATCCGCATCCTCGTCGACTCCCTGCGCGACTGCTACGCCGCGCTCGGCGTGATCCACGCGAACTGGCAGCCGGTACCCGGCCGGTTCAAGGACTTCATCGCGATGCCGAAGTTCAACATGTACCAGTCGCTGCACACCACGGTGATCGGTCCGACCGGCAAGCCCGTCGAGATGCAGATCCGCACCTGGGCGATGCACCGCACCGCCGAGTACGGCATCGCCGCGCACTGGAAGTACAAGGAGACCAAGGGCGCGACGATCGTCGGCCCACCGGCCCACATCGACGAGATGGCCTGGCTCCGGCAGCTCCTGGACTGGCAGCGCGAGGCCGCCGACCCCAGCGAGTTCCTCGACGCGCTGCGCTTCGACCTGTCCAGCTCCGAGGCCTACGTCTTCACGCCCAAGGGCGACGTCATCGCCCTGCCGAAGGGCGCGACGCCCGTCGACTTCGCCTACGCCGTGCACACCGAGGTCGGACAACGCTGCATCGGCGCCCGCGTCAACGGGAAACTCGTCCCCCTGGAGTCGCAGCTGGTCAACGGCGACGTCGTGGAGATCTTCACCTCGAAGTCGGAGACCGCCGGCCCCTCGCAGGACTGGCTCGGCTTCGTCCGCTCGCCACGCGCCCGCACCAAGATCCGCCAGTACTTCAACCGCGAACGCCGCGACGAGGCCATCGAGCAGGGCAAGGACCTCATCACCCGGGCCATGCGCAAGCAGGGTCTCCCGCTCCAGCGGATGCTCACCACCGACGGCCTCACCGCCATCGCCCGCGAACAGCACCTCTCCGACGTCACCGCGCTCTACGCCGCCGTCGGCGAGAACCAGCTCTCCGCGCAGACCGTCGTACAGCGCCTGGTCGCCTCCTACGGCGGCACCGAGGGCGCCGTCGAGGACATCGCCGAGACGGCCGTCCCGACCAAACCCGGCCCCCGCGAGCGCGGCAAGACCCACGACACCGGCGTCGTCGCCGCCGGGGTCGAGGACTCCAACGTGCCGATCAAACTCGCCCGCTGCTGCACCCCGGTGCCCGGCGACGAGATCCTCGGCTTCGTGACCCGCGCCGGCGCCATCAGCGTCCACCGCGTCGACTGCGAGAACGCCGACGACCTCCTCGACCAGCCCGAACGGCTCGTCGACGTGAGCTGGCGGCCCTCGTCCGACTCGACCTTCCTGGTCGCCATCCAGGTCGAGGCCCTCGACCGGCACCGGCTGCTCGCCGACGTCACGAAGGTCCTGTCCGAGGAGAAGGTCAACATCCTCTCGGCGACCGTCACCACCACCCGCGACCGCGTGGCCGTCAGCCGCTTCACCTTCGAGATGGCCGACCCCAAGCACCTCGGGCACCTGCTGCGCGTCGTACGCCGCGTCGAGGGCGTCTACGACGCCTACCGCGTCACGTCGAGCGGGGGATAGGACCTCAGGCGTCCGCGGGTGGCTCCAGCCGCCGGCGGACGACCAGGTCGTCCATCGCCGCGACCGTCGCCTCGGCGAGCTCACCGCGCAGACGGCTGCCCGCCGCGGCCTCCACCAGCGCGACCCGCAGCGCCGCCACGTCCGCCTCGACCTTCTCCCTCGACACGATCTCGCCCAGCCCACCGTGCTCGGCCGAGCGCTTGGCCTCGATGAGCTCGCCGAGGTAGCCGGGGCCGCCTTCGAGGCGGGTCAGATTCGCCTCGATCTCGCCCGTGCGCATGAGGTGGACACCCGTCAGGAGCACCCGGAAGGCGTAGAGGAGCGGCTTGAGCTCACCGGTGCGCCCGAACAGCTCCCACTGCCCGCGCGCGAAGCCCTCGTAGTGCCGCTCGTGGCCGCGCGTGACGCAGTCGGGGGCCAGGGCCTTGAGCTCCTCGTGTGTCTCGCCGGTCGCGATGACCAGCGGCGACGTGAGCTGTTCGAGGACGTAGCCGTTGGGTTTGAGCATGAGCCGCGCGAACTTCGCCAGGTCGTGCGTCACCACGTCCAGCTCGACGCCGTCGCGGATCCCGCCGCGCGTCAGCGTCTGCGGCCCGGTGCGCAGACCGACGACCTGGCGCAGCCCGAGGAGGTGGACGCCGCGCAGATCCACGTCGGAGTCGGCCGACGGGAACCCGTAGAGGTGCGCGCCGCTCACCGTCGCGAACACCACCGGACACGGCACCTCGGCGACGGTCTCCCCGGCCCAGTCGGGCACTGTCAGCGTCATACGTCCACCCTCGCACTCTCGGCGCGGGCCTCGACCAGGAAGGCCTCGACGGCGTCCCGGTCGGGCTCGGCGGGCAGGCGCGTCGCCTCGGCCGCGGTCTCCAGCTCCCCGCGCAGGCGCTCCATCCACGCGACCACCTCGTCCCAGTCGACCAGCCCGTCGCGTACCGCGAGCAGCTGTTCGCGCTCGTCGCCGACGTCGACGAGCACCTCGCCGGTGGCCAGGACGTGCGCGCCCGCGCGCAGCAGCCGCAGCATGTGCATCGCCTGCTTCCACTTGACGGTCCCGTCGCGCTCGCGCCTGGCCGTCAGTCTGTGGAACTGCGCCAGCGAGTAGGACCCGAAGGTCTGCGCCACACGGGTCGACAGAAAGGCCCTGCGGATCGCCAGCAGCCGTTCGCCGACGGGCGTCACCCGCTCGACGACGGGGGACCAGAGGCACTCCAGCACGGTGGGGTTGGCCACCAGGGCCAGCTCGCAGCAGCGCTCCAGCTCCCAGGAGAACCGCTCCTCGCCGGGGCCGTCGACGTGGGTCGGCGGCTTGTCGAAGCGCCAGTAGAGAGGCGTCGGCGCGAGGTAGACGCCGCGCCGGTCGACGTCGCTGCCCTCACGGGCGAGCCCGTAGGCGCGGGAACCGACCACGCAGGCGTAGACGGTGTGTTCCTCGACAAGGCGGTGCGGATCCATCGGGGCAGCGTACTTGCGGCTCGCGACCGGCGGTACGGGTCGGCCGGAACGCGAAAGGCCGGCGACCCCTCGGGGTCGCCGGCCTTTCGTGACGCGTGAGCGCTAGCCGTCGCTGGGCTCGTCGTCGGGCTTGGTGCTCGGGTCGCCGCTGGTGCCGTCGGCGGGGACCGACCACGGGTTGGCCGGGACGCCGGCCGGGTCGGGGTCGCCGACGGAGGTGCCCTCGACGGTCACCGGCTCCTTCGGCGGACCGTCCTCGGGACCGTTGGCGCCGGGGTCCTCGCCGTTGACGCCCTTCTTGGCGATGTCCTCGACGACGTCGAGGCCCTTGGTCACGAAGCCGACGCGGGTGTAGTCGGCGGGCAGCTTGGTGTCCTTGTAGACGATGAAGAACTGGCTGCCGGGATCCTGGCCCTGGCCCTCGGCCATCGCGACGGTGCCGGCCGGGTAGTCGCCGGTGCCGGTCTCGTCCGGGGTGGGGAGGTTCTCGTCCGGGATGGAGAAGGCGGGGCCGCCCATGCCGGTGCCGGACGGGTCGCCGCACTGGAGGACGAACAGGCCCGAGGTGGTCAGCCGGTGGCAGACGCTGTCGGTGTAGTAGTTCTGCCCCGCGAGGAACGCGAAGGCGCCCGAGGTGCAGGGCGCGGCCGTCAGGTCCATCTGGAAGGTGACGTCACCGTGGTTGGTCTGCATGGTGAAGTCCTGCGTACCGGCGTCGGGCTGCTGGGCCTCAGGGGTACCGGTGGCGACCATGTTGGGGTTGCTGCCGTCGATGGCCTGCGGGGTGTACGTGCAGTTGCCCGACGCAGTGTTGGTGCCGGTCGAGTCGTCGTCCTTGTTGAGGAGCGTGACCGCGAGGAGCGTGCCGAGCCCCAGGACGATGACGACCGCGAGCGCGGTCGCCGCCGTGACCTGGATCTTGCGGCGCTTGCGCGCCGCAGTGGCCTTCTCGGCCATGAGCTGTTCAAGGCGCGCACGTGCGGCAGCGCGCTTGTCCCGGGCTGAAGGCACCCTTCACTCCTAAGTGTGTGTTGGCCGAGTGGACGGCTATTTGTCGTCGGAGGGTTCGTCTGAGGGGTTCGGAGACGTGTCCTCCGAAGGGGTCGAACTCGGGTCGGTCGACGTCGACGTCGTCACGTCCGGCTGTTCGTTGGACTTGTCGTCGGCGAAAGGGCCCCAGTCGAAGATCATGGCCACACCGACGGCGGCGACGATGATGAGGCCGATGACCAGCCCGGCCTGCCACTGGCGGCGCCTGCGCGCGGCGGCGGCGCGTCGGGCCAGCTGGCGTTCGGCCTTGGCTCGGGCGAGCTCGCGCTCCCGGGCCTTGCCCTTCGACGACGGCACAGTCGTACTCCTCGCTGCTTCCTGGGCACTGCGGGCACGCGTCCCCGCTGATCGAGGGGTGCGCGGCAGCACAATCGTTCTGGTGTCTGCGACGACGGCGAGTGTATACGTACATACTCAATTCATCGGCGCTCGGAGAGTCGGTAGGCTACCGGGGAATCGGCGGGAAAGGAACCGCGGATTCTCCCGAAGAGGTCTAGAGAGGGACGAAAGGTGCTCGTCACCAGCCTGGTCGCCGACGCGTTCGCCACGAATTGTTATGTGGTCGCTCCCGGCGAAGGCGAGGAATGCGTGATCGTCGATCCCGGACTGGGCATCGACGCGCGCCTCGACGAGGTCCTCTCCCGCCACCGGCTCCGCCCGGTCGCGGTCCTGCTCACGCACGGGCACCTCGACCACACCTTCTCCGTCACGCCCGTCTGCGGGGCCAGGGGCATCACCGCCTACATCCACCCCGACGACGCCGAGCTGCTGGCCGACCCTCTCAAGGGGCTGTCGCCGGAGACGCGCGCGTTCTTCGGCGGCCGGCTGACCTGGACCGAGCCCGACGACGTCGCCGAACTCACCGACGGCGCCCCGGTGCGCCTCGCCGGGCTCGATTTCACTGTCACGCACGCGCCCGGCCACACTCGCGGCTCGGTGATGTTCGGTCTGCCCGGTGAGGGCGGGAACACCGGCACCCTCCTGACCGGGGACGTGCTCTTCGCCGGTTCCATCGGCCGCACCGACCTGCCCGGCGGGAGCATGGACGCGATGCGCGACAGCCTGCGCCGCACGATCCTGCCTCTCGACGACGGCATCGACGTCCTGCCCGGGCACGGCCCGGGTACCTCGATCGGCGCCGAGCGTCGCGCCAACCCCTTCCTGCGCCCGGACTTCCTGGGCGGCGGCCCGGAGCATATGTCGGCGCCGAGACGCGGCCTCTAGGCCCGTCGTCCGGCGCCGCTGCCTGCCCGTCGCCGATTCCTCCGCGTACAGGAGAAAAATCCCATGGAACGTCCCACGCCCCTTTCGGGTTTCCCCGAATGGCTTCCGCAGCAGCGCATCGTCGAGCAGCGGTTCATCGAGAAACTCCAGCGCACCTTCGAACTGCACGGTTTCGCCTCGGTGCAGACCCGCGCCGTCGAGCCCATGGCGCACCTGCTCGCCAAGGGCGAGACCTCCAAGGAGGTCTACGTCCTGCGCCGCCTCCAGGCCGAGGAGGGCGACAACACCGACTCCGGTCTGGGCCTGCACTTCGACCTGACCGTGCCGTTCGCGCGCTACGTGCTGGAGAACTCCGGCAAGCTCCAGTTCCCCTTCCGCCGCTACCAGATCCAGCCCTGCTGGCGGGGTGAGCGCCCGCAGGAGGGCCGCTACCGGGAGTTCTGGCAGGCCGACATCGACATCATCGACAAGGACTCCCTGCCGGGTCACTACGAGGTCGAGCTGCCGCTGGTCATCGCCGACGCGCTGCGAGGGCTGCCGATCCCGCCGATCCGGATGCACGTCAACAACCGGAAGGTCTCCCAGGGCTTCTTCCGCGGGCTCGGCGTCGCCGACCCCATGGAGGCGATCCGCGTCGTCGACAAGATCGACAAGATCGGCCCGAACGGGGTCGGCAAGCTCCTCACCGAGCAGCTGGGCCTGTCCGACGCGCAGGTGAAGGCATGCCTGGCGATGGCCGAGATCTCGGCGCCCGACGAGTCCTTCGTCGAGTCCGTGCGCGCGCTGGGCGTCACCGACGAGCTGCTCGACGAAGGGCTCGCGGAGCTGGCCGTCGTCGTGTCGACCGCCGCCGAGGAGGCGCCGGGCCTGGTCACCGCCGACCTGCGCATCGCGCGCGGCCTCGACTACTACACCGGCACGGTCTACGAGACGACCCTCGACGGTTTCGAGCGGCTCGGCTCGGTCTGCTCCGGCGGGCGCTACGACACCCTCGCCTCGGACGGCAAGAGCACCTACCCGGGCGTGGGGCTGTCGATCGGCGTCTCGCGGATCCTGGGCGCGCTGTTCGGCGGCGGGCAGCTGTCGGCGACGCGCGACACCCCCACGTGCGTGCTCGTCGCCCTTCCCGATGAGGAGCGCCGCCGCGACTGCGACCGCCTCGCCCGGGCGCTGCGGACCCGCGACATCGCCGCCGAGGTCGCCCCCGCGGCGCAGAAGTACGGCAAGCAGATCCGCTTCGCGCAGCGGCGCCAGATCCCCTACGTCCTGTTCCCCGAAGGGGAGTCGGGCGGCCCGGAACTGCGCGACATCCGCAGCGGCGAGCAGGTCCCGGTCGACGTCGAGTCGTGGACCCCGCCTGCCGCCGACCTGCGCCCGCAGGTCCAGGGCGCGGGGGAATAGAGCCGCCGAAAGGGCCGCCGGGCGACCGGCGGCCCTCTCATGTCCGCCTTACTCCGGCGGTTCGGCCGCCGTGCGGTGCACGCTGCGGATCGCGGTCACGCCGGGCGGGATCTCCCGCTCGGGCACGCTCGCGGCCAGCGCGGTGAGCTCCCTGCGGATCGTGCGCGCGATTCCCTTGCCGAGCATGAACCGGGTGGGCGACACCGCCCGCCGCGCGCCCTCCAGCAGCCACTTCGCCGAGCGGCTGTCCAGGCCCGTCTGCGACAAGACCAGCACCGACAGCTCGTGCGGTCGCGCCGCCAGGGCCGTCCCGACCCGTCGCGCCGCGGCCTCGTCGAGACGGTTGCCGAGCGCTCCCAGCGGCCGCGCCATCAGCACCCGGCCCAGGTCGAGGGCCTCCACACCCGCCGCCGCGCAGGCCTCGACGACACGGGCCGCCGCATCGGGCCCGATCCCGTTGCTCGCCAGCGACAGCCGCCGCAGCGCACCGCGCGGAGCGGTCCCCAACACCTCCGCCAGCAGGAACGCACCCGCGTCGCCCAGCCCCGCCGCCGACACGTAGAGCTCGCCCACGGCGCCCGCCGCGACGATCCGGGCCAGCGGCTCCGCCCCGGCCGGGCCGAAGGGGTTCCCGCCCACGTAAAGCCGCTCCAGGCCGCGCCCGGCGGCGTGCGCGGCGACGACCGCGTCGGCCAGCGGGCCGAGCCCGGTGGCGTCGAGACCGGTCTGGACGAGGTCGAGGCTGCGCAGGCCGGTCACCGCGTCGATGATCCCGGCGGCGGCGCTCCCGCCCTCCGTGCCCAGCGGGTTGCGCTTGAGCCACACGCCCGACAGCGCCTGCGGTGAGGCGCGCAGCCCGTCGGCGACGGCGTGCGCGCCTCTCGGCGTGATGCCGTTGCAGCCGAGGTAGAGGGTCTCGGCGCTGATGCCGACGGCCGCCGTGGCGAAGCGGGCGGCACCGGCGTCGCCGAGGCCGTCGGTGCCCAGCAGGAGGTGCTTGACCGGGCCGGGACGCAGCGCGCCGGCGACCAGAGCGGCGCCCTGCGGCCCCAGGTCCTGCTTGCACAGGTCGAGGCGGCCGTCGGGCAGCGCGGTGCCGGCGGGGAAGTCGACGCGCTCGGCGACGGCCTCCCCGGTGCGCAGCCACGCGAGCAGGTGAGCGAGGTCGGCGGCGGGCCGGGGGGCGACCGGCCCGATCCCGGCGTGCTCTTCGATCACCACTCGGCCTCCCGGTAGTCCTTGAGGAACACGCCCCACACGGGGTCCCCGGCCTCCCCGCGCAGGATGGGGTCGTAGACGCGGGCGGCACCGTCGACGATGTCGAGCGGGGTGCGAAACCCGGCGGCCGACAGTCGTGCCTTCTTCGGCGCGGGGTTCTCGTCGGTGATCCAGCCGGTGTCCACCGCGCACATGTAGACGCCCTCGCCGGCCAGCTCGCCGGCACTGGTGCGGGTGAGCATGTTCAGCGCGGCCTTGGCCATGTTCGTGTGCGGGTGCCGTGAGGTCTTGCGCCGCACCGCGAAGCGGCCCTCCACGGCCGTCACGTTGACGATGTAGCGGCGCTTCGCCTTCGACGACCGCAGCAGCGGGAGGAGCCGGTCGCAGAGCAGCGCGGGGGCCACGGCGTTGACGAGCTGCACTTCGAGGAGTTCGGCCGGGTCGAGACCGCCGAGCTCGGCCGACCAGGAGTTGTCCGGCGACAGGTCGGGCAGCAGGCCCGACTCGTCGAGGACGGCGGCGCTCGCTGCGGCGGGCAGCGCCGCCTGGCCCTGCGCGAAGCCGGGAGCGATCCACGCGCCGGGCGGCAGCGCACCGGTCTCCCGCGCGGCCAGGGACGCGAACGCCCCGGCGGGACGGCGGATCGTCTGCGCGGCGTTGTTGACCAGCGCGTCCAGACCGCCCCAGGCGGCGGCCACGCGCTCGCAGAGGGCCAGGACCTGGCGGGGGTCGCGCAGGTCGACGCCGATCACGCTCAGCCGCTCGACCGGCGCGCCCGCCGCGTGGAAGCGGCGCAGCGCGTCGTGGGGGAAGCGCGTGGTGACCGCGACCTCGGCGCCGTCGCGCAGCATCATCAGCGCCAGCCGGAAACCGATCTTCACGCGGCCGCCGGTGAGCAGGACACGGCGGCCCGACAGGTCGGTGCCGGCGTCGCGGCGGCGGGCGTTGTCGACGGCGCACTCGGGGCACAGGCGGTGGTAGAAGGCGTGCACGTGGCGGTAGTGGCCCTTGCAGACGTAGCAGCGGTGCGACCGGCGCAACTCGCCCGCCGTACCGTCCACAGTGGTCAGAGCGGTGTCCTCGGCCCGCTCCGCCGCACCCGTGGCGGTCGCGGCCAGCAGACCTCTGTCGGCGACCGAGTCCATCGCCTCCTTCGCCTTGCGGCGGCGCAGGCGCCCGTCGCGGGCGAAGGACCCGGCGGCATGCTCGGCACGCAGGCGCACGTCGTGGTCGGCGGGCAGTTCGCGAAGCCGGCCGAGCATGGCGTGGAAGGCGGCCATCTCGTCGGGCGTGGGCACGTCCACCGCTGTTCCTCCCAGAGGACGAAGTGTGGACCCGAGCCGGATTCGAACCGGCGTCCTCCGCCTTGAAGGGCGGTGCGACGACCTCTGCGCTACCGGGCCCTCGAAGGTGGAACCTGCCCGGACGGCGGGATTCGAACCCGCGTCCTCCGCCCTGCGAGAACGGTGCGACGGCCGGGCTGCACTACATCCGGGCATTGTGGAGCACTCTATGCCGACGCCGCCACGGTCCGCATCGCGGCAACTCTGGATCATGGTGAGTGGAATCACCGCCCAACGCACAAGACAAAGGTCGTACCCAGCCGCGAGGATTGATCGCGGAGGTCACCACCCGCATGAATCTCACCCCTTACAAGAAGGTCTTCGCGCTGCCCGGCGTGACGATGCTTCTCCTCGTCGGATCCGCCGCGCGCTTCCCGGTCGCCGCGGCGGGCATGACGCTGCTCTTCCACATCCGCGACACCCTCGGCCGCAACTACCTGCAGGCGGGCCTCGTGGCCGCCGCGCTCACCGTGGGCGCCGCCGTCGGCTCCACCGTCAGCGGCCGGATCATCGACAAGATCGGCCTTCGCCCGGTCATGATCACCACGACGATCACCGCCAGCGCCTTCTGGCTGTCGGCGACCCTGCTGCCCTACGAGGCCCTGCTCGCCGTCGCGTTCCCCGCGGGGCTGCTCAGCCTGCCCGCCTTCGGCGCCATCCGCCAGGGCCTGGCCGCCATGGTCCCCGTCGACATGCGCCGCACCGCCTACTCGCTGGACTCCATGGGCGTCGAGTTCGCCTTCATCGTCGCTCCCGCCGCGGCCATCTTCGTCGCGACCGCCAACAGCCACATCGCCCTCATCGGCGTCGGCTGCCTCGTCGCCGTCTCCGGCAGCCTGCTCATCTGGCTCAACCCGCCGACCAAGTCCGCCGCCGAGCTCGCCGAGATGGCCGGCCAGGCGCGCCCGCCGCGCAGCACCTGGCTGCGCGGCCCCATGGTCGCCATGCTGATCGGCGCCGTCGCGGCCACCGTCGCCCTCGCCGGCGGCGAGGTGTCGATGGTCGCGCTGCTCACCGCGCACGGCCAGGCCTCGCAGGCGGGCATCGTGCTCGGCATGTGGGCGGCCTTCTCACTCGTCGGCGGCTTCCTCTACGGTTCGCTCGCCCGCGAGTTCCACCCCATGGCGCTGCTGGCCGCGATGTGCCTCGGGCTTCTTCCGATCGCGCTGGCGACCCAGTGGTGGATCATGGCGATCGTCCTCATCCCCGCCGGGCTGCTGTGCGCGCCGGCGCTGACCTCGATGGTCGACCGGGTCAGCCAGATCGTGCCCGCCGCCGTGCGCGGCGAGGCGATGGGCCTGCACGGCTCGGCGATCACGATCGGCGGTGCCATCGGCGCCCCCGTCGTCGGCGCGATCATCGACCGCTTCGGCCCCGGGTGGGGCTTCGTCGTCGCGGGCGGCGCCGGTGTCCTGATCGCCCTGGCGGGCTGGCTGCTCATGGTGCTGTGGACGGGGAAGAACGCCTCGCCGGGCGAGCCGGTCGCGCCGGTGCGGGCGGGTGACGCGCTGCCCGAGGCCGCCTGAAACAATGACGGCCGAGCATTCCTGCCACAGCAGTCCTTAAGGAGACCGTCCCTTGTATCGCAGTCATGAGGCGGGCGCGCTTCGCGCCACGCACGTCGACGAGCAGGTCACTCTCGCCGGTTGGGTGGCGCGCCGCCGCGATCACGGCGGTGTCGACTTCATCGACCTGCGGGACGCCTCCGGCGTGGTCCAGGTCGTGTTCCGGGAGGGCGAGGTCGCCGAGGCCGCGCACGCCCTGCGCAACGAGTTCTGCGTCAAGATCACCGGTACCGTCGCGCGCCGCCCCGAGGGCAACGAGAACACCGAGCTGAACACCGGCGAGGTCGAGGTCGTCGCCGACACGCTCACCGTGCTCAGCGTCGCCGCGCCGCTTCCGCTGCCCATCGACGACAACGTCGAGGTCGGCGACGACGTCCGGCACCGCTACCGCTACCTGGACCTGCGCCGCACCGGCCCGTCCGGCGCGATGCGGCTGCGCAGCGAGGCCAACCGGATCGCCCGCAACCTGCTCCACGACCTCGACTTCACCGAGATCGAGACGCCGACGCTGACGCGTTCGACGCCCGAGGGCGCCCGGGACTTCCTCGTGCCGGTCCGGCTCAAGCCCGGCACCTGGTACGCCCTCCCGCAGTCCCCGCAGCTGTTCAAGCAGCTGCTCATGGTCGCCGGGATGGAGCGGTACTACCAGATCGCCCGCTGCTACCGCGACGAGGACTTCCGCGCCGACCGGCAGCCGGAGTTCACCCAGCTCGACATCGAGGCTTCCTTCGTCACCGAGGACGACATCATCTCGCTCGGCGAGAAGATCATCACCTCCCTGTGGAGCAAGCTCGCCGGCCACGAGATCGAGGGCCCGATCCAGCGGCTCACCTGGCACGACGCGATGAACCGCTACGGCTCCGACAAGCCCGACCTGCGGCTCGACCTGGAGATCACCGAGCTCACCGACTACCTGCGCGGCACCGAGTTCCGCGTCTTCGCGCAGGCCATCGAGTCCGGCGGCTACGTCGGCTCGGTCGTCATGCCCGGCGGCGCCTCGCAGTCCCGCAAGCAGCTCGACGGCTGGCAGGACTGGGCGAAGGCGCGCGGCGCCCGCGGCCTGGCCTACGTCGTCCTCGACGGCGAGACCGGCGAGGCGCGCGGCCCGGTCGCCAAGAACCTCTCCGAGGCGCACCTCGCGGGCCTGGCCGACGCCGCCGGCGCCAAGCCCGGCGACGCGATCTTCTTCGCGGCCGGGAACAAGCGCGTCGACGCCCAGGAACTGCTCGGCGCGGCCCGCCTGGAGATCGGCCGCCGCTGCGGCCTCATCGATGAGAACGCCTGGTCGTTCCTCTGGGTCGTCGACGCCCCCATGTTCGGCGAGACCGACGAGGGCTGGACCTCCCTGCACCACCCGTTCACCTCGCCGAACGCGGAGTGGGCCGACAGCTTCCAGGACAACCCCGGTGACGCCCTCGCCTACGCCTACGACATCGTCTGCAACGGCAACGAGATCGGCGGCGGCTCGGTGCGTATCCACTCCGCCGAGATGCAGCGCCGGGTCTTTTCGACCCTCGGCATCACCGACGAGGACGCCGCCGACAAGTTCGGCTTCCTCCTCGACGCCTTCCAGTACGGGCCCCCGCCGCACGCGGGCATCGCCTTCGGTTGGGACCGGATCTGCGCGCTGCTGTCCGGTGTCGACTCGATCCGCGAGGTCATCGCCTTCTCCAAGAGCGGCGGCGGGCACGACCCGCTGACCGGCGCGCCCACGCCGATCACGGCCGCCCAGCGCAAGGAGGCCGGTGTCGACGCGGTGCCCGAGAAGGCCGCCGCGGAGCAGACCGCCTCCTAGGGACATGGTCCATCTGCTGGTCACCGGTGCCAGCGGTTACGTCGGTGGCGCGGTCGCCCGGTGTGCGCTGCACGCCGGGCACCGCGTGACCGGCACCTACCACCGCTCGCCCGGGGACATTCCGGGCGTGGCGTGGTCCCGGCTCGACATCCGCGACCGCGCGGCGGTCGCCGCCCTGGTCGCGGGCGCGGGCGTCGAGGCCGTCGTGCACACCGCCGTCAGTGCGGACCTCGACGACTGGGCGAGCATCGCCGACGGCGCCGCGAACGTGGCGGTCGCCGCGGCCTCGAACGGCCTGCGGCTGGTGCACCTGTCGAGCGACGCGGTGTTCTCCGGCCGGCGTGCTCCCTACGACGAGTCGGCGCTGCCCGAGCCCGTGAACCGCTACGGTGCCGCGAAGGCGGCGGCCGAGACGGTCGTGCGGGCCGTCGATCCGTCCGCCGTCGTCGCGCGGACCTCGCTGGTCCTCGGCGACGGCGGCAGCAAACACGAGCGTTTCAGCCTCGACCTGGCTCGCGGGCGGGCCGAGGGCGTGCTGTTCGCCGACGAGGTCCGCAGCGCCGTCCATCCGCACGACCTCGCCGCGGCCCTGCTGG
The DNA here is from genome assembly GCF_040655735.1 of Phytomonospora sp. NPDC050363. Lineage (NCBI taxonomy): Bacteria > Bacillati > Actinomycetota > Actinomycetes > Micromonosporales > Micromonosporaceae > Phytomonospora > Phytomonospora sp. NPDC050363. The sequence goes on from NZ_JBFAKK010000010.1 coordinate 186,728, forward strand.
AACTCGCGGTTGGCGACTTCGCAGGGGTCATCCATCTCGGCGGCGCCGACGCGCTCGACCGCCACACCATCGGGTGCCTGATCGCGGTGGGGGAGGGGCTCGACCCCGCCGAAGTGCCGGCCGGGAAGGGATCCGAGGCGGGAGTGCCGCGGGCGCCGGACACGACGCTGAACAGCGGCCTGGCGGCGAGGACGCTGCATACGAGGCTGCGTGGGGCGCGGGAGTTCCTGGGGGAGTAGCGGGAAGCGGCGAAAAGGTCCTCCCGCAGAACCATGACGGTCGATAACCCTTACTTATGTCACATCTGGATCCTCGTCTTGTGCCCGAGGAAGAGCACGGCAGCGACGAGAGCCGATTTTGAACACGTTCAACTTCGCGCTAGGCTCCCCCTCATGAAGGTGGTCATCCCCGGAGGCAGCGGCCACGTCGGCGCCGTGCTCACCCGCGCCCTGCTCGCCCAGGGCCATGAAGTCGTCCACGTGAGCCGTCACGCCGGCGGAGCGAAGCCCGTCCGGACCGTCGCCTGGGACGGTCGCACCTTGGGGGACTGGGCCGCCGAGATCGACGGCTGCGACGCCGTCGTCAACCTCGCCGGACGCAGCGTCAGCTGCCGCTACACCGCCGAGAACCTGCGGGCGATGATGGACTCGCGCGTCGACTCCACCCGCGCGGTCGGGGAGGCGATCGCGACGGCGGTGAAACCGCCGCGCGTGTGGCTTCAGATGAGCACCGCCACCATCTACGCCCACTTCGCGGGCGAGCCCGCCGACCCGCCGAACGACGAGTCCGGCACGCTCGGCGGCTTCGAGCCGGACGTCCCCGCTTACTGGAAGTACAGCGTGGACATCGCCCGCGCCTGGGAACGCGCGCAGTCCGAGGCCGACACTCCCACCACCCGAAAGGTCGCCCTGCGCGCGGCGATGGTCATGAGCCCCGACAAGGGCTCCGTCTTCGACGTCCTGCTGCGCATGACCCGTCTCGGCCTCGGCGGACCGGTCGCCGGCGGCGCGCAGTACGTCTCCTGGATCCACGGAGACGACTTCAGCCGCGCCGTCGAGTTCCTCATCGACCGCGAGGACTTCACCGGCCCGGTCAACCTCGCCGCCCCCGACCCGCTGCCGCAACGCGAACTCATGCGCGGACTGCGCGCCGCCGCGAAGACGCCCATCGGCCTGCCCGCCACCAAGTGGATGGCCGAACTGGGCGCGGTCGCGATGCGCTCCGACACCGAACTGCTCCTCAAGAGCCGCCGCGTCATCGCCGGCAGACTCCCCGAGGCAGGCTTCGCCTTCGCCCACCCCCGGTGGCGGCTCGCGGCCGCCGACCTGGTCCGGCGCGTGCGCGAGGGGAGAGTGTAGGCTCGCTACCCCCGTCGCAGCCGGGCGTTCCGGACGTGCCGCCGAGCACGGCCGGGCCTAAGGCAGTGGGCCCCACAAACCACCGAGCCGAAGGCCGCTTCACCATGCCTCAAGCCCCGTCGACCGACGCCGCCCACGAGACGAACCTGACCACCGAACTCGAGGCCGAGCGCGCCCACCTCGCCGCCTCCCACGTCGCCCTGGCGCGAATGCGCGACCGCACCACCGGCCTCGTCGACGTCGGTGGCAACGCCTTCTCCAGTGAGGCACTCGGCAAGGCCCGCGCGCTGCGACTCAAAGACCTCGTCGACCTGCCCGACATCCCACTGTTCTTCGGGCGCCTCGACTTCCCCGTCGAGAGCTTCCACGTCGGCCGCCGCCACGTCGTCGACGACACCGGCGAACCGCTCGTCCTCGACTGGCGCGCACCCGTCTCGCGCCTGTTCTACCAGGCCAGCGTGCGCGACCCCATGGAGGTCGACCTGCGCCGCCGCTTCGGCTTCGACGGCGGGCACCTCACCAGCTTCGAGGACGAGAAGCTCACCGCCGGCGGTGAGGAGACCGGCAGCGCCCTGCTGGCCGCCGAGATCGAACGCCCCCGCGTCGGGCCCATGCGCGACATCGTCGCCACCATCCAGCCCGAGCAGGACGACCTCGTCCGCGCCGCACTCGCCGACTCCATCTGCGTCCAGGGCGCGCCCGGCACGGGAAAGACCGCCGTCGGCCTGCACCGCGCGGCCTTCCTGCTCTACGGCCACCGCGACCGCCTCAAACGCAACGGCGTCCTCGTCGTCGGCCCCAACACCGCCTTCATGTCCTACATCGACCAGGTCCTGCCGACCCTCGGCGAGGTCGACGTGACCCAGGTGACCGTCGACGACCTGATGACGCCCCTGCCCCTGAAGGGCGCAGACCCCGAGAACGTCGAGATCCTCAAACACGACGTGCGCATGGCCGAACTCCTCCGACGCGCCGTGTGGAGCCACATCCGGCGCCCCGAAGGCACCACGACCGTCACCGACGGCGGTTGGCGTCACCGCATCGGCGAAGACGAGATCCTCCGCTTCATCGACGACACCCGCCGCGAGGGCCTGCCCTACCACCTCGGACGTGAACGGGTCCGCGCGCTGACCGTCAACGCGGTCCAGCGCAGCATCGAGCGCCGCACCGGCGAGTCGCCGACCGAGAGCTGGCTGCGCAAACTCGGCCGCTCCAAGACCGTCACCGCCGTCCTCGACGCCGTATGGCCCGCCCTCGACCCCCGCAAGCTCCTCACCAGGCTGTTCACCGACGCCGAATGGCGCGCCGAACTCAACCGCGACCTGTTCACGCCAGAAGAGCTCGACCTGCTCGCCTCGCGCACCAAGGCCCCGAAGTTCGCGCGCGCCGACGCCGTCCTCGCCGACGAGATCGCCGGCCTCCTCGACCGGCCCGCCGGCTTCGGGCACGTCGTCGTCGACGAGGCGCAGGACCTGTCGGCCATGCAGTGCCGCGCCATCGCCCGCCGCAGCCCGCACGGCTCCGTCACGGTCCTCGGCGACCTCGCCCAGGGCACCTCGCCGTGGGCCGCGCGCGACTGGACGGTGTCCATGGAGCACATGGGCAAGCCCGACGGCCGCGTCGTGGCGCTGACCACCGGCTTCCGCGTCCCCGAATCGATCATCACCCTCGCCAACCGGCTCCTGCCGGCCCTCGACGTCGACGTCCCCGAGGCCCGCTCCCTGCGCCGTGACGGCCTGCTCGACCTGCGCGAGACGACCACCCTGGACGGCGAACTCGCCAAGGCCGTCACCGACGCGCTCGCCTACGAGGGCTCGGTCGGCGTGATCGGCACCGAGGAGACCCTCGACGCCGTGCGGGCGATGCTGCCCACCGATGACGAGCGCGTCACCCTCATGCCGGCGTCGCTGGCCAAGGGCCTGGAGTTCGACCATGTGATCGTCGCCGAACCCGCCCGGATCGTGGCGGCCGAGGCTCGCGGACTGCACCGGCTCTACGTCGTGCTGACCCGCGCGGTGTCGCGGCTGACGATCGTGCACACCGAGCCGCTGCCGGAGATGCTGGCGGTGTGAGGTCGGCGGCGTGATCACGCTGTCACACCGTGCCGGTATCGTCTGCGGGCGTGGATGAGCCTGGTTTGTTCGACGTCGGTGAGACCTCGGGTCCGGCGAAGCCCGTGGAGGTGGACCCCAACGCGCCCCTCGCGGTGCGGATGCGGCCGCGCACGATCGACGAGTTGATCGGGCAGGAGCACCTGCTGGTCCCGGGCGGCCCGCTGCGGCAGCTGGTGACCGGCGAGGCGCCGCTCTCGGTGATCCTGTGGGGTCCGCCGGGCACCGGCAAGACGACGATCGCGCAGCTGGTCGCCGGGTCGGGATCGCGCCGGTACGTGCCTCTCTCGGCGCTGTCGGCCGGCGTGAAGGAGGTCCGGGCCGTCATCGGCGAGGCGAAGATGCGCCGCCGCAGCGGCGTGCAGACCGTGCTGTTCATCGACGAGGTGCACCGCTTCACCAAGACGCAGCAGGACTCGTTGCTCTCGGCGGTCGAGGACCGCACGGTCACGTTGCTGGCGGCCACCACGGAGAACCCGTACTTCTCGGTGGTCTCACCGCTGCTGTCCCGTTGCGTCCTGCTGACGCTGGAGCCGCTGACCGACGAGCACATTCGCACGCTGGTGCAGCGTGCGGTCACCGACGAGCGCGGCCTCAACGGCGAGGTGTCGTTGTCGCCGGAGGCCGAGGACCACATCGTCCGCCTCGCCGCCGGAGACGCCCGCAAGGCGCTGACGGCGCTGGAGGCGGCGGCCAGTTCGGTGCGGGCGACCGACGAGACGGTCATCTCGGTCGAGGTGGCGGAGAAGGCCGTCGACACCGCCGCGGTGCGCTACGACCGCGACGGCGACAGTCACTACGACGTGGCCAGCGCGTTCATCAAGAGCATGCGCGGTTCGGACGTCGACGCGGCCCTGCATTACCTCGCGCGGATGATCGTGGCGGGGGAGGACCCGCGGTTCATCGCGCGGCGGCTGGTCATCTTCGCCAGCGAGGACGTCGGCATGGCCGACCCGACGGCGCTGCAAACGGCCACGGCCGCCGCCGACGCGGTGGCCTTCATCGGGATGCCCGAGGGCGGGATCAACCTGGCGCACGCGGTGATCCACTGCGCGACCGCGCCGAAGTCGAACGCGGTGGTGTCGGCGCTCGGTGCGGCACTGACCGACGTCAAGGAGGGCAGGATCGGTTCGATCCCGGCCCACCTGCGCGACGCGCACTACAGCGGCGCGAAGAAGGTCGGGCACGGTGTGGAGTACAAGTACCCGCACAACGACCCCCGTGGCGTGGTGACACAGGACTACGCGCCGGAGCCGGTGCGGGGGCGCACGTACTACGAGCCGAGTCCTCATGGCGCAGAGCGCGACCTGGGGGAGCGGGTGGCGAAACTGCGGCGGATCGTGCGGGGTGAGGCGACGTGAAGCCGGTCGCCCGGGAGGCGCGCCGGCAGAGCGCGCGCGAGCGGCGATTGCGACTGACCACGTACGCGGTGGCCGCCGCAGCGGTCCTGGGCGTGGTGCCGGTGGTCCTGGTGGCGCGCGAGGCCAGCGACGACCCGGTGTTCGAGGCCCTCGACGACCTGGCCCTGCCGGCCTGGGCGGCGGGTTCGCCGTCGGATTCGGCGCACGGCAACCGCTGGTGCGTGGGGGAGTGCCGCACCCGTGAGCGGACGTGGACGTCGCAGCGGGACCTGCCCGAGACGCGGGAGGCCTTCGGAGCCGCCCTCGCGCACGGAGCCTGGGAGCCGCTGGTGGTGGAGGGCTGCCCGCCGTCGGTGGACGTGATCGGCGTGTACGCCTGCTGGTCGCGCGACGAGTACGTGCTGGATCTGTGGGTGCGGCCGCTGCCGTGCGACGCCACGGACTTGGCGGCTCGCGACCGCTGCACGGGGGCGATGGCCACGGCCGTGGTCCGCAACCGGGTGGCCGACACGAGGCGGCCGGTCAGCGGCCGGACTTGACGGGAGTAGCCCTACGCCGCTAGAGGGTGGTTTCCGCGCGAGCGGTAAGGTCAGCGTCGTTGTCCGTTTCGGGCGGCCACTTCCCTAAGACCTCACCTCGCCACGCAAGGGGGACCAGTGTCGGCTGGAGAAATCGCCGGTTTGATCGCGGCGGGCGCGTTCGTCGTCCTCGTGCTGTTCATCATCAGGCCCCTGTGGAAGCTCGGGGCCACGATCGACGCGGCGACCAAGACCGTGCAGGACATCGACAAGCAGATCGTGCCGATCCTCGGCAACGTGAACACCACCGTCGACAACATCAACACCGCGCTCGTTCAGGTCCACTCCTCTCTGGACGGCGTGAACATCCAGCTGGAGCGGCTGGACACCATCACCAACCACGCCCAGGCGGTCAGCGCCAACGTCGCCAACATCTCCTCGATCGTCGGCGCCGCGGCCTCCAACCCGCTGGTCAAGGTCGCCGCCTTCGGCTACGGGCTGCGCAAGACCGTTTCCCAGCGCAAGGCCGCCGACGAGGACCGTGAGGTCCGCGGCGCGATCAAGGCCCGCAAGGCCGAAGCGAAGGCGAGCCGCCGCAGCGGCCGTCACGCCAAGGGGCTGTGATGGTCAAGCGTCTCTTCTGGCTCGGACTGGGCCTGGCGGCCGGCGCGCTCGTGGTGCGCCAGCTGACCAAGAAGGCGGAGAAGTTCACCCCCGGCGGCATCGCCGACTCGGCGCGCAAAAGCGCTGTCGGGGTGGTCGGCTCCGCACGTAGCTTTGTCTCAGAGGTCTTCGACAACATGCACGAGCGTGAGGCCGAGATCCATCAGGCGATGGCCGAGGGCCACCTGATCGATTTCAGCGCGGACGAAGACGACGACCCGTACGACGAACGAGAGGGTGGCCATCGGCGATGAGGACCGCGGAAGTCAAGCGACGGTTCCTGGCTCACTTCGAGAAGAACGGACACACCGTGGTGCCCAGCGCACCGCTTCCGGCAATCGATGATCCGAACCTGCTGTTCATCAACGCCGGCATGGTGCAGTTCGTGCCCTACTTCCTCGGACAGGCCACGCCGCCGTACTCCCGCGCCGTCTCGGTGCAGAAGTGCATCCGGACGCCCGACATCGACGAGGTCGGCAAGACCAGCCGCCACGGAACGTTCTTCCAGATGAACGGCAACTTCTCCTTCGGCGACTACTTCAAGTCCGAGGCGATCCGCTTCGCGTGGGACCTGTGCACCACGCCGGTCGACAAGGGCGGTTACGGCCTCGACCCCGATCGCATCTGGCCCACCGTCTACTTCGAGGACGACGAGGCCTTCGACATCTGGGAGAGGGAGATCGGCCTGCCCAAGGAGCGCATCACGCGCCTTGGCAAGGGACCGAACTTCTGGTCGATGGGGATTCCCGGCCCGTGCGGGCCGTGCTCGGAGCTGTTCTACGACCGCGGTCCCCAGTACGGCGAGGCGGGTGGCCCTGCGGTCGACGAGGACCGTTACATGGAGTTCTGGAACCTCGTGTTCATGCAGAACATCCGCGGCGAGGGCACCGACAAGGAGAACTACCCGATCCTCGGGGACCTGCCCGCCAAGAACATCGACACCGGCATGGGCCTTGAGCGCATGGCCTCGGTTCTCCAGGGCGTGGACAACCTCTACGAGATCGACGAGGTCCGCCCGATCCTGGACCGCGCGACCGAGCTGACCGGCGTCAAGTACGGCGTGTCGAAGTCGCAGGTGGCCTCGGAGTCGCACCCCAACGACGTGCGCCTGCGCGTCATCGCCGACCACGTCCGCACCGGCCTGATGCTCATCGGCGACGGTGTGACGCCCTCCAACGAGGGCCGCGGCTACGTGCTGCGCCGCATCCTGCGCCGCGCGGTGCGCGCGATCCGCCTGCTGGGCTTCGAGGAGCCGGCGTTCCCGCACCTGTTCCCGGTCGCGCGCGACTGCATGTCGCCGTCCTACCCGGAACTCGAATCCGACTACGAGCGGATCAGCCAGTACGCCTACGGCGAGGAGGAGGCGTTCCTGTCCACGCTGCGCGCGGGCACGACCATCCTCGATACCGCGGTGGCCGACCTCAAGGGCGAGGGCAAGTCCGAACTGCCGGGCAAGCGCGCCTTCGAGCTGCACGACACCTACGGCTTCCCGATCGACCTGACCCTTGAGATGGCGGCCGAGCAGGGCCTGACCGTCGACGAGAAGGGCTTCCGCGCGCTCATGACCGAGCAGCGGCAGCGTGCGAAGGCCGACGCGGCGGCGCGCAAGTCCGCCCACGCCGACATGTCGGCCTACGGCACCTTCCTGACCGAGCACGGCCCCACCGACTGGGTCGCCTACGAGACCCTTGAGTCCGACGCGAAGGTGCTCGGCATCCTCGCGGCCGGCAAGCCGGTCGAGTCGGCGGGCGAGGGCGACATCGTCGAGATCATCCTCGACCGCACGCCCTTCTACGCCGAGTCCGGCGGTCAGCACGCCGACGCCGGCAGTCTGACCGGCCAGGGCTTCACCGGTTCGGTCCTCGACGTCCAGCGTCCGGTGAAGAAGCTCATCGCGCACAAGGTCCAGGTCACCGGCGGCGAGATCGCCGTCGGGCAGACCGTGCACGCCGCGGTCGACCCCGAGTGGCGCGTCGGCGCGCGCCAGGCGCACTCCGGCACGCACGTCGTGCACGCGGCGCTGCGCCAGGTTCTCGGGCCGAGCGCGCTCCAGTCGGGTTCCTTCAACCGGCCCGGTTACCTGCGCCTGGACTTCTCCTGGCGCAAGGGCCTGTCGAACGAGACCCGCAGCGAGGTCGAAGAGGTCGCCAACCGGGCGGTCCGCAAGGACCTCCCCGTCGCGGTGGAGTACATGCCGCTGGGCCGCGCTCGCGAACTGGGCGCCCTGGCGCTGTTCGGCGAGACCTACGACGAAGAGGTCCGCGTCGTCGAGATCGGCGGCGAGTGGTCCCGCGAGCTGTGCGGTGGCACGCACGTGGCGCACTCCTCGCAGATCGGCCCGATGGTCGTGACCGCAGAGTCCTCGGTCGGCTCGGGCCAGCGGCGCATCGAGGCGGCCACCGGTATCGAGGCCTACCAGTACCTCGCGCGCGAGCGCGACCTGGTGACGCGCATCAGCGAGGAGCTGGGCGCGCCCCGAGGCGAGCTCGCCGAGCGCGTCTCGGCGCTGGTGGCGCGGCTCAAGGACGCCGAGCGGGCGTCGGCGAAGCTCAACGAGCAGCTGCTGGGCGCCGAGGCGGCCGAGCGCGCGGCGAGCGCGTCCGACATCGCGGGTGCGGCCTTCGTGGCCGTGGTCGACGACAGTCACGATTCGCGCAAGCTGGCGCAGGCGATCCGTGATCACATCGCGCAGAGTCGTCCGGGTGTGGTGGCCGTGGCCGCGACCAAGGGCGGCAAGGCGTCGCTGGTGGTGACGGTCAACGCGGCGGCCAAGGCGAAGGGCCTGTCGGCCAAGGAGCTGGTCAAGGCGGCCTTCGGTGGGCGCGGCGGCGGCAGCGACGATGTCGCGCAGGGCGGCGGTGCTCCGGCGTCGGAGGCGAACGGTCTGTTGAGCACCGTGGGTGAGCAGGTCGGCCGGATCGTCGCGGGAGAGTAGCCCGGAGTGCTCGGTGCCGACCGCGTCGACGCACGTCACGGACGTGGTTAAGATCGGCGACGTGTCGGAGACCGAGCCTGAGTCGGCCGCGTTCGTTCGTGGACGCCGGCTGGCCGTGGATGTGGGAAAGGTTCGCGTCGGGGTCGCTTTGAGCGACCCCGACGGCGTCCTCGCGTCGCCTTTGGTGACCTTGGCGCGTGATCTGGCTACAAAGAAGGGCATTCCCACCGATATCGCCGCACTCGTCTCGCTGGTCGAGGAGCATGAGGTGGTGGAGATCGTCGTGGGACTTCCCGTCACCCTGGCTGGTACCGAGAGCTTCGCGGCGCGTGAGTGTCGAAATTATGCTCGCGTTCTTGGCCGTTCGGTCGAGCCCGTTCCGATCCGTTTGGCCGATGAGAGGCTCACGACGGCGTCGGCTAGCCGTAGGCTGGCAGAGCGGGGCGTCAAAGGCCGACGCCGGAAGGCCGTCGTGGACCAAGCGGCGGCCGTCGAGATCCTCCAGCAGTATCTGGAGCGGCTGCGGCGTCTTTGACGTCCGTGCCGTGACCGTCCTGGTAGCCGTGGTCGACAGACCGAACCCGTTGGGAGAGCGCCGTGTCCGTGCTTGACGATTTCGCGCGCACGGGAGAGGACCGTCCTCGTCCCAAGAGCCACCGCCGCAAGAAGAAGGGCCGCACCGGTGTGACGCTGCTGCTGGTGGTGGTCCTGCTGGGCGGGCTGGTCGGTGGCGGCTGGTGGGGCTTCGGGAAGCTCCAGGACGCGTTCGGGGCGCCGGATTATCAGGGTACGGGAACCGGTGAGGTCGAGGTGACCATTCCGGAGGGCGCGTTGCTGGCGGATATGGCCAACGAGCTCTTCAACGCCGGTGTGGTCAAGAGCGGCGCCGCGTTCGTGGAGGCCGCCGAGGCCAATCCCGACGCGAAGAACATCCAGCCGGGCACCTACCGGTTGCGCAAGGAGATGTCGGCGGCGTCGGCGATCGAGCTGATGCTCTCGTCGGATAGCCGGGTGAAGAACGGGATCACCATTCCGGAGGGCCGGCACACCTTCGACATCTACAAGATCTTGTCGGAGGGGACCGGTGTCGATGTCGAGGACTTCGAGCAGGCCGCCAAGGACACCGAGGCGCTGGGCATCGACGACTCGTGGTTCGACCGCAAGACCGACGACGAGAAGATCGTCAAGAGCGTCGAGGGCTTCCTGTTCCCCGACACCTACGACTTCGGCAAGGACGCCACGGCCGAGAGCATGCTGAGCGAGATGGTGTCGCGGTTCATGGCGGTGGCCGAGGAGATCGACTTCCAGGGCACCGTCGAGGCGAGCTTCGGTGGCGAGGTCAGCCCGTGGGAGGCGCTGAACATGGCCTCGCTGTCGCAGGCCGAGGCACTGCACGACGAGGACATGGGCAAGGTCTCCCGGGTGGGCTACAACCGGATCTTCGACAACACCGGCGGCGAGTACATCGGCGGGCTGCTCGAATACGACGTGACGTGGAACTATGGTGAACTCGTCGAGGGTCGCAAGGCGCTGGCGTCGAAGGACATGAACATGGAGGACCTGCGCGACCCTGACAGCAACAAGTGGTCGACGCACGCGCACCCGGGCCTGCCTCCCACACCGATCGGCAGCCCCGGCAGGGCGGCCCTGGAAGGTGCGGCGAGCCCTCCCGACGGTAACTGGCTCTTCTTCGTGGCCGTCGACAAGGACGGCACCACGAAGTTCGCCGCGACCCTCGCCGAGCACGAGGCCAACATCGAGGAAGCAAAGAAGAACGGGGTCCTGTGACATGACCGAGGCGACCCGGAAGGCGGCCGTGCTGGGCTCACCCGTGGCGCACTCGCTGTCCCCGGTGATCCACAACGCCGGCTACCTCGCCGCCGGGCTGTCCGGTTGGGCCTACGAACGGCACGAGGTGGCCGAGGACGAGCTGGCCGCCTTCGTCGACGGTCTCGACGAGTCCTGGGCGGGCCTGTCGCTGACGATGCCGCTCAAGGAGGTCGCGCTCGACGTGGCGGCCGAGGTGTCGCCGACGGCTCGCGCGATCGGCGCGGCGAACACGCTGGTCCTGCGTGACGGGGCCCGGTTCGCCGAGAACACCGACGCGCCGGGCATGGTCGACGCGCTCTTGGACGCCGGGATCGAGAAGGCGAACACGGTGGCGATCCTGGGCGCCGGCGGGACCGCGAGGGCGGCGGTCGCGGCCGCGGTGGCCCTCGGCGCCGACGACATCGTCGCCTACGCGCGGCGCCCGGAGTCGCTGGCGGACCTGACGGCGGTGGCCGAGGATCTCGGCGCGCACCGCTTCACCGGCGGCACCTGGACGCAGGCCCCGGCCTGCTCGGCGGCCGACCTGGTGATCTCGACCGTCCCGCGCGGTGTCGCCGACGACCTGGCGGTCTCGTGGGGCTCGGACACGACGCTGTTCGACGTCCTCTACGACCCGTGGCCGACCCCGCTGGCCGCGGGCGCGATCGAGGCCGGCTGCATCGTCGTCGACGGGCTGGCGCTGCTGCTGGCACAGGCCGTCCTGCAGTTCGAGCTGTTCACCGGCGCGACCGCTCCGGTCGACGCGATGCGCGAGGCGCTGCGCGCGGCGGCGGCCGCGCGCTAGATCGGCCCGAGCACGAGCGTCTGGCGAGAGTGCTCGCGATATCCCAGCGCGGTGTTGACCGCGAGCATGGCGGCGTTGGTGTCGTCGTTGTTCGTGTACGCCTCCCGGACGCCTTTCCCGGCGGCGCGGCGCAGGGCGTGCGCCTTGACGACGCGCGCGAGTCCCCGCCCGCGATGGTCGGCGCGGGTGCCGGCCAGGCCGCTGAACATGCGCGTCCCTGCGGTATCGCAGAACACCATCACCACCGGTTCACCGTCGGCGTAGCCGATCAGCGAGCAGTCCCGGTCGAGCAGCGGTGTGCCCACGATCGACACCGTCCACTGCTCGTAGGAGTAGGGCTGGAAGGGCGTGGCGCTGGGGACGTCGGCGCTGACGGCGCAGTCGAGGTCGTAGACCGGCCGCAGGTCGTCGATCTCGCCCAGCGACCGCAAGGTGATCCCCTCCGGGAGCGGCCCCGGCGCCTCGACGGTGGAGGGATCGATGAAGGAAATGCGTTCGACGCGGCTCTCGGCCAGGCCGAGCCCGCTGGCGAAGGCGGCGCCGTCGGCGTCGGCGGTGCGGGCGACCGTCCGGCGCATCCCGATGGCGCGCTGGTGCTCGGCGACCCGCCGTTGAAGCGCGGTGCCGACGCCTTTGCGGCGGTGCCCGGGCAGGACCATCACGGTGGTGACGGCCAGGTCGGTGAACTCCGACTCCAGGTCGACATGGCTGCGGGCCAGGCCGACCACCTTCCCGCCGTCCTCGGCCAGGACCGTCAGCGGATGCTCCTGCGGCGGGGCGGCCTCATGGTCGGCCCGCACCGACTCCGGCGTCAGCACCCGGGAGGGATAGCAGGCGGCATACGTCTCGACGATCGCCGCGTCGTCTGCGGGCGTGGCCTCGCGAAGGATCATCCGGCCACTCTGCCCGCCCGGTGCGCCGCCTGTCACTCCGATTTGGCGACGCTGCGGCCCATGCTGATCTCCTCCAGCGCCGGGACGTAGCCCAGGCGGGTGTTGACCGCGAGCATGGGCGCGTTGGCGTCGGAGTTGGCGGTGTAGACGAGGGCGACGCCCTTGGCGGCGGCCTTGTGCAGCGAGACCGTCTTCACCAGCGTCGCCAGTCCGCGCCCGCGACGGTCGGCGCGCGTACCGGCCAGCGAGTTGAACCCGCGCCCCGCACAGGTGTTGAGGAAGGTCAGGGCGACCGGCTCGGAGCCCTCGAAGGCGACGATCGAGCAGTCCCGGTCGCTGACGGAACCGTTGACGGCGAACTTCAGCCAGGACTCGAACGTGAAGCCCGGTCCGTCGCCGCGCCCGGGCATGTCGGCGCCGGCGGCGCGGTACAGCTCGAAGACCGGCTCGTACTCGGCGATGTCGGCGAGTGTGCTGAGCGTGACGCCGGCGGGGATGCGCGGGACGGGCGGCACCTCGCGCGGGTCGACGGCCGAGATCAGCCAGCGACTTCCCGGGGTGAAACCCTTCGCCTCGGCGAAGGAACGCCCCTCTGAGGTGGTGACCCGCGCGCGGACCCGCGTCGCGGGAAGGGTCGCGCGGTGGGCGTCGAGGGCCTCGTGCATCGCCGTGCCCACGCCTTTGCGCCGGGCCCCGGGAGCCACACTGATCACCTGCAAGGCGGTGATGGGGCCATGGTCGCTCAGCGACAGCGAACCCGACGCGACGATCCGGCCGTTCTCCTCGGCGACCAGGCTCAACTGGCACAGCTCCGGCGGCGGTTTCTCGTCACGCAAGGCGGCGGCGTCGACGAGTGCGTGCGGATAGCAGACGGCGGTGAGGGCGGCGCGCTCCTCGGCGTCCTCAGGCCGGGCCGGACGAATCAGCATCACGACAGCATGCCCGACCGCGGATCCTCACATCGACTCCGTCCTATTTGCGTCGTATGTGTACACATGAGGGTGATCTTCTCCGCGCTCTTCGCCGCATTCCTGGGCCTCGCCGCGACCGGCCCGCTCACCCGCGCCGTCCGGCCGCACCAACCCGCCGCCTCGGCCCCCGCCCTCGCCATGACCACCGCCGGCCTCCTCACCGCCCTCGCCCTGCGCGGCGGCCTCCCGCCGCCTGTCCTCGCCGCACTGGCCGCCCTCACCGTTCTCGGCGTCGCACTCGCCGCCGTCGACACCGCCGCCCACCGCCTTCCCGACGCGCTCGTCCTGCCCGCCTACCCCCTCCTCATCGGCGCCCTCGCCCTCACCGGCCACCCCACCGCCCTCACCCGCGCGCTCGCCGCGTCGGGCGCATGCCTGGCCGCCTACGGCGCCGTGCACCTCGTCGCGCCCTCCGCGCTCGGCTTCGGCGACGTCAAACTCGCCGGGCTCCTCGCCCTGCCCCTCGGCTGGCTAGGGTGGAAAGCTGTGGCGGCGGCCACGGTGACCACACTCGCCGTCGGCGGCCTATCCGCGTTCTACGCCCTGCGCCGAGGCCGCAGCCATGTGCCCTACGGGCCGCCGCTGCTGGTCGGGGCCTATCTGGCCGTCCTCGCGGGCTTAACCGGCACCGTCCCGCGACCTGGGACGCGCCGCCCACCTGCTGATCGGACACCGCCGCCTGCGTGACACACTTGCCAGCGTGTTGCGTTGGATGACTGCCGGAGAATCACACGGACCGGCCCTGGTCGCGATCATCGACGGCCTGCCCGCCGGCGTCGAGGTGACCACCGAGGCCATCACCGCCGAACTCGCCCGCCGCCGGCTGGGCTACGGCCGCGGTGCGCGAATGAAGTTCGAGCGGGACGAGGTCGAGATCATCGGCGGTGTCCGCCATGGACTCACGCTCGGCTCGCCGGTCGCGATCCGCGTCGGCAACACCGAGTGGCCCAAGTGGGAGACGGTCATGTCGGCCGACCCGGTCGACCCGCAGCTGCTGGCCGAGCAGGCCCGCAACAAGCCCCTGACCAGGCCCCGGCCCGGCCACGCCGACCTCGCCGGCATGCAGAAGTACGCCCACGACGACGCCCGACCGATTCTTGAGCGCGCCAGCGCCCGGGAGACCGCCGCGCGCGTCGCCGTCGGCACCGTCGCCAAGGCGTTCTGCAAGCAGGCCGTCGGCATCGACATCCTGTCGCACGTGGTCGCCCTCGGCGACGTCGCCGCCAAGCCCGGGATCCTCCCCGAGCCCGGCGACGAGGACCAGATCGACCGCGACCCGCTGCGCTGCCTCGACCCCGACGCGTCGGCCCGCATGGTCGCCGCCGTCGACGCCGCCAAGCAGGACGCCGACACCCTCGGCGGTGTCGTGGAGGTCCTCGCCTACGGTGCCCCTCCCGGACTGGGCTCCCACGTCCAGTGGGACCGCAAACTCGACGCCCGCCTGGCCACCGCGCTCATGTCGATCCAGGCGATCAAGGGCGTCGAGATCGGCGACGCCTTCACTCAGGCCCGCTCACGCGGCTCGGTCGCGCACGACGAGATCGTCGGCACCACCGAGGGCGTCAAGCGCCTCACCGACCGCGCCGGGGGCCTCGAAGGCGGCATCACCACCGGTGAACCCGTCCGCGTCCGCGCCGCGATGAAGCCCATCTCCTCGCTGACCCGGCCACTGTCGACCATCGACGTGACCACCGGCGAGGCCGCCGCGGCCATCGCCCAGCGCTCCGACGTGTGCGCCGTCCCGGCCGCCGCGATCGTCGCCGAGGCCATGGTCGCCTTCGTCCTGGCCGAGGCCGCGCTGGAGAAGTTCGGCGGCGACTCGGTGGGCGAGACCCGCCGCAACCTGACCGGCTACCTGGAGAATCTGCTGATCCGATGAAGCCCGTCTGCGTGATCGTCGGTCCTCCCGGCTCCGGCAAGACCACCGTCGGCGCCGCCCTCGCCGAACGCCTCGGCGTCGCCTTCCGCGACACCGACCTCGACATCGAGGCCCTCGCCGGCAAGCCCATCCCGGAGATCTTCATCGACGACGGTGAGGACCACTTCCGGGCCCTCGAACGCGAGGCGATCGCCACCGCCCTCACCGGCCACGGCGGCGTCCTCGCCCTCGGCGGCGGCGCGATCCTCGCCGAGGCGACCCGCGAGCTGCTGCGCGAGCACCACGTCGTCTTCCTCAATGTCGGCCTGTCCGAAGCCGTCCGCCGCGTCGGCCTCGGCGCCGGGCGCCCGCTGCTGGAGATGAACCCGCGCGCGACGCTGAAGGTCCTGATGAACCAGCGCCTGCCGTTCTACCGCGAGGTCGCCACCGTCGCCGTCGAGACCGACGAGCGCGAACCCGCCCTCATCGTCGACGAGCTGCTGCCGAACCTCGCCGCCGGACCGGCGCGCATCTCCTTCGGCGGCGCCGCCCACTACGACGCCGTCGTCGGCCGCGACCTGTGGTCGCAGCTCCCCGAACACCTGCAGGGCGCCGCGCAGGCGGCGATCCTGCACACCTCGCACCTCGCCGAGCGCGCCGCGCGCCTCTCCGAGACCGTCGCCGAGGCCGGCGTCAAGCCACTGCTCATCGAGGTCCCCGACGCCGAGGCCGCCAAGACCGTCGCGGTCGCCGCCGACTGCTGGGACCGCCTCGGAGCCGCCGGCTTCACCCGCACCGACGTCGTCATCGGCCTCGGCGGCGGGGCCGTCACCGACCTCGCCGGCTTCGTCGCCGCCTCCTGGCTGCGCGGTGTCCGCGTCATCCACCTGCCGACCTCCCTGCTGGGCATGGTCGACGCCGCCGTGGGCGGCAAGACCGGCGTCAACATCGGGGCCGGCAAGAACCTCGTCGGCGCCTTCCACGCGCCCGCGGTCGTACTGTGCGACCTGTCGACCCTGGACAGCCTCCCGCAGGCCGACCTCGCCGCCGGTCTCGCCGAGGTCGTCAAGTGCGGCTTCATCGCCGACACCGAGATCCTGCGCCGCGTCGCCGCCGACCCGAAGGCCGCGCTGACCGCCGACTCGGCCCTCCTCGCCGACATCGCGGCGCGCGCCATCCGCGTCAAGGCCGAGGTCGTGACCGAGGACCTGCGCGAGTCGGGCCGCCGGGCGTTCCTGAACTACGGGCACACCTTCGCCCACGCCATCGAGAAGGTCGAGAACTACCGGTGGCGGCACGGGGACGCCGTCGCCGTCGGCATGGTCTTCGCCGCGCACCTCGGGCGCCTCACCGGCCGCGTCGACGTCGTGGAGCGGACCGTCACCCTGCTGGAGTCGCTCGGACTGCCGGCCCGCTACGAAGGGGGCCGCTTCGACGAACTGCTGGCGGCCATGCGCGTCGACAAGAAGTCGGTGGGCGCCACCATGCGCTTCGTGCTTCTCGACGACCTCGCCGCGCCGTCCCTTGTCGACGATGTGACGGCCGATCAGCTCCGCACCGCCTACGCCGAGGTGAGCTCATGACCACCGCCGACGTGCTGATCCTCAACGGGCCCAACCTCAACCGGCTGGGCACCCGCGAGCCGATGATCTACGGGCACTCGACGTACGCCGACCTCGTGGCCCTCTGCGAGGAGGCCGCCAAGTACCTCGGGCTGGTCGCCGAAGTGCGGCAGACCAACGCCGAGCACGAGCTGCTCGGCTGGCTCCACGAAGCGGCCGACGAGAACGTGCCGGTCGTGCTGAACGCGGCGGCGCTCACCCACACCTCCATCGCCATCGGCGACGCCTGCGCCATGCTGACCGCGCCACTCGTCGAGGTGCACATCTCGAACGTCCACAAGCGCGAGGAGTTCCGCCACCACTCGTACGTGTCGGCCCACGCCGACGCGGTGATCGTGGGCGCGGGCGTCAACGGGTACCGGCTGGCGCTCCAGCACATCGTGGAGCTGCTCGGCCGAGGGTGAGGCGGGATGAGGGGCGGGGGCGGGATCGCCTTCGCGCCACGAAACCAGTGGCCGCCGGGTTGGGAGTTTCCTAGCCTCATGCCATGCGCCTGACCGATCACCCATGGCGGATCACGGTGAGCACGGCCCGGTTCAAGGGGCGCGAGTACCGGGTCCTGCGTCCGGCCGCGACCGCCGCCCACGCCGCGCTCTACCAGACCTGGAGCGGCGGGCAGCTCATGGTCGACCGGGCGGCCGCTGCCGAACTCGCGGCGGCCTGGTGGCTGGCAGCGCGCTCAAGGCACAGCCTGGTGCACCTCCCCCTGCGCACGGCGGTGGGAGAGTGCGGAGCCGAGGAGGGTTCGCCCCGCCTCGACCTGGTGCTGCTGCACCACAGCTTGGGTTTCCCGGTGTCGCGGTGGAAAGAGGTGCGCGCCCGGACGCGCGGCGGTGCACCGCAACTGGTGCGACTGCCCCCTGGTGCCCTGCCGTCGTTCGGCAGGGAGGAGCACATGCGTTCGCACTACCGGGAGTCGCGAGACGCTCTGCACTGGGACCTCGCAGCCGACACCCTGTTCCTGATCGGGAGCCGGCGCGCCTTCGAGTGGGAGGCCGAACAGTTGAGGCGCCTCGCTGAGGAAGGCCCGGCGGACGTCGCGCGCACTCCCGACGTGCACCTCTGCGCGGAGATCGAGATGGGTTCCAGGGGGTACTGGCGACCGGGACGACGCAGGCCTTACGGGGAGGTGCACGTGGAGTGGTGTCCGAAGCACCGGTGAGGTTGGTGCGGGGTGCGGGGTGCGGGGTGCGGGGTGCGGGGTGCGGGGTGCGGGGTGCGGGGTGCGGGGTGCGGGGTGATCTGGTGGTCGGGGTCGCGTGGGAAAGACCGTCCGCACCAACCCAGCGCGGGCACAGCACCAGCGAGGGGTGTCGGCGCTGGCGCCGCTCAAGTGGCGGCTTTGCTGGCGCGTCAGCCACGGGTAGGTTGCCGGAACGGCACCGGACGCGCACACCAGCGGCAGTGCTGGCTGTGTGCCGGTGTCGGTTGGCGGCGGCGCTGCATCGCCTCTCCGCGCGACGCCCGCACCGGACTCCCGTCGGTCGCGCGAGCCGTCGCGGGTACCGGGGTGGCTCAAGGTACAGCGTCATTCGCGCATCTGCGCATACGTCACGGCCCAGGCCACGGGGACGCCCGCCGCCAGATGGGCTGTCACCGCTTCGTATTCGTCACCGGCACTTTCCGCGCCGCACTACATCGCCACCTGCGACGCCGGCGTCGCAGTGAGACGGCCTTGCCCGGGCCCCCGCCGACCGGTTCGAAGACGACGTGCTGGAGACCGCAGAACGGCCCGCGCCCGCACTCGCGCCGTGCTCGTGCCATCATCCCACCGCTTGCCCGCTTGCCCGCTTGCCCGCTTGCCCGCTTGCCCGCTTGCCCGCTTGCCCGCTTGCCCGCTTGCCCGCTTGCCCGCTTGCCCGCTTGTGGTCTCGTTCCGACGGAGGGCTGTGCGTCTACTTCCGGCCTCCCTCAACCATTTCCGGCCCGGCGCTGTGCATGGCTTGCTCGGAGAGCAGTGCCAGGCGCGCGAGAGCGACCCGCGCATCGCGCTCGTGTCACCGCCATCCCTACGGTCTCGGCGAGTCTCTGCGCGCCACCGCGGGCCACGACAGCATCGGTCTCGCATCGGTCTGCCCGGATGCCTGAGCCGCCCGGCCGGCTCGTCCATGCTGCCGAGCGGAGCCGAGCGGAGCCGAGCGGAGCCGAGCGGAGCCGAGCGGAGCCGAGCGGAGCCGAGCGGAGCCGAGCGGAGCTGCGGGGAGGCTGGCGGGCTTTCGCGGGCAGCGTTGGTGGCGCGTTCAGGTCGTGCTCAACAGGAACTCGGACGCTTCCGCCAGAGGCCACTGTCTGGGGCCGCTGTTGGCCCGGGTACTCGTATCCAGGCTCGATGCCGTCTGCCGTTGCTGCGGTCGCCGGGGGTCGCTGTGGTCACCGCTGTCTCTGCCGCCGCCCATTTCTCGCCATTCCTCCGGCCCGGCACGGCATCGTACGGCCCGGCCCGATACGGCCCGGCCCGGCCCTGCGCAGCCCGGCGCGGCGGGCCGCAGGCCGGCGTTCCCGGTCCTCCGTTCCCGGTCCTCCGTTCCCAGTTCCCCGTCTTCCGTTCCCCGTCGTACACTCTCCGTTCCCTGTCGTACACTCTCCGCTCTCCACTCTCCGCTCTCCGCTCTCCGTTCGTGCGGGCGTTAGCGGAGGTAGCGGAGGACGGCCATGACGCGGCGGTTGTCGTCTTCGGTGGCGATGAGGCCGAGGCGGGTGAAGATGCCGGTGACGTGTTTGGCGACGGCGGCTTCGGAGACGAAGAGGGCCTTGGCGATGGCGGCGTTCGAGCGGCCCTCCGCCATGTGGGAGAGGACCTCCTTCTCCCGGGTGGACAGGGCGGCGAGGGGGTCGCGGTTGCGGCGGACCAGCTGTTTGACCACGAGGGGGTCCACGACGGTGGCGCCGGTGAGGACACGGTCGACGGCGGCGGCGAACTCGGTGATGTCGGCGATGCGGTCCTTCAACAGGTAGCCGACTCCGGATTCCCCGTCGACGTCGAGGAGTTCACCGGCGTAGGTCGCCTCGATGTACTGGCTGACCACCATCACCGCCATCTCCGGGTACTTGCGGCGGAGCTCGATCGCGGCGACTAGGCCCTCGTCGCTGAAGCCCGGCGGCATGCGGACGTCGGTGATGACGAGGTCGGGGAGGTAGGCCGAGACGGCGTCGCGGAGTTTCACGGCGTCGCCGACGACGGCCACGACGTCATGACCGAAGCGCCGCAGCAGTCCGGCGATGCCCTCGGCGATCAGGACCCCGTCTTCTGCGAGGACGACGCGGGCCGTTCGCTGCGATGCCAAGGGATCTCCACATGTACTCGGGTCGGGCCGCCGGGCGGACTCGACAGGCTCAAGGTGCCGTCGACGACGGCGATCCGGTCGGCGAGGCCGGTCAGACCGGTGCCTTTGGCCGGGTCGGCGCCACCACTGCCGTTGTCGATGATCTCAAGACGCAGCCAGGAGGTGTCGGCCTCCACCGCGAGTCGCATCGTGGTGGCGCTGGAATGGCGGGCGATGTTGGCCATGGCCTCGCGCGCGGCGAAGTACACGGCCGTCTCGACCTCCGATGGCGGTCTCTCCGGTGGCAGCGCGATCTCGGTGTCGACGGGAATGCCGACATGGTCGAGTGCCTCTTCCAGGGCGGGCCCGAGACCGCGGTCGACGAGGACCTGCGGATGCACGCCGTTGATGAGTTCGCGGACCTCGGCAAGCGCTGCGGTGGACTCGGCGCGGGCACGGTCGAGGAGGGCCTGGAGTTCCTCGCCCTCGGCGAGTTTGGCCAGCCCGAGGGTCATGCTCAGGGCGAGCAGCCGTTGCTGGGCGCCGTCGTGGAGGTCGCGTTCGATGCGGCGGCGTTCGGCGTCGAAGGCGGCGACCAGGCGAGCGCGGGAACGGGTGACGGCGGTGAGGCGTTCGCGGACATCGTCGGCGGGGACCGACAGCAGGAGGCGCGCGAGCGCTCCGCGCGCGGCCGCGTAGAGAGTGACGAGGTAGAGCCCGGCGGCCAGGCCGGCGATCCCGGCGGGCACGGCGAGCCAGGCCTGGAGTGGGTCGTCGATGAGCCAGAGTTTGACGAGTTTGACCTCGCCGTCTCCGGTGAGAGCGAGGGCCGCGGGTGCGGCGATGAGGCTGGTGGGGGCGATCAGGGCGAAGCCGAGGACGAGCAGGTCGAAGGGCCACAGGACGGTGGCGTGGAGGAGCGTGTAGCCGAGGGCGCGCCAGGTGCTCGCCTCGGTGAGGCGGGTCCTGGCCCATGAGCTCAGGCCCGGGCGAGGCGGTTCGCGGTGCGGGTCGTGCGCGGGATTCGGGTCGACGAGGCGCAGGCGCAGGCGTTCGACGACGCCGACGGGGATTCCGGAGAGCGCGGCGGCGACGAGCAGCGGGATGCCGATGAGGATGACGGCGAGAGCCGCGCCGAGCACCACCAGGCTCGTCACCGTGACGAGCGCGGCGAAGCCGGCCACGGCGCCGGTGGCGACGTAGGCCGCGGAGCGCCAGGGCCACCGGCCTCGCAGGAGGCGGCCCGAGCTGAGGGCCTCCCATGCCGTCGAGTTGTTCATGAGTCGACCGTACGGGCTGGTGGGAGGCGGGTCACTGGTGCTGGTTCTACATGTGGGGTAGAAGTTCTTCTACCTCGGAACTAGCACTGCCTCCGCTGCGTTCGGCCCGGTTTTCCGGTGTGCTTTATCCATGACGAACGCAGTCCGGCTGACCGGTCTCCGCAAGACATATGGCGCAGGTGAGAGCGCGGTCCACGCTCTCGCCGACGTCTCCCTCTCCTTCGCCACCGGCGGGTTCACTGCGGTGATGGGCCCCTCGGGTTCGGGCAAGTCCACATTGCTCCAATGCGCGGCCGGGCTGGACCGGCCGGATGCCGGTTCGGTGCTCCTCGGCGGCGGGGACCCGGTCGAGTTGACGGGTCTGTCGGAGAAGCGGCTGACGGTGCTGCGCCGGGAGCGGATCGGTTTCGTGTTCCAGTCCTTCAACCTGTTGCCGACCCTGACCGCCGAGCAGAACGTGGGTCTTCCGGTGCGGCTGGCCGGGCGGCGGGTCCGCCGTTCGGCGCTTCGTGAGGCCCTGTCCCAAGTCGGCCTGGAGGGCAGGGGCGGTCACCGCCCGCATCAGCTCTCCGGCGGGCAGCAGCAGCGGGTGGCCTTGGCTCGCGCGCTGGTGACCCGCCCGGCGGTCCTCTTCGCCGACGAGCCGACCGGGGCTCTCGACACCGAGGCCAGCGGACAGGTCCTGCGCCTGTTGCGGGGCCTGGTCGACGCGCACGGCCTCACCGTGATCATGGTGACCCATGACCCGGTGGCGGCCTCCTACGCGCACCGAGTGGTCTTCTTGGCGGACGGGCGTCCTGCGGGCGAGGAGCGCTCGCCGAGCCCGGAGCGGGTCGCTGCGGCCCTGGCCGGGCTGCGCACGGCGGCGGTGGCGGCATGCTGACCTCTCCGTTCACCCTGATCACGATGGCCTGGCGAGGGTTGCGCTCGCGCTGGACGACCTTCGCCGCCACCTTCGTCGCGCTCGCCTTGGGCGTCGGGCTGGTCGCGGCCATGGGGCAGGTCCTGGCCGGTACTTTCAGCGCGCCCGACCGTGAGCCGGTGCGCTATGCCGAGGCGCCGGTGGTCGTCCGTTCGCTCGCCGAGTTGCGCGTCGAGGCCGAGCACGGGCCCCGGACCGAGCCGCTGCCCGGTGCGCATCCCTTGTCTCCGGCACTGCTCGACCGGCTCGCGGAGGCCGGGGAGGTCACCGTCGACCGGGTCTTCGAGGTCGGACTGCCCGACGGGCCCGCCACCGGCCGGCCATGGGCGGCGGCCCGCTTCTCCGGCACCGAACCGGTGTCGGGACGCGCCCCGGTGGGGGCCGGAGAGGTCACGCTCGCCACCGGCGCGGGGGAGGTGGGCGATGAGCTCACCGTCTACACGGGACTGGGCCCCGCCCGCTACCAGGTCGTGGGCCTGGCGCCGGTCGGCGAGGAGGCGACGGTGTACTTCAGCGACGCCGAGGCCGCGCGGCTCGACCCGGTGGTCCGCTTGGTGGTCGTGGACGCAGCCGAGGAGACCGTGCGCGGGATCGTCGGCTCGGAGGGCGAGGTCTTCGCCGGCGACGAGCGAAGCCTGCTCGACCCGGCGAACGCGCGCGACACCGAGGCCCTGGTGGCGGCGAACTCCCTGGTCGGCACGGCGGGAGGGATCGCGGCCTTCGTCTCGATCTTCGTGGTCGCCTCGACCTTCGCCTTCGCCGTGGGCCAGAGGAGGCGGGAGTTCGCGCTCCTGCGGGCGGCGGGGGCGACGCCCCGGCAGGTCCGCCGGACGGTCATGACGGAGGCGACCCTGCTCGGGCTGGCGGGCTCCGCCGCCGGTTGCGCGCTCGGGGACCTCGGTGGACCGGAACTCGCCGCCTGGTTGCGGGAACTGGGAATGGCGCCGCCGTGGTTCGTGGTGGGGAGCTCCCCGGCGCCGGTCTACCTCGCCTTCGCGGTCGGTGTCCTGGTCTCCTGGTGCGGGGCCTGGGCGGCGTCGCGCCGGGCCGGCGGGATCGGACCGACCGAGACCCTGCGGGAGACGCACGTGCAGCCGAGTGGCCTGTCACCGCTTCGGTGGGTCTTCGGCCTGGCGGCCCTGGCGGGAGCGCTGGCGATGCTCGTCCAACCACTCCTCGAAGGACCGGCGAGTCTGCTCAAACGCAAGCAGTACACGCCCCTGGTCCTGCTGGTCCTCATCGCGCTCGCCGTGCTCGCACCGGTCCTGGTGCCCCCTGTCGCGCGGCTGGTGACCTGGCCCTTGAGCAGGCTGCGCGGTGCGACGGGCATGCTGGCCCGGGAGTCGGCCCTCGCGGCATCGGGCCGCACGGCGGCCACGGCCGCGCCGGTCCTGCTGACGGTCGGGCTGGCGGTCTGCCTGCTCGGAGCCGCGGCGACCGTCGACAACGCCCGGACCGAGGAGGAGGCCGCACGGGTCACCGCCGAGTACGTGATCGGACCCGGGCTCTCACCGCACCTGACAGAGGAGATGGCGACCGCCGCCGCCGGGGTCCCCGGCGCGGAGGTGACGGCGACGCGGGAGACCGTCCTGTTCGACCTGGAGGAGGACACCGCCCTGCTGCGCAGACAGGCGCGGGCGGTGGATCCGGCCGTGTTCGGCGCCTCCCTGACCCTCCCTGTGCTGGCCGGTGCGCCGGCTGAACTCGACGACGACTCCATCGTCGTCGACACCGAGTGGGGCCGCGAACTCGGCGAGCGGGTCTCCATCTGGCGCGCCGACGGTAGCCCGGTGACCCTGCGGGTCGTCGCGGTACTGCGAGAAGGAGCGGGCGGCAACGGCGCCTACGTCACCGCCGCCAACGCGCCCGGCGCCGAACTCGGTGAACTGCTGGTCTCGACTGGCGAAGGGAGTGACAGCGCGGTCGTCGCCGCAGGACTCCGGGCGGCACTCGAACCACTCGGGGCGGAGAGCGTGAGCCGTGCGGAGTGGGCGTCGGCCGAGAGAGCCGAGGCCGGGGGCGCCACCCGCCTGGGCATGCGGGTGGTCCTCGGCATCGCCCTGACCTACACGGGTCTGTTCGTCGCGGGAACGCTCGTCATGGCAACGAGGGACCGGCGCCCGGAACGCCGGCTGCTGCGCATGGCCGGAGCGACCAGCCGGCAGCTGCTTCAGGTCCTGGCCCTGGAGACGGTGCTCGTGCTGGTCGTCGGAACGCTCCTGGCGGCCCTTGCCGGAGTGCTGGTCCTCGGTGGGATGTCGTTGGCGCTGCTGACCTTGACAGGGACGGGTGCGGTGGTCGTGCCGTGGGCGCTGACGGGCGCGGTCGTCGGGGCCTGCGGGCTGGTGGCGCTCGCATCGGCGGTGGGCGCGGCGCTGCCGGGACTCAGCCGACCATGAGTTCCTGGCGGGTGATGCCTAGCAGGTCGGCGAAGGCGCCGTAGCCCTCCTCGGTGACGCGCATGCCGCGCGTATCACCGACGCGCACGACCCAGCCCCGATCGGTCACCGTCTCGCGCAGCCCGGAGGCCGCCGCGCCCGCCAGGTGTGGGCGGCGCTCGGTCCAGTCGATGCACTCCCGCAGGACCGGGCGTCGCTTGCCGCGCAGACTCCCGAGGTCGACCCCGAGTTCGGCGAACCACCGTTCGCCCGCACCGGTGACGAGCGGGTGCTCGTCGACCTCGACGAGCTTCTCGCGGACCAGGGCATCGGCGACCGCGACACCGAGCCGCCCGGCGAGGTGGTCGTAGCAGGTCCGGGCCGTGGCCAGGGCGCGCTGCCGGTTCGAACCCTTCAACGAGGTGACCTTCGGCAAGGGGGCGTCCAGCCGGGAGGTGAGGTTCTCCAGCAGCTCGGCGACCTCCGGGTCGGTGATCCGAACATAGCGGTGGCGGCCCTGGCTGTAGTAGGTCACGAAGCGTGCTTCGGCCAGGCGGGTCAGATGGCCGCTGACGGTGGAGGGCGCGACCTCGGCGTGGCGGGCCAGCTCCCCGGCGGTCCACGCCCGGCCGTCGAGCAGGGCGAGCAGGATCGCCGCCCTGGTCTTGTCGGCCAGGACGGAGGCGAGCTCGGCGAGTGGCGCGGCCTGCGGGTCGGTCATTGATCCAGTCTGCGTCCCCGACCTTGCGGCCGGCGCCGAAGGGTGGCCGCGATCGGCCATAAGCGCTTGTCCGGTGCCCGTCGCGCGGTGAGGATGTCGGCATGGACTTCCGACGCGACCCCTACGGCGACGCCCGCGACTTCGTCGCCGCTCACTTCCCGCAGGCGCTGTGGGCGTTGCTGGCGGGAAGTGTGACGACGTCGGCGCGCACGGCCGGTTCGGACCTCGACATCGTGGTGCGGCTGCCCGACGGCGACCCGGTCGCCGGCCGCTCGTCGCACGGCTGGCGGGGCTGGCCGGTCGAGGCCTTCGCCAACGACCTGCGCGGCCACCGCTACTTCCTGGACCTGGAGGCGGACTCGCGGAAGCCGACCCTGCACCGCATGATCGCGACGGGAACGCCGCTGGGCGAAGTCGGAGAGGAGCTGGCCGCGCTGCGCGGGGAGTGCGCGAAGGCTCTCGCCGCAGGGCCCGGTCCGCTGCCCGCCGAGAGCCGCGACTGGAGCCGCTACGGCCTCAGCGACATCCTCGACGACTACGTCCACAGCGTCGACGCGGGGGAGACGGTGGTGATCGGCGTGCAGTTGTGGCTGGCGGCCGGACGCTCGGCGCTGGAGTTCGGCGGCACCTGGACCGGTAACGGGAAGTGGCTGCTGCGGGAGTTGCGCGCACTCGACGCCGACCTCGCCGAACGGTGGCTGGCCGCGCGCGACGACCGCGAGCGGCTCGTCGGCTTCGCACGCGAGGTGCTCGACAGCGCCGGAGGCCCGCTCTTCGAGGGCTACCGCAGGGGCGCGCCGAAACTCGACTGACCGGTGAGGGTCCCGGAAGGCCTGAAAGCCCCGTCAGCCGTACCCCCGCCTAGGCGGCCTTCGCGCCCTGCGCCGCCTTCGCGGCGAGTTCGTCCTCCAGGAACAGCGGCCGGGCGATGCGCAGGCCCACGACCAGCGCGATCGCCGCCGCGGCGAGCAGCATCACGAAGGGCGCGGCCCATCCGCCGGTCGCCTGGTAGAGCACGCCGACCAGCAGCGGACCGGAACCGGCGATCAGGTACCCGCCGGACTGCGCGAAGGCCGAGATCGACGCCGTTCCCTGCGGGGTGCGTGTGCGCAGGCCGAAGAGGGTCAGGATCAGCGGGAAGGTGCCCATCGCCACGCCGGTGACGACGAGCGCGAGCCACTGCACGCCGCCGCGCCCGAGCCACATGCCCGGCAGGCCGACGAGGTAGAGCCCGACGAGGATCACCAGCAGCACCCGCTGGTCGCGCATGCGCGCCGCCATCGAGGGCACGATCAGCGAGACGGGGATGCTGATGGCGGTGAACACGGCCTGCATGACGCCCGCCTGGCTTGCCGTGTGGCCGGAGTCGCGCATGATCTGCGCGAGCCAGCCGAACATGACGTAGGCGATCAGCGACTGCATGGCGAAGAAGGCGACCATCATCCAGGCGAGCTTGCTGCGCCAGACCTTCCGAACCGGGGCGGCGGCCTCGGCCTGCTCGGCGGCCTCGGTGGAGGGGCTGCGCCACAGCACCCACGGCACGACGGCCAGCAGCGCCGGGATTACCCATACCCCGAGCGCGAGGTGCCAGTTCCCGTCGAAGGCCTGCTCCAGCGGGACGGTCAGGGCCGCGGTCACCATGGTGCCCACGGCGAGCGCGGTCGAGTACGCGGTGGTCATGGGCCCGACCCGGTCGGGGAAGTGTCGCTTGACCACGGCGGGGATGGCGACGTTGCCGACGGCGCCGCCCGCAAGGGCGAGGGCGCTGGCGGCGAGGAAGACCGAGGTGGAGTCGACCAGGGAGCGCACGACGAGGCCGAGGCTCATGGTCAGCAGGGCCGCGGTGAGGAGTTTTCGTTCACCGAAACGGCGGGCGAGCGCGGGGGTCACACCGCCGAGGAGGGCGAAGCACAGCACCGGCAAGGTCGTGAGGACCCCGGCGATGGTGGCCGACATGCCCAGGCCTTCGCGGATCTCCTCAAGGAGGGGACCGACGCTGGTCACGGCCGTGCGCAGGTTCGCGGCGGTCAGGAGGATGCCGGCGACGAGGACCCAGGAGGTGGAGATCGCGCGTTCGGCGCGCCCGCCGGGGGCGGGTGCGTCCTTCGTCAGCAGCACGCTCATCCGGGGCTGGTCCTCTCGGTGACGGTACGATTAACAGGGTCATCGAATGATGGGATGAATTTCCGTCTGCCAACATTAACCCGTGGACACCGTGCGCGCTTCCTTGGAAGCCCGGGCTGTGAGCTACGACAACCAGCGCCCCGAAGGAGAGACGCGCCATGGCCTTGCAAACCGCCCGGCGGTCGGCACTCGTCGACCAGGTCATCGGCCAGCTCCGGGCCCAGATCGCCGCCGGGGAATGGGCCCTCGGCGAGCGCATCCCCACCGAACCCGAACTCGTCGCCATGCTCGGCGTCGGCCGCAACACCGTCCGCGAAGGCGTACGGGCGCTCGCCCACGCGGGGCTACTGGAGATCCGGCAGGGCTCGGGGACCTTCGTGCGCGGCGCCAGCGAACTCGCCGGCGCCGTCCGCCGCAGGGTCGCCGACTGCCACAGCCGCGAGGCCCTGGAAGTCCGGCGCGCCCTGGAGATGGAGGCCGTGCGGCTGGCCGCGGTGCGCCGCACCGACGCCGACCTCGACGCCATCCGCCAGGCCCTCGCCCGCCGTGAGGAGGCCTGGGCCGTCGGCGACGTCGAGACCTGGGTCGACGCCGACGTGCGCCTGCACCAGTCGATCGTCGAGGCCGCCCACAACTCTTTGCTCCGCGACCTCTACTTCGACCTCGGCGACGCCATCCGCCACGCCATGCAGGCGGACTTCGGCCAGCACCTCACCGAAGAGGCCTACATCGACCATTCGCGCCTGGTCGCCGCCATCGCCGACGGTGACCCCGCCGCGGCCGTCCGCGAAGCCCTCGAATACCTGGAGGACCAGGTCTAGGGCGCGCTCGGTCTATCAAGGACGACGCGAGCCGGGCCGACTCTCGGGGTTCGAACCCGGCCCCACGGCAAAGGCCGCCCGTACTCGAGTACCGGCGGCCCTGAGGCGATTCGGGCTCAGCAGTTGCATCCGCTCTGGCACTGCCGGACACCGTTGCAGACCCGGCATTCGCGGCAGCCGGTGGAACCGCCGGGACACGAGCAGCCGACGCAGTACCAAGAGCCGCAGGCGGTGGGGCCGGCGGATGCGGCCTGCGCACGCCCACGCGTCAGCAGTTTGTCGAGCAGCCGGTCCGACACGCGCTGGAATATTGCCACAGGGGTTCTCCTTTGAGAGGTTTCCCGGGGATGGGTCGGGGCATGGATCCGGTCGAAGCGATCCCGAGGACCGTGCGGAGACACCAGAGCCCCCCGCCACAGCTCTGGTGAGTCGCACGGCGCCAAGGTCACCGAAGCCAGTCAAACAGTGATCCGGTGCGTGATCGAGGCGGTCCACCGGCGGGTGACCGGCAGGATCGTCACGGCTTCGACGGGCGGCGTCGACTCGGCGTGAGTCCGCTCGCGGCATGCTCATGTGCCTTGACCTTGTGGAGTCGACCGCGACGAGCCTGCCGAGAGCGCCCGTGCTCACCGGCCCGCGCGCCCTAGCGGTCCTCGGCGACCGCCACGTACACCGGTAGTTCGGCCTCCACGAGGAAGCCCCCGCCGGTGACCGGCCCGGCGCGCAGGGTCCCGCCGACCAGCTCGGCTCGCTGCCGCAGGCCCAGCAGCCCGCTGCCCGAACCGCTGCCGGCGAGCTCTCCCGGCAGGCGTGATGCGGCCTTGTTGCGCACCGAGACCCGCACCTGTTCGGCCTCGTAGCGCACCGACACCGTCGCCGCCGCACCCGGCGCGTGCTTGCGCACGTTCGTCAGCGCCTCCCGCACGATCCGGTGCACCGTCCGGCCGATCACCGCCGAGGTCGCGGGCCGCTCGCCCTCCTCGACCAGCCGCACCGGGAAGCCGACCGCGGCCGCCTCCTCGGCCAGCTCGCCGAGTTCGTCGAGACCGGGCGGCGCCTGCCCTTCGCGCAGCGGTTCGCCGCGCAGGACGCCGACGAGTTCGCGCATCTCCCCGAGGGCCTGCCGGCCCGCCTCGCCGAGCGTCTCGGCGGCCTCGCGGGTGCGCTCGTCGGCGGAGCCGCGCCGCAGCGCCTCGGCGTGCAGGATCATCAGCACGACGCGGTGGCCGACAACGTCGTGGACCTCGCCCGCCAGCCGCGTGCGCTCCTCGGCGAGGGCCGCCTCGGCCAGCAGGTGCTGCTCGCGCTCAGCCTGTTCGGCGCGTTCGGCGAGGGAGTCGATGAGGCGGCGCTGGACACTGCGGCGCAGGCCGATGGTGGCCGGCAGGACGGTGAACAGCAGGGCCGCGGTGATCAGGGAGACGTTGGTGTCCCAGGGCCGGGCGAGCACGACGAGCATGCTCGCGACCACCAGCCAGGATGCGACGCGGTGGTCGGAGAACATCATCACCGCGTAGGCCGCGATGGGAGTGGCCAGCGAGAGCCACACGTC
Source organism: Phytomonospora sp. NPDC050363 (assembly GCF_040655735.1). Lineage (NCBI taxonomy): Bacteria > Bacillati > Actinomycetota > Actinomycetes > Micromonosporales > Micromonosporaceae > Phytomonospora > Phytomonospora sp. NPDC050363. The sequence continues at coordinate 216,693 of NZ_JBFAKK010000010.1, forward strand.
CTCGGGCCTGCCCGTCGCGTCGAGCAGCCAGCCGGGAACGGTGTACATCGACAGGCACAGGGCGGCGGTGAACACCGCGACGACCACACCGACGGCGATCGGGTGGGCCCGGCGCCACAGCAGCGCGGTCACGACGGCGAGGTGGAGCAGCAGGCAGCTCCAGAAACCGAGGCTCGACGTGTCGGGCACATCGGGCGACATCAGGGTGAAGAAGACGACCAGCGCCCACAGCACCCCGACGAAGATGAGGTCGAAGGTCCGCTCGCGTCGGGTGTTCCACAGGTGGCGCACGCTGCGCACGCTACCCAAGCGGCGCCAGAGCCGCACGTCACACCCGTCGGCGGTCACAGCGACCGGCGCATCGCGATCCGCGGCGCCACGAAGATCCCGGCGGCCTCCTCGGCGGCCCACTGCTCGCGCATCTGCGGCCCCCATTCCTCGCGAGGCCACTCCCGCCAGCCCCGGGAGGCGTAGAAGGGTCCGTTGAAGGCGACGTCACGAAAAGTCGTCAGTGTGACCGCCGCCGACCCCTTCTCCCGCGCGTAGTCGCACACCCCCTCAAGCAGCGCCGACCCCACACCCCGGCGCCCGAAGGCGGGGTCGACGGCCAGCTCCTCCAGGTGCACGCCGCCGTCGACAAGGGTCAGGGCGGCGAACCCGACCGGGGGAGTACCGGCGGCCAGCACCGCCGACGCGTGCCGCAGGGTCGCCTCCGGGTCGTCGTCGGGCAGGTGGATTCCGGCGCTCGCGAACAGCTCCTGCGCGGCCGCGCTCACCCGGCCGAGTTCGGCGAAGAGTTCGGTCCCGGCGGTGTACACGTTCGTGTGGGTCATCCGACGATGATGACAACGCCAGCGCGTGGGGCCCTCGGGCAGGTCGGTACACTTGCCTGTCGGTCCGTAGCTTCTCAACTGAAAGAGACACCCGCGAGCATGGCTTCCACGAACGATCTCAAGAACGGCCTGGTGCTCAACCTCGACGGCGGTCTGTGGACCGTCGTGAAGTTCCAGCACGTCAAGCCCGGTAAGGGCGGTGCCTTCGTGCGGACCACGCTCAAGCACGTGCTGTCCGGGAAGGTCGTCGACAAGACCTTCAACGCCGGCGTCAAGGTCGACACCGCGACGGTGGACAAGCGGACCTACCAGTTCCTCTACGTCGACGGCGACGACTTCATCTTCATGGACACCGACACCTTCGACCAGATCCCGGTCTCGAAGGAGACCATCGGCGACGGCGCGAAGTACCTGCTCCCCGAGTCCGAGGCCACCATCGGCATGCACGAGGGCGTTCCGCTCTACGTCGAGCTGCCGACCTCCGTCGTCCTCGAGGTCACCTACACCGAGCCGGGCCTGCAGGGCGACCGCTCCTCGGCCGGCACGAAGCCCGCGACCGTCGAGACCGGTGCCGAGGTGGCCGTGCCGCTGTTCGTCACCACCGGCGAGAAGATCAAGGTCGACACCCGTGACGGCAGCTACCTCGGCCGTGCCTGAGCAGGAGCGGACCCCCGCCGACCGCAAGCCCTCGTCCTTCTCGTCGTTCCCCGCGCGGCGCAAGGCGCGCAAGCGCGCCGTCGACGTCCTCTACGAGGCCGAGCAGCGCGACCTGCCCTTCACCCGGGTGCTCGACGATCGCCGCGACCTCGGCGAGCGGGACAAGGAGATGCCGACGATCCCCGAGTACACCACCGTCCTCGTCGAGGGCGTGTCGATGTACCGCAAGGAGATCGACTTCGAGATCGCCGGCGCCGCCCACGGCTGGACCCTGGCCCGCATGCCCGCCGTCGACCGCAACATCCTGCGCGTCGCCGTCTACGAGCTGCGCCACCAGGTCGACGTGGACATCCCCGTCGTGATCAGTGAGGCCGTCAAGCTCGCCGAGATCTTGTGCTCCGACGACTCGCCCGGCTTCATCAACGGCGTGCTCAACCACCTCGCCGGGAACCAGGCCTAGGGCCGCAACGCGTACATATATAAAGAGCGGGCCCCCTGCCGTGGGGCCCGCTCTTCACGTCGCTGTGGGGCTTAGTTCTCGCGGTTGAGGAACTCGTGCGGGTCGCTGATCAGCACACCCAGCTCGGTCAGCCGCTCCACCAGGCCGGAGGGCGTGGTGTCGTAAACAATGGCGAGGGCGGAGAGGTCGTCGGCGCGGATCGAGAGCATCCGGCCGTTGTAGTCGCCACGCTGCTGCTGAATCGCTCGCGCGTACCGGGCGATGGGCGCGACCTCGTCGGCGGGGTGCTCATAGAGCGCCTCAAGGTCGAGAATGATCTTCCCGGCGGGCTCGAACTTCATGGGCGTGCCCTCGGGGAGGAGCTCCGAGACGGGCACCCGGTAGAAAGCGGCCAGCTCGGCCAGTCGGGCGACGGTGACCGCACGGTCCCCGCGCTCGTACGAGCCGATGACGACCGCCTTCCACTTGCCGGCCGACTTCTCCTCCACACCCTGAAGCGACAGGCCCTGTTGCTGCCGGATCTGGCGGAGGCGGTTGCCGAGACTCTTGGCGTACTCAGACGGCATTGACTAGGACTCCAGTCTTGTCGAGGTTGGGGGGACCCCAGTTTTCACTACGGAGAGTGAGGTTAGGCGGGTGGGGGTACCCCGGTCAAGTGGCGCAGGTCATCTGGTCCGCGGATGCCCGGTGACCAGCGCGCTGATAGGCTCCGCGGCGATCACCTTTAAAGACCCGTCCCGTGAGGCGGAGAAGGGAGGTCGGAATGGCGGACCGTGTCCAGAACACGCCCGAACCATCCCGAGAATTGCTGTCCGACGCCGATATCGGCCGAGTGCTCGACCGAATCGCGCATCAGATACTGGAAAAAACCCGCGGCGCCCGTGAGGTGACGCTGCTCGGAATTCCCACCCGCGGTGTACCACTCTCCGTACGACTCGCCGAGCGCATCCGCTCTTTCGAGGGCGTCGAAGTCCCGCACGGCGCACTCGACGTCACCCTCTATCGCGACGACCTCCGCATGCGCGGCGCCCGCCCGCTCGGCCCGACCTCGGTGCCCTCCGGCGGCATCGACGGCCGCCGCGTCATCCTCGTCGACGACGTCCTCTACTCCGGGCGCACCGTCCGGGCCGCCCTCAACGCGCTCTACGACGTCGGCCGGCCCCTCCAGGTCCAGCTCGCCGTCCTCGTCGACCGCGGCCACCGCGAACTGCCGATCCGCGCTGACTACGTCGGCAAGAACATCCCCACCTCGCAGAGCGAGAAGGTCAGCGTCCTGCTGCGCGAGATCGACGACCGCGACGCCGTCCTCCTCTCCGGCGGAGAGCAGAAGAACCCCCTCAACGGAGGTGACAAGTGATCACCCATCTCCTCTCGGCCGCCGACCTCGACCGGGACACCGCGACGCTCCTGCTCGACACCGCCCGCCAGCTCGGCGCGGCCCTGTCCGGCAGGGAGGTCAAGAAGCTCCCCACCCTGCGCGGCCGGACCGTGGTCAACCTCTTCTACGAGGACTCCACCCGCACCCGCGTGTCCTTCGAGGCCGCCGCCAAGCGCCTGTCCGCCGACGTCGTCAACTTCTCCGCGAAGGGATCCAGCGTCTCCAAGGGCGAGAGCCTCAAGGACACCGCCTGGACCCTGCAGGCGATGGGCGCCGACGCCGTCGTCATCCGCCACCCCGCATCCGGCGCGCCGCACCGGCTCGCCCAGTGGGTCGACGGCAGTGTCCTCAACGCCGGCGACGGCACCCACGAGCACCCCACCCAGGCACTCCTCGACGCCTACACGATGCGTGAGCGGATGGGCCGCCTCGAAGGGCTGCGCGTCGCCATCGTCGGCGATGTCCTGCACAGCCGCGTCGCCCGCTCGAACGTCCTGCTTCTGCGCACCCTCGGCGCCGAGGTCACCCTCGTCGCCCCTCCGACGCTGCTGCCGGTCGGCGTCGAGTCCTGGCCGGCGAAGGTCTCCTACGACTTCGACGAGATGTTGCCCAAAACCGACGTCGTCATGATGCTGCGGGTGCAACGTGAACGCATGACCGACTCTTTCTTCCCCTCCGTGCGGGAGTACTCGCGCCGGTACGGACTCGACGTCCGCCGCGCGGCGATGCTGCCCGAGCACGGACTGGTCATGCACCCCGGCCCCATGGTGCGCGGCATGGAGATCGCGCCCGAGGTCGCCGACTCACCCCGCTCGGCCATCGTCGAGCAGGTCGCCAACGGAGTACTGGTACGGATGGCGGCCCTGTATCTGCTGCTGTCGGGAGAGAAGGGAACGGCCGAGTGAACAACGACTGGCTGATCAAGAACGCGTCCGTGCTCGGCCGCCAGACCGCCGACATCGCCGTCGAGAACGGTGTCATCACCGCCGTCGGCGCCGGCCTCACCGCCCCCGAAGGGGCCGAGGTTCTCGAAGCCGAAGGGCTCATCGCCCTCCCCGGCCTCGTCGACCTGCACACCCACCTGCGCGAACCCGGCCGCGAGGACGCCGAGACCGTCCTCACCGGCAGTCGCGCCGCCGCCCTCGGCGGCTACACCGCCGTGTGCGCCATGGCCAACACCTCCCCGGTCGCCGACACCGCCGGAGTCGTCGAGCAGGTCTGGCGCCTCGGCCGCGACGCCGGCCTCGTCGACGTCCAGCCCATCGGCGCCGTCACCGTCGGCCTCGCCGGCGAGCAGCTCGCGGAACTGGGCGCCATGGCCGACTCCGCCGCCCGCGTGCGGATCTTCTCCGACGACGGCTTCTGCGTCGCCGACCCCAAGCTCATGCGCCGCGCACTGGAGTACGTCAAGGCCTTCGACGGGATCATCGCCCAGCACGCCGAGGAGCCCCGCCTCACCCAGGGCGCCCAGATGCACGAGGGCGACTACTCCGCCCAGCTCGGCCTCGCCGGCTGGCCCGCCGTGGCCGAAGAGGCGATCATCGCCCGCGACTGCCTGCTCACCGGCCACGTCGGCTCCCGCCTGCACGTCTGCCACGTCTCCACGGCCGGCTCGGTGGAGATCCTGCGCTGGGCGAAGACCAAGGAATGGCGCGTCACCGCCGAGGTCTGCCCGCACCACCTGCTCCTCACCGACGAGCGTGCCACCAGCTACGACCCGGTCAACAAGGTCAACCCGCCCCTGCGCACGAACGCCGACATCGAGGCCCTGCGCGCCGCGCTCGCCGACGGCGTCATCGACATCGTCGCCACCGACCACGCCCCCCACACCGCCGAGGACAAGGAGTGCGAGTGGGCCGCGGCCCGCCCGGGCATGCTCGGCCTCCAGACGGCGCTGTCGATCGTGGTCAAGACCATGGTCGAGCCGGGCCTGCTCGACTGGGACGGCCTCGCCGAGCGCATGTCCCGCCGCCCGGCTCGCATCGCCGGCCTCGAAGGCCACGGCCTCGACCCGGCCCCCGGCGTCCCGGCCAACCTCACCCTTGTCGACCCCGCCGCGAACTGGACGGTCGTCCCGAACGAACTGGCCAGCCGCAGCCGCAACACCCCCTACGCGCAGATGACGCTCCCCGCGACGGTGCGGGCGACCTTCCTGCGCGGGGAAGCGACGGTACTCGAAGGAAAGGCGACGAAATGACCGGACTCTCCACGACCAGGAGGGCCCCGGCCGTCCTGGTGCTCGAAGACGGGCGCACGTTCCACGGCGAGGCCTACGGAGCCGTCGGCGAAACCCTGGGGGAGGCGGTGTTCTCCACCGGCATGACCGGCTACCAGGAGACGCTGACCGACCCCTCGTACCACCGGCAGATCGTCACCATGACCGCCCCGCACATCGGCAACACCGGGGTCAACGACGAGGACGACGAGTCCTCCCGCATCTGGGTCGCCGGATTTGTCGTGCGCCAACCGTCCCGGACCGCCTCCAACTGGCGGGCGAAACGGTCCCTTGAGGACGAACTGGCCAACCAGGGAATCGTCGGGATCTGCGGTGTCGACACCCGCGCGCTGACCCGCCACCTCCGCGAACGCGGGGCCATGCGCGCCGGTATCTCCAGTGTGGACACCGACGTCGAAGCCCTGCTGCGCAAGGTGACCGGCGCGCCGCAGATGTCGGGCGCGAACCTGCTCGCCGACGTCTCAACGCGACAGTCCTATGTGGTCGAGGCCGTCGGGGACAAGAGGCTCACGGTCGCCGCCATCGACTTCGGCATCAAGCGCAACACCCCCCGCCGGATGGCCGAGCGCGGCATCGAGACGCACGTGCTCCCCGCCGACGCCGGCATCGACGACGTCCTCGCGGTCGAGCCCGACGCGGTGTTCCTCTCCAACGGCCCCGGCGACCCGGCGACGGCCGACCTGGCGCTCACCAAGGGCCTGCTGGAGCGCGGTGTGCCGATCTTCGGCATCTGCTTCGGCAACCAGGTCCTCGGCCGCGCGCTCGGCCTGGGCACCTTCAAGCTCCGCTACGGCCACCGCGGGATCAACCAGCCCGTGCTCGACCGCGCCACCGGCAAGGTCGAGGTCACCGCGCACAACCACGGCTTCGCTGTGAAGGCCCCCGAATCAGGCACGACCTTCGCCACCCCCTACGGGACGGCCGAGGTCAGCCACATCTGCCTCAACGACGACGTCGTCGAAGGGCTTCGACTTTCCGACCCCGACGGGAAGGTCCTCGCCTTCTCCGTCCAGTACCACCCGGAGGCGGCGGCCGGCCCGCGCGACGCGGACTACCTGTTCGACCGGCTCGTTGAACTCGCGGAGCAGGAGCCGGCCAATGCCTAAGCGCACCGACATCAAGCACGTCCTCGTCATCGGCTCCGGCCCGATCGTCATCGGCCAGGCCTGCGAGTTCGACTACTCCGGCACCCAGGCCTGCCGCGTCCTGCGCGAGGAGGGCCTGCGGGTCAGCCTGGTCAACTCCAACCCGGCGACGATCATGACCGACCCGGAGTTCGCCGACGCGACCTACGTCGAGCCGATCACGCCGGAGTTCGTCGAGCAGGTCATCGCCGCCGAGCGCCCCGATGCGATCCTGGCGACCCTGGGCGGCCAGACCGCGCTGAACACCGCCGTCGCCCTGTACGAGTCGGGCGCGCTGGCCAAGTACGGCGTCGAGCTGATCGGCGCCGACATCGACGCGATCCGCCGCGGTGAGGACCGCCAGCTGTTCAAGGAGGTTGTCCGCCGCGCCGGCGGCGAGGTCCCGCGCAGCGCGGTCTGCCACTCCATGGACGAGGTCCGCGCGACCGTCGCCGAACTCGGCCTCCCCGTGGTCATCCGCCCCAGCTTCACCATGGGCGGCCTCGGCTCGGGCATGGCCCACACCGAGCAGGACCTGGAGCGCATCGCCGGCTCCGGTCTCGCCGAGAGCCCCACCACCGAGGTCCTCATCGAGGAGAGCGTGCTCGGCTGGAAGGAGTTCGAGCTCGAGCTCATGCGCGACCGCAACGACAACGTCGTGGTCGTCTGCTCCATCGAGAACATCGACGCGATGGGCGTGCACACCGGTGACTCGGTGACCGTCGCGCCGTCGATGACGCTCACCGACCGCGAGTTCCAGAACATGCGCGACCTGGGCATCGCGGTGCTGCGCGAGGTCGGCGTCGACACCGGCGGCTGCAACATCCAGTTCGCCGTCGACCCCGCCGACGGCCGCATCGTCGTCATCGAGATGAACCCGCGCGTCTCGCGCTCCTCGGCCCTGGCCAGCAAGGCCACCGGCTTCCCGATCGCCAAGATCGCCGCGAAGCTGGCCATCGGCTACACCCTCGACGAGATCCCCAACGACATCACCAAGGCGACCCCGGCGGCCTTCGAGCCGACCCTGGACTACGTCGTGGTGAAGATCCCGCGCTTCGCCTTCGAGAAGTTCCCCGGCGCCGACCCGCTGCTGACCACGACGATGAAGTCCGTCGGCGAGGCCATGGCGCTCGGCCGCACCTTCGGCGAGTCGCTGCAGAAGGCGATGCGCTCGGCCGAGACCGGCACCCCCGGCCTGTGGACCAAGCCGGACCCGGAGGGCGCGACCAGGGAGAACTCCCTGGCGGCGCTGCGCATCCCGCACGACGGGCGCCTCTACACCGCCGAACGCGCCCTGCGCCTGGGCGCGAGCGTCGCCGAGGTCTGCGAGGCATCGAGCATCGACCCGTGGTTCATCGACGAGCTGGCCGCCCTGCTCGGGCAGCGCGACGAGATCGCCGCCGCGGCCGTCCTCGACGAGTCGCTGCTGCGCCGCGCGAAGCGGGCCGGCTTCTCCGACGTCCAGCTCGCCGCGCTGCGCCCGGAGTTCGCCGGTGAGGACGGCGTACGTCGCCTCCGCCACCGCCTTGGCCTGCGCCCGGTGTACAAGACGGTCGACACCTGCGCCGCCGAGTTCGCCGCGAACACCCCGTACCACTACTCGACCTACGAGGACGAGACCGAGGTGTCGCCGAGCGACCGCCCGAAGGTGCTCATCCTCGGGTCCGGGCCCAACCGGATCGGCCAGGGCATCGAGTTCGACTACTCCTGCGTGCACGCCGTCATGGCACTGCGCGACGCCGGGTACGAGACGGTCATGGTCAACTGCAACCCGGAGACGGTCTCGACCGACTACGACACCGCCGACCGCCTCTACTTCGAGCCGCTGACCTTCGAGGACGTCCTCGAGGTCGTCCACGCCGAGGACTCCTCGGGCCGTGCCGCCGGCGGGCCCGGCGTCGTCGGCGTCGTCGTCCAACTCGGCGGGCAGACCCCGCTGGGCCTGGCCAAGCGCCTCAAGGACGCCGGTGTGCCCATCGTGGGCACCAGCCCGGAGTCGATCCACCTCGCCGAGGACCGCGGCGCCTTCGGGCGCCTGCTGACCGACAGCGGCCTCCCCGCGCCGAAGTACGGGACGGCCACGTCCTTCCCGGAGGCCAAGGAGATCGCCGACGAGATCGGCTACCCGGTCCTGGTCCGCCCGTCCTACGTGCTCGGCGGGCGCGGCATGGAGATCGTCTACGACGACGACGCGCTGCGCGCCTACATCACCCGGGCCACCGACATCTCCCCGGAGCACCCGGTCCTCGTCGACCGCTTCCTCGACGACGCCGTCGAGATCGACGTCGACGCGCTCTGCGACGGCGACGAGGTCTTCCTCGGCGGCGTCATGGAGCACATCGAGGAGGCCGGCGTGCACAGCGGCGACTCCTCCTGCGCCCTGCCGCCCATCACCCTGGGCGCCTCGGTCATGCGGGCCATCCGCAGCCACACCGAGACGCTCGCCAAGGGCATCGGCGTGCGCGGCCTGCTCAACGTCCAGTACGCGCTCAAGGACGACACCCTGTACGTGCTGGAGGCCAACCCGCGTGCCAGCCGCACCGTGCCCTTCGTGTCGAAGGCGACGGGCGTGCAGGTCGCCAAGGCCGCCGCGCGGATCATGCTCGGCGCGACGATCGCCCGGTTGCGCACCGAGGGCCTGCTCCCGCCCACCGGCGACGGCGGCGCCCTGCCCCCGCACGCGCCGATCGCGGTCAAGGAGGCCGTGCTTCCCTTCAAGCGGTTCCGTACCGTTGAGGGCAAGGGAGTCGACGCGCTGCTCGGCCCCGAGATGAAGTCGACCGGTGAGGTCATGGGCATCGACACCGCCTTCGGGCACGCTTTCGCCAAGGCGCAGGCCGCCACGTACGGGCACGTCCCGACCGGCGGCAACGTCTTCGTGTCGGTGGCCGACCGCGACAAGCGCGCGGTCGTCTTCCCGGTCAAGCGCCTCGTCGACCTCGGGTTCACCGTCTACGCCACGACCGGCACCGGCGAGGTGCTGCGCCGCCACGGGATCGACTTCCGGCCCGTCCGGCGACACTCCGACACCGTCGCCGAGCAGGCCCTGCCCGACCCGGTGGAGCTCATCTCGGCGGGGGAGTTCTCCCTGGTCATCAGCACGCCGACGAACTCGGCGGGCCCGCGGACCGACGGTTACGAGATCCGCTCGGCCGCGGTCACCTCCGACACGCCCTGCATCACCACGATCCAGGGCGCCGCCGCCGCCGTCATGGGCATCGAGGCGATGATCCGCGGCGACCTGACGGTACGGCCCCTGCAGAAGCTGCACGCGGCGCTGCGCGCCGGTGCCGAGGGGAACGGCGATGCCCCGGCGGCCTGACGGCCGGGGACACGACGCCCGAGCGTCCCGCGCATTGCCGCGGGGCGCCGGGCCACCCATGAGGAGGACACCCGTGTTCTACCGCCAGGTGCTCAGGCCGTTGCTGTTCAAGTTCGGCGGACCCGACCCCGAGGACGCCCACGAGCGCACCATGTGGGCGCTCTCGCAGGTCGCAAGGCGGCCGAGGCTGCGGGAGACGCTGCTGTCCTTCAACGCCCGCGCGCGTCCCACCGAGGTCTTCGGGCTGAAGTTCCCCAACCCCGTCGGCCTGGCCGCCGGCATGGACAAGGACGGACGGGCCCTGCACGCGTGGCCCGCCCTGGGCTTCGGCTTCATCGAGGTCGGCACGGTCACCTGGCGCCCGCAGCCGGGAAACCCGCGGCCCCGCCTCTACCGTCTGCGCGACAGCGAGGCCCTCATCAACCGGATGGGCTTCAACAACCGAGGGGCCATCTCCCTCGGCGCCAGGCTCGCCGACCTGGAGCCCCTGCCGGTCCCACTGGGCATCAGCCTCGGCAAGTCGAAGGTGACGCCCCTGGAAGACGCCGTCGGCGACTACCTGGCCTCGCTGCGGGTCCTCTACGAGTTCGGTGACTACTTCGCCGTCAACGTCTCCTCGCCCAACACCCCGGGCCTGCGCAGCCTCCAGGACAAGGAGCAGCTGCGCACCCTTCTGGCGGCGCTGCGCGAGGAGGGCGCCCGACTGGCGGAGACCTCGCCCGGCGCGCCGGACAAGGTGAAGCCGCTGCTGGTCAAGATCGCCCCCGACCTGACCGAGTCGGCGGTCGCGGAGGTCCTCGACGTGTGCGCCGACGTCGGTGTCGACGGACTCATCGCCACCAACACCACCCTGTCACGCGACGGACTCACCGAATCCGACCGCCCCCGCGGCGTGGAACCCGGCGGGCTGTCCGGGCGTCCACTAGGTGCCAGAGCACGAGCCGTTGTCGCCTTCGCCCACCGTGAGACCGGCGGGAAGCTGCCGATCATCGGCGTCGGCGGGATCGACACGCCCGACGCCGCGGCGCGGATGTTCGACGCCGGCGCGAGTCTGGTGCAGCTCTACACCGGATTCATCTACCAAGGCCCCTCCCTGCCCCGGCAGATCGCGCTGGACGCGCGCAAACGACTTTGAAGGAGTAGACCCAGTGGTTGACAAGACTTTCGGGGCCAAGGCCCACAACGCGCTCGCCAAACGCGGGCCCCTGTGCGTCGGCATCGACCCGCACGCGGGTCTGCTGCGGCACTGGGGGCTTTCCGACGACGTCGCGAGCCTTGAGCGCTTCTGCCGGACCATGGTGGAGGCGATCGCCGAGACGGCCGCCTTCGCCAAGCCGCAGTCGGCGTTCTTCGAGCGCTTCGGCTCCAAGGGCATCGCGGTCCTGGAGAAGGTGATCTCCGACTTGCGCTCCGCGGGCGTCCTGGTGATCGTCGACGCCAAGCGCGGCGACATCGGCTCGACCATGTCGGCCTACGCGCAGGCCTATCTCGACCCGGCGAGCCCGCTGTCGTGCGACGCGGTGACCGCGAGTCCGTTTCTCGGCTTCGGCTCCCTCACCCCCATGTTCGATCTCGCCGAAGCGCACAACCGCGGCGTGTTCGTGCTCGCCCTGACGTCCAATCCCGAGGGCGCCTCGGTGCAGCGGGCGCGGCGCTCCGACGGCCGCACCGTGGCTCAGTCCATTGTGGACGATATCGCGAGCCTCAATGAGGACGCCGAGCCCCTGGGCTCGATCGGAGCCGTCATCGGAGCCACCGTCAAGGGCGCCTGCGCGGAGAACTCCGCGTCGATCACCGCTGTGCGGGAGCACACACACGGAATCACTCACGCGACACCACAGAGTGACTCCGCTCACGATTTGATGAAGATCAATGGACCGATTCTGGTCCCGGGCATGGGTGCGCAAGGTGGCAAACCGGCCGACCTCAAACGTGTTCTGGGACGCGCGGCGGTGGCGGCAATTCCGTCCTATTCCCGCGAAATCGCCCGGCAGGGACCGAGTCCGGCGGCGATCAAAGAGGCTGCCCAGAGGACCCTTGACGAGTGCCGCACGGCACTGCGACGGTGAGTCCGGGCAGTCTTTCGGCCTGTCGGAGGCCACCCCGGATTGCGGGAACCCCTTTGCGACCGCTAGGTTTCCGGCGCTGGGTAAACAACCTGCCCGGTCCGGGACGTGAGAGTGTGAACCCACGGATCCGGATGACAAGTCAACCCAAGGAGACCTCGTGCCGCTCCCGTCGCTTAGCCCCGAGCAGCGCGCAGCCGCGCTGGAGAAGGCCGCTGCCGCCCGCAAGGCTCGCGCAGAGCTGAAGGACCAACTCAAGCAGGGCACCACCACGCTGTCGGACGTCTTCGGCAAGATCGAAGACGACATCGTCGGCAAGATGAAGGTGTCGGCTGTACTGGAGGCGCTCCCCGGTATCGGCAAGGTCCGGGCCGCGCAGCTCATGGAAAAGCTCAAGATCGCCGAGAGCCGTCGCCTTCGTGGCCTCGGTGAGCACCAGCGCAGGGCGCTTCTTGCCGAGTTCGGACAAGCCGAAGCCTAGGCATCCGGTAGAAACGATCCGTGAGCTTTGACGAACACCGCCCGACGGCGGCACGCCTGACGGTCCTTTCGGGACCGTCAGGCGTCGGCAAGGGCAGCGTGAAAGCCCTCATCCGCGAGCGGTACCCATGGGTGTGGCATTCCGTTAGTGCCACGACCCGTAAACCCCGTCCCGGTGAGGTTGACGGAGTCCACTATCACTTCTACGAGAGGGCCGAATTCGAAGCCGCCGTTTCCAGTGGCGAGTTCCTCGAATGGGCCAACTACGCGGGCAACCTGTACGGGACGCCCCGCAAACCGGTGGAGCATCAGCTCGCGTCCGGACTTCCCGTCGTGCTGGAGGCAGACCTCCAGGGCGCGCGGCAGATCCGGATCGCGATGCCGGAGGCGCAACTGGTCTTCCTCGCTCCGCCGAGCTGGGAGGAGCTGGTCCGCCGGCTCACCGGACGCGGCACCGAGGACCGCGAGACGATCGAGCGCCGACTGGCCGCCGCGAAGGAAGAACTGGCAGCTGAGGCGGAGTTCGATCACACCATCGTCAACGTCTCGGTGGAACAGGCCACGGCCGAGTTGGTAAGCTTGCTCGGTTCGCCCACCAGGGCTCCCGTGGCCAACGGCAACCACGTTGGCTGACATACGCGCCACGTTGGTCACAATGTGGCGTACCGCAGCGGAAATTCGAGGCTGATCAAACGTGTCCGGAACCATCGCGAACCCCATCGGCATCACCAACCCGCCGATCGACGACCTGCTGGACAAGACACCGTCGAAGTACCAGCTCGTGATCTTCGCGGCCAAGCGCGCGCGGCAGATCAACGCGTACTACAGCCAGCTCGGCGAGGGCCTGCTCGAGTACGTCGGCCCCCTCGTGGAGACCACCCCGCAGGAGAAGGCACTGTCGATCTCGCTCCGCGAGATCGACCAGGACCTGCTGATCACCGAGCGCACCGACGGTGCCGACGTCTAAGGCGCCGTCGCGGCCCCGGAACATCGTCTTCGGTGTAGGCGGCGGGATCGCCGCCTACAAGGCCTGTGAGCTGCTTCGGCTGTTCACCGAGTCGGGGCACCACGTACGCGTGGTGCCCACCGAGGCCGCTCTGCGCTTCGTCGGCGCCCCCACCTGGGAGGCGCTGTCGGGGCAGCCGGTGGCCACGGAGGTCTGGGACCGCGTCCACGAGGTCCCCCACGTGCGCATCGGCAAGAACGCCGACCTCGTGGTCATCGTCCCGGCGACCGCGAACATCCTCGCTAAGGCCGCGCACGGCCTCGCCGACGACCTCCTCACGAACACACTGCTCACCGCTCGGTGCCCGGTGCTGTTCTCGCCGGCGATGCACACCGAGATGTGGCAGCATCCGGCGACCGTCGACAACGTCGCGACCCTGCGCTCGCGCGGCGCGATCGTCCTCGACCCCGCTGTGGGGCGCCTCACCGGCGCCGACACGGGCCCGGGCCGCCTTCCCGATCCGGCGGAGATCTTCGCCGTCGCCGTCCGGCTCCTCGACCGCGCGGACGGGCCCGACCTGACCGGCAAGCACGTCGTGGTCACCGCCGGCGGTACCCGCGAGCCGATCGACCCGGTGCGATTCATCGGCAACCGCTCCTCAGGTAAGCAGGGCTACGCCATCGCCCGCGCCGCTCTCGCGCGCGGCGCCGAGGTCACCCTCGTCTCGGCGAACGTCGCGCTGCCCGACCCGGCCGGAGCGAAGATCCTCCGCGTCGAGACCACCGCGCAGTTGCGCGAGGAGGTCCTGGCCGCCGCGGGGAGCGCCGACATCGTCGTGATGGCGGCCGCGCCCGCCGACTTCCGTCCGGCCGACTACGCGCCGGGAAAGATCAAGAAGGCGCCGGGCGAGCCCGCCCCGACGCTGGAGCTGACCGAGAACCCCGACATCGCCGCCGAGTTGGGCGCGGGCAAGCCTCCCGGGCAGATCCTGGTGACCTTCGCCGCGGAGACCGCGGGAGCGAAGACCGCCCTGGAGTACGCCACGGCGAAGCTCGTCCGCAAGAAGGCCGACCTCTCGGTGCTCAACACCGTCGGCGACGGGAAGGGTTTCGCCGTCGACGACAACGCCGTCACGCTGATCACGCCCGCGGGAGTGCTGGCCGCACTGCCCTCGATGAGCAAGGACCGGGTCGCCGACGCGGTGCTCGACGCCGCCCTGGGCAAGCCGATCGCCCCGGACTGTAGCCGACCGGCGTAGCGTCAGACCTACTACGCCGGTCTCACCACCCGGCGTAGCGCCGCAAGGGGGCGGCCGCGCGTCGGATTAGACTTCGTTTGCGACATTTTTGAAACCCTAAGGAGCGCCGTGGCACGCCTTTTCACCTCGGAGTCTGTCACCGAGGGCCACCCGGACAAGATCGCCGACCAGATCAGCGACGGGGTGCTCGACGCCCTCCTCGAACAGGATCCGGCCAGCCGGGTGGCGGTCGAGACGCTCATCACCACCGGCCAGGTGCACGTCGCCGGCGAGGTGACCACCGAGGCCTACGCCGACATCCCGACGATTGTGCGCGAGACGATCCTGCGGATCGGTTACGACTCGTCGAAGAAGGGCTTCGACGGCGCGTCCTGCGGCGTGAGCATCTCCATCGGCTCGCAGTCGCCCGATATCGCCCAGGGCGTCGACAAGGCCGTCGAGCACCGCAGTGGTGCCTCCGGTGACGACCTGGACTTCCAGGGCGCCGGCGACCAGGGCATGATGTTCGGCTTCGCCTGCCAGGAGACGCCCGAGCTGATGCCGCTGCCGATCGCGCTGGCCCACCGTCTGTCGCGTCAGCTGACCCAGGTCCGCAAGGACGGCACCGTCCCGTACCTGCGTCCCGACGGCAAGACGCAGGTCACGATCGCCTACGAGGGCCACCGTCCCGTCCGGCTCGACACCGTCGTGGTGTCCAGCCAGCACGCGCCGGACATCTCGCTGGAGTCGCTGATGACGCCCGACATCGCCGAGCACGTCATCGCCAAGGAGGTCGAGAGCCTCGACATCGACGTCTCGGACTACAAGCTCCTGGTCAACCCGACCGGCCGCTTCGAGATCGGCGGCCCGATGGGCGACGCCGGCCTGACCGGCCGCAAGATCATCGTGGACACCTACGGCGGCTACGCGCGCCACGGCGGCGGAGCCTTCTCCGGCAAGGACCCGTCCAAGGTGGACCGTTCGGCCGCCTACGCGATGCGCTGGGTCGCCAAGAACGTCGTCGCCGCGGGCCTGGCCGAACGCTGCGAGACGCAGGTCGCCTACGCCATCGGCAAGGCGCACCCGGTGAGCCTCTACGTCGACACCTTCGGCACCGAGACCGTCCCCCTGGAGCGCATCGAGGACGCCGTCCGCCAGGTCTTCGACCTGCGCCCGGCCGCGATCATCCGCGACCTCCAGCTGCTGCGCCCGATCTACCGCGCCACCGCCGCCTACGGTCACTTCGGCCGCGAACTGCCCGAGTTCACGTGGGAGCGCACCGACCGCGCCGAGGCGCTGCGCTCGATCGCGGGAGCGTAGCCGGACCGGTACGACACGCAGGGCCCGGCGGGCGCGTCACGCGCCCACCGGGCCTTCCTTCGGCCATGCTTCCCCTATATCCGATTGCCGCCGACCGCCCGGTCTGCTGAGATCTCATGCATGCCGGCACCCGAAGGTTTCCACTATCAAAAGCGCCCCAACGGCAGCGTCTACATCTCCCACCACGGACGCGAGGCGGCGACGCTGCGCGGACCGCGCGCGGCCAAGTTCCTCGACGAGGTCGAGGCCGGCGACCCGCAGGAGGTCATGGCCCGCTGGACCGGCAACTACAAGCGCGGCAACGAACGCACCGGCCGCAACCACCCGCGCAACCGCTGACGCCCGCGCTCGTGAAGGCTTCCGGCGCGAGTCCCACGGACGGCGCTGTCGGACCTCTCTGGTAGAACCGCACCGTGGATGAGGACACGGGCGGGACACGGGTGGCGCGGGTCTGCGTCGACAGCCCGCTGCCCCATCTCGACCGCCTCTTCGACTACCGCGTGCCGCCGGACCTCGCCGAACAGGTCCGTCCCGGCTGCCGGGTGAAGGTCCGCTTCGCCGGGCAGGCCCTCTCCGGCTTCGTCGTCGAACTCGCCCGCGGCACCGACTTCGGCGGACGTCTCGCCGACCTGGCCAAGGTCGTGTCCGCCGAACGCGTCGTCACCCCCGAGATCCTGCGCCTCGCCCGGGCCGTCGCCGACCGCTTCGCCGGGAACCTCTCCGACGTCCTGCGCCTGGCCGTACCGCCACGCCAGGCGAAGGTCGAGGCCGAGCCCCCGCGCGAACCCGCGCCCCCGATCACCGCCCCCGAGGCACCCGCCTGGGGCGACTACGAGCCCGGTGCGGCCTTCCTGCGGTCATTGGCCGGTGGCCACAGTCCGCGGGCGGTCTGGAACGCCCTCCCCGGCGAGGACTGGCCCCGCCGGCTGGCCGAGGTCGCCGCGACCACGGCCGCGGCGGGCAAGGGCGTCGTCCTCGTCGTACCCGACCAGCGTGACCTCGACCTGCTCGACCGCGCCCTCACCGCCGTGCTCGGCGAGGACCGCCACGTGACGCTCTCGGCGGCCCTCGGCCCCGCGAAGCGCTACCGCGCCTTCCTGGCCGCCTCCCGGGGAGCCGTCCGCGTCGTCGCGGGCACCAGGGCCGCCGCCTTCGCGCCCGTCGCCGACCTCGGCCTGGTCGCCATGTGGGACGCCGGCGACGATTCGCACTCCGAACCCCGCGCCCCCTACCCGCACGCGCGAACCGTCCTGCTCACCCGCGCGCAGCTCGCCGACACCGCCGTCCTGCTCGGCGGATTCACCCGCACCACCGAGGACCAGCTGCTCCTCGACACAGGCTGGGCCAAGACCCTCACGGCCCCCCGCGAGACCCTGCGTGAACGGGCCCCGCACATCGTGCCCGTCGGCGACGACGCCCAACTCGCCCACGACCCGCAGGCCGCCGCGGCGCGCCTTCCCACGACCACCTGGAACGCCGCCCGCGACGCGCTCGCCGCCGACCGGCCCGTGCTCATCCAGGCACCCCGGCGCGGCTACATCCCGGTCGTCTCCTGCCAGGAATGCCGCTCGCGGGCCCGCTGCCCGCACTGCTCGGGCCCTCTCGCCCTGCACTCGGCCTCGGCACCCCCGCAGTGCCGCTGGTGCGGTCGCCAGGTCCCGGAGTTCCGCTGCCCGACCTGCGGCGGCACGCGCCTGCGGGCCGCCGTGATCGGGGCCGCGCGGACCGCCGACGAACTCGGCCGTGCCTTTCCGGACGTCCCGGTGCGCACCTCCGGCGGTGACCGGATCCTCGACACCGTCGCACCAGGCGCGTCGCTCGTCGTCGCCACCCCGGGCGCCGAACCGGTCGTCGAGGGTGGCTACGGCGCCGTTCTCCTGCTCGACGCGTGGGCGCTGCTGACCCGCGCCGACCTGCGAGCAGGGGAGGAGACCCTGCGGCGCTGGATGGCCGCCGCCGCCCTGGCCCGCCCGGCGCGAGACGGCGGCCAGGTCGTGGTCGTGGCCGACGGCGGACTCGCGGTCGTGCAGGCGCTGCTGCGCTGGGACCCCGCGTGGTTCGCCGCCCGCGAACTCGCCGAGCGGGCCGCGCTGCGCTTCCCGCCCATCGCCCGCATGGCCTCGCTCACCGGCCCGCCCGAGGCCCTCGAAGACCTGCTCCGCTACGCGACACTCCCGCCGGGCACCGAGGAACTCGGACCCGTGCCGGTCGACGACCGCACCGAACGCCTGCTCCTGCGCGCGCCGAGGACCCACGGCGGCGAACTCGCCGCGGCCCTGCACGGCGCCTCCGGCGTGCGCAGCACGAAGAAGACGGCCGACCCGGTACGCGTCCAGGTCGACCCCTCCGAACTCTTGTGAAGACCTAGGACACGCCCTAGTCGGCGGCGGTCGTCGCCTTGCGCGGGAGGAAGGCCCCCACGATCCAGCTGACCAGCGTCACGATGATCGCGCCCCAGAAGGCGGCCCAGAAGCCGCCGACGTGGAAGGGCAGGTTGATCTGATCGGCGAGCCAGCCGGTCAGCCAGAACATCAGCGCGTTCACCACGAAGGCGAACAGGCCGAGGGTGAGCACGTAGAAGGCGCAGCCGAGGATCTGCACGATCGGTTTGATCAGCGCGTTGACCACACCGAAGATCAGTGCGACCACCAGCAGCGTCATGAAGTTGGCGAAGGCCCCACTCCCGGTGACGTCGATGTCCGGGACGATGACCGTCGACAGCCATAGAGCACCGGCGGTCAGCAGGAGCTGGACGATGAAACCCACGGGTTCTCCTCTCCGCCCGCGGCCTCGCCGACGCCCCGCCGGCCGGTCCACCGGCTGGCCCCAGCCTAGGCCCGCAACCGGTCGATAAGCATGGAAATCGATCCCTTCCGGATGCACGGTCGATATCAGGCGAAACACGCCACTTCGGGGGCACTCGCGGATATGGTCGACTTGTGCCACAGGATCGAGGAGGGGGCGAACGGATGCTCGACGCAGCCGCCGGCCCGCTCCCGGCCGCCATCGGTATCGCGATCAGTCCGGTCCCGAACATCGCGGTGGTCCCCACGCTGCCGTCGGTCGCAACCGTGACCGCACCCGCTTTCGCCATCGGGAGGCCGCAGGGGATCGCCGTGATGGCGCCGCCGGGCTCTCTCCCGGCCGCGACCTTCGGCTAAGGGAGACCCTCATGGGCCGCACCGACGTGCGCGCACTGCTTCGCGTGTCGCCCCTGGCGCTCGCCGTGGGCGTCGGCTGCGCGCTGATGCTCATCGCCGCGTCGGAACTCGCCGAACTGCTCGAGCACCTCGTGTGGACGAGCCTTCCCGATAGGCTTTCCATCGACGGCGACGGACCGTGGTGGATCCTCGCGGTGCTCACGGCCACCGGCCTCGCGGTGGGGCTCGTCGTCTGGAAGTTGCCAGGCGGCGCCGGCCCGGACCCCGCGACGATGTCCCTGGTCGGCGCCCCGCTGCCCCCTTCGGTGGTCCCCGGCCTCCTGATCACCCTCGTACTCGGTCTCGCCGGTGGCGTCAGTCTCGGCCCGGAGAACCCGATCGTCGAGACGAACGTCGCCCTCGCGGTCTTCCTCGGCATGCGGGCCTTGCCCGGCCCGGGTGCCGCCTCCTGGGTGGGCATGGCCGTCGCCGGAACGATCGGCGCGATGTTCGGCACGCCGGTCGCGGCCGCGCTCACCCTCACCGAGGCGGCCATGGGCGAGCCGGGCAAGCCGCTATGGGATCGCCTGTTCGCCCCGCTGCTCGCGGCCGGGTCGGGCGCGCTGACCCTGCAGCTGCTGGAGGGGCCCGACTTCACCGTCGACCTCGCCCCCTATCCGGGTCTGCACGCCCTCGACCTGATCTCGGCGCCACTGGTCTCGCTGGCCGCGGCGGCTCTGGGATTGCTGGCGTGCCTGGCGTTTCGGCCCGCGCACCGGCTCTTCCACACGTTGCGGCATCCCGTCCTCATCATCACCGCCGGAGGCGTCGTCCTGGGCCTGCTCGGCATGTTGGGCGGGAAGATCACGCTCTTCAAGGGCCTGTCCGAAATGCGCGAACTCGCCTCCGACGCGGGCGCATATACCGTCGGAGGCCTCGCGCTGATCATCGTCGTCAAGTTGGCCGCGCTCGTGGTCGCCGGGACCAGCGGCTTCCGCGGCGGCCGTATCTTTCCGGTCGTGTTCACCGGTGTGGCTCTCGGCCTCCTCGTCACGGCCGTGTTCCCGCGCGTTCCCGCGGCGCTCGCGGTCGGCTGCGCCATCCTCGGACTCACCATGGCCGTCTCCCGGCTGGGCTGGCTGAGCATCTTCATGGCAGCCACCGTCGTCGGTGACGTCGGGCTCCTGCCGTTGCTCTGCCTGGCCGTCCTGCCCGCCTGGCTGGTCCTGGCCAACGTCCCCCAGATGGAGATCACCGAGCCCGCCAGGTCCTCACCGGCGGCTTGACGCCGGGATTCGCGCGTTCCTCCGACCGGGAAGCCCGGCATTGGTCACACTGGACCCATGACGACATACCGGCACCAACCGGGCGAACCCTATGAAGAGGACGCCTCGGCCGCTTCCAGGATCAACGCCGGGCGACTGTGGAGCGGCGGCGTCGCCGCCGCCGTGATCGCCGCCGGACTCGCCATCGTCGGGTACCTGATCGTCAAGGGCCTGCTCGAACTGCCCATCCTCGGCGTCGACGTCGACGGCGCCGTCGCGCAACCGGGCATGTTCACCTACGCGCTGATCTCCGCGCTCGCCGCTCTGCTGGCGACCGGCGTGATGCACCTGCTGCTGCTCGGCACCCCTCGGCCGTTCCTGTTCTTCGGCTGGATCGTCGCGCTCGGCACGATCATCGCGATGCTGATCCCGCTGCTGGCGGTCGACCGGCTGGCGACGGGCGCGGCGACCGCGGCGGTCAACCTCGTGATCGGCATCGCCATCGGCGCTCTGGTCGGCGGATCGGCCAGGGCGAGCCTGCGGGTGCCGGTGCGGCCCGATCCGGCGGACCCGTTCGCTCCGCGTCCCGGCCTGTAGCGCGGTGGCCGTCTACCGGCAGGCGCCCGGCTCCACACGGGAGCCCGGCACGAGTCCTTATGCCCGCGCCCTCGACATCCGGCGCTTCTGGACGGGTTGCGGCATCACGGCGGCGGTCGCGGTGGCGATCGCCGTCACGGGATTCATGGTCGTCCGCTCGGTGCTCCAGACGCCCGTCCTCGGCGTCAGTGTCTACGCCGGCGTGACCGAGCCGTCCGTCCTCGGCTACGTCGTGGTCGTCGCGGCCGGCACGGGCGTCGCGGGACTCCTGATGTACATGCTCGTGATGGGCAGCCCTCGCCCACTCGTGTACTTCAGGTGGATCATGGCCCTGACACTGGTCTGGACGGTTCTTCTGGCGCTATTCGCGAGTGACGACCGGAGAACGGGCCTGGTGACCGCCGGCCTCAACGTGCTGATCGGGATGGTGGTGTGGCTGGGTGCGGTGGTCGCCGCCCGGCTCGCGCTGCGGGCATGAGAAAACCCGGCCGCGCGGGGCGCGACCGGGTTCTCGCCGAACTTCTCGCTCAGGCCTCGGTGAGTGCGACCGGGGCCGTGACCGCCGCGGCGGTCTTGGGCACCTTGCGGCGCATCCGCACCTCGATGAACGAGACCAGCTTCGACAGCACGTAGGCGATCACGAAGTACACGATCGCCGCGACCAGCAGGACCTGCAGGAAGGAGTTCGTGTAGTACGAAGCGGTCTGCTGGCTCATCTTGAGCAGCTCCGGGTAGGTCACGATGTAGCCGAGCGCGGTGTCCTTGAGCAGGACGACCAGCTGGGCGAGGACCGCCGGAAGCATGTTGCGGAACGCCTGCGGGAAGACGATCAGGCGCAGGACCTGGCCGTGCCGCAGGCCGATGGCCTGCCCTGCGGCGGCCTGCCCCGAGGGCAGCGCGTTGATGCCGGAACGCAGGATCTCGGCGAGCACCGCGCCGTTGTAGATCGACAGACCCGCGACGACGAACCAGAAGCCGTCGATCGAGGTCCCCGTGGTGTTGCTGACGGTGTAGGGGACCCAGATGAGCAGCAGTACCGGGATGGCCCGGAAGAACTGGACGTAGACGCCGGCGATGAAGCGGACGAACTTGATGGGCGAGATGCGGCCGAAACCGACCAGCGCGCCCAGCAGCAGCGCGAAGACGCTGGCCAGCCCGGCGGCCTTGAGGGTGTTGAGCAGGCCGGGGATGTAGGTGTTCTCGATGACCAGGGCGTCGAGGGCGTCGACCCAGCGCGAGGACTCGAAGAAGCCCTTGGAGTCGAGTTGCAGTCCCGCGAGGGCGAGGATCGCCAGGATCACCACGAGGCTCAGCAGCGAGTAGATCAGGACGCGCCTGCGGCCGCGCGGGCCGAGCGCGTCGAACAGGACGGTGCTCTTGGAGGGGTTGCTCATGAGATCTCTTCCCGCTACCGCGCGAACGCCGCGCGCTTCTCGGCCCGGCTGATGAACCAGCTCGTGGGCAGGTTGATGATCAGGTAACAGGCGATGATGCCGCCGACGACGATCCAGACCGACGCCATGTCCTGGTTGATCATCAGTTCGGTCTTCGCCGCGAGCTCCTGGAAGCCGAGCACCAGGGTCAGCGCGGTGTTCTTCACGAGAGCGGTGTAGAGCGTGCCGAGCGGCGGGATCACGGTGCGGAAGGCCTGCGGCAGGATCACGTGCCGCAGCGACTGGCCGAAGGTGAGGCCGATCGAGCGGGCGGCCTCGGCCTGCCCGAGGGAGATCGAGTTGATGCCGGAGCGCAGGGTCTCGCCGACGAACGCCGAGGTGTACATCCCCAGTCCGATCAGTGCCCACTGCCACGGGTCGAGCTGCAACTGGAGCTTGGGCAGCCCGAAGCCGAACAGGATGAGGATCACCAGCAGCGGGGTGTTGCGGAAGAACGCGGTGTAGGCCTGCGCCGCCCATTTCGCCGGCGGGGCCGGACTCACCTGCATCATCGCCAGGATCGCGCCGAGCACCAGTGCGACCGCGAACGACGCGACCGACAGCCACAGGGTGTTCCAGAACCCGCTGGCGAACATTTTGAAGACCAGCTCGGGGTTAGGCAAGGTCACTCCTCCAGGGACGAATGGTGCCCGCCCTCACCAGGGCGGGCACCATCGGTGAATCTCAGTAACGCACGACCGGCGGGGGCGTGGGGGTCTTGGCGCCGGCCTTGCCGAGGGTGCCCTCGAAGGCCTTGATCCAGTCGCCGTTGGCGTAGGCCTCTTCGAGCATGTCGTTGATGAAGTCGCGGACTTCCTTGTCACCGTGCTTGGTGGCGATGCCGTAGGGCTCGGTGGTGAAGGTCTCCTCGGACACGCGGAAGGTGTCGCCGGAGGTCGACTTGAAGCCGAAGAGGATCGGCAGGTCGGTGCTCAGCGCGTCGTAGGTGCCGTTCTCGACGGCCTCACGGCAGGCGGAGTAGTCGGCGAGGGGAGCCGACACGTCGGCCTTCGCGTTGAGCTTCTGGAGGTTCGTCAGCGAGTTGGAGCCGACGGCCACGCAGACCTTCTTGCCCGAGAGGTCCTCGAGGGTGTTGATGTCGGTCTTCGACGCCAGCGTCAGGATGCCCTGGCCGGTGACGTAGTAGGGACCGGCGAAGTCGACCTTGAGCTTGCGCTCGTCGTTGATCGTGTACGTGGCCGCGAGCGCGTCGATCTTGCCGCTGGCCAGGTACTCCTCGCGGTTCTTGGAGATGGTCTCCACGAAGCGCAGGTTGCCGCTGTCACCCTCGGTGTAGCTCGCGCCGAAGATGCGCTGCGCCAGGAGGCGGCCCATCTCGGTGTCGAAGCCCTCGAGCTTGCCGGTGGCCGGGTTGCGCTGGCCGGTGGTCGGCTGGTCGAACTTCGAGCCGAAGTTGATGTAGCCGCGGTCCTTGATCGCCTGCAGAGCGGCGGGGAGTTCCGTGGCGGCCGGCATCGTGTACGTGATGGCCTTGGTGCCCGGGTCGGCGGACTCCTGGTCCTCGCTCGCCTTGCCTTGACAGGCGGTGGCGACCAGGGCGACGGCCGCGAGGCCGATCAGGGCCAGTTTGCGATGCATTCGCATGGTGCTTGTTCGTTCCTTCCAGAAGGGGTTACCGCGTCCTTGGGCAGGACCGGGCTAGTGCGACATCACCTTGGACAGGAAGTCTCGGGCGCGTTCGCTCTTGGGATTGCCGAAGAATTCCTCCGGCGGTGCGATTTCGACGATCTGGCCGTCGGCCATGAAGATCACTCGGTTCGCGGCGCGGCGGGCGAAGCCCATCTCGTGGGTCACCACGATCATGGTCATGCCTTCGCGGGCGAGGTCGATCATGACGTCGAGGACCTCGTTGATCATCTCGGGGTCGAGGGCCGAGGTCGGCTCGTCGAACATGATGACCTTGGGCTCCATCGCCAGGGCGCGGGCGATCGCCACACGCTGCTGCTGGCCGCCGGAGAGCTGCGCGGGCAGGGCGTTCGCCTTGTCGGACAGGCCGACGCGGTCGAGGAGGACGCGGGCCTTCTCCTCGGCCACCTTCTTGGACAACCGGCGGACCTTGATCGGCCCGAGGGTGATGTTGTCCAGGACGGTCATGTGGGCGAAGAGGTTGAAGTGCTGGAACACCATGCCGACGTCGGAACGGAGCCTGGCCAGTTCGCGTCCTTCGGCGGGGAGCACCTTGCCGTCGATGGTGATCTCGCCGGTGCCGATCGTCTCAAGCCGGTTCACCGTGCGGCACAGGGTGGACTTTCCCGAGCCGGACGGGCCGATGACGACGATGACCTCGCCGGCCTGTACCTCAAGGTTGATGTCCCGGAGGACATGGTTGTCGCCGAAGTGCTTGTTGACTCCGGACAACCGGACGAGCGGCGTTTCCGCCGTGGTCTGCGCTGCCATGGGAGCACCCTACGAGGTGTGGCCCCGATTGCCTATTCGGGGACTGTTTCGTGACCAACCCGTTGTATGACAGGGATCCAGCCGCTACCCAGACGTGTCGGAACAGTGCTTTCCGTGCGGTATGCGTGCGCTGTGGAGGATCCCAATCACTGACTCCACGGCCTTGACAAGGATAGATGGGCGTGAATGGGACGGCGGCCGGGCAGGCCGCCGTCCCGTTTCGCCGGGTCAGCCCGCGAATCCCTTGAAGATGTTGGTGAACTCGTAGAGGGACTGGGAGATGCCGCTGCACGACGGGGAGAGCCCGCCGCCGGGGCATCCGCCGTTGTCGCGCCCGACCGACCAGAAGCCGATGAAGCCGATGTGGTTGCTCTGCGCCCAGCTCAGCAGGGCGCGGGCGTGGGCCTGGGTGGTGGTCATCCCGGTGTCGTTTCGCCCGATCATGGGCGTGATGCCCAGCTGTGCCTTGATCTGCGCGTCGGACTTTCCCGGCCAGATGGTGCGCATCTGGGCGAGGGTGGCGTTGGCCGCGGCGATCATCGCCTGGCCCCAGTCGCCGCTGTAGCCGAAGTTCATCAGCATCGGGTTGACGATGGGGGACAGGCCCTTGGCCGCGGCGTCCTGGAGGATCTGCACCGAATAGGGGTCCATGCCGTAGTCCTGGCCCTGGATGCGCATCGTGTAGCTGACGGTGGTGCCGCGGGTGTCGACGAGCCGCTTCAGCGCGGTGTTGACCATGGCGTGCGGGATGGAGGCCTCCACGTCGACGTCCAGGTGGTTGCTCCCGGTGGCGTCGAGGACCTTGACATAGGCGTTGTAGAGCGCGTCGGCGGTGCCGCACACGTTCTCCAGGTAGGGGCCCATGGCCCCTCCGGAGGCGATGACGACGTCGCCTCCCATGCCCCGCAGCTGGTCGACCTGCCCGATGATGCGGGGCTCCTTGAGCGGGATCGTGCCGCCCCACTGCGGGTCGCAGCCCAGAGACGAGCCGAGGATGAACGCCAGCGTGAAGTGCTTCTGGCCGGTGGCCGAGGCGACCTGCGGCAGCGTGGGCGACTCGCGGGTGATGTCGATGTAGGGGGCGACGTGGATGTCGCCGGCCGGCGGGACGGGATCGTCGGTGTTGGTGCGGCCGGAGACGGCGGCGCTGTAGGCCGAGGCGTTCCCGGCGGAGTCCTTGGCGCGCACCTTGAAGGCGTAGGCCGTGTTCTGGGCGAGGCCGGTGACGACCGTGGAGGTGCCCGACACCGCGACGGGCGCGCCGTTGTCGCGGGAGAGCTCGTAGGCGGCGACGGTCCCGGAGTTGTCGGTCGAGGGGGACCAGGAGACCGTCAGGCTGTTGCCGGTCGGGCCGGCGACGGTCAAACCGGTGGGCACCGACGGGGGAGTGGTGTCGTCACCGGGCGGTGCGCCACCGCAGTCGGCGCCGTTGAGGGTGCACGACGCGGGCGCGCCTGCTCCGGCCGAGACCCAGCCGAAGGCCGCCGTGCCGCCGGGCGCGATCGTGCCGTTGTACTCGCGGTTGACGGCGGTATAGCGTCCCGAGCCGTTGTTGGTGACCAGCGCGTCCCAGTACGAACCGACCGTGGTCCCCGAGGGCAGGGTGAACACCACGTTCCAGGCGCTGATGGGCGTCGTGCCGGTGTTGGTGATCGTGTAGCGCCCGGTGTAGCCGGACGCCCAGCTGTTGTCCTTGCTGAACACGGCCTTGGCGGCGGCCGCCGCGTTCGCCGGTGCGGCGGGCAGCAGGGCGAGTAACAGGGCGGGGATGAGCAGTAGCGCGATTCGCTGGAGCTTCATGGTGTGTCCCGAGGTCGAAGCTGTTAATTGAGTTAGCAGTAAAGTAGGCCCTCGGTGCCGAGCGACACAAGGGCACTGGAAAGAAACCGCTGAGTGCCGCGGGTGGCAGACTTGCCGCCCGTGACCGCCGAAACCCCACTTCGCAGAGCCGCCCCCGGCATCGCCATGGCGGTCGCCATCCTCGCGGTCTCCTCCTCGGCGCCCATGGTGGTCATCGCCAACGGCGACGGCGGCGTCCCCGCCCTCGCCGTCGCCTTCTGGCGCAACGCCCTCGCCGTCGCGGTCCTCGTTCCCGTCGCCCTGCTCTGGCGCCTCCCCGAACTGCGTGCGCTCACCCGCGCCGGGCTGCGCCGCTGCACCGTCTCCGGCGTCGCGCTGGCCGTGCACTTCGCCACCTGGGTCCCCTCGGCGGTCCTCACCGACGTCGCCACGGCCACCGCACTGGTGTCCACCTCGCCCCTGTGGACCGGCCTGTTCGCCGTCGTGCGCGGCCACCGGCTGCCCCGCTCGACCTGGATCGGCATCGCCGCCGCGGTGGCCGGCGCGGTCCTGGCCACCGGCGCGGGATTCACCGTCTCACCCACCGCCGTCCTCGGCGACGTGCTCGCCCTCATCGGCGGCATCGCCGCCGCCGTCTACGTCACCGTCGGGCAGCGCGCACGCGAAGAACTCTCCACCGTCGGCTACACCGCGATCGTCTACTCGATCGCCTCCGTCGGCCTGCTCGCGGTCTGCCTGGCCAGCGGCACGGACCTGTGGGGCTATGCGGCGGCCGGATGGGTCGCCCTGGTCGGCCTCACCCTCGGCCCGCAGATGCTCGGCCATTCGCTGGTCAACTTCGCCCTGCACCGCATCGACGCCACCGCGGTGAGCCTCCTTCTCCTTCTCGAAGTGCCCGCCGCCGCCGTCCTCGGCCACATCCTCCTCGACCAGACACCCCCGGCCGTCGCCGTGCCCGGGATCGCGCTGATCATCGCCGGAGTCGCCGTCGCCCTCCTCGGCGATGGCCTCGCCCGGCGTTCGCACCGCCGCAAGGACCGTTCGGCGGCGGCCGCATAGACTCGTTGGTCGGACGAGTTCGGATAAAGAGGCAGGCGACGTGACAGTTCAAGCCATCAGGCTCTTCGGCGACCCCGTGCTGCGCACACCCGCCGACGCCGTGGTCGACTTCGACAAGCAGCTCCGCAAGCTCGTCAAGAACCTCATCGACACCATGCTCGACGAGGGCGGCGCCGGCCTCGCCGCACCGCAGATCGGCGTCGGCCTGCGCGTGTTCGCCTTCGACGTCGACGACGTCGTCGGCCACCTGGTCAACCCCCTCCTGGAGTTCCCCGACGAGGAGGAGCAGGAGGGCCCCGAGGGCTGCCTGTCCATCCCGGGCCTCTACTACGACACCGTGCGCCGCCAGAACGTCATCGCCAAGGGCTTCAACGAGTACGGCGACCCCATGCAGATCGTCGGGACCGGCCTCATGTCGCGCTGCATCCAGCACGAGACCGACCACCTCGACGGCGTCCTCTTCCTCGACCGCCTCGACGCCGAGACCCGCAAGCAGGCGATGAAGGACATCCGCGCCGCCGAGTGGTACGACGACGGGCTCCAGGTCAAGGTCAGCCCGCACGATTCGCAAGGATGCTTCCTCTAGCGTCGGCTAGGTTGCGTGCAAGGACCTGATGGGGGATTAGCGGATGCGATTGATCTTCGCCGGGACGCCCGAGGTGGCGATCCCGGCTCTTAACGCGATCGAGGCCGGCGGCCACGACCTGCTCGCCGTGGTGACCCGGCCCGACGCCAAGGTCGGGCGAGGCCGGAAGACCTCGCGCTCACCGGTGGCGGCCTGGGCCGACGACCGCAATGTCGAGGTGCTCACACCGGCCAAACCCCGTGAGCCGGAGTTCCTCGACCGCCTGCGCGAACTCGCCCCCGACTGCGTCCCCGTCGTCGCCTACGGCGCCCTCGTGCCCACCTCGGCGCTGGAGATCCCCCCGCACGGCTGGATCAACCTGCACTTCTCGCTGCTGCCGGCCTGGCGCGGCGCGGCGCCCGTCCAGCACGCCGTGTGGCACGGCGACGAGATCACCGGCGCCTGCGTCTTCCAGCTGGAGAAGGGCCTCGACACCGGCCCGGTCTACGGCTCGGTCACCGAGCCGATCGGACCCGCCGACACCTCCGGCGAGCTCCTCGGCCGCCTCGCCGACAGCGGCGCCGGCCTGCTCGTCACCGTCCTCGACGCGATCGAGGCCGGCGCCGCCCGCGCCGTCCCGCAACCCGAGGACGGCATCAGCCTCGCCCCCAAGATCACCGTCGAGGACGCCCAGGTCAGGTGGACCGACCCGGCCTTCGCCGTCGACCGCAAGATCCGCGCCATGACCCCCGCGCCCGGCGCGTGGACGCTGCGCGCCGGACAGCGCGTCAAACTCGGACCGGTTCGCCCCGACCCGCAGGGCCCCGTCCTGGCACCCGGCGAGGTCGCCGTCGAACGCGGCACCGTCCACGTCGGCACCGCGACCATGGCGGTGCGCCTCGGCGCCGTCCAGCCCCCGGGCAAGAAGCCCATGCCCGCCGACGCCTGGCTGCGCGGCAACCCCTTCGCGAACGGGGAGCGCTTCCAGTGAAAGCAGGATCGGGCCGCAGCGCCACCTCGGACGACCCGCGCAGCATCGCCTACGACACTCTCGCCGCGGTCACCCGCGACGACGCCTACGCCAACCTCGTGCTCCCCCGGCTGCTCACCGAGCGCAAGGTGATCGGCCGCGACGCCGCACTGGCGACCGAACTCGCCTACGGCGCCTCGCGCGCCCGGGGCACCCTCGACCGCATCGTCGAGTCGGTGACCGGCCGCGAGACCGCCAGTCTCGACCAGCCCGTCGCCGACGTCCTGCGCCTGGGCGCCTACCAGATCCTCTACACGCGGGTCCCGGCCCACGCGGCGGTGACGACCTCGGTGTCACTGGTCCGCAAGGTCGCCGGGCACCGCCCGGCTGGATTCGTCAACGCCGTGCTCCGCAAGATCTCCGCGCGGCCCCTCGACTCCTGGCTGCACAAGCTCAGCCCCGCCGACCCGGTCGCCGCCCTCGCCCTGCGCCACGCGCACCCCGAGTGGATCGTCCGCGCCTTCGCCGAATCCCTCGGCGACGACTCCGAACTGCCGTTGCTCCTTGAGGCCGACAACACCGCCCCCGCCGTGCACCTGTGCGCGCGACCCGGCCGCGTCGACCGCGACGAACTCGTCGCGGCGACGGGCGGTGAACCCGGCACGCTGTCGCCCTACGCGGTGATCCTCCCCGGCGGAGCGCCCGGCGACATCCAGGCAGTCGCCGACGGCCGCGCCCACGTCCAGGACGAAGGCAGCCAGGCCGTCGCGGCGGCCCTCGCCGAAACGCCGCTCGACGGCCGTGACGAACGCTGGCTCGACCTGTGCGCCGGACCCGGCGGCAAGGCCGCCCTCCTCGGCTCGCTCGCCGCCCTTCGTGGAGCCGCGCTCGACGCCGTCGAGGTCAGCACCCACCGCGCCAGGCTCGTCGAGAAGTCCGTCGCCGGACTCCCGGTGACCGTCCACCAGGCCGACGGCCGCGCCTTCGGCGAGGACGGCGGCTACGACCGGATCCTCGTCGACGCCCCCTGCACTGGCCTGGGCGCACTGCGCCGACGCCCCGAGGCGCGCTGGCGGCGCACGCCCGCCGACGTCGCCGACCTCACCGTTCTCCAGGAGGAACTGCTCGCCTCGGCCGTGCGGCTGCTCCGCCCCGGCGGGGTCGTCGCCTACGTGACCTGCTCCCCGCACCTGGCCGAGAGCCGCGCGATCGCCGACGCCGCCGAAGGCGTCGAGGCGGTCGATCCGCGTCCGCAGATCAACGCCGCCGGCCTCGGACCGCAGCCCTATGTCCAGCTGTGGCCGCACCGACACGGCACCGACGCCATGTTCCTGGCACTCCTCCGGAAGTGAAGTGTCGGACCCGCGCGGCACAATGGGCGAGTGACCTCAAAGGACATCGCGCGGGGCGGTGACTTCGCCGCGCTCGCGGCGTACGTGAAGGACTACCGGGCCGGCGGCTACGAGGTGGCGACAGTCACCGAATCGGTCTGCGCCGCCTGCGGCGGCCGTGCCTTCGAACTCGGCGTCGACGACGAGGCCGGCTGCGCCGAACGCCACTGCGTCGCCTGCGGAGATCTCACGCTGATCGCCGACAGCGTCGACTACTGGCCCGAGGCCCAGCCGGAGCAGTGCGAGTGCCCCTGCGGCGGTGAGGTGTTCGCCGTGGCCGTCGGATTCGCCGCCGCCGAGGACGACGAGGTGCGCTGGGTCAGCATCGCCCTGCGCTGCCTCAAGGACGACCGGCTCGGCGTCTACACCGACTGGAAGATCGACTACACGCCCTCGGGGCATTTGCGGGACATGGCCTGAGCTTGTCTTTTAACCTGTTGCCGCACTGTGGGTGTGGATTTTCGTGGTGTCGCGCCTACTCGTAGCCGCTGGCGTTGAGGAGGGCGGCCGCGACGGTCTGCCAACCAGGGTCTTGGGTGCTGTGGCTTTCGAGCACGGCTGCTAGGGCCTCAAGGAAGCGGTCGAGGGTGTGGTTCTCCCACTCGCCGGGGTGACGGTGGAGGTCGTCAAGCATCGCCTGGATGACGCGTGTGGTTCCGGCGGCAGACGTGGCTTGGGCAAGCATCTCGGGTGGGACATCAGCACGTCGGCCGGTCTGGGAAGGATCCATGAGAAGGCAGGATACGCAGCTCATCGGCGTGGCCCAGATCAGTGTTGGTACCGGGTTGCCTGGTTCGTGGGTTGAAGGCGTGTCGTTGGGTCGGCTCGGATCGTTGATGTCGGATGGTAGGTGACGGGTGTGGGCTTGGAGTGTTGGCCGGGTTCCGGTGTGACTTCCACGAGTGCTTGAGCGCGCGGTCGGATGCGTTGTTCGAGCTGGCCGAGGCGGTGTTGTGCGCCGACGGGCCGGTGGGGTCCCTGGTGGGGTTGTCTCTGGTGCCCGAGCATCGGCGCGGACACGGGGCCCTCTACGACGCGATCAACCACGGCCGCATCGACACCGATCGTCTCGGTCAGGTGCTGGCAGGGCTGCCGTTACCTCGCGCTGCTGGTGGGCGCCTGGTGCTGGCAGTGGACATCAGCCCATGGCTCCGGCCGGATGCCGACACGTCGCCGGGACGGTCGTTCTGTCACACCTACGGGCGCGGCCGTGATCAGCATGTGATGGTGCCCGGGTGGCCGTACTCGTTCATCGCCGCGCTGGAGACTGGCCGCACCTCGTGGACAGGGCTGCTGGACGCGATGCGCATCCCTCCAAGCGGTGACGTCGCGGCGCTGACGGCGTCGCAAGTGCGTCGGGTGGTCGAGCGCCTGGTCGC
Source organism: Phytomonospora sp. NPDC050363 (assembly GCF_040655735.1). Lineage (NCBI taxonomy): Bacteria > Bacillati > Actinomycetota > Actinomycetes > Micromonosporales > Micromonosporaceae > Phytomonospora > Phytomonospora sp. NPDC050363. The sequence goes on from NZ_JBFAKK010000010.1 coordinate 248,769, forward strand.
TGCCGGGCAGCAGGGTCCGAAGGATCAGGCGATCCTGGTGGTGTTCGATGCCGGGTACGACGTCCCGCGCATCGCGCATCTCCTGGCGGATCTGCCAGTCGAGGTGTTGGGGCGGATGCGTTCGGACCGTGTGCTGCGCTGAGCAGCGCCACCACGGGTGCCCGGGACAAACGGGCGTCCACCCAAACACGGCGGGGAACTCGTGTTCGGCGACGCGGCCACCTGGGGGCGAACCGGATGCCGAGACCCTCACCGACACCACCCGCTACGGCACCGCGCACGCGATGGCCTGGAACCGGTTGCACCCGCGGTTGACCGCCCGCGCGGCCTGGCGCGACCATCCCGGGCCGTTGCCGATCATCGAGGGCACTCTCATCCGCCTCGCCGTTGAACACCTACCGACCGGTGGTGAAGCCAAACCGGTGTGGTTGTGGTCTTCGGCCACCGATCTGGGGGCGTCTGAAGTGGACAGGTTGTGGCAGGCGTTTCTGCGACGCTTCGACCTCGAACACACCTTCAGGTTCCTCAAGCAGACCCTCGGTTGGACCGCCCCCAGACTCCGCGATCCCGAAGCTGCCGACCGCTGGACCTGGCTGATCATCGCTGCTCACGCCCAGTTGCGCCTCGCCCGTGGGCATGCCCGCGACCTGCGCCGCCCCTGGGAGAAGCCCCTGTCGGCCGACCGGCTCACCCCGGCCCGCGTCCGGCGAGGGTTCAGGTACCTGCGCACGAAGACCACGCGTCCCACGGCCGCGCCGAAACCCAGCCGGCCCGGCCCCGGACGACCACCCGGGCGGCGAAACACCCACCGCGCCGTCACCGGCCAGCGTTACAAGCGCCCCTCACATCGCAAGAAGGGCACCAAACCCCGCAGAACAGGTTAATGGACAAACTGAGGGCCGCCGGGTCCTTCCACGTCCCGGCGGCCCGTCCCGGAGTCGGCGCTACCAGGGGTGCGGGCCCTCTTCGCTCTCGAACGTTCCCGTCGGCCCGTCGGCGCCGATCAGCGCCATCCGGATCGCCGCGCGCGAGCCCTGCTCGGGTGTGCGGTGCCCGGCGTGGCCGTTGAGGTCGGTCGCGCAGTAACCGGGATTGACCGCGTTGACCTTGAACGCGGTGCCGGCGAAGTGCTTGGAATAGGCGATGGTCACGGCGTTCAGCGCCGCTTTGGACGCCTGGTAGCCCACACCCTTCAACATGTAATAGGGGCTGTCGGGGTTGGTCATCATCTCGAAGGAGCCGACCTCGCTGGACACGTTGACGATCCTCGGCTCGGCGGAGCGCTCCAGCAGCGGGACGAAGGCGTTGGTCACCGCGATCACGCCGAAGACGTTCGTCTCGTAGGTGTCGCGCACGGCCGCGACGGGCGTCTCGGTCACCACCCAGCCCTCCTGGCGGTTCAGGACGGCGGCGTTGTTGACGAGGATGTCGAGCCGACCGTGAACCTCCTCGACCACCTGGGCGGCGGCCGCGATCGTCTCGGCGTCGGTGACGTCGATCCGCACGAACTCCGCCTTGTGCCCTTCGGCCCGCAGTGTCCCCACGGCCGCCTCGCCCCGCTCGGGCGAGCGCGCCCCCACCAGAACCGTCACGCCGGCCTTGCCCAGGCCCCGGGCGATCTCGAGGCCGATTCCCTTGTTTGCGCCGGTGATCAGCGCGATCTTGTCGGTCATGACACCACCGTCGCTCTGTTTCGCGCTCGCCGACAGAGACCCGCCTAGCGTGGTACCACCGGTACCTCCCTCGCGGCGGCGGGCCGGGGGATGCTTGGCGAATGCAGCGCACCGAACTGGCCGAGTACCTTCGCGACCGGCGGGCCCGGATCAAACCGGCCGCCGTCGGTCTCCCCGAGGGCGGCCGCCGTCGCACGCCGGGCCTGCGGCGCCAGGAGGTCGCGCAGTTGGCCGGCATGTCGATCGAGTACTACATCCGCCTTGAGCAGGCGCGCGGTCCGCATCCGTCGCGGCAGATCCTCTCGGCGCTCAGCCGCGCGCTGATGCTGTCGATCGACGAGCGGGCGCACCTTTTCCACCTGGCGGGGGAGACCCCCGCGCCGCAGAGTCTGCTGCGCCGCGACGTACCCGAAAGCGTTCTGCACCTGATCGCGTCGCTGACCGACATCCCTGCCTACGTGCTGGACGCGAAGTACGACGTCCTCGCCTGGAACGAACTGGCCGTGGAGTTCATCGGCGACCTCGCCTCGCACGCCGAGAGCGACCGCAACGTGCTGCGCTGGATCTTCACCGACCCACCGGCCGACCTGTTCACCAACGAACGGCACCTCGCCTTCGCGCGGGCCTCCGTCGCGGACCTGCGTGCCGCCTACGGCCGCTATCCCGACGATGCGAGCCTCGCCGCGTTCGTCGAGGATCTCCTGCGGATCAGCCCGGAGTTCGGCGAGATCTGGGCGATGCACGAGGTGGAGGTCCGCCGGGACCTCACCAAAATCGTCGAGCACCCGAAGTACGGACAGATGCACATCACCTGCCAGGTGCTGCTCATCCCGGACCGGGACCAGCGCGTGGTGCTGTACGTGACGGCGCCGGGATCGCCTTCCTACGCGGCGATGCGCAGCATCTACGCCGAACGCGGGGGCATCTCCCGGACGAGCTGACGGGTTCGGGATACGCGCCGAACACCTGACTACACTGTGCCAGTGGACAGAACCGATACGGTGATCGCGCCGAGCCTCCTCGCGGCCGATTTCGCGCGTCTGGACGAGGCGATGGCGGCGGTCGCGGGAGAAGCAGACTGGCTGCACGTGGACGTCATGGACAACCACTTCGTGCCGAACCTGACGATCGGGCCGCCGGTCGTGAAGTCGCTGAAGGCGGCCACCGGGCTGCCCCTCGACTGTCATCTGATGATCGCCGACCCCGACCGCTGGGCCGTCGGCTACGCCGAACTGGGCGCCTACAACGTGACCTTCCACGCCGAGGCCGCCGCGAATCCGGTCGCGATCGCGAAGGACCTGCGGGCGGCGGGCAGCAAGGCGGGACTGGCGATCGACCGGGACACGCCGGTCGAGGAGTTCCTGGACATCCTTCCGGAGTTCGACACGCTGCTGATCATGACGATCAAGGCGGGTTTCGGGGGCCAGGCGTTCATGCCCGAACTCCTCGACAAGGTCCGCACGGCACGGCAGGCGGTCAAGTCGGGGCACCTGGAACTGCGCATCGAGGTCGACGGCGGGATCGCCGCCGACACGATCGCCGCGGCGGCCGAGGCGGGGGCGGACGCGTTCGTGGCGGGGACGGCCGTCTACGGCGCCCAGGACCCGGCCGAGGCGATCCGCAGGTTGCGGGCGCTGGCCGACTCGGTCTTAACATCGGACGCCACAGTGCGCGCGGTGAGGAGTGGTGGGGGGTGACCAGTCCGGAGGAGAGCAACCGGGGTCTGGTGCTCGTCGTCGACGACGACGCCGACATCGCGCGCTTCGTCGCCCTCAACCTCCGCCTGGAGGGGTTCGAGGTGGTCACCGCCGGGGACGGATACCAGGCGCTGGCGCACCTCGCCCGGCGCCGCCCGGACATGGTGCTGCTCGATGTCATGATGCCGATGGTCGACGGCGTCGAGCTGACCCGGCAGCTGCGCAGCGACCCCATGACGGCGAGCCTGCCGATCATCCTGCTGACGGCGAAGAACCTGTCGGCGGACAAGATCGTCGGCCTGACCACCGGTGCCGACGACTACATCGTCAAGCCCTTCGACACGCAGGAACTCGTCGCGCGGGTCCACTCGGTCCTGCGCCGGCACCGCGAGATCCGCGAGCTCTCGCCGCTGACCGGGCTGCCCGGCAACGCGCGCATCACGCGCGAGGTGACCGGCTGGATGAGGCAGGGCAACGAGTTCGCGCTCTGCTACGTCGACGCCAACCACTTCAAGAGCGTCAACGACGCCTACGGCTTCGTGCGCGGCGACGAGTTCATCTCGACGCTGGCGTCGTCGATCCACCGCGGGGTGGTCGGCGCCGGGCCGCCCCTGGCGTTCCTCGGGCACGTCGGCGGCGACGACTTCATCATCCTGTGCGTCCCGGAACAGGTGCAGGCGATCACGCAGCGCGCGATCATGGACTTCGAGGAGCGCGCGCTGGTCCTTTACGACGAGCGCGACCGCGAACGGGGATACGTCGAGGTCACCGACCGGCGGGGCAACCCGGTGCGGGCGGGCTTCGTGACCCTGTCGATCGGGGTGGCGATTTCGAGCCACCGGGTGTTCACCGATCCGCGAGAGGTCGTCGAGGTCGCCACGGAGATGAAGAGCGTGGCGAAGAAGCACAACGGGTCGTTCGTGGCGATCGACCGGCGGCAGACCCTGTAGCGGTCGTCCGGTCCCGAACGCGCCACCGCCCGCTCGCTGCCCGGCCGCTCCGGTCGACATGGATTCACATCCCCGGCGCGGCCCCGCGCCGTCCGTCCTCATTCCTCGCCGAACCGGGTGCTCCGTGCCCCGACCTAACGCAAAGATCTCCCAGAACTCTCCCGACATCCCACCCTTTTGCCCTTCTGCAATGCAAACCATTGACATTACAACCGGGTCTCCCTAGCGTTAAATCAAGAAGCTTTACCCAAGGGAGGATCCGTCATGCGATTACCACGCCCGGCAGTTCTCACCGCAGCTCTCGGCCTGTTAGCGTCCACCCTCGTCATCGGCGCCACCGCTGCCCCGGCCCCAGCGGCACTGCCCAATCCGGCGGGCTGGAACCTGGTCTTCGGCGACGACTTCAACGGCTCCGCCGGCACCGGCGTCAACCGCTCCAACTGGATCTACGACATCGGCCACGGCTACCCCGGCGGTCCCGGCAACTGGGGCACCGGCGAGATCGAGTACATGAGCGACTCGACCTCCAACGTCAGCCTCGACGGCGCCGGCAACCTCCGCATCACCCCGATCCGCGACGGCGCGGGCAACTGGACCTCGGGCCGCATCGAGACCCAGCGCGGCGACTTCCAGCCCGCCGCCGGTCAGAAGCTGCGCATCGAGTCGCGCATCCAGATGCCCAACGTCACCGGCGCCGAGGCGCTCGGATACTGGCCCGCCTTCTGGGCGCTCGGCACGCCCTACCGGGGCAACTGGTGGAACTGGCCGGCTATCGGCGAGTTCGACATCATGGAGAACGTCAACGGCATCAACTCGGTGTGGGGCGTCCTGCACTGCGGCGTCAACCCCGGCGGTCCCTGCAACGAGACGACCGGCATCGGCGCCAGCCGCGCGTGCCCGGGTTCCAGTTGCCAGTCGGCCTTCCACACCTACACCTTCGAGTGGGACAAGTCGGTCAGTCCCAACCAGCTGCGCTGGTACGTCGACGGGCAGCAGTTCCACTCGGTGAACCAGTCCCAGTTCGACGCCACGACGTGGACGAACATGACCAACCACGGCTACTTCGTGATCCTCAACGTGGCGATCGGCGGAGCGTTCCCCAACGCGCTGTGCGGCTGCACCTCACCGAGCGCCTCGACGGTCTCCGGTCGCCCGATGGTCGTCGACTACGTCGGCGTGTGGACCACCGGCAGCGGGGGCGGCGACCCCGACCCCGATCCGGGCACCGGCTTCGACGCCTACGGCACGATCCAGGCCGAGTCCTTCAGTTCCCAGTCCGGCACCATCACCGAGGCGACAAGCGACTCCGGTGGCGGCCAGAACATCGGCGCGATCAACAACGGCAACTGGCTGCGCTTCAACGGGGTCCGCTTCGGCACCTCGGCGGCCCGGCAGTTCATCGCCCGCGCGTCCTCGGGCGCGGGAGGCGGGGTGAGCGGGCTGGTCGAAGTGCGGCTGGACAACCCGGCCAACGCGCCGATCGGCAGCTTCGCCATCGGCAACACCGGCGGCTGGCAGTCCTGGCGGACGATACCGGCCAACATCACGGGCACGACCGGCACGCACGACGTGTACCTGACCTTCACCAGTGGTCAGCCGGCCGACTTCGTCAACGTCAACTGGTTGAGCTTCGCGCACTGACGCGAAGGGCGGCGCGCCCCGGCGACCTCCGGGCCGGGGCGCGCCGCCTCATGGATCAGCTCGACTTGATCGCGTCGAGGATCCCGTCCCACAGCGCGACCCTGGCGGCCAGCGCGGAGTTGACGGTCTCGGCACACTCGTTCCACTTGGCGTCGTCGTCGCCGCAGAGGTCGGCGAGCATCTGCATGGCCATGGGGGTGTGCTTCTCCCCGTCGACCTCGATGTGCCGCTCCAGGTAGTCGACGAAGAGGTTGAGCCTGTTGCCGCGCTCGTTGATCGCCACGACCTGCGCGAACATGTCGGGGATGAGGTCTTCGCGGCCGAAGGCGAAGGCCGCTGCCTGACAGTGGACCGGGCGGGTCTCGATGAAGTCGAAGGTGGCACGGGAGAAGGCCAGCGATGGCGCGGGCACGCCGGCCTCGACCAGCGCGTCCTCGACCGACCGGCCGTCGCGCAGGAGCGCGATGAGGGCCTCGATGGCGGTGGTGTCGGCCCCGGCCTCCTTCATGCCGTCGACGTAGAGCTCGAAGTGGCTGATGTAGCCCTCGCCGAGTTCGTCGCTCTCCTCGACGGTGACGATGTCGTTGATGAGGTGGCGGCTGGCCCGGTGGCTGGTGGGCAGCCAGGGCACGGCGACGCTGGTGAGGTTGATCTGCAGGGACTTGAGCAGCGACATGAAGTCCCACACCGCGAAGACGTGGTGCTCCATGAAGGTGACGAGGGCGTCGTGGTTGTCAAGGGCGGCGTAGACGGGGTGTCCCACCACGCGGTCGCGGGTCTCCTCGATAGCGGTCTCCAGGCGCTGGATCCCCGGGTGGGTCTGGCCCCAGTCGTATCGCGACATCGGTGTTTCCTCCTAAGTGGATGGCGCGATCAGACTGCCGTCCGGCGCTTCGGATCGGCTGCGGATCCGATATGAGATCGACTACGCGCGCCGCTCCCGGTGGGCCTTCTGCCGGCAGGCGGGGCCGCAGTAGCGAGCCGGCCGGCCGGTACGGGCCGCCTCGATGGCCCGGCCGCACTGTTCACACACCGCACCTGGCGGAGTTTCGTTACGTTTCGCGGCCGTGGTTTCGTTACGGTCGCTCCATTCGGTGAGGGGTTTCGTGACGTCGGCGCGCAGGCCTTCGGCCACGACCCGCGCGAGCAGGCCGTTTCGGTCGGAGGCGCGGCGCTCGAACTCCATCGACGCCGTGCCTCCCACCAGCGCCTGCACGTCGTCGCGGTCGACGTCGGCGCGCACGACGCCCGCCTCCTGGGCCGCTGTGAGCAGCTCCGACAGCACCGCCAGGTAGTCGTCGAACAGTTCCGCCGAGAGGAGCGTGTGCTCGCCGGTCAGGGAGTGGAAGCCTTCGCACAGCGCGCGGTTGACGGCCCCGTGCTTCACCACGTGCTCGAAGAAGGCGAAGAACCTGTCACCAGGGTCGCCCTCACGCCGGCAGAGCTCGCGGCCCCAGGCGGTGATCTCGCTGGTCCGCCGGGTGATCACGGCCTCGAACAGCTTTTCCTTGCTGGGAAAGTGCCGGTAGACGGTGCCCGCGCCGACCCCCGCGCGCCTGGCGATCTCGCCGAGCGTCACCGACGTGCCCTCGGCCGCGAAGGTCTCCAAGGCCACGTCCAGGACGCGGGTTCGGTTCCTTCGCGCGTCGGCGCGCAGACCTTCGGCGTCAGGTGTGTCGACGGTCACGATCGTGGACCTCCGGTCGGGCGGATTAAACGGGTCGGTGATTCCGTATAGTGAAGCGGGTTGCTGAACCCGATTCTATCCCTCAGCGGAGGAACACCATGTCGAAGATCCTCGTCACCGGCGCCACCGGACAGCAGGGCGGCGCCGTCGTCGCCCGCCTGCTCGCCGACGGCCACACCGTCCACGCCCTCACCCGCGACACCGACTCGCCCGCCGCCCGCCGGCTCGCCGAACGGGGAGCCCACGTCGTCGCCGGCGACCAGGCCGACCCGGGCGCCGTCCGCGCGGCGGTGTCGGGCGTCGACGGCGTCTTCAGCGTCCAGCCCGTCGCCAACTTCAGCGCCGCCGCCGATTTCGACGAGGTCGCCGTCGGCGAGAGCCTGATCGACGCGGCGAAGGACGCCGGTGTCGGGCACTTCGTCTACACCTCGGCCATCGGCGTCGACAAGGACACCGGCATCGTCCACATGGCCGGGAAACTGCGCATCGAACGCCACCTCGCCGAGTCCGGCCTGTCCCACACCGTCCTTCGTCCCGCCTCCTTCATGGAGAACTACCTGCACCCGCTCTTCGGGCTGCGCGGCGGCGGAGCCCTCACCTCGGCCGCCCTGCCGCACATCGCGCTCCACCTGATCGCCGTCGACGACATCGCCGACGTCGCGGGCGCCGCCTTCGCCGACCCCGCGCGCCATGACGGGCGGACCATCGAGCTTGCGGGTGACGTCCTGACCTCGCCGCAGGTCGCCGCGGAGCTCAGCCGCGGCCTCGGCAGAGAGGTGCCCTTCCAGCAGATCCCCATCGAGGAGCTGCGCGCGGCCAACGCCGAGGCCGCCCGCGGGTACGAGGCCCTCAACGCGGGTGCGAGCACGGTGGTCGACATCGCGGCGCTGCGCGCGGAGTTCCCCCGCCTGCGGACCCTGCGCGCCTGGCTCGACGAAGGCGCGGCGGCCAAGCTCGCGGCGGTCCTCGACTCCGGGAGGCAGTGAAACTCCTCACCTCGCGCGGCATCGAACCCCGTCACCGTGGAAGACTCGTCGGCAGACCAGCATGCGCGCTGGCGGGGTCGGTGAAATTCCGAACCGGCGGTAACGAGGCCTCTTCGAGCCTCGAAGTCCGCGACCCGGTTGCCTCCAGTAACCGGTGGACCTGGTGAGAGTCCAGGACCGACGGTCAAAGTCCGGATGGTAGTTGGCGCGCGCGACACCGGCACGTCCCTTCCGGGGCGGCAGGCCCTTCTTCGGGCTCGGCCGGTGTCAGCGGTATTTCCCCGCCTGTACGTGTGCCCGATTTGACAGGTGGAGGGCCACATGTTCACTGGCATCGTCGAAGAGCTCGGCGAGATCGTCGCCGTAGAACCCGCACGTCTGGGCATCCGGGGCCGCGACGTCGCCTCCGACGCGAAGCACGGCGACTCGATCGCCGTCAACGGCGTCTGCCTCACCGTGACCGATGTGGACGGTGATGTTTTCGGCGTCGACGTGATGGGCGAGACCTACGCCCGCACGGCGCTCGGAGCGCTCGTACCCGGAGACCGGGTCAATCTGGAAAGGGCCGCCACGATGGCCACCCGCCTGGGCGGTCACATCGTGCAGGGCCACGTCGACGGAGTCGGCGAGATCCTCGAACGCCGGCAGGAAGAGGGCTGGGAGACCGTCCACTTCCGGCTTCCCGAAGGGCTGGCGAAGTACATCGTCGAGAAGGGGTCGATCACCATCGACGGTGTCTCGCTGACGGTGGTCTCCATCGGCGGCGACGAGTTCACCGTCGGACTGATCCCGACCACGCTCGCGCTGACGACGCTGGGCGTCAAGACCGTCGGAGACCCCGTGCACTTCGAGGTCGACATCCTCGCCAAGCACGTGGAGAAGCTGCTGGCCGCCCGAGAGGGGATCGCGGCATGAGCGCCGACGCCAACCCGCATGCGGGGCTCGACGACATCGAGCGCGCCGTCGCCGACATCGCCGCAGGCCGGGCCGTGATCGTCGTCGACGACGAGGACCGCGAGAACGAGGGCGACCTCATCTTCGCCGCCGAGAAGGCGACCCCGGAGCTGCTGGCCTTCATGGTCCGCTACACCTCCGGCTACATCTGCGCCCCGCTCATGCCCGAGGACGCCGACCGGCTCGACCTGCCGCCCCAGTTCCACACCAACCAGGACAGCCGCGGTACGGCCTACACGGTCACCGTCGACGCCGCCGACCGCGAGAGCACCGGCATCTCGGCCAAGGACCGGGCGCACACGATCAGCCTCCTCGCCGATCCCGACGCCAAACCCGCCGACTTCACCCGACCCGGCCACGTGGTGCCCCTGCGGGCGGTGCCCGGGGGAGTGCTGCGCCGGCCCGGCCACACCGAGGCCGCCATCGACCTCGCCGTCATGGCGGGCCTTCGCCCGGCCGGCGTGCTGTGCGAGATGGTCAACGACGACGGCACCATGAAGCGCCTGGGCGACCTGCGCGAGTTCGCCGACGAGCACGACATCGCGCTGATCAGCATCGTCGACCTGGTCGACTACCGGCGCCGGACCGAGCGGACCGTCGAGCGCGTCGCCACGACCCGCCTGCCCACCGAGCACGGGATCTTCCGGGCCGTCGGCTACGCCGAGCCCGGCGCCGCCGCCGGTGGCGCCGACGGCGAGCACGTCGCGCTCGTGCACGGCGAGATCGGTGACGGGGAGGACGTCCTCGTCCGCGTCCACTCCGAGTGCCTCACCGGCGACGCCTTCGCTTCCCTGCGCTGCGACTGCGGTCCCCAGCTGCACGCCGCGATGCGGGCCGTGGCCGACGAGGGCCGCGGGATCGTGCTCTACATGCGCGGCCACGAAGGGCGCGGCATCGGCCTGCTCCAGAAGCTCAAGGCCTACGAACTCCAGGACGCCGGCCGCGACACCGTGGACGCCAACCTCGACCTGGGCCTGCCCGCCGACGCCCGCGACTACGGCACCGGCGCGCAGATCCTCGCCGACCTGGGCGTGAAGTCGATGCGGCTGCTGACCAACAACCCCGACAAGCGCGCCGGGATCGAGGGCTTCGGCCTGCGCGTGCTCGGCCGGGTGACGCTGCCCGTGCACGCCCACCCGGAGAACCTCGCCTACCTGCGGACCAAGCGCGACCGCATGGGGCATCTGCTGGACGATCTGAAGCTCGACGACCTGAAGGAGGCCGTGTGATGGCCGGTTCCGGAACGCCCGAACTCACCACCGTCGATGCCTCCGGCCTGCGCCTCGGCGTTGTCGTGACGCGCTGGCACGCCGACCTGACCGGGCAGATGCTCGACCGCGCGCTCGCCGCCGCCGACGCCAGCAAGGTCGTCGACGTGGTCACCGCGCACGTCGAGGGCTCGGTGGAGATCCCGGTGGTCGCCCAGGCCCTCGCCCGCCGTTGCGACGCCGTCGTGGCGCTGGGAGTGGTCGTCCGCGGCGACACCGCGCATTTCGACTACGTGTGCCGCTCGGTCACCGACGGGCTGACGCGCATCGCGCTCGACGAGTCGACGCCCGTCGCGCACGGCGTCCTCACCGTCGACACCCTTCAGCAGGCCCGCGACCGCGCTGGTTTCACCGACTCGTCCGAGGACAAGGGCTGGGGGGCGACCATCGCCGCCCTCGACGCAGCCGTGACCCTGCGCGCGGTGCGGTGACGTCCCAGGTTGTGGGCAGTCCAGGGCCGTACGGGAGCCGCCACCGAGGCGACGTAGGCTGGTCGACCGTGAAGACCTTCGACCAGCTGTTCGCCGAACTGGCGCGCAAGGCCGAGACCCGTCCCGACGGATCCGGCACCGTTGCGGCCCTGGACGCCGGCGTGCACGCGATCGGCAAGAAGCTCGTGGAGGAGGCCGCCGAATCCTGGATGGCCGCCGAACACGAGGGCAGGGAACGGGCCGCCGAGGAGATCTCCCAGCTCCTCTACCACGCCCAGGTCCTCATGATCGCCACCGGACTGTCCCTTGAGGACGTTTACCGACATCTGTGACGGCCGCCCCCGCCACCGATCACCGTGAACGTCTCCAAGGAGCCGAAGTGCTGCGCGTAGCCCTGCCCAACAAAGGATCGCTCTCCCAGACCGCCTCGGTCATGCTCACCGAGGCCGGATACCGGCAGCGTCCCGCCGAGCGCGACCTGACCTGCGTCGACACCGACAACGACATCGAGTTCTTCTACCTCCGTCCCCGCGACATCGCCACCTACGTCGGCTCGGGCGACCTCGACCTCGGCATCACCGGCCGCGACCTGCTGATCGACTCCGGTGCCCCCGCCGAGGAGGTCCTCCCGCTGGGATTCGGCGGTTCGGTGTTCCGCTACGCCGCCCGGCCGGGGACCGCCTCCACCTTCGCCGACCTCGACGGCCGCCGCGTCGCCACGTCCTACCCGGGCCTGGTCGCGCGGCACCTGGAGGCACAGGGCGTCACCGCCGAGGTAATCCGCCTCGACGGCGCCGTCGAGAACGCCGTCGGCCTGGGTGTCGCCGACGTCGTCGCCGACGTCGTGTCCACCGGCGCCACCCTGCGCCAGGCGGGCCTCGAACCCTTCGGCGACGCGCTGCTCAAGTCGGAGGCCGCGCTGATCCGCCGGATCGACGCTCCCGGCAGCGAAGCCGCCGACGGGCTCGTCCGACGTCTCCGCGGCGTCCTCGTCGCCCGCGAGTACGTGATGCTCGCCTACGACGTGCGCGCCGAACTCGTCGAGCAGTCCACCGCGCTGACCCCGGGCATCGAGTCGCCGACCGTCTCGCCCCTGCACCGCGAAGGATGGGTCGCCGTACAGGCGATGACACCGGCGCGGCAGGTGCAAAGGATCATGGACGAGTTGTACGCGATCGGCGCGCGAGGCATCCTGGTCACCAAGATCCACGCGTGCCGGATCTGACCGGCCCGCGCCGGCCCCCGCGTTCGCGCGCGGGGGCCGCACCCCCACCCCTGTCCGGAGGCCCCCCATGCCGGAAAGCGAGCCCGCTAGAACCACGGCCGTAAGGGACAAGGTTGTCCCACCGGCCCGCCCGCCCGTCCCCGTACTGGTCGCCATCGGCCTCGCCTTCGCCGGCGGCCTGGCCACCGCCCTCCAGTCGGCCCTCAACGCCGAACTCGGACTCCGTGTCGGCTCACCCCTCTCGGCGGCCCTGGTCAGCAACCTCGTCGGCGGCGTACTGCTCCTGGCGATCCTGATCACGGTCCCCGCCACCCGACGCGGCCTCGCCCGCATCCGCCACCAGCCCCAACGCTGGTGGGTCTACATCGGCGGCGCCTTCGGCGCCGTGTTCCTGTTCACCGGGGCCTTCACCGTCCCCCTCATCGGCGTCGCCCTGTTCACGGTCGGCCAGGTCTGCGGACAGACCGGCGGCGGCCTCCTCGCCGACCGCGCCGGCCTCGGTCCCAACGGCCGCGTCAACGTCACCGGCTGGCGCGTACTAGGCACCGCGCTCGCCGTCGTCGCCGTCCTCGTCGCCCAGTTCGGCCGCGGCTTCAGCGCCGACAGCGCCTGGTGGCTCCTGCCCCTGGTCGCCGTCATGGGCATGGGCCTTGCCGCGCAGGGCGCCCTCAACGCCCGCCTCACCGTCATCTCCCGACAGCCCTTCTCCACCGGCATGGTCAACTTCACCGTCGGCACCCTCACGGTGCTGATCGTCTTCACCCCGCTGCGCCTCGCCGGCGTCATCCCCTGGAACGGTCTCCCCACCGAACCCTGGCTCTACGCGGGCGGACTCGTCGGCCCCTTCGTGGTCACCGCCGCCGTGCTCTCCATCGCCCGCCTCGGCGTCCTCCGCAGCGGACTCGGCGGCCTCGCCGGACAACTCACCGGCGCGCTCGCCCTCGACGTCGTCCGCACCGGCAACCCGCCCTCGCCATGGGTCGTCGCGGGCGTGCTCATCACGGCCGCCGCGGTGGTGGTGTCCGGCCGCAGGCCGCGCCGGGGTTTAGGGAACCACCACGCGAGAAGGCCGCCGCCCGCCCCGGCGGCGGCCCCCGCGCCCCCTCACCGCGTCATCGCCTCGGACATCCTCCGGCGCATCGGCCCCACCCGGTCGATCGTGCGGAACACCGCCCGCGTCATCACCCGCGAGAACGCGCTGTCGCTCACGCCCGACCGCAGGTTCCGCAACGCCGCCTTCACGGTCGGGAACGCATACCCGCGCATCTTCGCCTCGTAGTCGCCGACCGCCGCGGTCAGGTCGCGCTTCCCGCTCACGACCGACTCGATCGCCCGGCACAACTCGCCGGCGTCCACGATCGCCGTGTTCGCCCCCGCGCCCGCCGTCGGCGGCATGCAGTGCACCGCGTCCCCCAGCAGCGTCACGTTGCTCGGCGCCCAAGGCCCGACCAGTGTCGCCACCGTGAACGGGTACACCATCACCGTCCCCAGATCGCTCAGCGCCATCAGGTCGAGCAGCCCCGAATGCCACCCGTCGACCGCCGACATGGCCAGATCCAGCAGCGCCCACGGCTCCAGACCCGTCACCGCCGCGCGCTCACCGACCTTGTCCCACGTCGTCACCAAGTTCCACATGACGTAGTCGGCCGTCTCGTCCCGCAGCGGATCCGCCGCCGGGCCGGCGCGCTCGCCCCGGAACTCGTGCGCGGCCAGGAACATGGCCTTCCCGCCGGGCCCGAAGACCATTCCGGATCCGGCGAACAGCTGCCCCGGCAGCAGTTCCCGCGTCCGCTCGGTCAGCGGGACCTTCCCGGAGATGGTGAAGGCGCCGGTGTCGAGCCGGGGTGCGTGCGGGAGGCGCTGCTCGCGCACTCGCGAGCCGGCGCCGTCGGCGGCGACGAGCAGATCGGCGTCGCTGTGGCTGCCGTCGGCGAAGTGCGCGCGGACCCGCCCGCCGGGCAGCTCGCTGTAGGCCTCGAACCTCTTGCCGAAGGCGACCACGTCGTCGAGCTCGGACAGCAGCACCTTGCGCAGCGCCATCCGGTCGACCGACTTGTAGCCGTCGACGTAGTGGTCGGCCGCCGGGTTGTCGTCTCCGAGGACGAGCAGCCGCCGCAGCCGCTCGTCGTAGAAGCCCAGTGAGGTGTTGGGCTTGCCGGCGGTCTCGGCGAATTCCCGGTACAGATGCTCGGGCAGGCATTCGTGGAGCGCCCGGCATCCCTTCGGGCTTATATGGACGCGATAGCCCTGAAGGCGTTCGCGACTGGTGCGGTCCCGCTCGAAGACCTGGACGGGCACACCCGCCCGCCGCAGTCCTTGGGCGAGGGTGAGGCCGCCGATTCCGCCGCCGACGACGGCCGCTGTGAAAGCCATGACGAACTCCGTTTCCGCTGGTCGATCGCGTGTGACGCAACGGTATGGAGTTCGGCGGGGTCTCGAATCGGTCAGATGACCGGCGCGAGGGGACTTAAGGCGTCCCCGGCGGCCGCGCGGACGCACCCGCGCGGCCGCCGCTGCGGGACGGGCGGCCCCAGGATCGCCGCCCGCCCCGCCGCCGGGACAAGCCCTAGAACGCCTTGCGGACGACCCCGCCGACGACGGCGCACCAGGTGCTCATCGACACCTTGCCGTTGCGGGGGAGTCCGTGCAGTCGCTGCACGTCCTGGAGTGCGTCCTTGGTGGCGCCGTCGAAGGCGCCGGTGATGGCGACGTCGGCGTAGCCCTTGCCGTTGAGCATGAACTGGATCGCCTCGACGGGCAGGCCGGTGTCGTGGCGCCCGAGCTCCGGGGCGAGGGTCTCCCAGGTCTCCGGCGTGAGGGTGGCGTCGATGTCGACGGGGATGTTGTTGCGCGACTGCCAGTCCTGCACGGCCGCGACGGTCGCGGCGCCGAACACGCTGTCCAAGGGCACCTCGTAGCCCTTGGCCTTGAGCAGGTACTGCGCGACGCGCACGACCGGCCCGCCGACGAAGCGCCAGGTGTCGGGCCAGCGGCGCTCGGGGATGTCGCGCCACTCGGTGTCGAGCTTGCGGGCGACGGCCCGGCGCAGCTTCGGGAACTGCCGGTAGAAGGCGGCGCCCGGACACAGCGTCGACCGGTAGTCCCAGTGGCCGAAGATGTCGTGGGCGTGCAGGCCGTACTTGCGGCAGATCGCGACGCACAGCGCGGTCAGCGAGTCGAAGAGTTCTTCCGGGGGCGTCTCGGTGACGTAGGTGCCCTCGTTCTCGATGCCGATGGAGCGGCCGTTCTCGCCGGGGCAGTGCGCCGAGACGATCTGGTTGGCGCCGTTGCGAAGGGCGTCGAGGCTGCCCCGGCGGCCCTCCATGATGTAGCCGCCGCGGCTGACGGTGAAATGCTGGCCGGTGTCGGACCAGCCGTTGCCGTCCATGTGCAGGTCCTGGCAGTCCTTGGCCAGCTTGATCGCCTGCTCGCGGGAGTAGTCGGTCACATTGGGGAAGGCCATGTGGTGGACGATGATCTTGTTCGTGGCGATGGCGCTGGCCGACAGGGGACTCGACGGCGGGCGGGCGCCCCACGCGTCGCAGCCGAGGATGTCGGGGAACCTGCCCGGATGGGCCTGCGCGGAACCGGGGAGGGCCAGTCCGGCGCCCGCGACCGACACGGCCGCGGTGGCCAGGGACGCCTTGAACAGGCGCCGGCGGGTCAGATCACTGGAGGTCATGGGGTGGATCCCTTCAGGACCAGGGGTGTGGTTGTAGGAAAACTCCTCACAGCTTCGTCGCCGTGAAGGAGATTTTCAAGAGGCGAGTGGCGCGACCTGGCGCCGACCGGCTGCGCGTATCGTGATCAGTTGTGGCCGTACTTGACGAAAAGACCCTTGCCGATCCCGTCGCCCTCACCCGCGCCCTCGTCGACATCGAGTCGGTGTCGGGCGACGAGGACGCCATATCCGACGCGATCGTCGAGGCCCTCGCCGGACTCGGACACCTGAACGTCGAACGCGACGGCAACGTGGTCTTCGCCAGCACGAACCTCGGGCTGCCCCGCAGGGTCATGCTCGCCGGGCACACCGACACCGTGCCGCTGCACGACAACTTCCCCTCTCGCACCGAGGGCGACATCATGTGGGGCTGCGGTACCTCCGACATGAAGTCGGGCACCGCCATCGCCCTGCACCTCGCGGCGACCGTCACGCGGCCGCGCCACGACCTCTCCTTCGCGTTCTACGACTGCGAGGAGATCGAGGCCGAGCGCAACGGGCTCAACCGGATCGCCGCGACCCGTCCCGAGTGGCTCGCCGCGGACTTCGCGCTGCTGCTGGAGCCGACCTACGCGGCCGTCGAGGCGGGCTGCCAGGGGACGATGCGCGCCGACATCCGCACCAGCGGCGTTCGTGCGCACGCCGCACGCAGCTGGCTGGGCAGCAACGCCATCCACGCCGCCGCCGAGGTGCTCAACCGCCTCGACCGCTACGAGGCCCGCAAGGTCACCATCGACGGCTGTGACTACCACGAAGGCCTCAACGCGATGTTCATCAACGGGGGAGTGGCCGGCAACGTCGTCCCCGATGAATGCGTAGTGCAGGTCAACTTCCGCTTCGCCCCCGACCGCGACCTCGCCGCCGCCGAGGCGCACGTGCGCGCGGTGTTCGCCGGCCTCGACGTCACCATCGTCGACAGCGCGCCCGGCGCGCTGCCCGGCCTCGACGCTCCCGCCGCCAAGGAGTTCCTGGCCGCCGTAGGCCGCCCGGCGGCCGCCAAGCTCGGCTGGACCGACGTGGCGCGCTTCGCCGCGCTCGGTATCCCCGCGGTCAACTACGGACCCGGCGACCCGAACCTGGCGCACAAGCAGGACGAGCGGGTCGAGATCCCGCTGATCGGCGAGTGCGCCGACGTCCTGCGGCGTTACCTGACAGCCGAGGAGGGCGTGTAGATGAGCGGCGCGACGATCGGGGAGACTCGGGGCGTGGAAACACCCGAGACCGTCACCTTCCGCCCTCGCCGCGCGCGGCGGGCCTGCTGGATCGCCGCCGTCGTGGTCGTGGTGGCCTTCAGCCTCCTCGCGATCGGGCTGACCGGCCCGACCGACGGCGGCGGGGTGTTCGAGCCCGCCGACCAGGTTGCGATGGTCGTGCTCGGCCTGCTGGGCGCCGCGCTGATCCTGCTGTTCACGCGGCCGGTGATCCGCGCCGACGCCAAGGGCGTGCACGTCCGCAACGTCGTCGGCGGCTACGACCTGCCCTGGCAGGTCGTGCGTGCGGTCCGCTTCGAGCGCGGTGCCTCCTGGGCGAGCCTCGAACTCGAAGACGACGACGAGGTGTCGGTGATGGCGATCCAGGCCGTCGACAAGGGCGAGGCCGTCGAGGCGGTGCGCACGCTGCGCGCGATGCTGGCCACCGCACGTGGAGAGAACTGACCTGGTACTCTTAGGTGTCGACCACATCGTCGGTGTCTTTGTGATGCATCCGGTCATGCGCCGGGTTAGGCACGTAGTTCGCCGTGATGTCGCAAGCGGAGCCCCGCTCCCACCCGAGCAGCCGTCTGGTTTTCCAGGAATAGGCAGCCGGGTCCGGTCGTTCGTACTAGGCGTCTGAAACAGACGTCCGTACGGGCATAGCCGCGCACTCTCGTGCACGGCTACCGGTCGAGCGGGCCTCAAGCGCTTCTCAGCGCCTGGGGCCTTGTTCTTTTGGGGTTGAGCCCTGCTTCGCGACGGTCGTCTAGAGACCAACGGTGTATTCGCAGACTCAAGGAGGCCCCATCAGCGACGCGCGCGTGAACGAGCAGATCCGGGCACGGGAAGTCCGGCTCGTCGGTCCGCAGGGAGAACAGGTCGGGATCGTTTCCCTCGACCAGGCCCTGCAGCTGGCTGCCGATGTTGACCTGGATCTGGTCGAGGTTGCGCCCATGGCACGCCCACCGGTGTGCAAACTCATGGACTACGGCAAGTACAAGTACGAGGCCGCGCTCAAGGCGCGCGAGGCTCGGCGCAACCAGCAACAGACCGTCATCAAAGAGATGAAGCTCCGGCTCAAGATCGACACGCATGACTACGAGACCAAAAAGGGTCACGTCCTGCGGTTCCTGAAGGCCGGCGACAAGGTCAAGGTAACGATCATGTTCCGCGGCCGTGAGCAGAGCCGCCCCGAAATGGGCAAGCGCCTGCTGGAACGGCTCGCCTCCGACGTGGAGGAGTTCGGTCTCGTCGAGTCGATGCCTCGCCTCGACGGCCGGAACATGATCATGGTGATGGCGCCGCACCGGGCCAAGCAGACGCCGGCCGCCGCCAAGGCGGAGGCGGAGGCGGAAGCCGCCGAGGCTCCGGCAGCCGTCGAGTAACAACCCCGAGGAGTAACGGCACAATGCCGAAAATGAAGAGCCACAGTGGCATGGGCAAGCGGATCAAGATCAGCGGATCCGGGAAGCTTCTGCGCCAGCGCGCGAACCGCCGCCACTACCTTGAGCACAAGCCCTCGACGCTGACCCGCAAGCTTGACGGGACCGTCGAGGTCGCCAAGGGCGACGAGAAGCGGATCCGCAGGATGCTCGGGCTCTGACCCCGCATCAAGTCGAGAGCATCAACCCAGGTCGTCCGGAGACAGTCCGGGCGGTCGTGATGAGGAGATACACCCGTGGCACGTGTTAAGCGGGCAGTCAACGCCCAGAAGAAGCGCCGCTCCGTTCTGGAGGCCGCCAGCGGTTACCGCGGCCAGCGTTCCCGCCTGTACCGCAAGGCGAAGGAGCAGCTGCTCCACTCGCTCACTTACTCCTACCGGGACCGTCGCGCTCGCAAGGGCGAGTTCCGTCGGCTGTGGATCACGCGTATCAACGCGGCGGCCCGCGCCAACGGCATGACCTACAACCGGTTCATGCAGGGCCTGACCCTCGCCGGTGTCGAGGTGGACCGCAAGGTCCTCGCCGACCTGGCCGTGACCGACGCCGCCGCGTTCACCGCGCTGGTCGAGGTCGCCCGCAAGTCGCTGCCGGCTGTCAACGCCTAGGCGCATGCAGGATCATTCACCCGGGGTGGATCCGTACACGGTACGGACCCCCCGGGTAATCAATGCCCGCAAACTTCTGCGGCGCCGCAACCGCGACGCCCGTCGCGAGTTCCTCGCCGAGGGACCGCAGTCGGTCCGCGAGGCACTGCGCGCCGGGGCCGTCACGGAGCTGTTCGGCACCGCCGAGGCCCTGGGCCGTCACGCCGAACTCGCCGCGGAGGCCGAGCGCGTGTCCACCGTGGACGACGCGGCCCTCGCGGCCCTGTGCGACACCGTGCAGCCGCAAGGCCTCGTCGCGGTGTGCGGCTACGTCGACGTCTCCCTGCCGGCCTCCCCGCGTCTGGCGGTGATGCTCGCGGGCATCTCCGATCCCGGGAACGCCGGGACGATCCTGCGCACCGCCGACGCGGCGGGTGCGGGTGCGGTGGTCTTCCCCGACGACACCGTCGATCCGTACAACGGCAAGTGCGTCCGTTCGGCGGCGGGAAGCCTGTTCCACGTCCCGGTCGTGCGCGGGGGAGATCCGGCGGAGCTGCTGAAGACCCTTCGCTCGGCGGGCACGAGAGTCCTCGCCGCTGACGCGTACGGCGACACCGACCTGCACACACTCGCTGACGAGGGCGGGCTGGCCGCGCCGACGACGTGGTTGTTCGGCTCCGAGGCGCACGGCCTGCCGCCGGAGATGGCCGAGGCGGCCGACCTGCGGGTGAAGATCCCGATCTTCGGGGCCGCGGAGAGCCTGAACCTCGCCGCCGCAGCGGCGATCTGCCTGTACACCAGCGCTCGCGCGCAGCAGGGCTAGAAGCCGGAGATCGTTGCGGCCACGAGGTCGCGGCCGCTCGCATGGTGGACGCGGCGTCGGCCGCGCACGGACCCGCTACACTTCACGCGTGTCCTATCCCGCTCCCGTATCGTCCGCCGTCGCCGCTCGCGGCCACCGGCGCATGACGCCGTGGTTTAGCGGGCCCGCCGGTGGCGGGCCGCTGCGGTAGCGAACACGTAGGGCTCCTCTCAACACCGGCGGGCAGGCGGCGCAGCCGCGCGTCCAGCCAGGTCCTAGACTGCCCCACCGGGTGTCTTTACGAGAGTGAGCCATGACGTACCGCAATGATCCGTATGACCCTAAGCAGGTCGCCCTCCTCGATCCGGCCGCTCTCGAGCGGGCCGTCAACGAGGCGGAGAAGTCCTTCGGTGAAGCCGCCGACCTCGACGCGCTGGCGGCGGTGAAGCACCTGCATCTCGGTGACCGCGCCGCGGTGTCGCTCGCGCGGCGCGAGATCGGCGCGCTTCCCCCTGCCGCGAAGGCCGACGCCGGCAAGAACGTCAACCAGGCGCGCCAGGCGATCCAGGCCGCCTTCGACGCCCGCCGCGAGGTGCTGGAGGCCGAACGGGCCGCGCGCGTGCTGCGCGAGGAGACCGTCGACGTCACCTTGCCCGCCGACCGGCGCCCGCAGGGCGCGCGTCACCCGCTGACGCTGCTCGGCGAGCAGGTCGAGGACCTCTTCATCGGGATGGGCTACGAGATCGCCGAAGGCCCGGAGGTCGAGTCCTCCTGGTACAACTTCGACGCGCTCAACATGGGCCCCGACCACCCGGCGCGGCAGATGATGGACACCTTCTACCTGGAGACCGCCTCGCGGCAGGTGTCGAAGGACCTCGTTCTGCGCACGCACACCTCGCCGGTGCAGATCCGCACGATGCTCGACCGGGAACCGCCGATCTACGTCGTCTGCCCCGGGCGGGTCTACCGCACCGACGAGCTCGACGCGACGCACACGCCGGTCTTCCACCAGGTCGAGGGTCTGGTGATCGACAAGGGCATCACCATGCGGCACATGCGCGGAACGCTGGAGCACTTCGCGCGCGAGATGATCGGCGCCGACATCACCACCCGCATGCGCCCCTCCTACTTCCCCTTCACCGAGCCCAGCGCCGAACTCGACCTGTGGTGGCCCGGCCACCGCGACGGGCCGCGCTGGATCGAGTGGGGCGGCTGCGGCATGGTCAACCCGCGCGTCCTGCGCGCCTGCGGGATCGACCCCGACGTCTACACCGGCTTCGCCTTCGGGATGGGCATCGAGCGCACCCTGATGCTGCGCAGCGGCGTCACCGACATGCGGCACATGGTCGAAGGCGACGTGCGGTTCGCGCGCGCCTACGGAATGGAGATCTGATGCGCGTATCGCTTTCCTGGCTGCGCGAGTACGCCGCTATCCCGGCCGGGGCGACCCCGCTGGAGGTCGACACCGCGCTGGTCCGCGCCGGCCTGGAGACCGAGTCGGTCGAGGACCTGCGCGAGAAGGTGACCGGACCGCTGGTCGTCGGGCGGGTCGCGAGCGTCGAGGAGCTCACCGAGTTCAAGAAGCCGATCCGGCACTGCCTCGTCGAGGTCGGCGAGGCCGAGCCGCGCAGCATCATCTGCGGGGCCCGCAACTTCGCCGAGGGCGACCTGGTGGTCGTCGCGCTGCCCGGTGCGGTCCTGCCCGGCGGTTTCGCGATCGGTTCGCGCAAGACCTACGGGCGCCTGTCCGACGGGATGATCTGCTCCTCGCGTGAACTGGGCGTATCCGACGAGCACGAGGGCATCATCGTCCTGCCGTCCGACGTGGACGCCGCCGTCGGCGACGACGCGCGCCCGGTGGTCGGCCTCGACGACGTCGTCTTCGAGGTCAACGTCACCCCCGACCGGGGCTACTGCTTCTCCGTGCGCGGCGTCGCCCGCGAGGTCGCGCAGTCGCTCGGTGTCGACTACCGCGACCCGGCCGAGCTGACCGTGCCCGGGACCGTGACCGCCGAGGGACCGTACCCGCTGCGGGTCGAGGACACCGAGGCCTGCCCGCGCTTCGTGCTGCGCGCCGTCACCGGTGTCGACCCGAAGGCGCAGTCCCCGCAGTGGATGCAGCGCCGCCTCACCCACGCCGGGATGCGCCCGATCTCGCTGGCCGTCGACATCACCAACTACCTGATGCTCGAACTCGGCCAGCCGCTGCACGCCTTCGACCGCACCGCGCTGCGCGGCACGCTCGTGGTCCGCCGCGCCCATCCGGGGGAGAAGCTCACCACCCTCGACGACGTCCAGCGCGTCCTCGATCCCGAGGACATCGTCATCGCCGACGACTCCGGCGTGACGTCGCTGGCCGGTGTCATGGGCGGGTCCACCAGCGAGGTCGCCGACGACACCACCGAGGTGCTGTTCGAGGCCGCCAACTGGGAGCCGGTGTCGATCGCGCGCACCGCCCGCCGTCACAAGCTTGTCAGCGAGGCGGGCAAGCGCTTCGAACGCGGAACCGACCCCGCGCTGTGCGCCGTCGCGGCGACCCGCGCGGCCGAACTGCTCGTCGAGTACGGCGGCGGTGTGCTCGAAGAGCACGTCACCGACATCGACAACCGCCGCCCCCGCACGCCGGACACCATCTCCGCCGGTCTCGCCGCCCGCCTCGCGGGTATCGACTACACCGTCGAGGAGACCGTCGAGGCGCTGCGGACCGTCGGCTGCGAGGTCGCCGTCGACGGCGCCGAGCTCACCGTCACCGCGCCGAGCTGGCGCCCGGACTTGACCGACCCGGCCGACTACGCCGAGGAGATCATCCGGGTCCGCGGCTACGACGCGCTCGAAGGCGAACTCCCGAACGCCACCCCGGGCCGGGGACTGACCGCCGAACAGCGCCGGCGGCGCTCGGTCGGGCGCTCGCTCGCCGAGGCCGGCTACGTCGAGACCCTCTGCTACCCCTTCGTGGCGCCGGAGGCGCACGACGCCTTCGGGCTCGGCGCCGACGACCCGCGACGCCGGGCGCTGCGCATCGCCAACCCGATCTCGGCCGCCGAGCCGGAGCTGCGCACCTCGCTGCTCCCGCCGCTGCTCGGCGCGCTCAAGCGCAACATCGGGCGGGGACACCGCGATCTCGCGCTCTACGAGGCGGGTCTGGTCTTCCACCCGAAGCAGGGCGCCGAGGAGCTGCCGGTCCCCGAACCGGCCGTCGACCGGCGTCCCTCCGACGAGGAGTTGGCGCAGATCGCCGCGATCATGCCCGAGCAGCCGCGGCACGTCGCCGTGGTCCTGGCCGGGGACTTCGAGCCGGCCGGATGGTGGGGCCCCGGGCGCGCCGCCGACTGGACCGACGCGGTCGCCGCGGCCCACACCGTCGCCCGCTCCGGCGGGATCGAGCTGACCGTGCGCCAGGGCGAGTACGCGCCGTGGCACCCGGGACGCTGCGCCGAGCTGGTGCTCGACGGCCGCGTCGTCGGGTACGCCGGCGAGCTCCACCCCGAGGTGATCGAGGCCCTCGAACTGCCCCGCCGCACCTGCGCGATGGAACTCGATCTCGACGCCCTGCCGCTGCCGGAGGCCGTCCGGGCCCCGAGCGTGTCGATCTACCCGCCGGCGCGCATCGACGTCGCGGTGGTCGTCGCGGCCTCCACGCCTTCGGCGGAGGTCGCGCGGGCGCTGTCGGAGGGCGCGGGCGAACTGCTGGAGGACATCGAGCTGTTCGACGTGTTCTCCGGTGAGCAGCTCGGCGAGGGCCGCAAGTCCCTCGCCTACAAGCTCACCTTCCGCGCCGAGGACCGCACGCTGACCGCCGAGGAGGCCGTCGCCGCGCGCGATGCCGCCGTCGCGGTGGCCGCCGAGCGCGTCGGGGCGGCACTGCGGGCCGTCTGACCCGCGAGGCGACGAAGGGGTGCCACCGGTTCGATCCGGTGGCGCCCCTTTTCGCGTCCGGCTCAGCCCCGAACGGCGGCGACTCGCGCGGCGAGCGCGGCGTTCATCGCCTCGAACTGCGGGCCGGTGCGCTCCCGCAGTCGCTTGGTCATGAAGGGGACGAGCAGCCCTTTGAAGTTCTCGCTCTGGGTCAGGCGGGTGCGCCCGTCACCGAGGTCGGTGAGGGTGAACAGGTGCTCGCCGTCGAAGACGCCGGGCATGAGGAGGCGTCCGAGCCAGCGCAGTTCGCCGGGCGCGTCGGCGACCAGGACCTTCGGGGTGAAGGTCATCTCGCCGCCCTGGGTGTCGCGCATCTTGAGGGTGAGTGTGGAGCCGACGACGGGTTCGCCTGTGGCGGAGAAGATGAAGGGATTCCACTCGCTCCAGGCGGAGAGGTCGGACAGGACGGCCCAGATCTCATGCGGGCTCGCCTCGATGTCGGTGGTGCTGCTGAGGTTGAACGCCACGGTTTCTTCCCATCGTCGGCCGGGACGGTGCGGCGGGCGGAAGCATGCCACGTGGGTGGCGCACTCGGCGCGGTGCCCCGGACGAACACGTCCGGGGCACCGTCGTCGGCCGATCTGAGTGCGGGGTCAGGCGTGCAGGATCTCTTCCTGCGCGCGGCGGAGTTCCACGGAGGGTTCCAGACCGAGTTCGCGGCGCAGTACCTGCCGCGCGGACCCGTAGGCGGCCAGCGCGCCCGCCCGGTCTCCGGTGTCGGCGAGGGAGCGCATGAGCAGGAGCCAGGCGTTCTCTCGCAGCGGCTGCTCGGCGAGCAGCATCCGCAGGTGGGGGATCGGTGAGGACGAAGTCTGGGACGGATTGCGGTCGGCCAGTCGAAGGCAGACCGCGGCGTACTTCTCGACGGTCGCGGCCCGCTGCTCGTCGAGCGCGTCGAGCGCCAACTTGAGCGGACCGTGACCTGTTAAGCCGTCGGCGGCCTGACCGCGCCACACGTCGAGCGCGCGGCGCAGGTGGTCTTGCGCGTCGGGCAGCCGCGCCGTGGCTATCGCCGCGTCTGCGGCGGCCACGGCTTCGGCGAATATCTCCACATCGGACTCTCCACAGTCGACACGCAGCAGGTACGACCCGCGTGGCGACTCCAGTCGAGGCATGCCAACGCGGCAGAGTGCGGCTCGCAGTTGCGAGGCGTACGTCCGTACGTTGGCCTGCGCGGATTCAGGCGGTTCCTTCTCCCAGAGCGTCTGGACGACAGTTCCCAGCGACACACGGCGGTTTGCCTGCCGCAACAGCAGCGCCAGAAGTACCGCTCGCTTACCCCGGTCGAAGACGACGCTCTCTCCGCGCATCCCCGTGACCTCGATAGGTCCGAGGAGCCGAAAACGAATCGTCAACGAAAGCCTCCCCAGGCCATTGATCAATTTACCGGCGCCAATCTAGCGGCGTTTCGGACGACGCGTCAATGCCTCGGGCTGCGTCGGCACCGTCCGGAGTGGACAGAGCGTATGCGGTTGCGTATGCGCTCGGTGTCTACGGTGATCATCGTTGTGCACGGACGGATCCACCTTCAGTTGGGAGCGATTCCATGAGGATGATCACCAGGCTCGCCGACGCGCTGCTGGGAGGGCTCGCGCCGCGGGGCCGCGCCGAGGCGGCCTGTATCGGCGAGGCTCAGTACTACTGCCAGGACCACGTCAGCTACTTCGTGGACGCCTGCGGCAAGACCCACAGGCTCGGCACCTGCTGAACGCCCGGCCCGGTGCGGGGCTTTCGGGCGCCGCGCCGGGTTGCTGAACGTGACCGCATGCGCTTTACTGCAACCGATCCTCACCCAGCTATGTGGACACCCCTCACGGAGGAAAAGTCATGCCCTTTCTCGTCGCCGCGGTAGTGCTGGTAGGCGCGATCGCCACCTTGAACCTGCTCCTGACCGTCGGGGTCATCCGACGGCTGCGCGAGCACACGACCCAGCTGGCCGGGATCGGCGACATGTCCGGCCCCGGTGGCCCCTCGGTGGGCGACCCTATCGAGGAGTTCTCCACCACCGCCGTCGACGAGACGCCCGTCGCGCGGGCCGACCTCGACTCCTTCGCGCTCGTGTCGGTGATGAGCCCCGGCTGCGGCCCGTGCGAGGAGAAGCTGCCGAAGCTGGTGGAGATGCTCGACAGCGGTGAGCTGCCCAAGAAGAGCGTCCTGGCGGTCATCGCCGGCTCCGAGGAGGACGCGGTGCCGATGGTCACCGCGCTCCAGAACCTCGCCGTCGTGGTCCGTGAGGAGCCGGTCAGTGGCGCCGTCCAGTCGGCCGTCGGCATTCGCGCCTACCCGACGATGTTCACCGCGGGCGAGGGCAAGGTCGCCACGATCGTGCAGGACCTGGCGAAGGTGAAGGCCAAGGCCTCCGCCAACTGACGCCGGGGCCTCGCGCCGGTACATATACATAAGGAAAAGAACCCCGCCGACCGGTGACGGTCGGCGGGGCCGTTCGTTGTGCACCATGTGATGGGCGCCACGGGATATCCGAATGAGACGCCTGAGTGGATTGAGATACAGTGGTCCGCATACTCATTCAGTCGGCTCCTCCTGGAGGAAGAACATGGGCACGCGCGTGGCGGTCGCCGGGGCAAGCGGATACGCCGGAGGCGAGCTGCTCCGCCTGCTCGTCGGGCACCCCGAGTTCGAACTCGGCCCACTCACCGCGCACAGCCAGGCCGGTGCTCCGATCATCTCGGTCCACCCGCACCTGATCAGCCTCGCCGGTCGTGACTTCGACCGCGCGACCCCCGAGGCGTTCGCCGACGCCGACCTCGTCTTCCTCGCGCTCCCGCACGGCGAGTCGGCCGCGATCGCCAGGAAACTGCCCGCGCACGTGAAGGTGGTCGACCTCGGCGCCGACCACCGCCTCACCGACGCCGCCGCCTGGTCGGCCTACTACGGCGGCGAGCACGCCGGCGCCTGGACCTACGGCCTTCCCGAGCTTCCCGGTCAGCGGGCGGCGATCGCAGCGTCGGACCGGGTCGCGGCCACCGGCTGCTACGTCGTGGCCAGCACCCTCGCGCTGCGCCCCGTCATCGACGCAGGGCTCGCCGAGCCCGCAGACGTCGTCGTGGTGGCCGCGTCGGGCACCTCCGGCGCGGGCCGGACCCCGAAGGCCAACCTGCTCGGCAGCGAGGTCATGGGCGACGTTTCGGCGTACAAGGTCGGCACGCACCAGCACACCCCCGAGATCAAGCAGGCCAGCGGCGCCGCGTCGCTGTCCTTCACACCGGTGCTCGCACCACTCCCGAGAGGCATTCTGGCCACGGTGACCGCCCGACCGACGAGGCCGGGCCTGTCTTCCGACGAGGTCCGGCAGGCACTACAGGCGGCATACGCCGACGCGCCCTTCGTGCACGTCCTGCCCGAAGGGCAGTGGCCGCACACGGCGGCGACGTACGGCACCAACTCCGCCCACCTGCAAGCCACCGTGGACAAGGACGCGGGACGCATCATCGTCGTCTCCGCGATCGACAACCTGGGCAAAGGCGCGGCCGGTCAGGCCGTGCAGTGCGCCAACCTCATGCTCGGCCTGCCGGAGACCACCGGCCTCGCCATCAACGGAGTAGCACCGTGACCATCACCTTCCCCGACGGCTTCCGCGCCGCCGGAGTCGCCGCCGGCATCAAGTCGTCCGGCGCCAAGGACCTCGCCCTCGTCGTCAACGACGGCCCCTCCCGGGTGGCCGCCGGCGTCTTCACCGCCAACCGCGTCCACGCCGCCCCGGTCAAATGGAGCCGCCAGGTCCTGTCCGACGGGCAGCTGACCGCCGTCGTCCTCAACTCCGGCGGCGCCAACGCCTGCACCGGCCCCAAGGGCTTCGCCGACACCCACCACACCGCCGAGAAGGTCGCCGAGCTCCTGGGCATCGGCGCCGCCGAGGTCGCCGTCTGCTCCACCGGGCTCATCGGCGAGTTCCTGCCCATGGACGCCGTGCTGAGCGGTGCCGAGCAGGCCGTCAAGGAGCTGTCGGCGGACCTGGGCGGCGCGGCCGCCGAGGCGATCATGACCACTGACACCAAACCGAAGTCGGTCACCTGGTCGCAGGACGGCTGGGGCGTCGGTGGCATGGCCAAAGGCGCCGGCATGCTCGCGCCGGGTCTGGCGACGATGCTCGTCGTGCTCACCACCGACGCCGAGATCACCGCCGAGACGGCCGACTCCGCCCTGCGCGAGGCCTGCCGCCTCACCTTCGACCGCCTCGACTCCGACGGCGCGATGTCCACCAACGACACCGTCCTGCTGCTGTCCTCGGGCGCCTCGGGCGTCGCGCCGGACCCGGACCTGTTCACCGAGATCCTGACCCACGCGTGCGAGGACCTCGCCCAGCAGCTCCTCTCCGACGCCGAGGGCTCCACGAAGGACGTCGAGATCGAGGTCGTCAACGCGGCCACCGAGGACGATGCGGTCACCGTCGGACGATCCATCGCCCGCAACAACCTCGTCAAGACCGCGCTGTTCGGCAAGGACCCGAACTGGGGCCGGATCCTGGCCGCCGTCGGCACCACCGACGCCGCCTTCGACGCCGACGAGCTCGACGTGGCCGTCAACGGCGTATGGGTATGCCGCAAGGGCGCCGCGGCCGAGGACCGATCGCTGGTCGACATGGAGGAGCGCGACGTCGTCATCACCGTCGACCTCCACGCCGGCGACGCGACGGCCACGATCTGGACCAACGACCTCTCGCACGCCTACGTGCACGAGAACTCGGCGTACTCGTCATGACCGACATGGACGACGCGCTCGCCAAGGCGCACACCCTCATCGAGGCCCTTCCCTGGCTCACGCGCTTCCACGGCAAGATCGTGGTCGTCAAGTACGGCGGGCACGCCATGGCCGACCCCGCCCTGCGCGCCTCCTTCGCCGCCGACATGGTCTTCCTGCGCTACGCCGGGCTCAAACCCGTCATCGTTCACGGCGGCGGCCCGCAGATCTCGAAGATGCTCGACCGCCTCGGCATCGAGAGCGAGTTCAAGGGCGGCCTGCGCGTCACGACCGCCGAGTCGGCCGAAGTGGTCCGCATGGTCCTCGTCGGCCAGGTCGGACGCGAACTCGTCGGACTGATCAACGAGCACGGCCCCTTCGCCGTCGGCATGTCCGGAGAGGACGCCCGCCTGCTCACCGCCGAGCGCCGGCACGCCTACGTCGACGGCGAGGCCGTTGACGTAGGGCAGGTCGGCGACGTCGCCAACGTCAACACCGCCGCGATCACCGACCTCATCGAGGCCGGCCGCATCCCGGTCATCTCCACCGTCGCGCCCGACGTCGACGGCGTCCTGCACAACCTCAACGCCGACACCGCCGCCGCCGCGCTGGCCACCGCCCTCGGCGCGCAGAAGCTGGTCGTCCTCACCGACGTCGCCGGCCTCTACTCCGACTGGCCCGACACCGCGAGCCTCATCAGCCAGATCACCGCCGACCAGCTCGCCGAACTGCTCCCGCGGTTGTCGGCCGGGATGGTCCCGAAGATGGAGGCCTGCCTGCGCGCCGTCAAGGGCGGCGTGCCCCAGGCGCACGTCATCGACGGCCGCCTCGCCCACTCCATCCTCCTCGAGATCTTCACCTCCGAAGGGACCGGAACCATGGTGGTGCCGTCATGAACCTCACCGAGCAGAACCAGGTCATGAGGGACCGCTACGAGGCGGCGTTCATGCCCAACTACGGCGTCCCTCCGCTGACCCTGGCCGGCGGCAGCGGCTGCCACGTCACCGACGCCGACGGCAACGTCTACCTCGACTTCATCGGCGGCATCGCCGTGTCCAGCCTCGGCCACGCCCACCCCTCCCTGATCAAAGCGGTCGGCGACCAGGTCGCCACCCTCGCGCACACCTCGAACCTGTTCATCAACGAACCCGAGGTCCTGCTCGCCGAGAAGCTGCGCTCACTGGTCGGCGCGCCCGCCAAGGTGTTCTTCGCCAACAGCGGCACCGAGGCCAACGAGTGCGCCCTGAAGCTGGCCATCAAGTACGGCAAGAACACCGGCCGCGGCTACATCGTCGCCGCAGAGGACGGCTTCCACGGCCGCACCCTCGGCGCCCTGTCGATCACCGGCAAGGCCGCCATCCGCGAACAGTTCGGGCCCTTCGGCATCGACGTGCGCTTCGTCCCCTACGGCGACGCCGAGGCCCTCGAAGCCGCCGTCACCACCGACTGCGCCGCGGTCTTCCTCGAACCCACCCAGGGCGAGGCGGGCGTCGTCCCACCCCCGGCCGGCTACCTCGCCGCCGCCCGCGCGATCTGCGACGAGACCGGCGCCCTGTTCGTCCTCGACGAGATCCAGTCGGCCATCGGCCGCACCGGCGCATGGTTCGCCCACCAGCACGAAGACGTCGTCCCCGACGTCCTCACCCTCGCCAAGGGCCTCGGCGGCGGCCTCCCCATCGGCGCCTGCCTCGCCTTCGGCGAGCACGGGACCCTGTTCGCCAAAGGCGACCACGGCTCCACCTTCGGCGGCAACCCCGTCTGCGCCGCCGCCGCGCTCGCGGTCCTCGACACCATCGACGCCGACGGCCTGCTCGCCAACGCCGCCAACATCGGCCGCCACCTCGCCGACGGGATCACCGCCCTGAACCTCCCGGGCGTCAAGGGCGTCCGCGGCCGGGGACTGTGGCTCGCGATCGTCTTGACCGACGACCGCTCCGCCGAGGTCGAGGCCGGCCTGCGCGCCAACGGCATCCTCGCCAACGCCCTGCGCCCCAACGCGGTGCGCCTGGCGCCTCCACTGGTCATCACCCGCGACCACGTGGACATCTTTCTAGCCGCCCTTCCGGCCGCTCTGGGTGTCGCCGGCGAAGGAGGAGCGGTACGGGCCGCCGACCTCGCCACCGGGCCGGGGGGATCCGGGCGACTGAGCGGCGAAGACAACCCCGCTTATCCCCCAGGAGGACGACCGTGACCCTCATCCCGGCCCCACTCAGGCACTTCCTCAGAGACGACGACGTGACCGCCGCCGAGCAGCGTGTGCTGCTCGCGCTGGCGGCGATGCTGAAGTCGGACCGGCGGGCGCTCCAGCCGCTCGCCGGTCCCCGCTCCGTCGCGGTCCTCTTCGAGAAGCAGTCGACCCGCACGCGACTGTCCTTCGACGTCGGCATCGCCGAACTCGGCGGCCACCCGATCATCGTCGACGCCCAGGGCAGCCACCTGGTGCGCGGCGAGACCATCGGCGACACCGCGCAGGTCCTGTCCCGTTACGTCGACGCGATCGTGATCCGCACCTACGGCGACGACCGCATCCGCGACCTCGCCGCGGCCGCGACCGTCCCCGTCGTCAACGCCCTCACCGATGGCTTCCACCCCTGCCAGCTGCTCGCCGACCTGCTCACGATCAACGAGCGCCTCGGCGGCGCCGAAGGCCGGATCCTGACCTACGTCGGTGACGGCGCCAACAACATGGCCCACTCCTACCTCCTCGCCGGAACCCTCGCCGGCGCGCACGTGCGCATCGCCGCACCCGACGGCTACCTTCCCCACCCGGCCATCGTCGCCGACGCCGAGGCGATCGCCGCCACCACCGGCGGCAGCGTGACCATCGGCAAGGACGCCGTCGAGGCGGCCAAGGGCGCGCACGTCCTCACCACCGACGCGTGGGTGTCCATGGGCCACGGCGACGCTGAGACCCGCACCCGCGACCTCGCGCCCTACCAGCTCAACGGCGCACTGCTGGCCCACGCCGACCCCACCGCCGTCGTCCTCCACTGCCTTCCCGCCCACCGCGGCGAGGAGATCACCGACGAGGTCATTGACGGGCCCCAGTCCGCCGTCTTCGACCAGGCCGAGAACCGCCTCCACGCCCAGAAGGCACTGCTCGCCTGGCTCCTCGACCCGGCCCTGCGCGTCGAGGGAGGCACCGCGTGAGCGGCCCCCTCACCAAATCCGCCCGCCAGGCCCGCGTCACCGAACTCATTCGCAGCCAGCCGGTCCGCTCCCAGTCCGAACTCGCCGACCTCCTCGCCGGCGAGGGCATCGCGGCCACCCAGGCCACCTTGTCCCGCGACCTGGAAGAGCTCGGCGCGGTCAAGGTCCGCGGCACCGACAAGCTCCCGGCCTCCTACGTCATCCCCGAGGAGAACGGCCCGCCCCTGCGGCCCAACGCGACCCCGCCCGACCGCCTCGTGCGGCTCCTGCGGGAACTCCTCACCGGCGCCGACCACTCGGGCAACCTCGCGGTCCTGCGAACACCGCCCGGAGCCGCCCAGTTCCTCGCCTCCGCGCTCGACCGCTCCGGGCTGGCCGACATCGTCGGGACCATCGCCGGCGACGACACCATCCTCGTCGTCGCCCGCGACGGCCTCACCGGCGCCGAACTCACCGACCGGCTGCTCACCTGGGCCGGCAAGGACAACTGATCAGCCTCACGAAGACCTCAAGGAGCACAGACCCATGACCGAGCGCGTAGTACTCGCCTATTCCGGGGGGCTGGACACCTCGGTGGCGATTCCGTACCTCGCCGAACAGACCGGCGGCGACGTCATCGCCGTCGCCATCGACGTCGGCCAGGACGGCGAGGACCTCGACGTCATCAAGCAGCGGGCCCTCGACTGCGGCGCCGCCGAGGCCGAGGTCGTCGACGCCCGCGACGAGTTCGCCGCCGAGTACTGCATCCCCGCGATGCGCGCCAACGCGCTCTACATGGACCGCTACCCCCTCGTCTCGGCCCTCTCCCGGCCCCTGATCGTCAAGTACCTCGTGAAGGCCGCCGAGAAGCACGGCGCCGGAATCGTCTCCCACGGCTGCACCGGCAAAGGCAACGACCAGGTCCGCTTCGAAGTCGGCCTCGCCGCCCTCGCCCCGCACCTGAAGGTCATCGCCCCCGCCCGCGACTTCGCCTGGACCCGCGACAAGGCCATCGCCTACGCCGAGTCGAAGGGCCTGCCCATCGACGTGTCCAACAAGTCGCCGTACTCGATCGACCAGAACCTGTGGGGCCGCGCCGTCGAGACCGGCTTCCTGGAGGACATCTGGAACGCGCCGATCGCCGACATCTACGCCTACACCGCCGATCCGGCCGCCGCGAACGACCCCGACGAGGTCGTCATCACCTTCGAGGCCGGCGTCCCCGTCGCCCTCGACGGCGAGACCAAGACCGCCTGCGAGATCGTCACCGAACTCAACTCCCGCGCCGGCGCGCAGGGCGTCGGCCGCCTCGACATGGTCGAAGACCGGCTCGTCGGCATCAAGAGCCGCGAGATCTACGAGGCCCCCGGCGCGATCGCGCTCATCACCGCCCACCAGGAGCTGGAGAACGTGACCGTGGAACGCGACCTCGCCCGCTTCAAACGCTCCGTCGACCAGCGTTGGGGCGAACTCGTCTACGACGGACTGTGGTACTCGCCGCTCAAGAAGGCCCTCGACACCTTCATCGACGAAGCCCAGCGCCACGTCACCGGAGAGGTCCGCATGACCCTCCACGGTGGACGCGCCACCGTCACCGGCCGCCGCTCCGAGGCGTCCCTCTACGACTTCGGCCTGGCCACCTACGACGAGGGCGACCGGTTCGACCAGACCCTCGCCCGCGGCTTCGTGGAACTGTTCGGACTTCCCAGCAAGCTCGCCTCCGCACGCGACGAGCGCGTCAAGGGCGGTGCCGAATGAGCAGGCTGTGGGGAGGCCGCTTCGAAGGCGGCCCCGCCGACGCGCTCGCCGCCCTGTCGGCCAGCGTCCACTTCGACATGCGGCTGGTGCCCTACGACATCGCCGCCTCCCGCGCGCATGCCCGCGTCCTCCACCACGCGGGGCTTCTCACCGAGGACGAACTCGTCTCCATCGTCGACGCGCTCGCCGAACTGGAGGTGGCCGTCGCGGCCGGCGAGTTCGTCGCCACCGTCGCCGACGAGGACGTGCACACCGCCCTGGAGCGCGGACTCGTCGAGAAGCTCGGCCCGCTCGGCGGGAAACTCCGCGCCGGCCGCTCCCGCAACGACCAGATCGCCACCGATCTGCGCCTCTACCTGCGCGACCACATGCGCGGCCTGGCCGGCAGCGTCCTCGACCTCGCCGAGGCGCTCACCGGTCAGGGCGAGGCGCACATCGCCACGCCCGCGCCGGGCATGACCCACCTCCAGCACGCGCAGCCGATCACCTTCGGGCACCAGCTCCTCGCGCACGTCCAGGCGTTCCTGCGCGACCTCGACCGGATCAGCGACTGGGACGAGCGCACCTCGGTCTCCCCGCTGGGCTCGGGCGCGCTGGCCGGATCCTCCCTCGACCTCGACCCGGTCGCCGTCGCCAAGGAACTGGGCTTCGCCTCGGCCGCGGCCAACTCCATCGACGCCGTCGCCGACCGCGACTTCGTCGCCGAGGCCCTCTTCGTGACCGCGCTGATCGGCGTGCACCTGTCCCGACTCGGCGAAGAGGTCATTCTGTGGACCTCGCAGGAGTTCGGGTGGGTCGAACTCGACGACGCCTTCGCGACCGGATCGTCGATCATGCCGCAGAAGAAGAACCCCGACATCGCCGAACTCGCACGCGGCAAGTCCGGGCGCCTCATCGGCAACCTCACCGGCCTGCTGGCGACTCTCAAGGCGCTTCCGCACGCCTACAACCGTGACCTGCAAGAGGACAAGGAGCCGGTCTTCGACAGTCTCGACAACCTCTCCCTGGTGCTCCCCGCCTTCGCCGGGCTCATCGCGACCATGAGCGTGCGCACCGAGACCATGGCCGCCGCCGCGCCCGTCGGCTACAGCCTCGCCACCGAGGTCGCCGACTGGCTCGTCCGCAAAGGCGTCCCCTTCCGCGACGCCCACGAGATCACCGGCGCGCTGGTGTCCCACTGCGGGAAGAACGGCCTCGAACTCCACGAAGTGACCGACGACGACCTCGCCGGCATCAGCCCTCACCTCGACGCGAGCGTCCGCGACGTCCTCACCGTCGAAGGCGCCCTCGCCGCCCGCACCACACCGGGCTCCACGGGGCCCGGGCCGGTCGCCGACCAGCTCGCCGCGGTCAAGGAGAAGTTGCGGGACCGGCGAGACTGGGTCAGTGCTTGAGTGAAGCGAAGAAGGCGCCCCGGTACCGGTTCCGGGGCGCCTTCCCCTCTCTACAGCCGAGCGGCGCCGTTGACGGTCACCTGTAGGGAGTACACGGCGGCCGAGGCGGTGATGAACAGACGGTTGCGCTTGCGGCCGCCGAACACCAGGTTCGACACCGCCGCCTCCGGGATCGCGATCTTCCCGATCAGCGTCCCGTCGGGGTCGTGCACATGGAGCCCGTCACCGGCCGCGACCCACACACGCCCGTCGGTGTCGACACGCACCCCGTCGGGGTTGCCGACCGTGATCGCCGCGAACTCCCTCCCACCGCTCAGCCGCGCGCCGTCCACGTCGAAGACGCGGATGTGCCGGCGCCGGGTATCGGCGATGTACAGCAGGCTCTCGTCGACGGAGAACGCCAGGCCGTTCGGCCGCTCGAAATCCGTCGCCACGGCCTCCACGTCCCCGCTGCCCGGGTCGATCCGGTACACATGGCACCCGTCGATCTCCTGCTCGGCGCGCTCGCCCTCGTAGTCGGACGTGATGCCGTAGGGCGGGTCGGTGAACCAGACGGCGCCGTCGGCGGCGACCACGGCGTCGTTGGGGCTGTTGAGGCGCTTGCCGTTCCACCTGTCGGCCAGGATCGTGGTGGAGCCGTCGTGCTCGACGCGCGTCACGCGGCGGGCGCCCTGCTCACACGTGACGACACGGCCCTGGCGGTCGATGGTGCGGCCGTTGGTGTAACCGGCGCCGGTGGCGAACACGCTCACCGAACCGTCGGTCTCGTCCCAGCGCATCACCCGGTCGTTGGGGATGTCGGAGAACAACAGGTACTTGCCCGACGCGACGTAGGCCGGCCCCTCCGTCCAGCGGCCGCCGGTCCACAGCCGCTCAAGATAGTCGTCGCCGCGAACGGCGGTGAAGCGTTCGTCGAGCTGCTCGTAGACCACCGGGATCAGATCAGGCATCATCGCCTCCAAGTTGAAAACCGTTCAGGCCGAATATAAGATCACCGAACGACATTCGGCAATGAGAGCTGTGCGACAGAGGAGATTCGATCGTGGACGACATCGACCGGCGCATCCTCGCCCGACTCCAGCACGACGCCACCGAGTCCTACGCCGGCCTGGCCCGCTCCGTCGGCCTGTCCGGCGGCGCCGTCCACGAACGCGTCCGCAAACTCAAGGAACGCGGCGTCATCCGCCGCACCACCATCGACGTCGACCCCGCCGCCCTCGGCAGGGGAGTGCTCTCCTACGTCCTCATCGACGCCAAGTCCTGGATGGGCGAACCCGCCACCGGCGAGGCGCTCGCCGCGATCACCGAGGTCGAGGAGGCCCACATCATCGCCGGGGCCGGCACCCTCCTTCTGAAGATCCGCACCGCCACCACCCAGGACCTTCAGGGAGTCCTGCGCCGGCTCTACACCGTGGAGGGCGTCGCGAGCACCCAGAGCATCGTCGTCCTGGAGACCTTCTTCGAGCGGCCGCCCGACCCGCTCCACGACGTGGCCGCGCCCGAAATCCCTTGATCCGCAAGCCTTCGGCGAGACACAGTCTCCCCATGCGTCTACTCATCCTCGGCGGCAACGTCTACCTGTCGAAGGCCACCGCCCTGCACGCCATGACCCGCGGGCACGACGTCACCGTCGCGTCCCGGGGGACCAGCGGCGAACCACCGGCCGGCGCCCGCTTCGTCGCCATCGACCGCTCCGCCCCCGACGGCATGGAAGCACTGCGCGGCGAGCGCTTCGACGCCGTCATCGACGTCGCGCGCATCCCGCTCCACGTCAAGAACGCCCTCGCCGTCCTCGACACCGGCCACTACGGCTTCGTCTCCAGCCTCAGCGTCTACCGCGACGACGTCGCGCCCGACCCGGCCGATCCCGGCACACTTCTCGATCCCACGCCCGACGACCACACCGCGTTCGGCATGGAGCACTACGGCGCCAACAAGGTCGCCTGCGAGAACCAGATCCGCGCCGCCCATCCCACTTCCCACGCCAACTACCGCGCCGGGCTCATCGTCGGCCCCGGCGACCCCGGTGACCGCTTCGGGTACTGGCCCTGGCGCATCGCCCAGGGAGGCGAGGTCCTCGCCCCCGGCGACCCGAACGCGCCCATCCAGTGGATCGACGTCGAAGACCTCGCCGCCTGGACCCTCAACGCCGCCGAGAACGGCACCACCGGCGCCTACGACGGCGTCGCCCCCGCCGTCACCTGGCTGAGCTTCCTCACCGGCATCGCCGACACCCTCGGCGCGGATGTGGACTTCACCTGGGTCGGCACCGAACACCTCACAGCCCACGACGTCAAACCATGGGCCGGGCCCGGCTCCCTGCCCTTCTGGCTCCCGCCCGGCCACCCCGAACTCATGAACCGCGACGCGACCGCCGCCATCGACGCGGGCATGCCGACCCGCCCGCTCGCCGACACCGTCGCCCGCTGGCACGCGCTCCACGGCGGCACCGCCGAACTCAAGGCGGGAATCACCCGCGAAAAGGAGACCGCGGTGCTCGCCGCCTGGCACGCCCGCGGCTGAGCACGCGCTCCGCCGAGGGCGAACATCCTTGCCCCGCGCCGCGCCGCGCGTCGAAGATCGCCGCATGCGTCTACTCATTCTCGGCGGCAACGTCTACCTGTCGAAGGCCACCGCTGTCCAAGCCGTGTCACGCGGGCACGACGTCACCGTCGCGTCGCGCGGCGCGAGCGGTGAACCCCCGGGCGGCGCGCGCTTCGTCAAGATCGACCGCTCCACGGCCGAAGGCATGGACCCGCTGCGCGGCGAGCGCTTCGACGCCGTCATCGACGTCGCGCGTCTGCCCCTGCACGTCAAGAACGCCCTGGACGCCCTCGGTGAGACCGGCCACTACGGCCTGGTCTCCACCTGCAGCGTCTACACCGACAACGCCACACCCGGGCAGACCCCCGCGACCGCCGAGGTCTTCGAACCCACCGCCGACGACTTCGCCGACCCCGACATGCGCCACTACGGCGCGGCGAAGGTCGCCTGCGAGAACCTCGTCCGCGACCGCTTCGGCGACAAGGCCTTCATCGTCCGAGCCGGCCTCATCGTCGGGCCCGACGACCCCGGTGACCGCTTCGGGTACTGGCCCTGGCGCATCGCCCAGGGAGGCGAGGTCCTCGCCCCCGGCGCACCCGACGACGCCGTCCAGTGGATCGACGTCGAAGACCTCGCGGCCTGGCTCCTCGACGCCGCCGAGAGGCACACCACCGGCACCTACGACGGCAAGAGCCTCCCCATCACCCGCGAAAACTTCCTCGACCAGATCATCACCGCGCTCGCCGCCGAGGCAACCCTCACCTGGGTCGGCCGCGAATTCCTCGACGAGCACGGCGTCGGCCCCTGGGCGGGACCCGACTCCCTCCCTCTCTACCTGCCCCTGCCCGAGTACGGCGGCTTCCTCAGCCGCGACAGCACCCCCTCCGTCGAAGCCGGCATGGCGATCCGCCCCCTGGCCGACACCGCCCGCCGCTGGCATGCCTGGAACGACGGGACACCGGCGGTCAAGGCCGGCATCGATCGCGCGAAAGAGACCGAGATCCTCACCGCCTGGCACGCCCGCACCTGACCCGCGAAGGACCAGCACCATGCGCCTGCTCGTACTCGGCGGCACCGTCTACCTCTCCAAGACCGTCGCCGCCCACGCCGTCGCCCGCGGCCACGACGTCACCGTCGCCACCCGCGGCAAGACCGGAGAAGCCCCCGACGGCGTCACCCGCCTCACCATCGACCGCTCCACCCCCGAGGGACTCGAACCACTGCGCGGCAAGACCTTCGACGCCGTCGTCGACGTCACCCGCTTCCCCGACCAGGTCCAGAACACCCTCGAAGCCCTCGCCGGAAACGTCGGCCACTGGACCTTCGTCTCCACCTGCAGCGTCTACAACGACGACGCCACCCCCGGCCAGACCCCCGCCACCGCCCTCACCCACGAACCCACCCCCGACGACAGCGGCGACCCCGCCATGGAGCTCTTCGGCCCCAGCAAGGTCTCCTGCGAGAACCAGATCCGCGACCGCCTCGGCGACAAGGCCTTCATCGTCCGCCCCGGCCTCATCGTCGGACCCGGCGACCGCGGCGACCGCTTCGGATACTGGCCCCGGCGCATCGCCGAAGGCGGCGAGATGCTCGCGCCCGGCGACTCGAGCGAGAACATCCAGTACATCGACGTCCGCGACCTCGCCGACTGGATCCTCGACGCCGCCGAGAACGGCACCACCGGCACCTACGACGCCATCTGCCCGCCCATCTCCCGAGGCGCGTTCCTCGACCAGATCGCCACCGCCCTCGACGCCGACGTCACCTTCACCTGGGTGCCGCAAGACCTCCTCACCGAACACGAGGTCGCGCCCTGGATGGGCGAGCAGTCCCTCGGCCTGTGGCTCCCACTGCCCGAATACGCCGGCTTCATGAACCGCGACGTCACCGCCTCCGTCGCCGCCGGCATGAAGATCAGGCCCCTCGGCGAGACCGCGCTCGCCTGGCGCGACGCCGCCGGACCCGACCCCGCCCTGCGCGCGGGCATCACCCGCGAGAAGGAGAGCGAGATCCTCGCCGCCTTCCACAAGAACGCCTGACCGCCACGGCGGCGGCCCCGGCGGGCCGCCGCCGTGACTTTCAGTGGGATCCCCGATGCCCTCCGGCCCGATGTCGAGGATCATTGGAGAGTGAAGACGATCCTGAACCTCATCTGGCTGGTCCTGTCCGGCATCTGGCTGGCCATCGGCTACGCCGTCGCCGGAGTCATCTGCTTCATTCTCATCGTCACCATCCCCTTCGGCATCGCCAGCTTCCGCATCGCCGGATACGCCCTGTGGCCCTTCGGCCGCGCCGTCATCCGCGATCCGCAGGCCGGTGTCATGTCGTCCATCGGCAACGTCATCTGGTTCATCGTCGCCGGACTCTGGCTCGCCATCGGGCACATCGTCGCCGGCATCGCCCTGTGCGTGACCATCATCGGGATCCCCCTGGGCGTCGCCAACTTCAAGATGGTCCCCGTCTCGCTCTTCCCGCTCGGCGCGCGGATCGTCGAGTCCGACAGCTACCTGTGACCCGCGCCGCGGTCGTCCTCTTCGACGGCACGCCCCTGTTCGAGGACTCCGTGCCGATCCGCGTCTTCGGGGCCCTGCGCGCCGAGGTCACCGTCGTCGCCCACCACAACGGGACCGCGATCACCACCGCCGACGGCCTCACCGTCTCCACCCCCGGCGCCCACGCCGACATCGAGACCGCCGACATCGTGATCGTCCCCGCCTACGGCATCCCCGTCGAAGCCCCGCCGCGCCCCGACGTCCTCGACGCCATCCGGACCGCCCACACCACCGGCGCCGAGATCGTCGGCCTGTGCCTCGGCGCCTTCGTCATAGCCGCCACCGGACTACTCGACGGCCGCGCCGCCACCACCCACTGGAACCAGGCCGCCGCCCTCTCCCGCCTGCACCCCGCCGTCGACGTCCGCCTCGACGAGCTCTACGTCCAGGAAGACCGCGTCCTCACCTCCGCCGGAAGCGCCGCCGGGCTCGACGCCTGCCTCCATCTCATCCGCAGGCTGCACGGAGCCGAGGCCGCCGCCCACATCGCCCGCCAACTCGTCGTCGCCCCACACCGCGACGGCGGCCAGGCACAGTACGTCGAACATCCCCTCCCACGACCCGCCACCGGCGACCCCATCGCCGAAACCCTCACCCACCTCCTCGCCGACCTCACCGCACAGCACAACGTCGACGACCTCGCGAGGCGCGCACGCATGAGCCGCCGCTCCTTCGACCGCCACTTCCGCGCCACCACCGGCACCACCCCGGCCCAATGGATCCGCCACCAGCGACTCCTCGCCGCCCAGCGACTCCTCG
This sequence comes from Phytomonospora sp. NPDC050363, assembly GCF_040655735.1. Taxonomy (NCBI): domain Bacteria; kingdom Bacillati; phylum Actinomycetota; class Actinomycetes; order Micromonosporales; family Micromonosporaceae; genus Phytomonospora; species Phytomonospora sp. NPDC050363. The sequence continues at coordinate 289,772 of NZ_JBFAKK010000010.1, forward strand.
AAGAGACCGAGCTGCCGATCGAAGCCGTGGCAAGACGATGCGGCCACCCGACCGCCGCCGCCCTGCGCGGCCACTTCACCGAGGCCTTCGGAGTCACCCCAGGGGTCTACCGCCGCACCTTCCACGTCCCGGTTGGCGGAGAACCGCCCCTGCCTGGCCGACGCACACCTCGCGCCACACCCCACCCCCGGCCCATCCTGGACCCATGACCCACGCCCTCATCGTCATCGACGTCCAGAACGAATACGAGACCGGGAAACTCCCCATCTCCCACCCACCCGTCGCCGACGCGCTCGCCAACATCACCGCCGCCCTCGACGCGGCCCCCGCGCGCGGCGCCAAGGTCGTCGTCGTCCAGCACGACGCCCCCGCCGGAGCCCCGATCTTCGCCCCGGGAACCCCGACCTGGGAACTCGACCCCGCCATCGCCTCCCGCCCGCGCGACCACCTCGTGCACAAGACGACGGCCTCGTCATTCCACGGCACCGACCTGGGGGAGTGGCTCGACGCCAACGGCGTCACCACCGTGACCCTCGCCGGCTTCATGACGCAGAACTGCGTCCTCGCCACCGCCTTCGACGCCGCCGCCCGAGGACTCACCGTCGAGATCCTTTCCGACGCGACCGGCGCCATCAGCCTGGAGAACGCTGCGGGGTCGGCGGACGCGAAGACCGTGCACGAGACACTGATGACGGTGTTCGCGTCGAACATCGCCGCCGTCGGCACGACGGCGCAGTGGGTGAAGGGCGAGGAGCTGGGGCGGTCGAACCTGGTGGCGAGCGTGCGTTGACGAGGGGGCGGAGTGGGGGCTCGCCTTTTTGTGTGATCTCGGTCACCGAAAAGTACCGGTTTCACATCGGACAGAAAGGCAAGATCACCGTCGAACTCAACGCCCGAGACCATCCCGTCCTCGAAGCCTTCCAGCGCATCGTGCTGCCGTTGCCTTCCAGTATCCGGACCCGAACCCGCGCCACGAACTTCTCCGCCGAACACACCAGTGCCGTCTGGACCCTCTGCGCGCTCGACGCCCGGCGCCAGCTGCTCGCACTCGGACTCCCCACCGGCCCCAAATCCAGCACCATCGCCCCACCCGCCCCCGACTACAGCCGGATCGACTATCTCCGCGCGCTCGTGGACGCCGATGGCTCGCTCGGATTCACGGCCAAGGGATATCCCTTCCTCGGGTTCGTCACCGCGAGTCAAGCGCTCGCCGATTACTTCTGTGCCGAGGTGCTGCGGCTGACCGGTGCGGTGAGGATGGCCCGACGCAACAAGCGTGACCATGTCTTCAACCTGATGGTGGCGATGGAACCGGCATGCGTCTTGGCGTCGCTGCTCTATGACGGCGATCCGATCGCCATCCCGCGCAAGCGGGAAGCCGCCGGGCGTCTCGCGGATTGGCGGAGGCCGGCCACGATGCGGGCGCCTGCCGTTCGCCGCCGGTGGACGCCCGAAGAGGATGCGATCGTGCGGCGCTCGTCCGAGGTTGAAGCGGCGGAAGCGCTGGGTCGGACACGCGCATCGATCGCCATGCGACGGATGAGGCTGGGGCGCGTCGTTCGCTGAGCGGCTGTCGAGCACCGCCGTGTCCGGCACAGTCGCTCCTGACCATCAACCCTTGATCGTCAGGATCTTGAGGTGGTCGGTGTCCACGGAACGCTTGTGCATGTTGAACCCGACGGGGATGGCCGCCTCGATCGCGCTGCGGAGGCGCCCGAGGTCGTCGGGCAGGTCCTCGGCGGTCAGCGAGGTCAGCTGGGCCGTCATCCCGCACCCGATGTCGACGCCCACGGCGGCCGGTGACACGGCGCCGCGCATGGCGATCACCGACCCGACGGTGGCGCCGAGTCCGTAGTGGACGTCGGGCATGACCGCCAGTCCCTGAACCCAGGGGAGGGCGGCGATGTTCTGCAGCTGCGCCAGCGCCTGTTCCTCGACGGAGTCGCGGTCGGCCCACAGTCGGATCGGGGCGGCTTTCCCCACAAGCTCCTGAAACGGCATCGCGAACCTCCCTCGGTCGTCCTACATGCGTTGCCACGCATGATTTTGCGGCGGGGGGGGCTCGCTCGCCGCCACCGATTTGTCAGGCGATCGGCTCGTCGTGGAATCCCTTGTGGAGCTTGCGAAGCAGGCCGGCCAGGGTCTCCTGTTCGGTGGGGGTGAGGGTGTCGAGGACTTCGTGCTGCACGTCGAGTCCCGCGGCGACGGCCTTTCCGACGGCTTCGCGCCCGGCGTCGGTGAGGCGGACGCGCAGCCCGCGGCGGTCGTTGGGGTCCGGGAGGCGTTCGACGAGTCCGTTGCGCTCCAGCTTGTCGAGCCGGCCGGTGAGCCCGCCCGAGCTGAGCATGAGCGTCGCGGCGATCTGCTTCGGCGAGAGGGTGTAGGGCTCGCCGGAGCGGCGGATGCTGGCGATGACGTCGAACTCGGCGCGCCCGATGCCGTAGGCGAGGTAGACGGGTTCGAGGCGCTGGAGGGTGAGTCGTGAGACGCGGTGCACGCGGCCGAAGATCTCCATCGCGTCCAGCCTGAGCTCGGGCGTCTCCCGGCTCCACTGCCCGATGATCCGGTCGACGGCGTCTTCTTCGGCCTGTTCGGAATCCATCTCTCCACCTTCGGTGCGCTGGGACACTCCCATACTAGCTTGACATCAAGTATCTTGAAGCTAAGCTACTTGATATCAAGTAAAACATCCTCAAGCTAAACCACCCCGAGGACACACCGTGAACGGTCAAGCCCGCGCGATCGCGCTCACCGCCATCGCCCCGATCACCTGGGGCACCACCTACGTCGTCACCACCGAGCTCCTCCCACCCGACCGGCCCCTCCTCACCGCCCTGCTCCGCGCGCTGCCCGCCGGACTGATCCTGCTCCTGGTCGGCCGGACCCTCCCGAGCGGCAAGTGGTGGTGGCGGTCGGTGACGCTGGGCATGCTCAACATCGGCGTCTTCTTCGCCCTGCTCTTCGTCGCCGCCTACCGGCTCCCCGGCGGCGTCGGCGCCGTCGTCGGCGCGGCCGGCCCGCTCGTCGTGGTCGGCATGTCGGCCCTCCTGCTCGACCAGCGCGTCCGGCTGCGGCCGGTCCTGCTCGGCATCGCCGGCGTCTCGGGCGTCGCCATGGTCGTGCTCACCGCCAGCGCGAAACTCGACCTCCTCGGCGTCGCGGCCGGCCTCGCCGGAACGGTCGCCATGTCGACCGGCACGGTCCTGGCCAAGCGCTGGGGCCCGCCTCCCGGAGTCAAGGTCAGCGCCTTCGCCGGCTGGCAGCTGGTCTCCGGCGGCCTGTTCCTCCTGCCGCTGGCCTTCCTCGTCGAAGGAGCCCCGCCGGCCTTCACGACCATCAACCTCGCCGGCTACGGCTACCTCGCCCTGATCAACACCGGCCTGGCCTACTGGCTCTGGTTCCGCGGTGTCTCGCTGCTCTCCCCGATCCCGCTGACCTTCCTCGGCCTGCTCAGCCCGCTCACGGCGACGGTCGTCGGCTGGGTCGTCCTCGGACAGGCGCTCACCCCGCTCCAGACGCTGGGCATGCTCGTGGCCTTCGGCGCGATGGTCCTCGGTCAGCGACCGCCCCGGCCGATCGCCCCCGCCGTGGTGATTCCGGAGACTGTGACGGGTGAACACAGGACGCTCTCAGCGTCGCGGACGTAGCCTTCCGCTCGCACCGCATCCCGACGCCCACGAGTGGATGGACACCATGGCCGCTGTTGAACAGGACATTCCGCAGCCCAGAGGCCGTGCCCGGCTGGGTCTTCCCAGAGGCGAGCTGACCGGCGCGACCTGGCGGGCGCTGTGGGTCTACATCCGGCCGCACCGGACCGTGATCCTGGTCAGCGGCGTGCTGGGCCTGATCGGGAGCATGGCGGGCCTCGTGCAGCCGCTGGCCGCGAAGTGGCTGGTGGACGACCTCGGAACCGGTGCGAACCTGACCGGTTCGCTCCTGCTGCTGTCGGGAATGGTGGTCGCCGGCGCGCTCATCAGCGCGGTCAGCAACTACGTGCTGGAGCGCACGGCCGAGTCGGTCATCCTGTCGGCGCGACGCAGGCTCGTGGGCCGCCTGCTGCGACTGCGGGTCCCCGCGGTCGAGGCGGCCGAGCCCGGCGACCTGATGTCGCGGGTCACCTCCGACACGACGCTGCTGCGGCAGGTGAGCACGCAGGCGGTGGTCTCGGGCGTCACCTCCGCGATCACGCTGGTCGCCACGGTGATCATGATGTCCTTCATGGACGTGGTCCTGCTCGGTGTGACCGTCGGGGTCCTCGGGCTCGTCGGCGTCGTGGTGAGCCTGGTGATGCCGCAGATCGCGCGGGCGACGAAGGAGTCGCAGGTCGCGGTCGGCAAGATCGGCGCCGCGCTGGAGCGGATGCTCGGCGCGTTTCGCACGGTGAAGGCATCGGGCGCCGAGGACCGCGAGGAGGCGCGCATCCAGGTCGCCGCCGAGGTCGCGTGGACGGCGGGGATCAAGGCCGCGCGCTGGCAGTCCCTCATCGGCGCGACGGCCGGCCTCGCCGTGCAGATCTCGTTCCTGGCCGTGCTCGGCGTCGGCGGCGCGCGGGTGGCCTCCGGCGGCATGTCGATCGCCTCGCTGATCGCCTTCCTGCTCTACCTGTTCTACCTGATCCCCTCGATCGCGGGCATCGTGCGCGCGGTGAGTCAGCTCCAGGTCGGCGCGGCGGCGATCTCGCGGATCAACGAGGTCGACTCGATGGAGGTGGAGGAGTTCGCGCCGGTCGACCGGACCGTTCCCGCCTCGACGGCGCCGGGCCGGGTCACCTTCGAGGCCGTGCGCTTCCGCTACCGTCCCGACCTGCCCGACGTGCACCACTCGGTCACCTTCGACGTCCCGGCCGGCGGTATGACCGCCTTCGTCGGCCCCTCGGGCGCGGGCAAGACCACGGTGTTCTCACTGATCGAGCGCTTCTACGAGCCCAGTGACGGCCGCGTGCTCCTCGACGGCGTCGACGTGCGCGACTGGCCGGTGCGGGACCTGCGGGCGGCCATCGGCTACGTCGAGCAGGACGCCCCGGTCCTGTCGGGGACCCTGCGCGACAACCTCACCTTCGGCGCCCCCGACGTGAGCGACGAGGCCATCGACGAGGTCCTGCGCCGCACCCGCCTCGACGGCCTCATCGAGCGCCTCCCCGAGGGCGTGGAGACGGTCGTCGGCCACCGGGGCAGCAAGCTCTCCGGCGGCGAGCGCCAGCGTGTGGCCGTGGCCCGCGCGCTGCTGCGCAGGCCGAGGCTGCTGCTGCTCGACGAGGCGACGTCCCAGCTCGACGCCGTCAACGAGGCCGCGTTGCGTGACACCGTCGCCGACGCCGCCCGCACGACGACTGTGCTGGTGGTCGCCCACCGGCTCTCGACGGTGACGATGGCCGACCGCATCGTCGTGATGGATGCCGGCGAGGTCCGCGCGGTGGGCACGCACGCCGAGTTGGTCGCCGGTGATCCGCTGTACGCCGAGCTGGCCGCGACGCAGTTCCTGGCCACCGTCTGAGGCGCGGTCAGGCGAGGTCGTCCGGCAGGCCGAAGGCGGTGAAGTTCTCCGCGCCGAGGAAGGACGTCAGCTCGGCGACGCGGCCGTCGCGGATCGTGAAGACGGTGATCGACCAGGGGAAGTGGCGTCCGACGGCCGGGTCGAGGCGGTAGCCGGCGACGGCGGGCTGGCCGTTGGCGCTGACGGGTATGTGCCGCCAGCCTCCGCAGCTGGTGAGCGGTACCTGCACGGCGAAGTCGAGGACGGCGTCGATGCCCTGGTACCAGTGCGGCATGGGCGGCATCGACCACGTGACGTCGGCGGTGAGCAGACTGACGAGCGTGTCGGCGTCACCGCGTTCGAGGGCTGCGGAGAAGTCGGCGACGATCTCGCGGATCCGGGCGTCCTCGACGGTGCGCAAGGTCTGCTGTTGTGTGCGGGCGGGGATCTTGTCGGCGACGACGCGGCGGGCGCGGGCGAGCGCGGAGTTGACCGAGGCGACGGTGGTCTTCATCGTGCCGGCGATCTCGGCGGCGCTGAAGCCGAGGACCTCGAAGAGGAGGAGCGCCGCGCGCTGGTTGCCCGGGAGATGCTGGAGGGCGGCGACGTAGGCGAGTTCGACGGCCTCGCGCTGCTCGTAGCGGGCGGCGGGTCCGGTGGGGGAGTCGCCGAGGGCGGTGTCGGGGTACGGACCGAGCCAGGGGATGTCGTAGTCGAAGGCGTCCGGGCTGACGGCCCGGTCGCTGGAGGGGCCGAGGTCGACGGGCATGGCGCGGCGGGTGCGGCCCTGGAGGGCGTCGAGGCAGGTGCGTGTGGTGACGGTGTATAGCCAGGTGCGCAGGCTGCTGCGGCCCTCGAAGCGGGGTAGGGCGCGCCAGGCGCGCAGGAGGGCGTCCTGGAGGGAGTCGTCGGCGTCGTGGACGGAGCCGAGCATGCGGTAGCAGTGGGCGTGGAGTTCGGGCCGGAGCGGTTCGACGAGGCGGGTGAAGGCGCTGTTGTCGCCGAGGCGCGCGCGTGCCAGGTCGGTGTCCGGTTGATCTGTGGAGAAAACCTCGCTCACAGCGACGATTCTGCCCGACGAGTCCGGTCTACCTTTCGACCGAGTCGAGAACGCTCCTCCAGGAGGCACCAGATGAACACCGTCCCGAAGACCGGATTCCTCGACGTCCCCGGCGCTCGCCTGCATTACGAGGTGCGTGGCGCGGGTCCGCTCGTGGTCCTGGTCGGCGCGCCTATGGACGCGCGTGGGTTCGAAGGTCTGGCGGATCTGCTCGCCGTGGACCACACCGTGCTGACCACCGATCCGCGCGGGATCTTCCGCAGTGTCGTCGAGGATCGTTCGCTGGAATGCCCTCCGGACCTGCGGGCCGATGACCTGTCGCGGCTGATCGCGCACGTCGACGCGGGCCCGGCGGTGCTGTTCGGGTCGAGCGGCGGCGCGGTGAGCGTGCTGGCGCTGGCCCAGGCCCACCCCGAGCAGTTGTCGATGGTGATCGCGCACGAGCCGCCGCTGAACGGCCTGCTGGCCGACCGCGAGGAGATCTTCGCCGCGGCCGACGACGTCGCCAGGACGCATCTGTCGGGCGACGTGGTCGGCGGATGGCGGAGGTTCCTGGCGCTGGCGAACATCGAGATGCCCGAGGAGGTCTTCCAGATGTACTTCGGCGGGGAGCGTGACGCCCAGGCTAAGGCCGACGAGGACTACCAGTACCGGGCGATGTTCGGTCCCTCGATCCGTTTCCGGCCCGATGTGGAGCGGCTGAAGTCGATCGGTGTGCCGGTCGTGGTCGGGATCGGCGACGAGTCGGGCGGCCAGTTGTGCGAGCGGACCTCGGAGGCGCTGGCGGCGCTGCTGGGGGTCGAGCCGACCCGGTTCGCGGGCGGGCACACCGGTTTCGCCGACGATGCGGCGCGTTTCGAGCCGGGCGTGCGCGAGGTGCTCGCCCGGCTCTGAATCGCCGGGACGGCTCCCGGTCGCCGGCGCATAGGTTCCGGGCACAGCCCTTCGGAGCTTGGAGCGGTGACGGGACGGCATCCGGGCGGCGCCGAAGGTGTGACGGTCAGCCGGGTAGTTCGCCGGGGTCGAGGGCCCGTTCGATGACGGTGCGCAGGACGATGGTCGTGCTGGTGGACCGCACCGGGGGAATGGCGCGGACGCGGTCGAGGACCTCGGACAGCTCGGCGGTCCCCGAGACGCGGAGTTTGACCCAGTAGCAGTCCTCGCCGGCGACCTCGTGCACTTCGAGGACCCTCGCTTCGGCGGCCAGCTCCCGGTTGACGACGTCCTTGGCCTTCTGGCCGGGTTCGAAGCGCAGGGCGATGAACGCCGCCGTGCCCGCGCCGACGGCGTCCGGGTCGACGATCGCGCGGTAGCCGCTGATCACGCCGTCGCGTTCGAGTCGCTGCAGGCGGTCGCGGACCGACGGTTCGGACAGTCCGACGGTCCGCGCCAGTGCCCGCACCGTGCTCCTGCCGTCGGCGGTGAGTTCGCGCAGGATCACGCGGTCGACGTCGTCGAGATTTCGCGCCATGTGAGCACTTGCCCTTCCACCCGAGAGGACCTACTGTATCAGAGGTTCAGCGCCGCTATGGCCTTACTAAAGGAGGGTGGATCCCTATGGAACCTAAGTTGAAGCAGGGATTTCGCTCCTGGTTGCCATGGCTGGCGCTGGTCACCGTGTGGATCGTGTGGGGCTCGACCTACCTCGGCATCCAGGTCGCCATCGAGACGATGCCGCCGCTTCTCATGGCCGGGTTCCGCTTCATCATCGCCGGAGCGGTGATGTTCGCGATCGTCGGCCGGCGGCACGCCACCGGCGTCCACCGTCTCACCGTGCCGCAACTGCGGTCGACGGCGATCATCGGCACGCTCATGCTCGCCGGCGGCAACGGCGGCGTCAGCTTCGGCGAGACCACCGTCGACTCCGGGCTCGCCGCCCTCATCGTCGCGACCGTCCCGGTGTGGATGGTCCTGATCAACGCCTTCGCCACCAAGACCCGCGTCACCGCGAGCATGATCCTCGCCCTGGCGCTCGGCACGATCGGCGTCGGCATCCTCGTCGGCGGGCCCGGCTCGACCGTCGACACCACCGGCGCGGTCATCGTGCTGGTCGCCTCGATCTGCTGGGCGACCGGCTCGGTCTACGCCCGGCGAGCGCCGCTGCCCGCCCACCCGCTCGTGACCGCCTCGCTCGAAATGCTCGCCGGCGGGCTCGTGCTCGTCGCCGCCGGAGCCGTCGCCGGCGAGTTCGGACGACTCGACGTCACGGCGATCTCCTCGGCCTCGCTCGCCGGCTTCCTGTGGCTCGTCGTCGCCGGGTCGATGATCGCCTTCACCGCGTACGGCTACGCCAACGCCACCCTCCCCAACGACACCGTGGCGACCTACGCCTACGTCAACCCGGTCGTGGCCGTCGCCCTCGGTGCGCTGTTCGCCCAGGAGGTGCTCAGCGCGAACCTGCTGATCGGCGGCGCGGTGATCGTCGGGGCCGTCGTGCTCATCGTCGCCGGCAGGGCCCTCTCCCGGCGCCTGCGGGGGCGAGCCGCGTTGAAGGACGCGTCCCGCCAGGAGCCCGAGCGGGTCGCCTGACCCTCATGGGAGCCCTCAGTGCCCGGCACCGAGGTGGCCGGAGAGTTTCTCGTGGATGGCGTGACTCGGCTTGTTCAGTCCGGTGATCTCCGCTTCGACGCCATTGCGCGCGTACTTGGCCACGACCTGGTCGAGCACCGCCACCGCCGAGGCGTCCCACACGTGGGCGTCGGAGAGGTCGATGACGACCTTGGGTGGATCGCCGGTGTAGTCGAAGGCGCCGAGCAGCTCGTTGGTCGAGGCGAAGAAGAGCTCGCCGGTCACCGCGTAGACGCGCACGCCGCCGTCGGGGTCGAGCACGCTCGTCACCTCGGCGAGGTGGGCGACCCGGCGCGCGAACACGATCGCGGCGACCAGGACACCGGCCAGAACCCCGATGGCGAGGTTGTGCGTGGCCACGACAACGCCGACGGTCAGCAGCATGACGATGGTCTCGCCGACGGGCATCCGGCGCAGCGTCCGGGGCTTCACCGACGACCAGTCGAAGGTCACGATCGATACGAACACCATGACCGCGACGAGCGCGGCCATCGGGATCAGGGCCACCACGTCGCCGAGCGCGACCACCAGGATCAGCAGGAACACGCCCGCCGACAGCGTGGACAGCCGGGTACGGGCGCCGGACTTCACGTTGATCATCGTCTGGCCGATCATCGCGCAGCCGGCCATGCCGCCGAAGAAGCCGGTGACCACATTGGCGATGCCCTGTCCCCGTGCCTCACGGCCCTTGCGGGAAGGGGTGTCGGTGGCGTCGTCAACGAGCTGAGCGGTCAGCAGCGACTCCAGCAGACCGACGGCGGCCAGCGTCAACGAGAACGGCGCGATCACCGCGAGCGTGCCGAGGCTGAACGGCACGTCCGGCAGGACCGGGAACGGCAGGCTGTCGGGAAGCTCGCCCATGTCGCCGACCGTGGGCACCACCGTCGCGGTCACCACCGTGAAGATCGTCAGCGCGATGATCGCGACCAGCGGCGCCGGGACGAATCTCGTGACGTGGGGGATCCGCGGCAGGCCGAAGATGATGAGAAGACCGACCCCGACGAGCACGTAGACCTGCCAGCCCTTGCCGGTCAGGTGCGGCAGCTGCGCCATGAAGATCAGGATGGCCAGCGAGTTGACGAAGCCGGTCATCACCGAGCGCGGAATGAAGCGCATCAGCTTCGCCACACCCAGCGCGCCCAGCGCGATCTGGACCACACCGGCCAAGACCGTCGCCGCCAGCAGGTACTCCACACCGTGCGACTGGACCAGCGGCGCCGCGACCAGGGCCATCGCGCCCGTCGCCGCCGAGATCATCGCGGGACGCCCGCCGGTGAAGGCGATCGACACCGCCATCGTGAACGACGCGAACAACCCGACCCGCGGATCCACACCCGCGATGATCGAGAAGGAGATCGCCTCCGGGATCAAGGCGAGCGCGACAAGGAGCCCGGCGGTCAGGTCGGTGCGCGGATCGGACCACCAGGCTGCGCGGACGCCGCGCCAGGTGAGGCCGGCGAACGGGGCACGGTTGAACATGCGGACCTTTCGAAAAGGGGGACGCGGTCGTCTCGGCGGAGCGCTCCGAGCCGCGATCGGCGCCGACGCTGCGCCTGGGATGCGCCGGCCGGCACCCGGCCGTCGCCGGGTTCGACCTCGCCGGCGGCGATCACCCGCCCGCTCGACACGCGCGCCGAACTCTACCCGCCGGGTCGCTCCCCGCGTCCGTCCGCGTCGCGGATGAGGCGGGTGTTACGTCCCGAGATGCCGGAACCCGCCGGTGTCGTGACCCGAGAGTCCCGGCGTCTCGCGTATCCTGGAGACCTCAAGGTCGCCCCGGTCCCCGGTGATGAGACCTCTATGAAGGGCCGGGTTCGTGACCGCCGAAACCGTTCCACCTCCAGTCGTGGCGCGCCTCGACCATGGATACTCCGAACTTCTCAAGCGAGTGCGCGGTGAAGGACTCCTGCGCAGGCGCCCGATCTTCTACTCCGCGCTGATCGCCGTCGTCGTCGGCATGCTCGCCGGCGGCATCGTGTTGTCGGCCGTCATCGGCGACTCCTGGTGGCAGCTGGCCATGGCGCCGTACTTCGCCGTGGTGTTCGCCCAGCTCGGGTTCCTCGGGCACGAGGCCGGGCACCGCCAGATCTTTCGCGGCAAGCGCGCCAACGACACCGCCGGCCTGCTCTTCGGCAACCTCGGCATCGGCCTTGCCTTCGGGTGGTGGATCGACAAGCACCGCAGGCACCACACCGACCCCAACGACGTCGAGCACGACCCCGACGTCGGCGGCGAGGCGATCGCCTTCACCGTCGTGCAGGCCCGCGCCCGCGGCCGTGCCGGCCGTCTCCTCGCCCGCTACCAGGCCTGGTTGTTCTTCCCGATGCTCCTGCTCGAAGGGCTCGCACTGCACGTGGCGAGCGTGCGGGCCGTCGCCCGGCCGGGGTACCGCCGGCGCGGTCTCGAGATCGCCCTGCTCAGTGCTCACGTGCTCATCTCGGTGGCCGTGGTCCTCATGGTCATGTCGCCGCTGAAGGCCCTCGCCTTCATCGCGCTCCAGCAGGGCCTGTTCGGCGTGTACCTGGGGTGCGCCTTCGCGCCCAACCACAAGGGCATGCCGATGGTCGCGCGCCAGGACCGGCTCAGTTTCCTGGCGCGGCAGGTGCTGACCACCCGCAACGTGACCGGGACGAGGTTCAACGAGGTCCTCCTCGGCGGCCTCAACTTCCAGATCGAGCACCACCTGTTCCCGAACATGCCCCGCGTGGCCTTGCGGCACGCGCAGCCGATCGTGCGGCGGCATCTGGCCGAACAGGGCCTGCCGTACCACGAGACGAGTCTCGTGGGCTGCTACCGGCTGGCGCTCGGGCACCTCGACAGCGTCGGCCGGCAGGCCGCCGAACCGGCCGGCTGAGCGGTCGCAAAACGACTCCGAAGGGCTGAAATACCACCCGGGTAAGGGATTGCGGGTCCAGGCGGGTTCAAAACCGCCGCGTACGGGTACCCACGGTGCATGGGTCTTGGAGCAGCAGTCTTCCTGATCGTGCTCGGCGCGATCCTCACATTCGCACTCGACTGGCAGTTGGCCGGCATCGATCTCGACGTCGTCGGCTGGATCTTCATGCTGGCCGGCGTCGTGTGGGCCGCGTTCATCGTCTACGGCTGGAACCGCCGCCGCGCGGCGCGTCCCGCCGACGTCGTCGAAGAGCACCGATACCCCCGCACCGTCGTCGAGGAGCGCGTTGTCCGCGACGACCCCAACCGTGCGGCCGCGCCCCGGCCGCTCGATGAGCGGGATCGCCCCGACTACCGGTGATCCCCTCCCCGTAAATCCCCTCGCCCCCTCAGCCCCCCGGAGCAGCCCATGTTCGCCATCATCGCCGCCGTCCTGTTCGGACTCGCGCTCATCCTCGACATCGCCAACGCCGGACTCGGCGACGTCATCACGGCAGGGACCCTGGTCACCGCCGGGCTCCTGTTCGTCGCCCTGCACCTGGGCGCCCCGCTGTCGGGCGGGCGGCCCTGGAACCGGCGCGGCCGCCGATAACGGCGCAACGACCACCTGTGCCCCTCCCGCTGCGTTCGGGAGGGGCACAGGTCGTTCCACGTCCAGACCAGGCGGCGGGCCGCGCTCGACCGCACGCGGTTCACCCGACCCGTCGTTCGGGCGCCGCCGTGTCCCTCACCACTTCCCCCGCGAACCCCGCCGCCCCGGAGTACAACTGCCGGATGGATTACACACGTCTCGGCGGCACCGGCATGACCGTCTCCCGCGTCTGCCTCGGCATGATGTCCTTCGGCGACCCCGCCCGCAGCGCCTGGGCGCTGCGCGAACCCGAGGCCGAGCCATTGGTGCGGGCGGCCGTCGACGGTGGCGTGACCTTCTTCGACACCGCCAACGTCTACTCGACCGGCGCCAGCGAGGTCGTCACCGGTCGCCTGCTGCGAAAGCTCTTCGCACGGCGTTCCGACTACGTCCTGGCCACCAAGGTGGGCCTGGCCATGTCGGACCGGCCCAACGACCGCGGGCTGTCCCGCAAGCACGTCTTCGACTCCATCGACGACTCGCTGCGCCGGCTGGGCACCGACTACGTCGACCTCTTCCAGATCCACCGCCTGGACCCGCACACGCCCGCCGAGCAGGTGATGGAGACGCTCAACGACGTGGTGCGCTCGGGCAGGGCCCGCTACGTCGGCGCCTCGTCCATGGCGGCCTGGGAGTTCGCGAAGCTCCAGCACATCGCCGAGTCGCGAGGGCTCACCAGGTTCGTCTCCATGCAGAACCACTACAACCTCGCCTACCGCGAGGAGGAGCGCGAGATGCTTCCCCTGTGCGCCGACCAGAGCGTCGGGGTCATCCCGTGGAGCCCGCTGGCACGCGGGTTGCTGGCGCGGCCCTTCGACTCGGCGGCCACCACGCGCACCCAGCACGACGCGGGGCTGGCGCTTCGCTACGGCGACGTCGACATGAAGCCGGTCGTCGACGCCGTGACCGAGGTCGCCGGCAAGCGGGGACTGCCGCAGGCGCAGATCGCCCTCGCGTGGCTGCTCCACCAGCCCGGCGTGGACGCCCCGATCGTCGGGGCCACCCGCCTGGGGCACATCACCGATGCGCTCGCCGCCGTCGACGTGGAGCTCGGCGCCGACGAGCTCGACGCGCTGGAGGCGCCCTACCGGCCGCTTCCGCCGATCGGCGTCGAGACCCGTGCGGGAGCGCGCAAGGCCTGACCCTCGCGTCACCGACCGGTGAGCGCCAGCCCGTCGACCGCCGCGGGTGACAGCGTCGTCGCGTCGAGGTCGGCGAAGGGCAGCCACGCCACCTCGGCGGCCGAGCCGTCGACTTCGGTCACGCGCGGTTCGCCGGCGGCGAGTTCGGCGCCGTAGAACAGGGCGACCAGGTGCCAGGTGACGCCGAGCCGGGTGGCGGTGTAGGTGCGCGTGTCGAGGAGGCGGGCGTCGAGCAGGGCGAGTCCGGTCTCCTCGCGCAGTTCGCGGGCGAGGGCCTCGTCGGGCTGCTCACCGGGGTCGACGCCGCCGCCGGGAAGGTGCCACAGGCCGGGTTCGAAGATCGCCGAGGTGGCCGAGAGTCGGGAGAGCAGGATCCGGTCGCGGTCGTCGGTGACCACGGCGTAGACGGAGACGCGGGTGCGGGGTGCGGTGTCCAAGGTGTTCCTCCCGGAAGCGGGGCGTGGTCACCACGGTAGTGATCACGGCGCGGGCCGCCCACCGACTCCGGAGAACCGGTGGGCGGCCCGCGCCGTGGGAGGCTGTCAGTACTGGGTGCGGACGGTGACGCCGGAGCAGGCGCTCGTCGCGTAGAGGCTGACGTAGTGGTAGCCGGCGGCGGGGTTGTTGACGGTGATCGACTCGGAGTTGCCCGAGGCGGTGGAGCGCTGGTGGTAGGAGCCGGTGGTCGCCCAGCTCGACGCGCTGTAGTAGAGGTCGCAGTTGCCGCTGCCGCCGGTCGAGGTGATCGTCAGGCGGGTGGTCCCGGCGGGAACGGTCAGGTAGAGGTAGGAGTAGTTGCCGGTGGTCGCCGACAGTCCGGTGCGCTGGCAGTTCTTGCCCAGGACGCGGGTGTCGGAGCCGGGGCAGGTCGGCAGGTCGCCGCCGCCTCCCGTGACGGTGACGGACTTGGTGACGCTCGCGGAGAGTCCGGCGTTGTCGGTGACGGTCAGCCGGACGCTGTAGGTGCCGGCGGTGTAGGTCTTCGACGGGTTGGCGGCCGTGGACGTGGTGCCGTCACCGAAGCTCCAGGCGCGGGCGGTGATCGTGCCGTCGGCGTCGGTGGAGCGGTCGGTGAAGGCGACGGTGAGGCCGTTGGCGGTGTGGGTGAAGTCGGCGGTGGGCGCGGTGCCCGGGGAGGTCCCGCCGCAGCTTCCGGCCGCGCAGGCGGCCAGCCAGGTGCGCCAGTCGGCGTCGTAGCGCGTGCCGATGGTGGTCTTGAGGTGGGTGCGCGCCGCCTGCCAGTTGCCCGACCGGTAGTGCCCGAGGACGGTGGTCATGTCGGCCCGGTGGGACTGCATCATGTACCGCGCGGCGAGGTAGCCCCACGAGTAGATGCGGGTGGAGTCGGCGTTGTCGTAGGTGGTGTCGAACAGGGTGCTCAGCGCGTAGGTGCCCTTGCCCGCCTCGGTGATGGCCGCGGTGTAGGGGACGTTGCGGTAGCCGTAGGAGACGTACTCGGCGAAGCCCTCGATCCACCAGATGGTCGGGGTGGACACGCCCGCGGTGAAGTCGCCGTACATGTTGAAGCGGCCGTCGAGGTAGTGGGTGTACTCGTGGTTGAGGTTCCAGATCTGGAAGACCGGCCGCACCCACTCGGCCTCGTAGGCGATGAAGCGCGGCACGTTGCCGGTCGCCGAGGGGTCGCCTTCGAGGTACATGCCGCCGTTGTTGGTGTCGATGTCGAACAGGATTCCGGCGTAGGTCTGGTAGTCGGTGCTGGAGTCGAAGACGACGACCTCCAGGCTGCTGTTCTTGTCGCCGGCGACGGGGCCGGGGTCCTGGGCGATGTTGTGGAAGTAGGCGTCCTGGTTGGCCAGACTGGAGCAGGTCGCCGACAGTTCGGCCGCCGAGATCTGCTGGGCGCGGATCTTCAGCGTGGCGCTGCAGGTGTGGTTGACCGGCAGCGCGGCGGCGGCGACGCGGGTCTTCAGGTCGCAGGTGCCGTAGTAGGAGCAGTTGGCGTTGTCGTAGTAGTAGGTGGCCGAGGCCGCCGCGATCCACAGTGGAGCGGTGCGGCCGCTGATCGACGACTGGCCGAGCAGTCCGCGGATCTGCGGCCGGACCTTGGCCTGGAGCCCGGCGTACTGGAGGAAGCGGCCGAGTTCGAGCCCGGCGTTGCTGTCGAGGTAGGAGTTGTCCCCGCCGAGCAGGGAGGTCCAGCGCACGGCGAAGTCGTAGAGGGTGTCCAGGACGCTCGGGTCGGCCTGCACCGCGGCCGCGAAGCCGCTGACACTGTGCCCGGCGAACAGGATGTAGTAGACGTTGTTGACGGCGTTGACCATCCACCAGTAGCCGTCGTAGCCGCTGTTGTAGGCGCTGAGCAGGCGCCGGACGACGTAGAGGTAGCGGATGTTCTCGTCGCTGCTGTCGATGAGCGTGACCGACTCGGCGAGGGTCTCCCCGTTGACGTCGTTGACGTCACCGGAGTGGGAGTTGGCGAAGAAGGCGTCGAGCGCCGCGCGGATCGCCGTCTGCAGCGTCGGACCGTACTGGCCGACCGTGCCCGGCTGGTAGAACTGCACGTAGTACCCGGCGCGCAGGTAGAGGACCAGTTGCGCGGTGCCGGCGTTGTTCGTGCCGTCGTAGTAGAGGGCGTTGTCGCGGTATCCGTAGGCGACGCTGGTCATCTGCGCCTCGCGGAAGGCGAGGCGGGCGCTGTCGCCGGTCAGCGAGAAGAGCGTGTTGACGCACGCGGTCGTCGTCGACTCGATGAACTGCACCAGGGCGGTCCCGGTGCGGCTGGTGAAGTCGGAGACGGAGCAGTCGGCGACCGCTAAGGGCGCGGCCTCACTCTCGGGTTCGCTGCGCAGGTGGTCGTCGGTGGCGGGGATCGGCGCCCGCTCGTCGAGGGGCGTGCGCACGCCGGTGTCCGACGGGGGTGCGTCCGCGGTGGAGGCCAGCGGCGGCCGGCTGTCTCCAGCGGGACCGGCGGGGTCGGCCGCCGCCGGGGCGGCCGGGACGGTGGCCAGCGAGGCCGCCAGCACCATCGGCAGCAGCCCGTAGGCGACGCGGATCAGTTTCGCTTTCACAGGGTTCTCCGGGGATGGCCGCCGACCTGCCGATCGGCGAAAGGACCGTCCAATATGGCATGTGACATATCATTGTTGCTTACATTGCCACCTGGGCGGGACGGCCGCGGATGGGCCGTGTCGCAGGAGCGTAACGACGCGTTCGGGGCCCGGCAACCGATCTTGAGGAACGCTTGAGGTGGGGCCCACCGGCCCTCAACCCGCCTGGAGACGCACCCCGACATTGCGGACGGTGTGCAGGTGGCGGGGCCTCGCCGCCGACTCGCCGAGCTTGCGGCGCAGACAGCTCAGATGCACGTCGATCACCCGGTCGTGGCCCGCGTAGGGCTCGCACCACACCGCCGCCACCAGATCCTCGCGCGAGACCACCTCGCCCGCCCGCGCCGCGAGATAGGCCAGGAAGTCGAACTCCAGCCGCGACAGCGACAGCGCCCGGCCGTCGCAGACCGCACGCCGGGCCGCGAGGTCCACCGTGATCCCGCCGACGGTGAGCACGCGAGGCACCGGCCGCGCCCGCCGCAACGCCACCCGCACGCGAGCGGCCAGATGCGCCCGCGTGAACGGCGCGATGAGGAAGTCGTCGGCACCGTCCTCGACGAAGCGCACCGCCAACTCCTCGCCGTCGGCGCCGGCCAACGCGACCACCGCGCAACCCGAGCGCGACCCGAAGACCGCCAGCGGCGCCGGGTCGGGCGGCAGACGCACGTCGACCAGGACGAGATCGAGCGCGACGGCGTCGGCCACGGCCAGCGCCGCCCGCGCGTCGCGCCGCACGTGCAACCGGTGGCCCGCGCCGGTCAGGGCGCGCTCGATGGCCGCCGACGCCGTGGCCGGGGCCGCGGCGAGCAGGATGTTGGCTGACATGCGCCATTGTGGACACGCGCCGTTCACCCGGGCAAGATCGCCGCACCGGATGCTATGCCCGGTCATAGCACCAGGTCAGCCCGTCGGGGCCACACGGTTGCGATGCAGCCAGGCCCGAAAGTGCGGAGCCCGCGGAATGAGCTCCCGGTAGACCGAGACCGCGTGGTGATGCAAGGCCGCGGCCAGCGCCGCCCCCGGCCCGTCCACGCGCCAGGCGAGGATGTGCCGGCACCACAGCGGCGACCCGGTCAGCGGTTTCACATTGAGGCCGGCGACCGCGCGCACCGTCGGCTGGCACGCCGTCACCCCCAGCCGCGCGGCGATCATCGCCAGCGTCTGATCCGTGCCGAGGAACTCGTGCGTTGCCGGGGGAGTGAACCCCGCCTCCCGGCACGCCGCGTAGAACACCCCCGGCCAGCCCGCGCCGTCGTCGGGCGTCACGAACCAGGTGTCCCCGGCCAGCTCCGCCAGCGACACCTCCACCCGGTGCGCCAGCGGATGGTCGGCCGGCATCGCCACGAAGGCCGGCTCGGTCGCCACCACCCGGTGCGCGACCGCCGCCGAATGCCGCAGGTCCAGGCCCGGATAGTCCATCGCCAGGGCCACGTCGAGCTCGCCGCCCTCCAGCGCCTCCACCAGGGTGTCGGTGCCGTACACACTGCTGACCGTCACCGAGACGGCGGGAAGGGCATTCCTTAACCTCGCGACCAGTCCGGGCAGGATCGGCGTCGTCGTCGACCCCAGCCGCAGCGTTGTGACCCCCTCCGGGGGACCGGTCGGACGGCGGATGAGCGCGTCGGCGCGGTCGAGGACGTCGCGGGCGCGCTCGACCACGTCGAGACCGTAGGGCGTCAGGCGCACCCCGCCGCTGTCGCGCACGAACAGCGCCTCACCGAAGACCCGCTCGATCCGACGCAGCTGCGTGCTCATCGCCGGCTGGCTCAGACCCATCGCGGCCGCCGCCCGGCCGAGACCGCCGGTGTCCGCGATCGCGCACAAGACGCGCAGGTGGCGCAGCTCCAGTTCCATCGAGCCTCCCGTCACCGCCGCACGTCGGCCAATTATGCGCCCGGTCACCGCCGGGCGCATCCGCTCACCGGGCAGGCAAGGCCCTGGCCACGTCCCGCGCGACCCGCCGCGAAGCCGCGTCGACGGCCGCGGAGACCCCGTGCAAGGTCAGGAAACCGTGGATCATCCCCACCTCGCGACGCGACTCCACCTCGACGCCCGCCGCCCGCAAGCGCTCGGCGTACTCCTCGCCCTCATCACGCAGCGGATCGTGCTCGGCCGACACCACCACCGCCGGCGGCAACCCCGACAGGTCGCGCACCGCCAGTGGCGACACGTCCGGATCACCCCGCCGCGCCGGATCGGGCACCCACTGCTCGGCACCCCACGCCACCGCGTCGGTCGTCAGGCCCCAGCCGACCGCCTTCTCCCGCGTGCTCGGCCGCGACAACGTCAGGTCCGTGTTCGGCGTCACCAGGACCTGCACCGACGGCATCGCCTCACCGCCGTCCCGCAAGCGCAGACACACCATCGCCGCCAAATGCCCGCCCGCGCTGTCACCACCGACACCCGGCACACCCGCGCAACCCAGCTCGCCCACACGCGCCAGCGCCCACCGCGTCACCGCCACCGCGTCCTCGACCGCCGCCGGGAACGGATGCTCCGGCGCCAGCCGGTAGTCCACCGCCAGCACCGACACCCCCGCGGTCGAAGCCAGCTCGCGGCAAGCCCGCTCATGCGTGTCCAGCGAACCGATCGACCACATACCGCCGTGCAGGAACACCAGCAACCGCGTCACCCCCGCCACCGGCCGGTACAACCGCGCCCCGACACCCTCGACAACGAGATCACGCACCTCGGCCATCGCGGGCTCGGCGACCCTCGGACGAGCCGCGGCGCCCGCACGCACCGCCGCCGCACCCCGCTCCCGGAACGTCGGTCCCTCATCGGCGCGCATCGCCGCCACCAGCCTGGCGAGCCCGTCGTCGGCCAGCCCCTCCACCGAAGTCATCAACGGATCATGCCACCGCACGACTCCCGGCCACCGCCGGTGCACACTGGCAACCGTGAACGAAACCGTCCGCGCGGAACTGCTCGCCATGGCCGCCGAAGACAGCCGCGTCCGCGCCGAACTGGCCGCCGACGGCAGCCTCTACGACGGCTACCACCCCCGCATGGCCGCGATCCACCACACCAACGCCCGGCGCCTCGACGCCCTCATCGACGAGCACGGCTGGCCCACCGCCGCCGAGGCCGGCACGGACGGAAACGCCGCCGCCTGGCTCATCGTCCAGCACGCCATCGCCGACCCCGGCCTCCAGCACCGCGTCCACGCCATGAGCACCGGCGGCCCGCCCGCCCAGACCGCCGCGCTCGCCGACCGCATCGCCTTCTTCGAGGGCCGCCCCCAGACCTACGGCACCCAGTTCGACTGGGCCGACGACGGACGGCTGCGCCCCTGGACGATCGACGACCCCGCCACCGTCGACGAACGCCGCGCCGCCGTCGGACTACCGCCCCTCGACCCCAACCCTTCACCCGAGGGAGAGACCCCACCCGCCGACCCTCGACTGCGACGCGCCCACATGTACGTCTGGGCACGCTCGGTCGGCTGGCGCCGGCCCGAACTCGCCGACGTCCTCGAAGACCACGTCACCGTCGCCGCACCACAGCTCCTCGGCTGCGAGGTCACCGCCAACGGCGTCACCATCCGCATCACCGAGGTCGAGGCCTACGCCGGACAGGGCGAAGACCCCGGCTCCCACTCCCACCGCGGCCGCACCCCGCGCAACGCCCCCATGTTCGGACCGCCCGGGCACACCTATGTCTACTTCACCTACGGCATGCACTGGTGCCTCAACATCACCTGCGGACCCGACGGCTGGGCGGCCGGAACCCTACTGCGCGCCGGAGAGGTCATCGCCGGCCACGACCTCGCCCGGACGCGCAGGGGAGAGAAGGTGACCGGCCGCGACCTCGCCCGCGGGCCCGCTCGCCTGGCCAAAGCCCTCGGCGTGACCGGCGCCGACACCGGCACACCCGCCCTCGACGGCTCCGGCCCGGTCCACCTGCGCCCGCCGGCCGACCCTCCCGCCACCTTCGACAACGGCCCGCGCACCGGCGTCGGAGGCGAAGCGGCGGCCACCCCCTGGCGCTTCTGGCTCCCCGGCGAACCCAGTGTCAGCCCCTACCGGCCGCACGCACCGAGAAACCGTTCGCGCACCACCCAGGGGCATAAGCCAGAATCAAGGGCGTGAACATCCTTGACGACCTGCGCTGGCGCGGACTCATCCACGACTCGACCGACCTCGACGCCCTCGGCGAACACCTCGGCGGGCGCATCACCTTCTACGTCGGCTTCGACCCGACAGCCGCCAGCCTCCACGTGGGCCACCTCACCCAGGTGATCACCGCCCGGCGGCTCCAGCTCGCCGGACACCGCCCCGTCCTGCTCGTCGGCGGCGCCACCGGGCAGATCGGCGATCCCCGCGAGACCAGCGAGCGCGTCCTCAACCCCACCGAGGTCGTCGCCGGCTGGGTCGAGAACATCCGCGCCCAGGTCTCACCCTTCGTCACCTACGACGGGGACAACGGCGCCGTCGTCGTCAACAACCTCGACTGGACCGGCCAGATCAGCGCCATCGACTTCCTCCGCGACGTCGGCAAGCACTTCCCGGTCAACCGGATGCTCGCGCGCGAGGTCGTCAAGGCCCGCCTGGAGTCCGGCATCAGCTTCACCGAGTTCTCCTACCAGCTGCTCCAGGCCAACGACTTCTACGAACTCAACCGCCGCCACGGCTGCACGCTCCAGTTCGGCGGCTCCGACCAGTGGGGCAACATCACCGCCGGCGTCGACTACATCCGCCGCAGGGGCGCGGGACCCGTCCACGCCTTCAGCACACCCCTGGTCACGACCGCCACCGGCGCGAAGATCGGCAAGTCCGAAGGCAACGGCACCTGGCTCGACCGCGAACTCACCAGCCCCTACGCCTTCTACCAGCACTGGTTCAACACCGACGACAGCATGATCGGCCTCTACCTGCGCCGCTTCAGCTTCTCCTCCCACGAGGAGATCGAGGAACTCGAGAAGCAGACCGCCGAGCGACCCGCCGCCCGCGCGGCCCAACGCCACCTCGCCGAAGAGCTCACCACTCTCGTCCACGGCGCCGACGAACGCGACCAGGCCGTCGCGGCCAGCCAGGCCCTCTTCGGCCGTGCCGAGCTCGCCGACCTGAAGCCGGCCACGCTCGGCGCCGCGCTCGGTGAGGCGGGACTGACCACTGTGGAAGGCGGGGCGCCGTCGATCGCCGCTCTGTTCAAGGAGAGCGGGCTGGCCAAGAGCCTCTCCGACGCGCGGCGGGCGGTCGCCGAGGGCGGGGCCTACGTCAACAACGTGCGCGTCACCGACCCCGAGGCCACCCTGTCGGGGGACGAACTGCTGCACGGGAAGTACGCGGTTCTGCGTCGAGGCAAGCGCAACATCGCCGGTGTTGAGGTACGCTGAGCAGGAAAGACACCGTCCCGGGGGACGGTGGTCGACTGGGTGGAGCACGGCGCCGGCGGCTAAATCGCTTGCCGTGACCCAGAACTCCCGCCCCCCGATTTGACGCTCCCCAAGGGGCGCGCTAATGTTTACCGAGTCAGCGGGGAACCGGGCAGGAACGGACCGAGGGTCGACAGACCGATCGGGACGGTGACCGGCTCGCTGGCCGCCCGACCAAGAACAGAGCTACATCGTAGGTCTGCTATGGTCAACCTCCCAAGATCTAAACAGACACGAGCTTTCGTGCGCGCCCTGCGGAGCAGGGCCCTCGATCACGGGAACCAAATGGATCAGTCTTCGATTCGATGAATCGTCGGCGCCTCCGTGCGGTTACCGAGGCCGGGAAACACGAAAATCGGATGTGCTAGGTTTAGGGAGTCGCCAAGAAAGCGGCGGAAACGAAGAAGGCCAGCAAGAAAGGCCGGAAAACGGATCTGCTAAGCTTGAGAGGCGAGAAACAGAAAGGCCGGAAACGAAGAAAGGCCCCGAGAACGGGCCGGAAAACGGATCTGGTAGAGTAAGAAACGCAAGACCGGAAAGACAGGCAAGACCAAGTAAGACAAAGACTTGCAAGACGGCAAGATAAAACAAGAGAAAACCTGCCAGTCGGGTTCAGGACTTAGGTCTCGGGCTTTGGTGTGGGTGTGTTGTTTGAGAACTCAACAGGGTGTTTTTGGTC
>NZ_JBFAKK010000011.1:0-291002 GCF_040655735.1 Phytomonospora sp. NPDC050363
GGTTCCCTCGACCAGGTGACCTACGGCGACGCTTCGGTGGCCGACGGCCCCGGCACCGTCCCCGGAACCCCCATCAACCCCTACGCCAGCTAACAGCGCACCGCCTCCCGCGGTCGCGGTGCCTCCGGGCACGCAGAAAGGGCCCGCCGACACTGTCGGCGGGCCCTTTCTCGCGTCTATTCGACGGGGAGGAGGTTGCCGTCGTAGTCGACGACCGCGTAGCGCCGGAGCTTTTCGAGCCGGTGGTAGGAGTCGATGATGCGCGTGGTGCCGGACTTGGAGCGCATCACGATCGACTGCGTGTAGGCCCCGCCGCGCCGGTATCGCACGCCTTTGACGAGGTCGCCGGAGGTGACGCCGGTGGCGCAGAAGAACATGTTGTCTCCGCTGACAAGGTCGTCGGTGCCGAGTACGCGGTCGAGGTCGTGCCCGGCGGCCAGCGCCTTCTCGCGCTCGGCCTCGTCCTGCGGCCAAAGCTTCGCCTGCATCGCCCCGCCCATGCACTTGAGCGCGACGGCGGCGATGATCCCCTCGGGGGTCCCGCCGATGCCCATGAGCACGTCGGTCTCGCTGCCTTCGCGGGCGGCGCTGATCGCGCCGGCGACGTCGCCGTCGGAGATGAAGCGGATCCGCGCTCCGGTCTGGCGGACCTTGCGCACCAGGCCGGTGTGGCGCGGCCGGTCGAGGATGCAGACGGTCACGTCGGTGATCTCGCTGTGCTTGGCCTTGGCGATCCGCCGGAGGTTCTCCTCGACGGGCGCCTCGATGTCGATCACGTCGGCGGCCTCGGGCCCGACGGCGAGTTTCTCCATGTAGAACACCGCCGAGGGGTCGAACATCGCGCCGCGTTCGGCGACGGCGAGCACGGCGAGGGCGTTCGGCATGCCCTTGGCCATGAGGGTCGTTCCGTCGACGGGGTCGACGGCGACGTCCACGGCGGCGCCGGAGCCGTCGCCGACCTCCTCGCCGTTGTAGAGCATCGGCGCGTTGTCCTTCTCACCTTCGCCGATCACGACGGTGCCGCGCATGGGCACGGAGTTGATCAGCAGGCGCATGGCGTCGACGGCGGCGCCGTCCCCGCCTTCCTTGTCTCCGCGGCCGACCCACCGGCCTGCGGCCATCGCGGCGGCCTCGGTCACCCTGACCAGGTCGAGGGCGAGGTTGCGGTCGAGCTCTTCGGTCTTCCGGTCGGACATGGGACCTCCTCGGCGCTGAGGGTCGAATCTATCCGCATCCTGACAGAGCCCGCATCCGTACGGGGCGGTCGGGTCACGCGCTGTGGCATAGGCGAGGATGGATGCTGTGTCGAGCACCTATACCGCACCCCGCCGTCCGAGGGACATGATCCTCTCCCTAGCGGTGATCCTCGTGCCGATCGCCCTGATCCTGGGCGGCTGGCGCCTGCTCTTCGGCGGGAGCGACGTCAACGCGATCGATCCGGCGCCGAAGTACCAGGAGGCCGCCGACGCCGGTCTGGCCGTCGTGCGCCCGCAGGGCCTGCCGGAGGAGTGGCTGGCGACACAGGCGGCGGTCAACCGCCAGGACGGCGCGGTCACCCTGCGCGTGGCCTACCAGACGCCCGACGGTTCGGGTGTGCAGCTGGTGGAGAGCAGCGCGGAGTCGGCGACGCTCCTGGCCGCCGAGCTCGGTGAGGGGCCGAGGCTCGAAGGGAACGTCGAGGCCGGCGGCGAGGCGTGGATGTCGTACCTGACGCGGGACGGCAACGTGGCGCTGGTGTGGCCCGACGACCTGCGCACGGTCATCGTGATCGGCGACGCCGACCAGGGTGAGCTGCTGGAGCTGGCGACCTCCCTGAAGTGAGGCCGGGGCACCCAGCGGCGTCCACAGTGGACATTTAGGCTCCGGGGATGATCTCATCCCCTCACCTTTCCGGCGCGGTGCTCAAGCAGCTCACCCGGCTCAAGGGCCGCCTTCCCGACGACTTTTCCCCGCGTGAGCTGGTCGTCGATACGCCTGTCGGCCCGCGCCCGGTGCCACCGTCGGTGCAGACGCTGCTGGCCGTCGAGTGGCCCGCGAAGCACGTCCTGGTGACCAAGAACGAGTTCGCCTGGGAGGTGCGGCTCCCCTCCGAGTGCGAGACCGAGCGAGGGCTCGTCCGGGAGGACCGTGCGTGGTACACGGTCGGCTACGACGAGGGGCAGTGGTACCTCCTCGTCGACCTGGAGCAGGCCGCCGACAGCGACGACCCGGCGACCTACCGTGTCGACCACGAGGGCGGCGAGCCGGTGCCGTGGGCGGAGCGGTTGTCGCAGCGCCTGGCCGGCATCAAGGTGAAACGTCCACCGGCGGTGAAGTACGGCTTCGCGCGCTCCTGCGCGGCCGGGGATGTCGAGGCGGTGCGCACGGCGCTGGCGGAAGGTGCGTCGGTCGGGCCGGTGAACGCGGCGGGGGTGACGCCGCTGCACCTGGCGGCCCTGACGGGCGGGTCGCCGGAGGTGGTCGCGCTGCTGATCGAGGCCGGCGCCGACGTCAACGCGGTGGTGACGCGCGCGGTGGTCTCGATGCACAGTTTCGCCGACAACGACCGGTTGATGGGCCGCGACCTCGCGCGTGGCAACACGCCGTTGTTCGCCGCGCTCGAAGGGTTGGGCTACTGGCCGAACAAGGCGGCACCGGTCGCGCCGCAGATCGTGCGGCTCCTGCTCGCCGCCGGTGCCGACCCGAACAGGCCGAATCGCTACGGCGCCGTGCCGCTGTCGTGGGCGTGCCGGGAGCGCGAGGAGCGGTACGTCGACGTCGCCGAGCAGCTCATGGACGCCGGAGCCGAGATCGAGGGCGCGGCGGAGAGCCTGCTGGGTGAGGCCGTCTCGGGCAGCGAGCGGGTCGTGGCGAGGATGCTGGCGGCCGGAGCCGACCCGTGTCGCCCCAGCGCCTCGAAGATCTACGGGGTCACCGGTGTGACGCCGCTGCACATCGCCGTCCGCCGGGCGCGCGAGTCGATGCTGAGCCTGCTGGTGGGGGCGGCGAGCGACCTCGACGTGCGCACCGAAGGCGGTGTCACGCCGCTGCACTTCGCGGTGGCGCTGAGGCGCCCGGAGGGAGCGCGGATGCTGCTCGACGCGGGTGCCGACCCGCACGCGCGGCTGGAGGACCCCGAGGTGGTGCACGGGGGCCTGACGGCGACGACGCCGGTGGAGATCGCGCGGGAGCTGGGCAACGACGAGGTCGTGGCGCTGTTCGACGGTGCGGGGCGGTGACCGGGCGACCGTCGGCGAGGACGTTGTTCGCGAGAGCCTGCGCGACCGGAGATCTCGCCGCGGTGGAGGCGGGGCTGGCGGCGGGAGCGGCATTGGGGCCGGTGAACCCGAAGGGGCTGACGCCGTTGCACCTGGCCGCCTTCACGAGCGGGTCGCCGGAGGTGGTGCGCAGGCTGGTCGCGGCGGGCGCCGAGGTGGACGCGCCGGTCACGGGCTCGGTGACGCGGTTCAGCGCCTACGCCGACCGCGAGCGAGTCGGCGGGCGCGAGCTGAACCCTCCGGACACGCCGCTGCTCGCCGCCGTCGGGGCCGTTGGGAACCCGCTGTGGCGCGAGGGTACGGCCGTCACCGAGATCGTCGGCGTCCTGCTCGATGCGGGCGCCGATCCGAACGCGCCCGGCGCGTTCGGCATGACGCCGCTGCTGCGGTTCGTCTATGAGAGGGGGCCGAAGGCGCCGGAGATCATGCGGTCGCTGCTGGCGGCGGGCGCCGACCGCGACGCAGTCGGCGGCGTCGAGACTCCGCTGTACGCGGCCATCTCGATGCGGGACGACAGCGCCTTGCTGGTGCTCCTCGACGCCGGGGCCGACCCCTGCCGTCTCGAAGACGGACTTTCGGAGTACGCCGTCGGCAATACCCCGCTGCATTGGTCCGCCTGTGCGGCCTTGCGGGAGAGCACCTTCGCGCGGATCCTCGACGCCGCCCGCGACGTCGACGTCCGCGACGCGCGGGGGAGAACACCGCTGCACCGCGCGGCGGCGTTCAACGGCACGGGGCACGTTCGGATGCTCCTCGACGCCGGGGCCGACCCGGCCGCCCGGGTGCTTGGAGACCAGGGCGGGGAGACCCCCCTGGCCATCGCCCGGAGGGCAGGCCTACCCCGCGTCGCGGAGGTGATCGCCGAGCGGCTCGGCTAGGGCGTGTCCGGGTGATCACTGCGGGGCTGCGGCGGACTCGTTCTCCCCCTGGCGGCACCGTTCCTTCGCCCAGGTACAACACCGGTACCAGGGCGAAAGAACGGCTTGCCAGAAGAAAAACGAGCCTCGCCTCGCACCCACAAGATCACCAGGACACACCCTAGAGCGGCAGCGGCCACCGGTGCGGCGAATCCGGTGCGTCCAGCCAGATCCAGCCGCCCTCGGTCGTCGCCGTGACGCCGTAGCGGGTGCGCGTCGGGCGGCCGGCGGCGACGAATTCGCGCCAGCTCCTCGACAGCGCCGCCGAGTCGAGCGGTTCGCCCGCCCGTCCGGTCGGCGCCGGGGGAGCGTCGGGGTCGTAGAGGTACTCGACGTGGCCGATCGAGAGGCTGAGCCATAGCCGAAAATCGATGTCGCCCATCGCCTCGGGTGCCAGTTCCGGGGGCCGGGCGGGCAGGTCGGGGGCCGCCTGGCGCCACATGTGGCGTTCGGTGTCGTCGCTGTCGAGGGACGGCCGCAGGGGCATGAAGAAGACGCATTCGGCGTCGACGCGGCCCTCGACGCGGTCGGGGGCGGTCTTGTCGAGGACGATCAGGGCGCCGCCCTCGACCAGTGGCGCGACGATCCGGCCCCCGGGCGCGAGCTGGCGGATCCAGGCGGGGTGGACGGTGTCGACGGCGCAGGTGACGACGACGCGGTCATAGGGCGCGCCCTCGGCGACACCCTCGGTGCCGTCGCCGGCGACCAGCAGCGGCCGGTGGCCGATGCCGGCGAGGCGTTCGCGCGCCTCGGCGACCAGCTCCGGGTCCAGGTCGACCGAGACGACGGCCTCGTCGCCGAGCCGATGGCACAGCAGGCCGGCGTTGTAGCCAGTTCCCGTGCCGACCTCCAGGACCCGCATGCCGTCGCCGACGTCGAGCAGGTCGAGCATGATCGCGATGACCGTCGGCTGCGACGAGGAGCTGGTCGCGACGTACTCGCGCCCGCCGCCCGGCCGCTCGACCAGCCTCCGGCGCGTCACCAGCGGTTCGTCGCTGTAGACCTCCCGCAACCTACCCGGCGCGGTCGCGTCGACCTCGCCGCCGAGGCGTTCGCCACCGGCGTCGACGAAGAAGCGCGGCACGAACACATGGCGGGGGACGGCGAGGAAGGCCGCGCGCCACTCGGGCGCCACCGCGACGCCCCGGGCCGCGAGTGCGTCGACCAGGGAGGAGGCGAGGGCGCGCCAGCGCGTCATCGGACCATTGTGGCCGAATCGTGAGGGCTGTGCCGGGCTCCCGGCGGACTGGGGTGGTGGACGACGATGACGACGCACGAGTGTGGATCTTCCACGGCCGAAGCCCGCGGTACGCCTCGGCGGTGTTCGCCTCCGGGGCCGAGGGGATGGCTTGGCTGCGCGGCACGGTGTGAGCGGTGTGTCGGCGGAGTATCCGGTGGGGGACTGGTGCCACGACGTGGCCGTCCGCGACGGCCGCTTCCGGCCCAGCAAGCCGCACCACGGCTCGCCCGACCACGTGGCGGGGTTCGGGCCCGGGCTGGGGCACGTGCACGCGACGGACGGGTGGCGGACGGCGTCACCGAGGCGCACGCCGGACCGTGCGTCTGGTCGTCACCGATTCCGGCGACGGCAGCGGAGGCGACCACGCGGACCAGTCGGCCGCCGCGGCGGCCCTTTCGCGTTCGCGCCGATGATCTGTCGCGTTCAGGACTACGGGGGCCGAGCGGTCGCGACACGGCGATAATGTCCACTTTGGACAGCTATGCGGGTGATCCAGTGGAAAGGGAGCCCATGAATCCCACAACGCCCCTCGCCTTCCCCTTCGCCGCCGCCTATCGACTCGACGCACCACCGCCGGAGTACGCCCGCCTGCGCGAGGCCGAACCGGTCGTCAAGGTCCAACTGCCCGACGGAGGGCAGGCGTGGCTCGTGACCCGCTACGACGACGTCCGCCAGGTCATGGTCGATCCGCGCTTCTCCCGCAAGGCCGCCACCGCTCCCGGCGTCACCGCGACCATGTCGGCCAAGGTCACCGACAGCTCCCTCCTCGGTCTCGACGCGCCCGAGCACACCCGCCTGCGCCGTCTCGTCGCCGCCGCCTTCACCCAGCGCCGCGTCGACCGGCTCGTGCCGCGTATCGAGGAACTCGTCGGCGGCCTCCTCGACGACCTCGCCCAGCAGGAGCAGCCCGTCGACCTCGTCGCCCACTTCTGCGTGCCGCTCCCGATCCTCGTCATCTGCGAACTCCTCGGCGTGCCGCCCGCCGACCGCGCCGACTTCAGCGCCTGGAGCCGCACCGCCCTGTCCAGCCCCGACGAAGTAGGCCTCGCCGTCGCCGACGAGGCCTACAAGAACCTCGACCGCTACATCCGGGCCCTCATCGCCGAGAAACGCGCCCGGCCCGACGAGGCGCTCATCAGCGGCCTCATCGCCGCCCGAGACGAGCACGAACGCCTCGACGAGGAGGAGATGATCGCCCTGTGCGTGCTACTTCTCCTGGCCGGCAACGAGACCACGGGCTCCCAGCTCAGCACCGCCATCGCCGTGCTCCTCACCGACGACGACGCCCGCGCCCTCGTCGGCGGTGAGCACACCGGAGCACTGATCGACGAACTCATGCGCGTCCAGAGCATCAGCGGCCTGGGCGGCGCACTGCCCCGAGTCGCCCTCGAAGACGTCGTCATCGGCGGCATCACCATCCGCGCCGGCGACGCCGTCATCCCCGCCGCCGCCTCGGCCAACCTCGACGACGAGATCTACCCCGAACCCGCCCGCATCGACCTCAACCGGCCCCGCCGACCCCACCTCGCCTTCGGCACCGGCCTGCACCACTGCCTCGGCGCCCAACTCGCCAGAACCGAGATGCGCGTGGCCATCACCGCGCTGTTCGCCGAATACCCCGCCCTCACCACCGCCATGGCCCCACAGGAGCTGCAGATGACACCCGGGACGATCCTGCGCGTACTCCAATCCCTGCCGGTCCGGTGGTGACATGGCCGACACGCCACAGTGGACCGTGGAAGTCGACGGCGGGCGATGCATCGGCTCGGCGATGTGCACCGGCATCGCCCCCCACGCCTTCCAGCTCATCGACGGCCGATCCCACCCCGTCAACCACCACACGCCACCCGACCAGGAGGTACTGGACGCGGCCGAACTGTGCCCCGTCGAGGCTGTGTTTATTGGTCGGAGGCTGACGAAACCTCCTGAGGGGTAGGGGATCGGGCTGCGGCACCTCCTCCGGTGCCGGGTGCCCGGGGTGGGGTTACGCCTGAACTGGCGGGTGCCCGGCCTCGGTTGTCGGCGGCCTGATCCCCGGTGCCCTGGGTTCAGGTGACCTTGCGGCCCAGGTAGGCGGCGACCTTGTCGGCGTTCGAGGCGCCGTCGGGCGCCGGCTGCTCCTCGCCGAAGTTCGCGCCCATCATCGACCGCGGATAGCCCGCGAAGAAGGCCTTCCAGCTGGCCAGCGCGTTCGCCGCGATGCCGGGCTCGATGTCGCTCGAAACGCCCAGGCCGCGTGCCAGATCCCACCCGTGGACCAGCATCTCGTTCACGACGTGCTGGACCGTCACCTTCCCCGGCTGCGGGCCGATCGGCGTCGGCTTCACCGTCTCCAGGTAGCCGTGAGCGGCGAAGGCCTCGCGGGCGCGTTCGGCGTGCCCGTCGAAGGCCGCGACCGGGTCCCCGTAGGTGGGGTGCTCCGTCGGCATATCACCCGTGGCGGCGAGAGTGGCGTACTCGTCGTTGGTGTCGGTGAGGTGGGCGATGACCTGCCGCACGGTCCAGTCGCCGCACGGGGTCGGGTCGTCCAACTGTTCCGGCGTCGCCGAATGCACGAGGGCGCCCACGGTGTCCACCAGCCGCGCGTGAGCGGCGAGTGGATCCGACTCGGTGACATAGCTGTCCGCGAATTCGCTCATGGGGTCAGCATGCCCTCGACGTGCGACGCTCGGTCCCGCTCCGCCGAATTCGGCACGAGGCGGGCGACGCCGTCGACCTCGTCGCCGATGCCCCAGCCGGGCGGCCACGCGTGCCGGGCGGAAGGCTGTCGCACCTCGGCGCCGGTGAAGTCGAGCTCACCGGCGATAACCGCCCGGTCGAAGGAGCCCAGCGACGCGAAGACCGCGCCGCCGAAGTCGGCCGGACCGGCGAACTCGACGTCGTCGAAGACGGCCGCGCCACCGAAGTGCGCCCCCGGGAACTGGGCGGGCCCGTCGAAGCGCGACTCGTGGAAGAACGCCGTACGTATCACCGTCAGGTCCCCGAACATGGCCCGCGCGCGAAACCGCGTCGCGTTGCACCGCAACCGCAGGAGATGGCAGTTGCGCAGGTCGAGGTCGTCGAGCTCGGCGCCGCTGAGGTCGGCGATCATGCCCGGCCAGAACTCCGGCGTCGCCTCGGGCGTGGTGCGATCGCGCACTTCGTGGGGACGCGGATCGCGGAACCGCTCGGTGAGCATGCGTTGCGCGGCGATCCGCACCTGGTGCTCGGGCGAGGGCGGATCCTCGCGCTGGTAGGGCATCCGCAGGTAGGCGCAGATCACGTTGACCACGACCTGCCGGTGCGCCGGATGGCTGATCCCCAGGCGCTCCAGCGCGTAGAGGCCACCGAGCCGGACGGCGGCCGACTCGCTGCCGAGCTGGTCGACGGCCTTGACGTACAGGTCGGTGATCCGGCGCTCGGTGGCGTCGAACTCGACACCGGCCGCGACCTCCTCACGGTGTCGCTGATCGCGCTCCTGCAACCACTGCCGGCGGGCGATCAGCGCCAAGGTGATCAGGCCGCCGGCGCCGAAGGCGACCGTGAAACCGGTCCGCACGGCGTCCATGCGCAGCAGGGGATCGTTGCCCGCCAGGGAATGCAGCCAGCTGATCACCCCCACCGCGACCGCGAGGAGGGTGAGGACGCCACCGGTGATCAGCAGACCCCAGGGCGGCCTTCGCAAAGGCCGGAGCTCGGGAACGGGCATGCCCGGATGCTCCCAGACATCCCCGCCGGAGTCACGCCGCTACTCGGCGCCCGCCGCGCGCGCCTTCTCCAGGCGCTCCCGGGCACCGTCGAGCCAGGCCTGGCAGGTGTCGGCGAGCTTCTCACCGCGCTCCCACAGCGCCAGTGACTCCTCAAGCGTCGCCCCGCCGGTCTCCAGCTTCTCCACCACCGACACCAGTTCGGCGCGGGCCTGCTCGTAGCTCAGGCTCTCTTCGGACATCGCGTTCACTCCTTGACAGTCGCGTGGATCTCGCCCTCGGCGAGGCGGACGCGCAGGACGTCGCCGGCGTTCGCCTCGGCGGCGGCGCGCAGCACCGAGCCGTCGGCCTGCTGGACGATGGCGTAGCCGCGGTCCAAAGTGGCCTGCGGCGACAGCGCGCGCAGCCGGGCGCGTACATGGCTGAGCGAGTCGACGGCCGAGGCGATCCGGCCCGACAAAGCATGCCGGGCCCGGCGCAGCGACTCGTCCACTTCGGACTGACGGCCGTCGACGATGCTCGCCGGCTGCGCCAGGCAGGGCCGCGACCGCACGGCGTCGAGGCGGTGCTGCTCACGGTCGAGGAGACCGTTCATGGCCAGGTCGAGGCGGCGGCGGGCCATGCTCAGCGCGCGCAGCTCCTCGGAGAAGTCCGGGACGACGCGCTTGGCGGCGTCGGTGGGGGTCGAGGCGCGCACGTCGGCGACGTAGTCGACCAGCGGGTTGTCCGTCTCGTGGCCGATGGCCGCCACGATCGGCGTTTTGCAGGCGAACACCGCCCGGCACAGGGCCTCGTCCGACCACGGCAGCAGGTCCTCGACGCTCCCGCCGCCACGGGCCAGGACGATGACCTCGATGTCGGGGTCGGCCTCCATCGACGCCAGTGCGTCCAGAACGGCCGGCACCGCCGAGGCGCCCTGCACGGGCACGTTGATCACGCGGAAGTCCGCGGCCGGGAAGCGCAGCCGCGCGTTCTCCAGCACGTCCTTCTCCGCGGCGCTCGCTCGGCCGGTGATCAGCCCGATCCGGCGCGGCAGGAAAGGCAGCGGGCGCTTGCGGGCCGGGTCGAAGAGGCCCTCGGCGGCCAGCATCTTCTTGAGCCGCTGGAGCCGCGCCAGGAGTTCACCGAGCCCGACGGCGCGGATGTCGTCGACGCCCAGCGACAGGGTCCCCCGCCCGGCGTACCACTGCGGCTTGCCGTGCACGATCACACGCCCGCCCTGCACCAGCGGCGGCTCGGCGGCCTCCACGAAGCGGCGCGGGACCGTCAGCGTCACACTGATGTCGGCCGACATGTCCCGCAAGGTGATGAACACCAGGGGACTGCCCGGGCGCTTGGTGATCTGGGCGATCTCGCCCTCGGCCCACACCCAGCCCAGCCGCCCGACCCACTCGCCGATCTTCTGGCTCACGACCCGGACGGGCCACGGGGCCTCGGGGCTCGGCGCCTTGACGGCGCCCTCCCGTTCCTGCTGGGTCTCGGTCACCCGGTCAGCGTACGGGAGGGCACCGACAGCCCGAATCGCGCCAAAGGTGTCACGGAGTCCAGTTCGGGTCGCGTCCCGACAGCGCCAGCGCCCGGTCGAGGGCACTCGCGTCGGCCGGCACCTCGACGGGCGCGGCGAAGCCCTCGTAGTCCCGGTACATCTGCGCCCACTTCTCGACGTGCGGCAGCACGCCCTCGCCCAGCGCCGGATCGGCGACGTACTCGCCGCCGGTGGCCTTGGCGAGGTCCCAGCCGTGCAGGACGAACTCCATCAGCAGCATCACGGCGGTATCCCGCGCGGCCATCGCGCCGTCGCCCGACCCGATCTCGCCTTCGAACACCGCCGGGTCCGACCAGACCGCCAGCGCTCGCTCCAGCTGCTCGTCGTAAGCGGCCTGCCAGCCAGGCTCGGCCACGAAGTCGCGCGAGGTCAGATCCTCGCCCATGTCCTCCCGCAGCCCGCGCTTCTCCAGCGCGTACGCCGTCCACAACACGAAGTGGTTGGCGAGCTCTCGGCCCGACCAGTCCGCGCTCGGCGTCGGCCGGTCCAGGTCGTCCTCACCGACCTGCCCGACAACGCGGCCAGCGGCCTGCCCGGCGAGTTTCAGCAGTTCAAAGGTCTTCTCGTCGTCGCTCATGCCCCCAATCTAGGAGCCGGCCGGTCCCGAGTCTTGAACAAAGACGACATGCGCCTCATGTGAGGGGACGCACGTACTTGATCCGCCTTTGCGGTCGGCTGCGTACCATGGCAGGCGTGTCAACCAAACGCGTCCTCCTGGCCAAGCCGCGCGGTTACTGCGCGGGTGTCGACCGTGCCGTCGTGACGGTGGAGAAGGCGCTGGAGGTGTACGGACCGCCGATCTACGTGCGCAAGGAGATCGTGCACAACAAGCACGTCGTCTCCACGCTGGAGGCCAAAGGCGCCGTCTTCGTCGAAGAGAACGAGGAGGTGCCGCTCGGCGCGACCGTCATCTTCTCCGCCCACGGCGTCGCCCCCGTCGTCCACGACGAGGCCAAGGCCCGCAACCTCCGCGCCATCGACGCGACCTGCCCCCTGGTCACCAAGGTCCACAACGAGGCCCGGCGCTACGCCGCCGACGACTACGACATCCTCCTCATCGGCCACGAAGGCCACGAAGAGGTCATCGGCACCTCCGGCGAGGCCCCCGAGCACATCCAGCTCGTCGACGGCCCCGACGACGTCGCCAACGTCAAGGTCCGCGACCCCGAGAAGGTCGTGTGGCTCTCCCAGACGACCCTGTCCGTCGACGAGACCATGGAGACCGTCGAGCGGCTGCGCGCCAAGCTCCCACTGCTCCAGGCGCCCCCCAGTGACGACATCTGCTACGCCACCCAGAACCGCCAGCTCGCCGTCAAGGACATGGCCGGCGAGTGCGGCCTGGTCATCGTCGTCGGCTCCCGCAACTCCTCCAACTCCGTCCGGCTCGTCGAAGTCGCCCTCGGCGCCGGCGCCGACGCGTCCTACCTCGTCGACTTCGCCCACGAGATCGACGAGACCTGGCTCAACGGCGTCGACACCGTCGGCGTCACCTCGGGCGCCTCGGTACCCGACGAACTCGTGCAGGACGTGCTCAAGTACCTCGCGGAGCGAGGGTACGGCGACGTCACCGAGATCGACTCCGCCGAAGAGAAGCTCGTCTTCTCACTGCCGCAAGACCTGAAGCGGGACATGAAGAAGGCCGGTATCTCCTAGCGGCTGCGCCGCGGACGCGCTTCGCGCGCTTGCCTCTGGGCGTGGCGCTCCGCAGCCGTCGCCGTCTCGTCGGGTACAGCTCGTCGTGGTCGCCGGACGGCTTTGGCGGCCGCCCCGCCGTACGCGGCAGAGTCGGTGCGGGGTCTCGGCTGGAGCGGCTTCGGTCGCGGGCTGTGCTCGGGTGAACTTGGTAGTGGAGGTTGCCTCGTGCCGGACGTGTTGGTGGTGGTGACCTCGCACGATCGGCTCGGTGACGCGGGATCCACCGGCGTGGGCCTCCAGACCGTGTCGGCGGCGCTCTACGCGCTGGCCGACGCGGGAGCGACCGTCTCCATCGCCTCACCGCTCGGCGGGCGGCCCCCGGTCGACCCGCTGACCTTCGGCGAGGGAGTCGAAACGGAATCGCTCACGCGATACCTCGACGACCCCGCCGCCGTGGAGCTGTTCGAGTCTTCTCTGCCCCTCCCGGAGGCCGCCGAGCGTGAGTTCGACGGGGTGTACTTCGCCGGTGGGCACGGCGGAATGTGGGACTTCCCGGCCGACCCGGTGATCGACTATCTGATCGCCTCCGTGCTCGACTCCGGCGGGTACGCGGCGGCCGTCTGCCACGGTGTCGCCGCGCTGTGCGGTGACCGCGGCGTCCTCAAGGGCCGCCGGGTGACGGGCCTGACCAACAAGGAGGAGCTCCTCCTCGGCCGGGACCGGGCCGTTCCCTTCCTCCTCCAGGACCGGCTCGCCGAGCTCGGCGGCACCTTCGTCGAAGCCGGCGAGTTCACCTCGCACGTCGTCGTCGACGGTCAGGTCATCACCGGACAGAACATGCGCTCCGCCGACGCCACCGCCCACGCCCTGCTGGAAGCACTGGCCGCGAAAGAGCGGCCCTAGGCGTGTCCTGGTGATCTTGTGGGTGCGAGTCCGCCGCAGCCCCGCAGTGATCACCCGGACACGGCCTAGACCGTCCGCACGGTCCCCGACTCGCCCAGCGGGGCGTAGTGCTCGGTGAACAGGGTCGCCACGAGTTCGCGGCGGCTCGACACGCCGAGCTTGCCGAACACGGCCTTGACGTGGTCGCGGACGGTGTGCGGGGAGATGAACAGGGCCGCCGCGATCTCGCCGGTGCCCAGGCCCCGGGACAGGTGCTCGGTGATCTCCAGCTCCCGCGCGGTGAGGCCGTAGGCGCGCACGATCAGCGGCGCGACCTCCGAGGCCGGGGCGTCCTCCACGACCACCGCCGTCTGCGCCACACGGCCGTCGGGTCCGCGCAGGCAGCTCGCGTGGCACACCATCCACCGCCCCGACCGGCCCCGGATCCGGATGCGCGCGCCGCCCTCGGCACGCCCCTCCGTGACCGCCTTCGCCCGCGCGGCCGTGCTGTGCACCCACGCGGGGATCCGCACACCCCAGGGGGTGTCGGCGGCAGGACCCGGCGGCATGTCGTCCAGGTGGCGGCGGGCCTCGTCGTTGACCGACAGCAGCCGCCCCTCGCGGTCGAACAGCAGCAGCCCCGGGCCGCCGGCGGCGTGCGTGTCGGCCGAGGGCGTCGCGAAGGCCCGCAGCCGCTTCGCCAGCGGCCCCGAGAGCTCGGCGACCAGCCGCGTCTCCGCCTCGGTGAACGGCGCCTCGCCACGGTGCCGGAACAGGCTGATCTGCCCCCACGGGAGCCCGTCGACGCGCAGAACCGCCCGCATCTCGTCGTCGAGGCCGCGAGGGCGCATGAAGTCCCGGTACAGCGCGCTGCGGGCGGGCAGGCCGCCGGTGCTTTCGCGCAGGCCCGCCGCGGGCGTGGCGGCCCGCGCGAGGTCGGCGAAGGCATTGACCGTCTCCCCGCCCAGCTCGACGTCCCAGTAGGCCGCGCAGCCCTCGGCGGTCACGTGCTCGCCGAGGATCGGCGCGGTCGGCAGGCCCGTGAAGGGGTCGACCGCGCGCCACACGGCGGCGTCGAAGGGCACCTTGCGGCGCAGCCGGTGCGAGGCCTGCGCGAACAGGTCGAGAGCGGTGCCCATGGGACCTCCCGTCATGGGATGAGCAGTGCCTTTCCAATACTGCGCCGCTCCTCGATGGAAAGGTGCGCCTCGGCGGCGTGATCAAGGTCGTAGCGTGCGCCGACGTGGACGTCGAGCGAGCCGTCGGCGACCCAGCCGAACACGTCGTCGGCGCGGGCGAGGAGTTCCTCGCGCTCGGCGATGAAGTCGATGATCCCGGGCCGGGTGAGCACGAGCGAGCCGCCCGTCAGCAGCCGCGCCGGGTCGAAACCGGTGACGGGACCGCTGGGCGTGCCGAGCAGGACATAGGTCCCCCGACGGCGCAGCGCGGCCAGCCCTCCGTCGAAGGTGGCGGCACCGACCCCGTCGTAGACGGCGGCGACCCCCACCCCGTCCGTGCGGCGACGGGCCTCCTCGGCGAAGTCGCCGTACCCGACGACCTCCGCCCCTGCCTTCTCGGCGATCTCGGCCTTCTCCGGCGACGAGGTCGTCCCGACCACCCGCGCGCCCCGGATCCGCGCCACCTGCGTGAGCGTCAGCCCCAGCCCGCCGGCGGCGGCGTGGACGACGACGGTGTCGCCCGGCCGTACGGCGTACACCGAGTGCGTCAGGTAGTGCGCGGTCAGGCCGTGCATCAGCACCGCCGCGGCCGTTTCGAGGTCGATCCCATCGGGCACCGGCACGAGCCGGTCGGCCGGGACCGCGACACGCTCCGCGTAGCCTCCCGCCCCCTCGTTGAGGCCCCGGGGCATGGCCCACGCGACCCGCGCGCCCGCCGGCAGATCCCCGACGGCCGCCGTCAGCGTCCCCGCGCCCTCCACCCCCGGCACGAACGGCGGCGGCACCGGGATCGAGCCCGCGCGGTGGGCGACGTCGATGTAGTTGACCCCGGCGGCGGCCACCTCGACGATCGCCTCACCGGGCCCCGCGACCGGCTCCGGCCGCTCCGTGACGGCGAGGACCCCCGGATTTCCCGGCTCGCGGACGACGACTGCTCGCATGGCTGCTCCCTGGTGTCGGTGGACTTCGAGCCTGCGGCGGGGGAGGGGGATCGCCTACCCCGCGTTTGAGGGGTTTCGGGTCGCGGGAAGCCCTCAGGCGAGGGATACCCGCCCGCACCACCCCGGCGGAGGGTCGAGATCCACACCCGACCCGAGGAGCCCTTCATGCCCCGAACCCTCACCGGCGGCGACACCGTCACCGCCCCCGGCCTGCGCCTCGGCGCCCTGTTCGGCCCCGCCGTGTTCGGCGTGACCGCCGCCGGGGTCGCCCTCCCCGCCGTGATCGCCGGCCTGCGCGCCGACCCCGCCGCCGCGACCTGGGTGCTCACCGTCCACGCCCTCGCGCTGGGCGTCGGCACCGCGTTGTTCGGCCGCCTCGCCGACGCCGTCGGCGTCCGCGCGGTCCTGTGGTCGGGAAGCGCGATCACGGCCGCCGGGACGGTCGTGTGCCTCTTCGCGCCCGGCCTCGGCAGCCTCGTCGCCGGCCGGGCGCTGCTCGCCCTCGGTTCAGGCGCCTTGGCGGCC
Organism: Phytomonospora sp. NPDC050363; assembly: GCF_040655735.1. NCBI lineage: Bacteria > Bacillati > Actinomycetota > Actinomycetes > Micromonosporales > Micromonosporaceae > Phytomonospora > Phytomonospora sp. NPDC050363. The sequence goes on from NZ_JBFAKK010000011.1 coordinate 15,808, forward strand.
GGCGGGCTCGCCCTGGGAGCCGCGACCGACCCCGAGCGCCGCCCGCGCGTGCTGGCCGTCTTCGGCGCCGTGATCGCGGTCTTCGCGGCCGCGGCGACCTTCGCCGGCGGAGTCGTCACCGACGTCCTGTCCTGGCGGGTCGCGCTCGTCCTGCCCGTCCTGTCGATCCTCGCCGTCCCGCTCTGCCTCCCGCTCGCCCGCGCGCACGGGGCACGCCAGGGCGTCGACGTCCTCGGCGCACTTCTGCTCGCCGCGACCGCCACCGCCGGCCTCGTCCTCATCCAGGCCCGCACCCTCCGGCTGCCGCTCGCGGTCACCCTGGCCTGCGCACTCGCTGTCGCCGCCGGGGCGATCGCCCTCTGGCGCCGGATCGCGACCCGCCCCGACGGCTTCGTCCCCCGCGACGTCGTCACCGACCCCCGCTTCCTGCGCGCCGCCGCCGTCGGCGCGGGCGTCTACGCAGGACTCTTCGCGACGATGTACGCCGTCCCCCAGCTCCTCGCCCGCGAGCACCACTGGGGCGTCCTCGCCGTCGGCGCGGCCCTGCTGCCCGGCGCGGTGCTCGGCGCGGTCGTCTCCCGGGTCGCCGCCCGACCGGCCGTCCTCGCCGCCGTCGCCATCGCCGCGGCCGTCACCGGAGCCGCCGCCGGACTCGTCGGCGGCGGCCCGTGGGGACTGGTCGTCGGCGCCTCCCTGGCGACCACCGGCTTCGCCACGACCCAGGTCGTCGCCACCGGCCGCGTCTCCGCCGCCGTCGAACCCAGGCGGCGCGGAGCCGCGATGGGCCTGCTCAACCTGTGCTTCTTCGTCGGCGGCGCGGCCGGCTCGGCGCTGGCCGGAGCGCTCGCCGAACCCCTCGGGCTCGGCGGCGCGCTCGCGGTCGCGGCGGTCCCGCCGCTGCTGGCGGGGCTGCTCGCGCCCGGGCTCAGGAAGTCCTAGCCGGCCGCGTTCAGGCGGGCGCGCTGGTCGGCGCTGAGCTCGACGTCGCGGGCCGACAGGTTCTCCCGCAGTGTCTCCAGGCGGCTCGACCCGATGACCGGGACGATCCCGTCGCCCATGAGCCACGCGAGGACGACCTGGCTCGTCGTCGACTCCAGCTCGGCGGCGACCTCGCCGAGGACGGCGAGCTTGGCGGTCGTCCCGGAGTGGTCGTAGGCCTCGGGGAGCGGGCGGCCGCCGTAGGCGCCGAAGATCATCGACGTGTACGCGAACAGCGTCAGGCCGGGCTCGCTGCGGACGTAGTCGAGCAGGTCGGGCTGGGCGACGCGGTGGCCGCTCTGGTCCAGGGCCGCGTCGGGCCGGGGCTGGAGGTAGGAGTGGCGGTACTGGAGCCAGCTGTAGGGGGTCCAGCCGTTGGCGGCGGCCAGGTTCTGGGCCCGCTCGACGCGCCAGACGGCGTGGTTGCTGACGCCCAGGCGGCCGACCTTGCCCGCGGTCACCTGCCCGTGCAGGGCCTCCATCGTCTCGTCGAGGCCGACTCGGCGGTCCTCGATGTGCGCGTAGAGGACGTCGACGTGGTCGACGCCCAGGCGGCGCAGGCTGCCGTCGACGGCCTCGCGGATCGCCTTGGCCGACAGGCCCTCGGTGTTGTCGGGCCACTCGCCGGGGCCGGTCGGCTGCCCGCCGAGCTTCGTGGCGATCGTCAGGCCACCGCGACCGCGCCGGGCCAGCCACCGGCCGAGGACCTCCTCGGCCTCCCCGCCCTTGGCGCCCTCGTCCCACCAGGAGTAGCTGTCGGCGGTGTCGATGATCCGGCCGCCCTTGTCGGCGAACTCGTCGAAGATCGCGAAGCAGCGCTCCTCGTCGATGGTGGTGCCGAAAGAGCAGGTGCCGAGTGCGAGTTCCTTGGTCATGTGGCCAGCCTGCAACCTGGAGCGTGCTCCAGGTCAAGTGATGGTGGCATGCTTTGACGCATGAAGTACTACTCACCTTCCGAGACCGCCGAGCGGACCGGTTTCAGCCTCGACACCCTCCGGTACTACGAGCGCATCGGACTGCTCGACTCGGTGCACCGGGCCTCCTCGGGCCACCGGCGCTTCACCGACGACGACCTGGGCTGGCTCGGCACGTTGTCGTGCCTGCGTAATACGGGTATGCCTATCGCGGAGATGCGCAGGTTCGCCGAGCTGTGCCGCGAGGGCGACCACACCATGGACGAGCGGGTCGCGTTGCTGGAGAAGCACGATGCCCGCGTCTCCGAGGAGATCGCGGGCATGCGCGAGCGGCAGAAGTACATCCGTAACAAGGTGCAGTGGTACAAGGAGTTCGCCATGCCGGCGGCCTCGGTGAGCTCCGGCGCCTAGGCGAGCTTCGCCAGGGCTTCCTTGGCTTCGGTCGCGGTCGCCGGGTGCGGGCCGGAGGCCAGCACGTGCTCAAGCGCGGCCTTGTAGGCCAGGTCGTAGGCCTGCTCGGCGGGGACGGCGATGTCGGGGGCGATGCCGACGCCCTCCCAGTTGGTCTTGGTGACCGGGTTGATCGACCGCGCGACGGGGATGGTGATCTCCATGGTCGGCGTCAGCCCGAAGAACTGCGTCGGGTGCGCGCCGCCCCGGGTGGTCTCCCCGATGGTCGTGGCGCGGCCCAGGGCCTTGAGGTTGTAGGTGAACTCCTCGCCGGCCGAGAAGGTCGCGGCGCTGGTCAGGTTCCAGATCGGCTTGCCCAGGTAGCGGGGGCCGGGGACGGTCGGCAGGGTCCAGTACTGCTTGGTCTCGCTGGTCGAGCCGTTGTAGGTGTCGCTGAGGTGGGTCTCGGCGTCGGGGAACAGGTGGCTGTGCCAGATCTGGACGCCGTCGGGGGAGCCGCCGCGGTTCTCCCGGTTGTCGAAGATCAGGGCGTTGGTGTTGGCGACGAGCGCCATCGCCGCGCCGATCGCGGAAGCGCCCGGAGCGGTCGTCACGTTGGTCAGCGCGATGAGGCCGATGTTGCCCGGCAGGCGCGTGACCTGGGCGATGCCGTGGTTGGTGCGGCCCATGTGGGCTTCCCAGGCCGCCTCGGCCTCGGCGTCCGAGGGGGTTTGCTCGCCGGGGTTGGCGATGGGGCGCAGGCGGAGGTGCTTGTCGCCGGTGTGCTCGTGGAAGAGGGCGGTGATCTTTTCGCCGAGGGTGGCGTCGTCGAGGTCGGCGAAGTCGCCGGCGGCGAGGCGGGCGCGGATGTCGGCGGCGAGGGTGGCGGCTTTGTCCGGGAAGATGTAGTTGCTGGTGAGGAGGTCGAGGGCGGGGTCGATCAAGGGGTGCGTGGGGTGGGGCGTCGGGTGGGGTGCGGCGTTAGGCATTGGGCGAGATTAGCCCTCGCGGAGGCCGCCGATGAAGCCCTGCCAGGTGGCGTGGTCGGTCGTGAGGCAGGGTCCTGTGCGGTCCTTCGTGTCACGGATGTGCATGAGGGATGGGGTGTGGGCCACCTCGACGCACGCTCCGTTGCCCTCGGAGCGGCTCGACTTCTTCCAGCGCAACATGTCCGACTCCTTACATCCGCTTTCGCCAGGCGCGGATCTGCTTGAGGGATTCCTCTGGAGTCAAAGCTACGCGCTGGATCTCGTCTGCGGCCCATCGGTAAGCCCGCGCCTTCGCCGGTGCCGAGACGTAGCTCGCGCCATCGATCAACTCTGTATAGGCGGCTTCGAAGCCGTCATCGAAGCGAAGCAGCGTCAATTGACCCGCTCCCACCGGACGGGCTCCTGCCTCTGGCAGAAGAATCTGGACGGAGACGCCGCCGCTGTCGATGAGATCCAGGACGTGATCGAACTGGGCCGCCATGACGTCCGGCCCACCAACCTGCACTCGGAAAGCGGTTTCGGCCAGGACGACGTCCAGGCGGAGTGGGTTCGCGGCATCGGTCAGCCGTGCGGAACGCTCGGTTCGGAAGCGGGCGAACCGCTCAACGTGATCGGGCCGAACGAGCGAGGTCGAGCCCGTCACCGCACGGGCGTATGCCTCGGTCTGGAGGATGCCAGGCATCGCCCACAGTTCCATCGTGAACAGCGATTCCGCGAGCCCTTCGAGCCCGGCGTACAGCGTAAACCAATCCGGCAGCACGTCGGCATACTTCGCCCACCAGCTCCGGCCGCCGATGCGCCGGGCCATCGTGGACAGCCGGGTGATGTCGTCCTTGGGTGCGCCGCAGGCTTCGAGGATGAGCGCGACGTCGTCCGCGTTCTGTCCGAACCTGCCGGTCTCCATGGTGCCGAGCTTCGCTCGGCTCACGCCGGTGAGCTCTCGGAGCTGGGCGAGCGACAGCCCGGCGTCGTGGCGGAAGGAGGCTATCTGCGCGCCGAGAAGCCAGCGGAGGGCCTTGGGATCGTTTCGGTTGAGCATGGCGTGATCCTCCCACCTTCCCATGTTCCGTCAAGGATGCGACACGCCGGGAACATTTGCTAGACATCCAGGTATTTCCGTGCGAGCTTGAGTTACCGCCGTTTCGCATCGAAAATCAGGAGGATCGATGTCCGTCGAATTCCCGGCCCTGGACACCCCCGAGTTCAACGAACTCATGCGCCAGTCCGCCCGCGCCTACGGCGCTTCGCGCTTCGCCCTCTTCGCCGTCCGCCGCGACCCCGACGACGCGATCCAAGTCGCCGACGGTCTCGACGACGGCACCCAGGCCATCCTCTGGTGGAACGCCCCCGAGAACACCACCGCGAACACCACCGCCCCGCTCAGCCGCATCCGCGTCCACAGCAGCGCCGAGACCGCGCTCCTCCTCGCAGACAGGGGCGAGGACCGCTACCGCCTCGTCTGGGTCGACTCCCCGCCAGAACCCGACGCGCCGAACCCCGACCCGGAGCCCTCCAGCCCGTCGTCCTGACCGCCGCCGGAGCCCCGGACACCGTCCCCGTCGTCCGACCCCAGACCGTCACCCACCAGTTCCCCCGCCTGCACCTGCCGGGGCGTCAGCTCCACCGGATCAAGATCCGGGATCACCTCCTTGCTCACGCCCATCTCCGCGAACTTCCGCGCCGTCACCAGCACCCGCGTCTCCATCGACCCGACCGCCTTGTTGTACGCCGACACCGACGCCCCCAATGACGTCCCCAACTTCGTCAGGTGCCCGCCCACCGTCGACAACCTCGCGTACAAGTCCTTCGCCAGCGCGTGCACCTCCAGCGCGTTCTTCGCCAAGGTGTCCTGCCGCCAGCTATAAGCGATCGTCCGCAGCATCGCCACGAGCGTCGCCGGGGTCGCCAGCACGATGTCCCGCGAAAACGCGTACTCCAGCAGCGTCGGCTCCTTGCGCAGCGCCGCATCCAGGAACGCGTCCGCCGGCACGTACAGCACCACGAACTCCGGCGTCGTCGGAAACGCCCGCCAATACTCCTTCCGCGACAACGCGTCCACATGCGCCCGCAACTGCTTGGCGTGCACCGACAGGGCACTGTTGCGGCGCGGCTCGTCGTCACCGGCCTCCATGGCCTCCATGTACCCGTCGAAGGGCGCCTTCGCGTCGACCACGACCTGCTTCCCGCCCGCCAGGTGCACCACCAGGTCGGGCCGGAAAGTCCGCTCCTCCACCGACACCGTCACCTGCTCGCTGAAGTCGCAGTGCTCCAGCATCCCGGCCGCCTCGACGATCCGCCGCAACTGGTGCTCGCCCCACCGTCCCCGCACCTGCGGCGCCTTCAACGCCGACGACAGCGAGGCCGTCTCGCTGCGCAACCTGTCCGACGTCCGCGCGACCTCGGCGACCTGCGTCCGCAAGGTCGCGTAGGCCTCCAGGCGGGCCCGCTCGACGTCGGCGATGTGCGCCTCGTACCGGTCCAGGCTTTCCCACAGGGGGCGCACCAGCTCGTTCAGCCCTGCCTTCGCCTCGGCGTGCACGTCATGGCTCAACGCCCGCAGCGACTGCTCGAAACGGCTCTCGCCCTCGTCGCGCGCGGCCAGCTTGGCGGCGAGCGTCGCGGTCTCGGCGGCGGTGCGCGCGCGGGCCGCGAACCAGCCGATCGCGCCCCCGGCAACCAGACACACGATTGCTATCAGGACATACGACATGGACTCCAGTGTGCCCTCAGGATCTCCAGGTACCGTTCAGACATGTCGGGTTACGTCGTGCCGGTTCTCATTCTTCTCGCCGTGGTCGTCATCGTGGTCGCCTTCGTGGTCCTCGGCCGCAAGGCAGCCGCGCGCCGCCTCGCCGACGCCCGCGAAGAGGCGCAGCGCTGGTACGAGCGCCTCGGCGGCCAGACCATGAACCTCAGCGGAGGCGACGACCCCGCCGCCCAGCAGGCCCTCGTCGACGCCGGTGAGCGCTACAACGCCGCCGGTGCCCAGCTCGAACGCTCCACGACGGCCCGCCAGTACGAGCTCGCCGGCCAGACGGCCCTCGAAGGCCTCTACTACGTCCGCGCGGCCCGCACCGCCCTCGACATGGACCCCGGCCCCGAACTGCCGACGCTGCACGGCCAGGCCCGCGCCGGGCACGTCACCGAGCGCATGGACGCCGAAGTCGACGGCCACCGCTACTCCGCCAGCCCCAAACCCGGCCGCGACAACCGGCACTACTACCCGGGCGGCAACGTCGGCGGCAGGCCGGTGCCCTCGGGTTGGTACAGCGAGCCCTGGTGGCGGCCGGCGCTCATCGGCGGCGCGAGCGTGCTCGGCACGATGCTCATCTTCGACGCGCTGATCATGCCCGGCATCCACGCCGGCGCCGTCGAGGGCGCCTACGCCGACGGTTACGCCGACGGCGCGGGCGACGGTGGCGGTGACGGCGGCGATGGCGGCGGTGACGGCGGCGGTGACTTCGGTGGCGGAGATTTCGGGGGAGGCGACTTCGGCGGCGGCGGAGACTTCTAGGATCCGGGGAGTCGTGTGATCGACGATGATGGAGGCGGAATGGTGCGCTCGCTCGTGTGTCTGCTCATTGTGGGCGTGGTGGTCCTGGGCATCGCCGCGGCGATCGTCATCCCGCTGGTGATCAGTAAGAACAAGAAGAACTCCGGTGCCGGGCAGTTCGGCCAGCAGCCCTACGGTCAGCAGTCTTACGGCCAGCAACCGCCTTACGGTCAGCAGGGCTATGGGCAGCAGCCCTACGGTGAGCAGTCCTACGGCCAGCAGCAGTACCCGCCGCAGGCTCCGCCCAGCGACGGCGGATACCCGCAGGCTCCGCAGTCGGGCGCACCCGGGCAGTCCTACGGAGAGCAGCCCCCGCAGCAGCCGGGCCAGCCGCCGTACCCGCCGCAGCAGCCTCCCTACTCGGGCTGAGCCCTTCGGGCGACCGGCCTCGGCCGTGATCCGGACCGACTCCGCTGGACGGAGTCGGCCTGGTCGCAGCGCGTCGAGCGTGCTGTGCCCTTGACAGGGGCCATAACCTGGCGTGATGTTGAGCGCCGCGAGCGGTACGGACACCCCGACCACCTTGCTGATCGTGATCGCCGTGGTCGGCCTCGCCGCCCTCGCGTGGGTCTCCAACAGGAAGAACGAGAAGGCGAGGGCCCGAAAGCGTCCCGCACGCGGCCGCCGGAATGGCGGCGGAGGGTACTACTCGGACTCCGGCTCGGGATCGTGGAGCGACGGCGGTTCCGGCTCCGGCTGCGACTCCGGCGGTGGCGGCGACTCCGGTGGCGGCGGGGACTGCGGCGGCGGTGGTGGCGGCGGGGACTAGAGCTGCCGACTCGTCCCACGGCCAACCGTGGCATCTGACGCCTGGGGAGTGTCGGTACCGACGTCTACGATCCGGACCGACCGGTGTTCGAGCAGCGGCACCGCTTCCGTTCGAAGGAGCCTCCGGCGTGACCACGATCTTCACCGTCTCCGTCGACTCTGTCGAGGGCTCGGCATTCTGTGGGAGGGTGCACGTCGTCAACCCGGACGTCCCCTATGTTCCCGCGGAGACCGTCTTCGCCCTGTCTCTCCTGGTGGACGCGTGGTGGAAACTGGAGCACGGGTCCCTGCGCAACGAAAGCCGTGAGGACGGACAGCGGTACCCCTTCACTGAGGAGCAGGGCAAGGACATCACCGCGGGCATGCGACGGAGGGACGAGTTCCCGCATCTCTTCGACCTCATCCTCGGCAAGGAGATCAGGGTCACCGAGGACGGGTACCTGCTCTCCGACGACGGCAAGACCGTCCTCGAACCCAGGCGCAAGGCCGAGGACGTGTACCGGCTGAGCGGCGGCAGCCGCCCGGGCTATTCGGTGTTCACCCACGGCGACGCCGAGGAGTTCTCCCAACGCGCCGACGACATCGTGACCTCCTTTGACATCAGCCCCTACCGGAACGCCCCGCACCTCAACGGCGCCGCGACGCCGGAGGATCTGGACGTGTGGGACGGGCTGGAGCTGAAAGAGGGCTACTCCCTGGCCGACATCCCCTACGCCGAGATCGTGGTGACGGTCGGCGACCCCGGCTACCTCGAACACCTGGTCGCCGGCATGCGCTGGGAAACGACCATGACGGGTGAGGTCTGCTGAGCACTCGCGACGCTGCCGCACCATTGTGGACAAGCCGACCGGATCGCCAGGGCATGGCCTAGGGCGTGTTTGCAAAGAGTGGTAGCCATTGGTGGATGGCGGCGATGGTGATGGCGGCTTGGTAGGACTGGTGGGTTTTGTCGTATCGGGTGGCGATGCCGCGCCATTGCTTCAGCTGGTTGAAGCAGCGTTCGACAAGGTTGCGGTGTTTGTAGAGCTGCTTGTCGAAGGTGGGTGGGCGTCCGCCGTGGCTGCCGCGGCGGGCTCGGTTGGTCTTGTGGTCGGCGCGTTCGGGGATGGTGGCGCGAATGCCGCGCCGCCGGAGGTGTGACCGGATCGCTTGGGTGGAGTAGCCCTTGTCGGCGAGGACGTGGTCGGGTCGGGTGCGTGGCAGCCCCGGGCCGATGCGGGCGACGCTGACCGAGTCCATGACCTGCTCGAAGCGGGTGCAGTCATTGACGTTGCCCGCCGAGAGCACAAAGGACAGGACACGCCCGTTCCCGTCAGCAGCCAGGTGGATCTTCGTGGTTAATCCACCACGGGATCGTCCGATGGCGTGAACCGATTCGCCCGAATCACCACGCCCCCTTTAGCGCCAGCAGCGTGCTGATGAGCACGCGTGATCGTCGAATCGATCGAGACGAGCCAGTCCACGTCGCCACGCGCGTCAGCGTCGGCCTGGAGCCCGGCCAAAAGCCGCTGAAACGTCCCATCCAACGCCCACCTGCGAAAACGCGCATACACACTCCGCCAGGGACCATAACGATCAGGGACATCCCGCCACGGAGCACACGAACGGATCTTCCACACGATCCCGTTCAACACCCGCCGATCATCAAGACGAGGCCGACCACCCTGCATCACCGGCGGCAACAGCCCGGCCAGCACATCCCACTCAGCATCCGACAACTCATACCGACGAATCACCCACCCACCATCCCACCCCTTTGCAAACACCCCCTAGGGCGGCGGCGGTCGATGGCTCGCTCGGCCCGCATGCCCTCTGCGCCCACTCCGCCGTGGTGCGCCCGGCCCGACCATGCCTGCCTCCGGACCGGCCCACCCCACCATGCCGCGCCACGTTCAGACGTCCGGCCGACCTTGACGTGGCTCCATAACCTGGAGTGATGTTGACCATCGCGTCCAGTGTGGATCTGTCGTACGTGTGCCTCGCCGTACTGGCCGTGCTCGCCGTGGTGATGTTCGTGGTGCGAGGCCGGTCCGCTTCGAAGGCGCGCGGGCGGCGCTCCTCCGGCGGCGGCGGGCGCTACCGCGGCGGATCGTCTTCTTCGGGCTCCGGCGGCTGGGGTGGCTCGGACTCGGGCGGGGGCGGCGGCTCGGGTGGGGATTCCGGCGGGGGTGGCGGCGGCGGTGGCGGTTGACCACCACCGAACTCACACAGTCGCCGAAGCCTGAAACTGTGACCATCACAGGGATCCGGCCCGCCTCCGACGCCCCCCGTTCCTTGACCGTCCCTTTTAGCCTGACGGCATGTACACCGAGCCGCTCGGGGCGCCCGCGATCATCGGAACGGCCGGCTGCGTAGCGCTCTTCGGGCTGGTCCTGCTGGTCCTCGTGGCGCGGCGGACGGGCCGTCTGAGGCGGCGGAACTCGCGTCGGCGCGGTCCGCGGCCCGCTGCGGACGGTCGCGGCGCGACGAGCCGGGCCAGCTGGGGGACCTCGGCCGCGAGCGGGTCCGGGCCGAGAGCTTCCGGCCGCACCGGCTCCGATTCCCGCACCGGCCCCGCTCCCGGCCCCGACTCCCACACCGACCGGGACGCCGCCCGCGCCGACTCCCACGCCGACTCTGCCGCCCACTCCCATCCCGGTGACCGCCCGCCCGCACGGGACGGCGAAACGTCCCCTGTGGACTTGTAGTCGTCACATGGACACGGGGCTCTTAGTCATGCTGATCGGGTTCGGCGCCTTCGGCGCCCTGCTCGTCTTCGCCTTCATCTGGGACCGGCGGGCGACCATCCGCGCTCGCGCCAACCCGCGCCGGTACGACTCGTCGGGCCGTCTCATTCCCGGCGCCTACTACGGCAACCACCAACACATCGGCGGCGGACACAGCGGCTACGGAGGCGGCGGCGACAGCTGCGGCGGTGACTCCGGCGGCGGCGGGGACGCCGGGTCCTGCTGACCCGCGCGCCCGCGCCCTGAAACCCGCGCCCTGAAACCCCGGCCCGAAACCTACGTGTGCGCCCGGTCGCCGCGCGCCTTGAGCTCGTCGACCAGCTTCTTGACGTCCTGCGCCCTGCTCCGGGGGCACACCAGCACGGCGTCCTCGGTGTCGACGACCACCAGGTCGCTCACACCGACCGTGGCGATGAGCCGCCCGCCGCGCGGGACGACGACGGTGTTGGTCGTGTCGATGGACAGCACCTCGCCCGAGCCGATCGTGACGTTGCCGTCCACATCGGACTCCAGCACGTCGGCGAGGGTGTCCCAGTCGCCGAGGTCGTTCCAGGAGAAGTCACCGGGCACGACGGCGACCTTGCCGGCCTCGGCCGCGCCCTCCATGACGGCGTGGTCGACGGAGATGCGGGGCAGTTCCGGCCACAGTTTGCCGATCACCTCACCGCGCGCAGGGGTGTCCCAGGCGGCGGCGATCTCGCGCACGATGTCGTGCAGCTTCGGCTGCTGGCGGGCCAGCTCGTCGAGGAAGGTGCTCACCTGCCAGACGAACAGCCCGGAGTTCCACAGGTAGCCCTGGTCCACATAGGACTGGGCGGTCTCCCGGTCGGGCTTCTCACGGAACTCGTCGAGCACCATGCCGCCGTCGAGCTTCTTGCCGCAGCGCAGGTACCCGAAGCCGGTCTCCGGTGCCGTCGGCGTCATGCCGATCGTCATCAGGTACCCGTCCTTGGCCAGTTTCACGGCCTTGCGGACGGTCTCGACGAAGCGCCGCCCGTCCGGGATGAGGTGGTCGGAGTGGAAGGACCCCATGATCCCCGACGGGTCGCGCTCGGCGATGACCGCGGCGGCCAGCGCGACGGCCGGGCAGGAGTCGCGGGGGGACGGCTCGATGAGGAGGTTGGCGTCCGGCACGTCGGGGAGCTGGCGGGCCACCGAGGTGGCGTGCGCGGTCCCCGTCACCACGTAGGTGCGCGTGGCGTCGGCCAGCGGTTCCAGCCGGTCGACGGTGTCCTGGAGGAGGCTGCGCTTGGAGCCCGTCAGGTCGTGCAGGAACTTGGGGTGGTGCGAGCGGGACAGCGGCCACAACCTCGTGCCACTGCCACCGGCCGGGATGACCGCGTGAAACATCGGACCAGTATGCGGGATCCGGGCGATTGCCGCTCATCCGACCATCACGGCTCCCGCGTGTGACCCACGGCTCACCGGCTTGCGCGTCACTCCCACCTAAAGTCTAATGACAATCGTTTTCATTAGACCGGAGGTGCCGACCGACCATGCCCGCGCCGAGCCTCGACGCCCCGACCGCCGCGCCCCTCGAAGCGGCCACCCGCACCCACCGCAGAACAGTCGCCGGACCCGCGACGGTCGCCGCCCTGTCCCTCGTCCTGCTCGCCGTGATGGTCGCCGCCATCGGTCTCGGCGCCGCCGCGATCTCCCCGGCCGAGACGGCCCGATACCTCTGGGCGGCCCTGACCGGCGACGCCATCGACGCCCGCGAACTCGGCCGCTACCAGATCGTCTGGCAGATCCGCACCCCCCGCGTCCTGCTCGCGGCCTTCGTCGGCGCCGGGCTGAGCGTCGTCGGCGTCGCCGTGCAGGCGCTGGTCCGCAACGCCCTCGCCGACCCCTTCGTCCTCGGGGTCTCGTCGGGGGCCTCGGTCGGGGCGGTCGCGGTGGGCGTGTTCGGCGGCCTCTCGGCGCTGGGCGTCTACGCGGTCTCGGCCGGTGCCTTCCTCGGCGCCCTCGCCGCCTCCCTCCTCGTCTACCTGGCCGCCGCCTCCTCGGCCGGCATCACCCCGCTGCGGCTGGTCCTGACCGGCGTGGCGATGTCCTTCGGCTTCCAGGCGCTCATGGCCGTGCTCGTCTACCTGGTCCCCGACGGCGAGGCCACCGGCACGATCCTGTTCTGGACCATGGGCGGCTTCGGTGCCGCGAGCTGGGGTGGCCTGCCGCCGCTTGTCATCGCGGTCACCGCCGGGATCTGGGTGCTGCGCGCGGCTAGCCGACGGCTGGACGTCATGTCCCTCGGCGACGAGACCGCCGGCAGCCTCGGCGTCGACCCCCGTCGCCTGCGGCTCGGCCTGTTCGCGCTGACCGCGCTGATGACCGGGACGATGGTGGCCCTCAGCGGCGCCATCGGCTTCGTCGGGCTGGTCATTCCGCACCTGGTGCGCCTGCTCGCCGGCGCCGCGCACGCCCGCGTCCTGACGGTCGCGCCCCTCGTCGGCGCGATCTTCATGGTCCTCGTCGACCTCGCCTCGCGCACGCTCGTCGCGCCCCGGGAACTGCCGCTCGGCGTGATCACCGCCCTCATCGGGGTTCCGCTGTTCGTCGCACTCATGCGCCGCCGAGCGGGGCGGTGAGGCGTGGACCTGCGCGTCGACCGCCTCTCGGTCACCCTCGACGGCGCCCGGATCGTGCGGGAGTTGTCCCTCGACGTCCCCGAAGGCCTCATCGTCGGCCTCGTCGGGCCCAACGGCTCGGGCAAGTCGACCGCCCTGCGCTGCGTCTACCGGGCGCTGCGCCCCAGCGGGGGAGTCGTCCGGATCGGCGGCGACGACCTGCTCGCCCTGCGCCCCCGCGAAGGCGCGCGCCGGATCGCCGCGCTGACCCAGGAGCCCGCCACCGACATCGACTTCACCGTCGCCGAACTCGTCGCCCTCGGCCGTGCGCCGCACCTGCCCGGCAACCGGCGCCTCGGCGAGCGCGACCGCGAGGTCTGCCGGGAGGCGATGGACCGGCTCGACGTGCTGCACCTGGCCGGGCGGAGCGTGCGTGCGCTGTCGGGCGGCGAGCGGCAGCGGGTCTTGGTGGCGCGGGCGCTGGCGCAGGAGCCGCGGGTGCTGGTCCTCGACGAGCCCACCAATCACCTCGACGTGCGCCACCAGATCCGGCTGTTGTCGCTGCTGCGGCGGACCGGCCGCACGGTCTTGGTCGTCCTGCACGACCTCAACCTCGCCGCGGCGGCCTGCGACCGGATCGGCGTGCTGCGCGGCGGCGCGCTGGCCGCGTCGGGGACCCCCGCCGAGGTGCTCACTGAAGCGCTCGTGGCGGACGTCTTCGGCGTCAAGGCCGTGATCACCGCGCACCCGGTGACCGGCGATCCACGACTCCTGTATTCGCTCGACCCCCTGGAAGGAACGACCCCATGAAGTTCACGCCCCGGTGGCTGTGCCCGGCCGCCCTGCTCCTGCTCGCCGGTTGCGGCGCCGAGGTCACCGGCGAGGCCGCCGCGACCGTCACGGTCAACCGCTGCGGCGAGCCGGTCGAGTACACGACCCCGCGCGAGGCGGTCGTGTACGAAGGAGGCAGCGCCGACAAGATGTTCGCCCTCGGCCTCACCGAGCATGTGCGCGGCTACGTGATGCCCCCGGCGAACCCGCCGGTCACCGAGTCGCCGTGGGCCGCGGAGTACGCGAAGGTCGACTTCCTCGGTGATGACCTGCTCAACAAGGAGCTCGTCGTCGACGCCGGCGGCGACTTCGTGCTCGCCGGCTGGAACTCCGGTTTCAGCGACCGGCGCGGCATCACCCCCGAGATCCTCGACGGCCTCGGCGTCATGAGCTTCATGCACGCCGAGAGCTGCTTCAACTACCCCGGCCACCCGGAGCGCTGGACGCCCTTCGAGGGCCTCTACACCGACCTGACCCGCCTCGGGCAGGTCTTCGGCGCCCGGGAGCGCGCCGAGGCGCTCGTCGGCGAACTCAAGGGCCGCGTCGAGGCCGTCAAAGCGCAGGCACCGGCCGGAGACCCGGTGAAGGTGTTCCTGTACGACTCGGGGACTGACCAGCCCTACACCGCCGGGGCGCAGGTCCCGCCCAACGACATCATCGCCTTCGCCGGCGGGGTGAACATCTTCGCCGGCCTCGACGAGCGCTGGACCCAGGTCGGCTGGGAGCCGGTCGTGGCCGCCGCACCGGAGGTGATCATGATCCTCGACTACGGCGACCAGCCCGCCGAGGAGAAGATCGCCTTCCTGAAGTCCTCGCCGAAGACGAAGGACCTGCCGGCCGTGGTCGCCGGGAACTTCTTCGTCCTCGACTACAACGAGGGCATCAGCGGTCCTCGCAACGTCGACGGACTGGAGCGGTTCGGCGAGTACCTGCGCGGCCTCGACCGGTGACCGGCGCGGTACGGGTGCCCGAGCGCCGGGCACCTGCTCGCGCTGTGGCCGGCGCTGGTCGCGGCGGTCGTGGGCCTGTTCCCGTTCACGATCTACTCGACCTTCCTGGTCCCGGTCGCCCGGACCGCCTCGGCCGACGCGGCCTCCGCCGGTGCCCTTCGCGGGCTCGGCGGGGTCGCCGGGCTACGCCATGGTCGCCGCGGCCGTCACCACACTGATCGTGCGGACCGGCGGCACCACGACCTCGACGGCGCTGACCGTCAACGCCGCCGCGATGAGCTTCGGGACCTTCGCGGGCACGGCCGTCGGCGGCGCGGGGCCGGCCCTGGCCGGTCTCGGCGGCCTGGGCCTGGCCCCTCGCGGCGGTGAGGGCGTGCGCGCTGCTCCCGGCCTCCGTCAGGCGGCCCGGCCGGCCTTGACGCCGTCCATGACCTTGCGCCAGGTCGCGATGTGCGCCTGCGCGCTGCGCTCCCAGGTGAACTCCTTGGCCCGCTCGACGCCGAGCTGCGCGAGCTTCTTGCGGCGCGGTTCGTCGTTGAGCAGCGCCTCCAGGTCGCGGGCGATCTCGTCGGACTCCTCGCCGGTGTAGGCGACGGCGTCGCCGCCGACCTCGGGCAGGGACAGTCGCGGCGTGGTCAGCACGGGCGTCCCGCAGGCCATGGCCTCCAGGACGGGCAGGCCGAAGCCTTCGCCGTGCGACGGGTAGGTCGACACCAGCGCCCCGCCGAGGTAGCCGGGCAAGTCGGCGTAGCGCAGGTAGCCGGGGCGGACCACGCGCAGGTGGCTGGGGACCTCGGCGATGGCGGCGTCGATGGCGTCGTCGTGGCCGGAGCCGCCTGCCAGGACCAGCGCGGGCGGGTTGGCGGAGTTCTCCACCGCCGAGGCCCAGCCGCGGATCAGGTTCGGGACGTTCTTGCGGGGCTCCATGACGCCCAGGAACGCCACGTAGGTGGTGTTGCCCAGGCCCAGGCGGGCCGCGACACGGCTGCACTCGGCCTCGGTGGGCACGTGGAAGGCCTCCGGGTCGAGGCCGTGGTAGGCGACGTCGATGCGCGCCGGGTCGGCGTCGAGGAGGCGGATCAGTTCGTCGCGGGTGGCCTTGCTGGGCACCACCACGCGCGCCGCGCGGCGCAGCGAGGTCTTGATCGCCGAGCGGAAGAAGGTCCCGCGCGGCTTGTCGTAGTGGTCGCGCTCGGTGAAGAAGGTCGCGTCGTGGACGGTGACCGTCACCGGGCAGGACGCGCGCAGCGGGCAGGTGTAGAACGGCGAGTGCAGCACGTCGGCACCGACCTGCGTGGCCAGCAGCGGCAGCCCGGTCTGCTCCCAGGCGAGGCGGGCGGGGCGGTGGGTGACGGCGGCGGGCGCGGCGATGATCTCGGCGTGCTGGAGCAGCCGGCCGTAGCGTTCGGCGTCGGTGCGCTGGCACACCACGGCGAGGGAGAGTTCATCGTCGACGAGGGCGCCGAGGAGTCCGTCGACGTACCTGCCAACTCCGCCGCGGTCGGCGGGCACACCTGTGGCGTCGACGAGGACACGCAGCCGGGACAACAACATCCACTCCTCATTGAGTCGTTTGTGACGTTCCTAACTTCCGAGCGTACGCCGCAAGCCGACCCGCCCGACAAAGCATGTACCCCCACCACGGATGATGGAACGCGTGAATATCCCGCAAATGTTCGCCGCCGCTACCGGCGGTGACGCCGCGCGCCCTTTCATCACGTATTACGACGACGCGACCGGCGAGCGTGTCGAACTGTCGTATCTGACTGTCGCGAACTGGACGAACAAGACCGCCAATCTGCTCGTCGACGGTTCCGGTCTCGGGCCCGGATCGACTGCGGCGGTGGCGATGCCCGCGCACTGGCTGACGGCGGCGTTGCTGCTCGGCTGCTGGAGCGCCGGGGTCGCCGTGGCGCACGAGACGGCCGATGTGGACGTCGCCTTCGTGGGCGGTGACCGTTTCGGCGACGCGCCGAAGTCGCCGGAGACCTACGGCGTCTCGCTCAAGCCGATGGCCTTCCGGCTCGACGACGCCCCCGAGGGGATCGTCGACTTTCTGACAGAGGTCCGCAACTTCGGCGACCACTTCGGCGGGTCCACTGTGGTCGGCGACGACGATCCGGCGCTGGTGGCGCTGCCCGGCGGGGGTGCGCGCACCCAGGCCGAGCTGGTCGCCTCGGGTGGCCGACGGGCCGGTGAGCTGGAGGTCGCGGCCGGCGCCCGGATCCTCCTGGCGGGTGACCGCCTGCGTCCGCTGGACTGGCTGCTCATGCCGCTGGCGGTCGGCGGGTCGGTGGTCTTGTGCCGTAACAGCGACGGTGTCGACCTCGACGCCCGCGCGGCCACGGAGAAGGCGGTCAGGGTCGACGTTTCGTAAGGAGCGGCCGGCCGGCGAGTGCTGACAGGATATTTTTCTGGTGAGTTGAGCCACACTCCCGTGCGCTAGAAGCGGCGGTTACCTCCCTATCTTGGGTGGTCACATACCTGCTTGCGCGCCTCTGGGCGCTGAAAAGGAGAGGAAGGGAGTCAGACTCTGGGTTTAACCTACGAGCCATGCCCTCTTCTGATCACCCACCTGAACCTCAGCCGCGTCCGGCGCGGCACGCATTGTCCAATTTGTTGCGACTTCGCACCTATCTGCGGCCCTACCTCGCGCGCATGGTCACCATGCTGGTCCTCGCGCTGATCGCCTCCGTCGCGAGCCTGGTGATCCCGCGCGTCATCCAGGCCGTCATCGACGGCCCGGTCACCGACCGCGACACCGGCGGGCTCTGGCTGCTCACCGGCGTCATCGGCGCCCTGGGACTGGCCGAAGCCCTGCTGGTGTGGCTGCGCCGCTTCATCCAGGCCAAGGTCGCCCTCGGTGTGGAGGCAGACCTCCGTCGCGACATCTATCGGCACGTGCAGCGCCTGCACGCCGGTTTCCACGACCGGTTCCAGACCGGCCAGCTCCTGTCCCGCGCCACCGGCGACCTCGGCCGGATCCGCCGCTTCGCCGCGTGGGGCATGATCTTCCTGGTCATCAACATCTTCACCTACATCGCGGTGATCGGGCAGCTCGTCCAGATCTACTGGCCCCTCGGCCTGGTCGTCGCCGCCAGCGCGGTGCCGCTGTTCTTCCTGTCGCGCAACTTCGCGCGCGGCTACATCACCGCCTCGCGCGCCGAGCAGGACCAGCAGGGCGAGGTCGCCAACCTCGCCGAGGAGACCGCGCAGGGCATCCGCGTCATCAAGGCCTTCGGCCGCGCCCGGCACGTCATCGCCAAGTTCGACGGCGGCGCGGAGAAGCTCTACGACATCTCGCTGGCCAAGGTCAAGATGCTCTCCCGGTCCTGGGCCATGTTCGACGCGATCCCGAACCTGGTCCTGGCCGCCGTCCTCATCGGCGGCGCGCTGGCCGTGGCCAACGACAAGATGACCATCGGCGAGCTGGTCGCCTTCGTGACCCTCCAGCTCATGCTCGTCTGGCCCATCGAGGCCCTCGGCTGGATCATCGCCAACGGCAACGAGGCCATGACGGCCGCCGACCGCGTCTTCGACGTGCTCGACACCGAACCGGCCATCGTCGACCGGCCCGGAGCGCGGGATCTCCCTCGAGCGGAGGCGAAGGGGCACCTGCGATTCGAGGGGGTGCGCTTCACCTACGACGGCACCGACAAGGTCATCCTCGACGGACTCGACCTCGACGTCCGCCCCGGAGAGACCCTCGCCATCGCCGGCGTCACCGGCTCCGGCAAGACCACCCTGCTCTCCCTGGCGCCCCGCCTCTACGACGTCGACGGCGGACGCGTCCTCCTCGACGGCAACGACGTGCGCGACCTGACCCTCGACAGCCTGCGCCTCAACGTGGCCACGGCGTTCGAGGACCCGACCCTGTTCTCGATGAGCGTCCGGGAGAACCTCACCCTCGGCCGCGCCGAGGCAAGCGAGGCCGACATCGAGGAGGCCCTGCGGGTCGCGCAGGCCGAGTTCGTCTACGACCTGCCCTGGGGCCTCGACACCCGCATCGGCGAGCAGGGCCTGTCCCTGTCCGGCGGACAACGGCAGCGGCTCGCCCTCGCGCGCGCCGTCATCGTCAGGCCCGCCGTGCTCATCCTCGACGACCCCCTGTCGGCGCTGGACGTGCACACCGAGGAACTCGTCGAACGCGCCCTGGCCAGCGTCCTGGCCGGCACGACCGCCCTGGTCGCCGTCCACCGGCCGTCCACAGTGGCCCTCGCCGACCGCGTCGCCCTCCTGGAGGACGGCCGCATCGTCGCCGTGGGCACCCACAGCGAACTGCTGGAGTCCACACCCGCCTACCGCGCGGTCCTGTCCGCCGAGTCCGACTCCGTGGGAGCCGCCGCGTGAGCGTCGACGTGCAAGAGAAGCAGAGCCCGGTCGCCAAGGCGATCGACAAACCGAAGGACTCCCACGCCTGGCGCGGGATCGCCGAGTCGGAGGAGGCCGACCGCACCACCGCCGAACTCGACGACGCCGCCTCGATCAAGAAGCTGCGCGCCCGCGGCCGGTCGCTGCTCGCCTCGCTCCTTCGGCCCCACAAGAAGAAGCTCGGCCTGGTCATCGCCCTCCTGCTCCTCCAGAACGGCGCCGGCATGGCCGGACCGCTCCTGGTGCAGATGGGCATCGACTCGGGAATCCCGCCGATCATCGCCGACAAGGACTACACGATCCTCACCGTCGTCGGCGTGGTCTTCTTCGTGTCGATCCTCATCGAGTACCTCACCAAGCGCGGCTTCCTGTCGCTGAGCGGCCGCGTCAGCCAGGCCCTGCTGCTCGACCTGCGCCGCAGGGTCTTCCGCCACTTCCAGAAGCTCTCCATCGCCTTCCACGAGCGCTTCACCTCCGGCCGCGTGGTCGCCCGGATGACCAGCGACATGGACGCCATCCGCGAACTCGCCGACGGCGGGCTCAACGACCTCGTCCTGTCCGCGCTGAGCATCATCACCATCACCGGCCTGCTCCTGTGGCTCGACCCGATGCTCGCCCTCGTGGCGCTGCTGTCGTTCCCGGTGATGGGCTGGCTGTCGAACTGGTTCCGCGTCAACTCCTCGATCGTCTACCGCAAGACGCGCGAGACGATCGCCCTGGTGATCGTCTACTTCGTGGAGTCGATGGGCGGGGTCCGCGCGGTGCAGGCCTACCGTCGCGAACGCCGCAACCAGACCATCTTCGACGACCTCAACGAGGACAACCGCGAGGCCAACGTCACCGGGCACCGGATGTCGGCGGTCTTCGCCGGCGGTGTCAAGGGCATCGGCAACGCGACCACCGCGATCGTGCTCGCCTACGGCGGATACCGCGTCCTCCAAGGGCAGACCGACGTCGGTGTGCTGGCCGCGTTCGTGCTGTACCTGCGCCGGTTCTTCGACCCGATGCAGGAACTGTCGATGTTCTACAACACGCTCCAGTCGGCCAACGCGGCGCTGGAGAAGCTCGCCGGTGTCCTCGACGAGAAGCCCGACGTGCCGGCACCGGTCGCCCCGGTGGCGCTGCCGAATCCGCGCGGTGAGCTGCGCTTCGCCGACGTGCGGTTCTGGTACCACAAGGACAAGGTGGTCCTGCCGACCTTCAACCTGACGATCCCGGCCGGTCAGACGGTCGCGCTCGTCGGGGCGACGGGTGCGGGCAAGACGACCATCGCCAAACTGGTGTCGCGCTTCTACGACCCCAGCGACGGCGTCGTGACCCTCGACGGGACCTCGCTCAAGGACGTCGCCGAACCGGACCTGCGCCGGGCGGTGGCGATGGTGACGCAGGAGAACTTCCTGTTCGCCGGGACCATCGGCGAGAACATCGCCTTCGGCAAACCCGACGCGACCCGCGACCAGATCGAGGAGGCCGCCAAGGCCATCGGGGCGCACGAGTTCATCACCGCCCTGCCCGAGGGCTACGACACCGACGTCCGTAAACGCGGCGGCCGGCTGTCGGCGGGGCAGCGGCAGTTGGTCGCCTTCGCACGGGCCTTCCTTGCCGACCCCCGGGTGCTGATCCTCGACGAGGCCACCTCGTCGCTGGACATCCCCAGCGAGCGGCTGGTGCAGCGCGCGCTGCGCACGATCCTCGCCGACCGGACCGCGATCGTCATCGCCCACCGACTGTCCACGGTGGAGATCGCCGACCGTGTTCTGGTGCTGGAGAAGGGGATCATCGTCGAGGACGGGCCGCCCTCGGCCCTCATCGACGGCGGCGGGCACTATGCGGATCTGCACGCGCAGTGGCAGGACAGCCTGGTCTGACCGGCCTGAGCTGGGCTTGAGGGTATTCGGCCACCGTTCCCGCTTCGGCGGGGACGGTGGCCGGACGCTTCCTACGGGTGGTGGGGCTGGTGGTCCGAAGCTCGGTCCCAGAGCGGTTCGTCGGCGCGAAGACGTCGCAGGCCCGAGCCCTTCAGGAGGTCGAGCCGGTCGATGGCGACCTGGCCGGAGGCGCACCAGAACTCGCCGTCGAGTTCACCGTCGAGCTTGAAATCGGGCACGCCCCCGGTAACGGCGGCGCTTCCGTTGTTTTCGAGGGGGATGAGCGTGGCGGTGAGTTCGCCGTCGTGGTCCCACACGCGCAGGACCCCGTCGTCGCCGGCGGTGAGCAGATGCCTGCCGTCGGGGGAGTGGTCGACGACGGTCACCCTTCCGGCGTGGGCGCTCCACTCCTGCCGCAGGGTTTGGCCATGCCACAGCCGGACCATGCCGTCCTCGCCGCCGCTGGCCAGAAGGTCTCCCCGCAGTGAGTGGGAAAGGCTCGTGACACCTCCGGTGTGGGCGGCCCACTCGGCTTCGAGGCGGCCGTCGGCCTTGCCATGGAGCCGGATGCCGCCTTCCTTGAGGCCGACGGCGATGGACTGGTCTTGGGACCGCAGGGAGAGGCTGTTCGGAATGCGACTCCCGGCGCTGATCTCCCAGTCGGCTCCGGGTGACGCCAGGCCGTATCTGGCGAGACCGTGCGTGCCGATGGCGTAGAGGACGCCCGCGCCGTCCCACCCGAGGTCGTTGACGCGACCCCGCAGCCGCCACTCCCGTATCAGCGTTCCCAACGGATCCCGCAGCCGGACCACGCCGTCCTGCCCGCCGACGGCGACGTGGCGGGAGTCGGCAGACCAGCGCAGCGCGAAGACCGCAGCGGGTTCCTGCCACGCCCTCCCGTAGTGCCCGCCTCCGGGTATCACGGTGACGGCGCCGGACAGGTCGGCGGTGGCCGTGTGCCCGATCGGCGACCAGTCGGTGAGCATGCGGGAATCGGCCGTTGGCCGCGCCCACAGGACCGTCCCTTGACGGGCCTCCCACAGCCTCAGCACTCCCGTCGCGTCGGCTGCGATGATCTGCCTCCCGTCGGCCGACCAGGCCGCCGAGCGAATGGAAGCGGGAGAGCGCCTCGCGGACAGGGAGTGGAACTCCGCCGAGAGGACTTGCGTTCCTCCAGCGGTGTGCACGAGGAAACCGTCGTCGTCGAGGTAGGCGACGGCCGTCACGGGGCCGGTGCCCATGCCGAATCCGCGCCGGGGTGAGCCTTCGCCGACGAAGTACTCGTTACCGCCGCCTTCGCCATCGCCGACGAGGATCACCTCTTCGCCCGGAGACCACGCGAGGGCGCGCGCCGACGGCACGACGGTCGAGAAACTGGAAGCCTTCATGGCGGCGAGATCCAGGATGCGCACTTGCTCGGCAAAGCCGATCGCAAGCCGCGTCGACGACGGCGACCAGGCGAGGGACCAGATCCGGCTGTCATCGGGAGCGAGCCGGTGGCGAGTGCTCCGCCTGCCTTGGGCGAGGTGGATCTCACCGCCCCTTTCGGCCGCGATCGCCAGCGTCGTCCCGTCGGGGGACCAGCCGATGGCCGCGATCGGCAGAGGGCCGAGTTTGTAGAGGTCGGGAACCACGCCGAGGTGGCCGTCGACGACGTCCAGACGGGACGGACTGCTTCTGACGCAGGCGATGCGCCCATCGACGCGGTTCCAGGCAAGCAGGCTCACTCCGGAGAGGTTGTCCCCCATCGACCAGTCGAGCGTTCCGTCTCCGTGCCAGCAGCAGAGAGGCCCGTCCCCGCCGACCAGCAGCCGGGCTCCGTCGCTCGACCAGGCAAGAGCGCGAACGCCACCGGGCAGCGCGCGCCAGCTCCGGATCGGGCTCAGCTCGGGCAGCGACCACAGCTGGACCCAGCCGTTGCCGTCACCTGTCGCCAGCACACTCCGTCGCGGGTCGACCGCCGCGACCTCCCCCGCCGAAAACCGGATCTGCGGCGTCAACCGCCCTTCCGGCAACGCCGCCCCCACCACCGTCTCCGCCTCCGCCAACTGCTCCGGCGTCACCTTCGCCCCGGTCAGCGCCGCCCGATCCAGCTTCGCCCCCGCCAGCCGCGCCCCCGTCAGATCCGCGCCCAGCAGCTTCGCGCCGGTCAGGTCAGCGTCCAGGATCGCGTCCTTGAGCACCGCCCCCGAGAAGTCCGCCCCTCGCAGGTTCGCCCCCGTCCAGTCCGTCCTCGTCAGGTCCTTGCCCCGGAAGTCGGCGTTCGGCGAGTGCGCCCTGCGGAAACTCGTCCCCACCAGCGTCTGGCCTTCTGAGTTGAAGCCCTCCAGGTTCGCGCCCGTGTAGTCCAGCTGGGTGACGCTCCAGGCTCCCCGCGAGTCTCCCGGCACGTACTTGCTCGCCAGTCCCGCGTTCGCCTGGTACGTCGCGATCCTCGGGTCGGCCGGCGCCCAGCCCTCCGGTGCCCGCAGCGGGACCTCGGGCTTCATCTCCGCGACGAAGCGCGCGGCCTGGTCGGAGAGCCGGAGGGTGCCCATCGCCTCGGCGATGTCGGGGTCCCGCACGACCGCCTCGGCGACGAACCACTCCAGCACCGAGCGGTGGATGAACCCGAGCTTCCCGTCCTCGCCCCGCACCAGCAGGCTCCCCGAGCTGATCTGGTGCACCTGCGCCTGCGTGTCCACATGCGACAGCACTTGCGCCGCGTCGCCCAGTTCGTCGACGGTCAGCGCCTCCCGGCCGGTCCGCCACAGGTTCACCGCGAGCCGGCTCACCGCCTCCCACAGCTGCGTCCGGTCCAGCGCGGGCGCCTGATCGTCCCTGCGCAGGCGCTCCTCCTCGCGGTCCTTCCACTGCTCGATGACCTGCCGGTACAGCTCCGCCGAGTTCAGGCCACCGCCGTGACTGGCCTCCCGCGCCCGCCGCAGCCGTTCGGGCTCGATACCGGCGATGAACGACAGCATCCGCGGGTTGCGCGCCACCTCGGGGATCGAACCGAAGCCCCGCAACAGCTCCAGACGTTCATCGGCCGCCTCGGCGCTGCCGAGCAGCCGCTCCAGGAAACGCGCCACCTGGTCGAAGGTGAACCGCTCGATCCGAAAGGACCTGCGGCCGATGGATCCGGTGCCCTGCCGCAGGACCCGCTCGACCTCCCGGTTCGACAGGAACTCCTCGTCGCGCGCGGTCACCACGATCATCGCCTTGCCGGTGACCTTCTCGCGGATCTCGGTGAGGTACCCGATCGCCTTGTCCCACCCGCCCTGCACGGTCAGCTCGTCGAGACCGTCCAGCAGCAGAGCGATCCGGCCCTCACGCAGGTAGTAGTTGAAGCGGTCGACCGGCAGGCGGTGCTCGCGCGCCTTGGCGAACTGCCGCGCCACCAGCTCGTCGAGCAGCGGGATCCGCTCCAGATCCCGCAACTGGAGGTACACCGGTGTCGGTGCCGAAGCCGAGGCCGACATCTCGCGCGCCAGCATTCGCATGAAGAAGGTCTTGCCCGTCCCCGCGCTGCCCAGCACCACGATCAGGTGCGACTGGTCCTCCCCGAACCACTCGATGACCCGCTCGGTCAGCCCCGCCGACGTACCCGCCCGCGCGACGTCGCCCGGACCGAACTCGGTGAAGCGCTGCGGAATGTACAACCCGGCCGGGTAGCGGCCGTCGGCGTCGAGTTCGCGCAGCTGCCAGCCGGTGAAGTGCCGCGGATCCCACTTGTACTGGAAGTCGGCGAAGCTCTGCAGCAGGATCTGGTGCCGCTGCCCGAAGGCGGCGGCGTCGGCCGTCGCCAGCCCTCCGAAGTAGACGAAGGGGTAGACCGACTTCGTCCCCGGCGTGTGGAACCGGTCGACGAGACGACGAAACGCGTCGATGCGCTCGACGGTCGCCTCACGCGGCTCCACGCCGATCAGCAGCTCGTCGCTCGGGATGAGCCGGTCACCACTGCGATAGCGCTTGATGACCCGCACGTACGGCACCGGCGCGTGGCGCACCGGCCGCAGATCGGCGTCGGGGTACTCGTACTCCAGCGCCGTCACCACCCGGTCGAGCACGGACTCGCCGACGCTCGCGAGCGCGGACGCGGCGATGGCGAGCCGCCGGCCGAGGACGA
Source organism: Phytomonospora sp. NPDC050363 (assembly GCF_040655735.1). NCBI lineage: Bacteria > Bacillati > Actinomycetota > Actinomycetes > Micromonosporales > Micromonosporaceae > Phytomonospora > Phytomonospora sp. NPDC050363. The sequence continues at coordinate 40,818 of NZ_JBFAKK010000011.1, forward strand.
CCGTGAAGTCGTCCGCCGGCTCCGAACCCGCGTCCTCCGTCGAGACCAGCCGCAGCACCCGGAAGGACTCCCCGGGCACCACGACCGGGATCTCGCCGACCCGCTCGACCTCCGCCGACCCCGCCAGCACCAGATCGAGCCGGCCGCCGAAACGCCCGGCGAACCCGTCGGCGTACGCCGACGGTGGAAGCTCGGCGGTCACCGCGACCTTCTTCCAGCCCGCGAACTCCAACTCGGCCAGCTGCCCCGCGAACCACGCCGACTGCTGCTCGCCGAACTCGGCACGCGCGTCGGCCGGCCGGTGGCTGTGCGCCATCGTCGAGTTCATTCCCGCCAGCACCAGCCGCAGCTCCGGCACCGCCAGCATCCGCCAGGGAAGATCGCGGGCCAGCGGCTCGCCGTCCACATCGGACAAAAACTTCGAGTACGGCAGCCACTTGTCCCAGTACGGCGGGACCGGCGCCTCCTCCATCACCTCGTGCGCAACGAAATGCGTCTCGCACAAACGCGCGTTGACGTCGGCCGGCCCCGGCACCGTCAGAACCCGCCCCGCCGGAAGCGCCAGCCGGGAACGCAACCGCTCGACGAGACCCGCGACCAGCCGGTACTCGGCGGCGCTCGCGCTCGCGGTGAGGTCCCCGCAGAAGACCACCACGTCCGGGGCGAGGTCGTTCGCCGAGCAGGTCGACGCGATGCCCGACAGCAGGTCCTCGATCTGTTGCGCGGCGGTCGACTCGGCAAGCCGCAGCGGCCCGATCTGGAGGATGTCGACGACACCCTCGGGCCGTTCGGGTCGGCGGGGGGTCAGGCGCTCGCGCAGCCATCCGGGGTCGATGCAGTCGGCGTCGGAGTTGCCTTCGCGGACCGCTCGCAGTACGCCGACGACCTCGCCGTCGCCGTTCCAGACCGGCCCGCCGCTGAAGCCGGCGTGCGCCAGGTGCGCGCCGGAACGCCGCTGGTCGATCTGGCGCAGCCCGTTGCCGGTGGCGCCAACGAGCGTGCCGAGGACGTGCTTGAGCCGGTCGGTGTCGGGGCCGCACAACTGCACCGGCAGCGGCGAATCGGGCACGGTTTCGGCGATCGCGAGTTCCGGGAGCCCGTCGGGCGGGGGACCGGCGAGGGCGAGGATCGCCAGGTCGCGGTCGTCGCCCCACACCCCCGACGGCAGCCACTCGGCAATGGTCGCCGAGTGCACTTCCGCGGGTGCGAAGGCGAAGCGGAGCCGCACGACGCCCTCGGGCCGCGTCACGTCCCGCCTGTCCCGGCGCCCGAGGGCGGTGTTCACCACGTGCGCGCACGTCGCCAGTCGTCCACCGGCGACGAGGAACGCCAGCCCGGCCGTCCCCCCATTGCCCCGGTGGATCCTCGCCACCGCCTGCTCGGCCCCCATCTGCTCCCCTCCGTCACACGCTCACAGAATCGGGTGGTTCTCCGCCACTCGCACCAGATCCGGCACGTACTCGTCGGCCTCGGTCGGCTCGAAGCGCACCTGCGCGGCGGCGTACCAGAAGCGCCCGTCGGCGTTCCCGTTCAGCTTGTACGTCAGGCCGTCGCCGTACAAGACCGCCTCGCGTCCGTTGGACAGCGGCACGAGCGTGGCCACCGGCTCCCCGGTCCGCGCGCGCCAGATCCGCAGCACGTTGTCGTCGCCGCTGGTGAGCAGGTGCGCGCCATCCGGTGACAGGGACAGCGAGGTGATCCAGCCGGCGTGCGCCAGCCACTCGCAGATCACGCCGTGGGTGTTGGGATCCCAGATCCGCACGTGCCCGTCGGTGCCCGCCGAGATGATCTGGTGCTCCCACTGGTTCCACGCGATCGCCGTCACCGAGCCGTTGTGCGCCTCCCACGCGGCGATCTCGGTGCCGTCGCCGGCCGAGTGCAGCCGCAGCGTCCGCGCCGAATCCCCGGTCAGCACCAGGGTCTCGGTGACGCACAGCGCCCAGATGGTGTGCTCCATCGTGGACTTGCGCCACACGTTGCGGCCGTTCTCGGCGTTCCAGCACCCGATCGCGCCCGCCGAGCCCGCCGCGAAGACCCGCTGCCCGTCGAGCGACCACACCAGGTCGCGGACCCGGCCGCCGAGACGCCATCGGTGCACGGGATCGCGCCGGGACGCCACCCAGACGTGCACGTACTCGTCGTCGCTTCCGCTCGCCAGCAGCGAACCGTCCGGCGACCAGCGCACCGCGCGTACCCACGCCCCGCCCGTCCACGACGGCTCTGGCTTGAGCGTGTGCTGCCACAGCGCGATCACGCCGTCGTTGCTGCCGGTCGCCAGCTTCGTCCCGTCGCCGCTCCAGTCTGCCGACAGGATCGCCTGCGGATGCTGGTATCGCTTCCGGATCGTCCCTCCGCTGTCGAGACTCCAGATGCGCAGCTCACCGCCCTCGCTGCCGGAGACGATGTGCCGGCCGTCGGGCGACCACGAGGCCGTCCGGATCCAGTCCGGCCGCGCGGCGGTCGCGCCCTCGGCCTTGTCACGCCGCTGCCACGCCTGCTTGGGAGGCTCGCCGAGGGTCCAGGCCCGGATGCCGTCGGCACCTCCGGCCGTGACCAGCCGTGTCCCGTCAGGCGACAACCCGAGCGAGCGCACCTTCGAGCGGATCGCCGAGGAGCTGTGCTCGACGCTTCCGGCCTCCCGCAGCTTCCACACGTGCCACCTGCGCGCCCAGCCGTCCTCGCCACCGGAGAACAGGCCGGTCCCGTCGGGGCTCCAGGCGAGCGCCCGCACGGCCGACGGGTGGGCGTGAACGGTGTCCTCGCTGGTGTACCGGGTCGTCGACCAGGTCTCGACGGTGCCGTCGGCGTGGCCGGAGGCGATGTGGTGGCCGTCGGGGGACCAGGCGAGGACGCGTGTCTCGCTCAGTGTCTCGCAGCGGGCGAGGGCCTCGGACTCGCCGGGTTCGATGACCACGAAGCTGTTGTCACCGCCGACGGCGAGATGGGCGCCGTCGGGCGACCACGCCAGCGTGCGTGCCTTCGTCAGTGGCCGGACGACCTGGAGCGCCTCGCCGGAGTCGGCGGAGCGGACCGAGACCGTCCCTTGTGGATGTGCGGTGGCGATCCGGTCGGCCTGTGGCGACCACGCCACCGCGGCGACCATCTCGCTTTCGCCCCAGGAGACGTCGACCTCCCCGCACAGGGTGTTCGAGATCGAGGCGCCGTCGCCGCCGGCCAGGACACGGCGTCCGTCGGGGGACCAGCACAGCGAGCGGATCGGGCCGCGCAGCGCCTTCCACTGGCGGACCGGCGTGCCGGTCTCCAGGTCCCACAGGTGCAGCCAGCCGTGCTTGTCGCCGGAGACCACGAGCTGGTTGTTGGGTTCGACGGCCGCGATCTCGCCCACTTTGGACGCCCGCAACTGGACGGTCATCGGGGTCGTCGGTGTGGCCGCGCCGGTGGTGTCGGCCTTGGCCAGCGCGGCCGGTTCCACCTTCGTGCCCAGCAGGGACGCCCGCCATAGTCGGGCCCTGTCGAGCAGGGTGCGCGAGAGGTCGGCGCCGTTGAAGTTGGCGCCGGTCGCGTCGGCCTCGACGAGGCTCGCGTCGGTGAGCTTCGCCCCGACGAGCTGCGCGCCGCCGAGGTTGACGCGGGTGAAGCGCACGCCGGTGAGATCGTTGCCGGACATGTCGGCGCGCTGGAGCTTGGCACCGGTGAAGTCGTGGTTGGTGAGCTGTCGGTTGCGCAGGTCGTACAGCCGCATGTCGGCGCCCAGGTACAGCGTCGTCAGGTCGTGCGGATCCCCGACGGCCGGGGCGCCGCCGCCGGGCGGCCGCGACCGGTTGGTCGGCGGACGGCGGCCCACGAAGCGCTGGAGGGCCAGGGCGTTGTCCTGCGCGATGGCGGTGGCGCCCGGTACCGCGGTGAGGCCGTCTATCCATGCCCAGACCGCGCGTCGGCCGTTGATCTCGCAGAGGAAACTCGCGGTCTGGCTGGTGACCCGGTGCATGGAGAGGGGAGCCGAGGGGTCGTGCGCCGGGAGGGGCGACAGTGCCTGAGCGACCAGCCACTCCCGGATCGAGCGGTGTATGAAGCCCAGTTCACCGTCCTCGTGCCGGACCAGCAGGCTGCCGGCCCCGAGCTGGTGGACGCGGACGTCGGCCTCGGGCGGGGGACCGGCGAGCGGATCGTCGTCCAGTTTGGACAGTGCGGCCGCGGCGAGGCCGAGGTCGTCGATGGTGGCGTGTTCGCGGTCGGTGCGCCACAGGTGCAGCGCGAGGGTCCGCACGGCCTGCCAGAGTTCGGCGGCGTTGAGGGGCGGCAGCTGGCTCGGGCGGGTCAGCCGGGCGAGCTCGCCGGTTATCCACTGGTCGAGGACCTGGCGGTAGAGGTCGGCGCCGGTGAGGCGGCCCTCCCCGTCGGCCCTGGCCTGCATGAGGCGTTCCTCGCCGATCTCGGCGATGAAGGACAGCATGCGCGGGTTGCGCGCCACCTCGGGCAGCTGCCCGAGCCCGCCGAGGAGTTCTATCCGTCGCCGGGCGTCCTCCTCGGAGCCGAGCAGCCGGGTCAGGAACTCCTCGATCTGGGCGCTGGAGAACTCCGCGATCCGCAGCGCCCGGCGGCCTTCGGTGACCGCGCTGGTGCCGCCGAGGGCGTCGAGGACGGCGCTGTTGGACAGGAACTCCACATCCCGTGCCGTCACGACTATCTTGGCGAGGCGCTCGGCCTTGCTGCCGATCTCGCGCAGGTGCCCGATGGCCCGCTCGTAGCTCGACTGGGCGGTGAGCTCGTCGAGTCCGTCCAGGAGGAGGGCTATGCGGCCCTCTTTGAGCAGGTAGTTGAAGCGTGTCGGGTTGAGCCGCTCCTCGCCGGCGCGCGTGAGATAGGCGGCGACGACCTCGTCGATCTCGGGAAGCCGGTCCAGATCCCGCACGGGAAGGTAGATCGGCGTCACGGGCGAGTCCACATGCGACAGCTCGCGGGCGAGGGTGCGCAGGAAGAACGTCTTGCCCGACCCGGCGGCCCCCAGCACGACGATCAGGTGCCCGTAGGGCTCCCGCAGCCAGCTGGCGACCCGCTCGGGGAGGCCCTGGCGGTCGGCGTCGCTGTCGCGGCCGAGTTCGTCGACGGCTATGCCGCGCGGGCCGAGTTCCTGGAAGCCCTGCGGTATGTAGAGCTGCGGTGGATAGCGGCGGTCGCTGGCCAGGTCCACCTCCTGCCAGGCGACGAAGCGTCGCGGATCCCAGCCGCGCTGGAAGCGCTGGAAGCTCTCGACGTGTATGCCCAGGCGCTGTGCGTACGCGGCGACCGTCACTTCGGCCAGTTGTCCGAAGTAGACCAAGCGGGCCGGCGGGGGTGATCCGGGGCTGCGGAACAGATCGATGACCTCGGTGCGGAAGCGGTCGAGGTCGGCGCGGTCGGGCGGACCGTTGAGCACGCCGATCAGGTACTCCCCGGCGGGTTCCAGGCCGTCACCGAAGTCGTGCCGACGGATGGCGCGCAGGTAGGCGAAACCGTTGGAGTCGCCGGGTTCGTGCGGGTGGAAGAGCGCGTCGGGGTCGCGCAGCTGACTGGCCTCCTGCACCAACCGCAGGTTCTCGGTGAGGCGCGAGGGCGGCTTCGGGTCGGCCGCCGGAGGCTGCGGCGGCGCCGTCTGGCCGGTGACGGGGCGGGTGAGGCGCAGCCGCCAGTCGTCGCCGTCGGGATCGATGCCGGTGTCGCCGACGAAGCGCCCGGTGCCCGCGTCACGGCGACGTGCGTAGATCTCGATGTCGCCGGGCTGGATGTGCACCAGGTGATAGCGATCGCGACCGGCGACGGTCAGCACCGGCGCGCGTCCGTTGTGCGCTAAAGGCGGCACGCGGGGATCGGCCTCGGCGGCGAGGATCAGGTCGGCACCCGCCTGCACCGTCCGCGCCGCCCGCTGGATCTCCGGATCCCGCGAGGGCGGCGCCGACAGGAGCGCGTGGTGGCTCACGACGACATGCGCGGCCCGGCGGGCATCCTGGGACTGCGCGGCCATCCAGCGAAGCTGCGCCTCGCCGTAGTAGCCCTCCGTGCTGTCCGGGAGGTGGCTTTGGCCGAAGGTCGAGTTGAGCGCGGTCACCGAGACCGGCGGACGCGCCAGCTCGTGCGCGCGCCAGGGCTCGGCCCTCGACAGCGGGCGGCCCGTCAGTCGCTCCAGCAGCGCCGAGTAGGGCCCCCACTTGTCCCAATAGGGCGCTATCGGCTCCTCGTCGTACTCCGCGCACTGCGCGAAGTACGCCTCGCACAGACGCGTGTTCACGTCGCTTCGGCCCGGGACGAGCACGATCCGCTCGGCGCCGATGTCGAGGGTCTCGGTGATGCGGTTCAAGAAGAGCGCGGCGACATCGAACTCGGGCGGCCTTGCGCCCTCGGTCAAGTCGCCGGCGACGACGAGCAGGTTCGGCCGCAGCCGGTGCTCGTGCTCAAGCCGCGCCAGGTCGGCCAGGATCGCCTCTGCCAGCAGTGACGCCGCACCCCGGTCATGCCGGGTGAACCGGGTGCCGCCGAGCTGGAGGACGATCGGGGAGCGCGCGCCGGGCGAGGGCCGGTCGGGAGCGTGACGGCGGCCGCTGCGCAGACGATGCAGCACCGCGATGTCGATGCACTCGGCGGCCGAGGCGTCCTCGTCGAGGGAGGCGGCGCGCATGACCCCGACGACCTCGCCGGTCGACTGCCGCCACACCGGGCCGCCGCTGAAGCCCGAGGCGACGCGGAACGCTCCGCCGCGGTTCTGGTCGATCTGGAGGCGCCCGAGCCCGGCCTGCCCGACGAGGAGACCGCGGACGTGCTGCAGACCATGCGTCGAGGGGCCGCACATCTGCACGTCTATTCCGCTGTCGGCCCGGTCGGCCAGGGCGAGTGGCTCGATGCCCTCGGTGGCTCCCGGCGGCAGGGCCAGGATCGCCAGGTCGGCGTCACCGCCGGGCTCGTCGGAGCGAAACCACGCCGAGACCGTCGCGGTGACCTCCCCTTTGCCCGCGGCGAAGGGGAAGCGCACGCGCAGCGGACCGTCGGGCGGTGACCGGTCGGAACGCTTGCGGCCTATCGCGGTGTTGACCACGTGTGCGCAGGTCACCAGCTCCTTCGGCCCGATGAGGAATCCGAGCCCGGTCTGCCGTCCGTCCACATTGAGCACGATGGCGACCGCATGCTCCGGTGGCCTCATCCGCACCCTCCCGCCACTGTCGGTGAGTGTCATTGATACCAAACGCTACGTGAGCAACAGTACGGGTGTCACCTATGGAGCAGGTAGTCCCCGGTGGGCCTGGGAGGACGCGGTTTCGCCGCCTCGGCGGGGTACCCGACGGCCACGGCGCCCATCGGTTCCCAGCCCCCGGGAAGGTCGAGGACCGAGCCGACGACGTCCGGGCAGAACAACGTGGACGACACCCAGCACGAGCCGACGCCTTCGGCGGCCAGCGACACCAGGAAGTTCTCCACGCCGGCGCCCATGGCGACGTGGAACATCGTGCGCTCGGCGTCGGCGCGGCGCGCGTCGGGATAGTCGTGGGCGGCCTCGCGCACGAGGCACGGCACGACGAGTTCCCTTGCGCGCCAGAGGATTCCGCCACGAGCGACACGCTTGTCGATGGAGGCCTCGCTGAAGCCGTCACCGCGCAGATCGGCGATCCAGGCGTCCCGCATCGCCGTCAGCAGCGCCTCGCGGAGCTCCGGCGTCGACACGTGCACGAAGCGCCAGGGCACGCTGTGGTGCGGGGCGGGCGCGGTCAGGGCGGCGGCGACGGCCCGCTCGATGATCGCCGGATCGACCGCCCGGCCGGTGAAGTCGCGTACCGAGCGGCGCAGCGCGACCGCCTCCCGATGGCCCTCGCCGCGGGCCTCGTCGACACCGAGCCGGAACATGTCCTCGGCGGCCGGGCGCACGAGCGCCGCGGCGCCGGGCCCGTCCTCCTCGGTGACCAGCTCGGCGAGGCCGCGGACGATCGCGACGGGAACACCGCTCGTCTTGCCCTTCACCAGGTCGGTGGCGCCCGCCAGCTCGTCGGCGACCGCCGGAGCGGTGACGGCGAGCTTGTTGCCGTAGGGATCGAGCTGCCCCTCGAACTGGCGCAGCGGCGCGATGCCGGCGGCCCCGATCGCGGTGTCGGTCTGCCCGAGCCGCCAGGCGCGCCCGAGCGTGTCGGTGACCAGGACGGCGACGGTGACGCCGAAGCGCTCCTTGAGCTCGCGGCGAAGTGCGCGGGCCGAGGCGTCGGAGTCCTTCGGCAGCAGCACGATCGAGCCGGGCTCCACATTGGACGCGTCGATGCCGGCGGCGGCGAGCACCAGCCCGTGGTGCGTGCGCACGATCCGCGTCGGGCCGCGACGGGCGACCAGGGCCGCCGACTCGGCGTCGATGGCGGCCTCCCGGTCGCCGCGCACGACCCGGCCCTCGGACTTGCTGACGATCTTGCTGGTGACGGCGAGGATGTCGCCGTCGGCGAGTTCGGCCGCGCCGGCGATCAGCGCCGCGAGGTCGTCGCCGGCCCGGACCTCGCCGATCCCGCGCACCGGAAGGATGCGCACGGTCACGACAGGCCCGCCAGGTCGACGGCCTCGCGCACGATGCCGGCGGTGGCGGCGGTGTCGGTCATCCACAAGGGACGTGAACGGACCGGCACGCCCTCGACCGCGGTATCGGCGTCGCTGTCATCGACGAGCCAGCCGTCGAGGAGTTCGGATCCGTAGAGCGCGCCGACTCCCGCGGCGCTGACCTCGACCCCGATCGTGGCCAGGCAGCGGTCGGCCATGCCGCGCACCGGAGCCCCGCCGATGATGGGGGAGACGCCGATGACCGGCGCCGACGCGTCGACGAGCGCCTCGCGGATCCCGGGAACGGCGAGGATGGGCGCGATCGACACGACCGGGTTGCTGGGCGCCAGCAGGATCAGGTCGGCCGACGCGATGGCGTCGAGGACCCCGGCGGCCGGTTTCGCCTCGGCCGCGCCGGTGAACACGAAACGTTCAGCCGGGACCCGGCCCCGGTGGCGTACCCACCATTCCTGGAAGTGGATCGCGCGGCCCTCGGTGACCACGTGCGTCTCGACGCGCTCGTCGCTCATCGGGAGCATCCGGATGCCCGGCTGCCAGCGGTCGCACAGGGCGGCCACGACGGTCGAGAGGGGATTGCCGGCGGCGAGCATGCGGGTGCGCACGAGGTGCGTGGCCACGTCCTTGTCGCCGAGACCGAACCACGTCGGCTCGGCACCGTAGGCGGCCAGCTCCTCCTTGATCACCCACGACTCGCCCGCGCGGCCCCACCCGCGCTCGGTGTCCGCGCCGCCGCCGAGCGTGTACATGACGCTGTCGAGATCCGGGCAGATCCGCAGGCCGTGCATGGTCACGTCGTCGCCGGTGTTGACCACGGCGGTCACGTCGAAACCGAGCTCGCGGACACCAAGAAGGAACCTCGCGCCGCCGATTCCGCCCGCCAACACCACAACATGCATGCGCATAGTCTCGCCGACCCCGGACCCGAAGGGGATACGGGGTTGGTGTGGACCGATAGGCTCATCGCTACCACAGGTCTCGCCGAGGAGGAATCGTGACATCCCAGACCACCGATACCGCCGACAAGGAAACGGCGGCGGTGTCTACGAAACCATTGCGGCCGATAATCGCCATCGCTCTGATCGCGGCCTCCGGTCTGATGATTTTGCTCAACCTGGTGCAGGTCCTGCTGGCCGAGACCTTCTCGACCGCCGCGAGCTCCGCCCGGATCAGCGACAACGCGGTGATCCTGTTCGGGCCGGTGCTGGCGGTGCTGCTCGTCAGCCACGTCAAGCCGGTGCTCGGTGAGTCCAAGGTCTTCTCGCTCGTCGCGCTGATCGAATACGGCCTGGTGCTGCTGCTCGACCTGATCTTCCTGGTCGTGCGCATCATCGAGACCGGTTCGAGCACCGACGCCGGCGACCTGATCGTCGCCGTGCTGTTCCACCTGACCTACATGGCCCTCGCCGGTGTCGCGCTGTTCGTCGTGCTGAAGGTGTTCTTGCACTTCCAGCCGCCGAAGCCGGTCGCGCCGCAGTACGGGTACGGGCAGCAGCCGCAGTACGGTCAGCAGCCCTATGGCCAGCAGCAGTACGGGCAGCAGCAGCCCTACGGTCAGCAGCCGCAGCAGCAGCCGAACCCGTACGGGCAGCCGCCCGCGGAGCAGCACCAGGCTCCGCAGGGTCAGCCGCCGCAGGGTCAGCCGCAGTACGGGCAGCCGCAACCGCCGCCGTACGGTCAGCCCCAGCCGCCGCAGCAGCAGTACGGCGCGCCGCAGGACGACCAGGCGACGCAGATGTTCCCGCAGCAGCCGCCCCAGGCGGGGCAGCAGCCGCAGGGTCAGCCGCAGCAGCCGGGGCAGCAGCCGCCTCAGTACGGTGCCGAGGCGACGCAGCTGATCGGTCAGCCCCAGCAGCAGAACCCTTACGGGCAGCCGCCCGTGTCGAGTCCGCCCGCGCCGACGTCGGGTGTTCCCGCGTCGGGTGTCCCGGCGCCCACTTCGGGCGTTCCGGCTCCCGGGCCCCAGGGCGCGCCCCAGCCGCCGCAGCCGCCGGCGTGGGGACAGCCCGACGATGAGCACACGCAGGTGATCGGCAAGCCGAACAACCCGCCGCAGCAGTAACGCTCGGCACGCCGGCCGGACGCGGCGCGGGACCGGAGTGGTCCGCGCGGCGGGGGACGGCGGTTGGGGTGGCGGTTCGAACGGTGTTTGGAAGGGTGTTTGGAACGGTGTTACGTGAACCCCGGTCGCTTTGGCGGCCGGGGTTTTGCGTGGGTGGGGGAGGGGTGAGGTGAAGCCCGGTCGCTTCGGCGATCGGGTTTTGCGTGGGTGAGGGAAGGGGTGTGCGGGGGCGGGGCATGGTGTGCGGCGCGGGGCGGGTGCGTGCGGTGGTGGTGGGGAGGCGGAGGGTGCGCGGCGCTCGGGCGGTGGGCACGGTTCGCGGTGGTGGCGGGGTGCCGCGTGTACGGTGTCGCGCTGGCCGCAACCCGCTACGACCTCGTCGTCACGGTCAGGCGGGCAGGCCAGCGCGGGAGCGTGGGGAGCCCTTCAGTTCGCCCACAGCCTCAAGTGCGTTGCGTGCGAGCGCGCGGGGATGCGGGCCCATGTACCAGACGCCAGCCGTCTGAGACGAGTGGCGGGCGCGCGGGATGCAGGGTGCACTTCCCAACGCCACACCTCAATCTCACCCGCGGGAGCGTGGGGTGGGCGTGCGGGGCGCTGGGTGCCCCTCCAGGCCACGCGCAACCGCAGTCGCATCGCGTGTTCGCGCTCGGAGTGTGGGGTGGCCTCAGTGGCCTTCCCTGCCGGCCGCCGCAACCTCAACCGTGTCGTGGTCGGCCGCAGGGTGGCCTTCCAGGCCGCTCACAGCCGCAACCGCGTCGTGAGTGGGCGCTCGGAGTGCGAGTTTCATGTGGCTGGGCCAGGCGTCCGAGGCCCGTGGCGGGCGAGGGATGCGGGGTGTACTTCCCAACACCACATCCTCGCCTCACTACCTCAGGGAGTGGGGGTGGGCGGCGCTGGGTGCCCCTCCAGGTCGCTTACATCCTCAGCTGGGCCGTCGATGGGTGCTCGCGGGGTGGAGGCGGGCCCGGACGGGCGTAGGCCGTCGTCAGGATGCTCTCGGTGGGCGCGTGGGCGCGTGGGCGCGTGGGCGCGTGGGCGCGTGGGCGCGTGGGCGTGGGCGCGTGGGTGCGTGGGTGCCTTGTCGCGCGGGCGCGCGGGGCGGCTGCGCTGGGCGCCCCTCCAGGCCGCCTACGTCGCCCAACTCGGCCGTCGACGGGCACGCGGGGACGCGGGGACGCAGATATGGGGAACAGCGGTGTGAATGGTGTGCGTGGGCGGGTGCACGATGTGTGGTGCCGGCTGGGATGGCTGGACGTGGACGTGCTTGGAGACCCGCCCGCCCCGCCCCCTCACCCCGTCCCTCGGGCCTCTGCGTGGCGTCGTGGCGCGGCCGGCGTCGGTTGCGGCCTGGGCCGGCCGCGGTCGGACTGTCAGCCACGGCGGAGGGCACGCGAGTGCTGAGGGTTCCGTTGCGCTGTCAGGTTTCGCGAGTCACTTGGCGCGGTCGGCGACGACCGCTCCCGGGACTGGGTGGCCCACCTGCGAATCCCGGAGACATGTGGTTCACCCGCCAGGAACATCGGCGCCGCGCGAATGTCATACCCCCTCCGTAGAGTGATTCTTGGGGCCCCTTTGGGGTGCGTGGATGTTTCCGCGAACGCGTTATCCACAACCGGCGAGTAACACACAGGCTGAGCGCATCGGGGTGGCCGGAGTCTCGATCTCGTGCGACTTTCCGGCCGAGTCGCCGCGATCATGTTGGTTCGAGGCGCGATTGCGTTGATGCAAGGCTTCGCGGCGGGACTTAAGCCAAGTCCTCGGTCCGACAGGGTTCGCATTCCTCTGTGAACGAGCGCGGGTGGCGTGATCTTTTCGGTCAGCCGAAGCCGGCCGGCCCACCCCGCTCCAGCCCACCCCGCTCCAGCCGACTTGGCTCGCCGGCCCGGCCCGATGCGCCGCCATCCCGCTGGCTCGTGGGTCGGCGGACCTATCGCGCGGAGCTCACGACTCGCGCTCCCGACGATCGAACCCCACCGGCTCAGCGCCCCCATACCGCAGGCCGCCATGTGTGCAGGTGCGTCCACGTCTTCGCCACCCCTGCCCTGCCTCGACCAACCCTCCTCTACCGCCTCAAGCGCGCACTCAGCCCTGCCCGCCGCCGCTCCCCGCTGTACCGCGCCACATCGCCCGCTTCGCACTCGGCCCCGCGCCACCCCCACCCCACCCCACTCCCGTCCCGGCGATCCTCGCGCCCCACCCCGCCCCTGACCCGCCCCCATCCGCCGCTCACTCTCCGTTGCCCCCCTCCTCCCGCGCCGCCCCGCCCATACCCAACCCACCCCGCCCCTCCTCCGCCCGCCCGCGGCCATTCCAGCCCCGCCCCCACCCCCGGCGCACCCCTCCCCGCCTGCCCGAGCCCGTCCCACCGCCGCCAGCCCTCACCCCCCCCCGCCCGTCTCCACCACCTCCACCCCGCCACCACCTCGTCACCCCAGCGACCCAACCCCGCCCCCGCCACCACGCCCGTGACCCGAGTGGACTACTGTCCGTTATCGGTCGGTGCCAACACGTCGCAGCGTGCTTTGTGCTGAGCAAAATCTGCTAATTCGCCTGCCCGAACGGGTCTATTACCAGGTTCTGCTTGACGAAGTGCGGATGACACGCGTGTAATTCATCAAAGGGGTGTGACGGAAACCCGTCGCAGTGGACTGCCAACCGCGAGTCGGAAGGCAGTGCCGGCAACAGCGGGGGGTTGGCGCCAATTACCGCCGATAGGTGAGCGAGGAGGCGTACATAATGGACGGCCACGACATCCTGGCCGACCTGCTGGGAAGCGTCCCCGAGTGGCAGGAGCGCGCGTTGTGCGCGCAGACCGACCCGGAGGCGTTCTTCCCGGAGAAGGGGGGCTCGACACGTGAGGCCAAAAGAATCTGCACGCGCTGCGAGGTGACGACCGAATGCCTCGAGTACGCGATGCAGCACGATGAACGTTTCGGCATCTGGGGTGGCATGTCGGAGCGTGAACGGCGAAAGATCAAAAGGCGCGCCAACGAGGTTCGCCTGGCGGCCGCGGCCGCGGCGGCGCAAACGGCACCGGTCATGCAGGTCCTTGCACCGGCACCGACCCTGGAGACCGAGCTGAACACCGAGCCGAACATCCAGCCCGGCGCCCAGTTCGACGCTCAACGCGACAACCAGCTCAACACCCAGCCCGGCACCGAACTCGAGACCGCGTTCGACACCGGGTTCGAAACCAGGTTCGACAACGAGCAGCAGGCCCCGCCGCAGGCCGCCTAGACCACAGACCTAGATCCCCGGGGTGGCACGGTGACTACTCCGGCGGGTCGAAGTCGGACGGATCGATGCCCAGCAGATTGGCGACCTGCTCGGTGAGCACGTCCTTGATCAGGGCGGCGAGTTCATCGCCGTCACCGCGCAGTTCGAGGGGCCTGCGGTACAGCACGATCCGCGGCAGCGCCCCGGCGGTACCGGGCTGCGCGGGCAGCAGACGCGCCAAGGGGACCTGACCGTCCTCCAGCACGTCGGTGTCGTACACGTTGAACTCACCGGGCACGTCCTCGACGGCGAACTCGACCTCGCGCAACTGCCGCGCGGCCTTGCGATGCTCTTCGGTGTCGCGGCCGACCAGGTGACGTTCCAACTGGTCGACCGCCGACAGCACCAGCTCGTCGAAAGTCTCGGCTCGCGTGCGGGCCATCGGCACCGACGCGGGCACCAGGCGACCACGCAGGCCACGGCCGCGCCGGTCGCGGTGCCCGCGTCGTGCGGGTCGGGGTCCTCGGGTCATGTCGCAAGACTAGATCCGGCGGTCGAGACGGCCTTACACGGCGCCCGTTCGGCGTGTCGGACCGATATCGGATGCGGCCGCCGAGCGCGGGACGATACCGTTCGGCCCGTGAGGTCACATCGGTTGTGTTCCCGGAACGGCTGCCGCGAAACCGCGGTCGCCACCTTGACGTACATCTATGTGGACTCCACCGCGGTGGTCGGTCCGCTCTCCACCTCCGATGAGCCCCATTCGTACGACCTGTGCGAGGCGCACGCCACCCGGCTCACCGCGCCCCTGGGCTGGGATCTGGTGCGCCACGAAGGGGAGTACGCCACACCCGAGCCGAGCACCGACGACCTCGTCGCGCTCGCCGAGGCCGTCCGGGAGGCCGCCCGCCCTCGCGACGACACCCCGCCGGAACTGCCCTTCCCCGACCAGCCCGCGCCGCGCCACGCCCCGCCCGCGTCGCAGCCCCCGCAGCCGGCCGCGCCGCCGCGGGACGCCAACACCGGACGCCGCGGGCATCTGCGGATAGTCGACGACCGCTGACTCGCCTCGCCCACCTGCGCTGACACCCGCCCCCGGAGCCCACCCGGCGGCCGGCACCGGCACCCGCGCTCACCCCTCGCCGCCAGGCAAGGGAGGATGTCAGGGGTCATCGACGCGACACAGGAGGGGCGACCAGTGCCGGATCTGGCCAGCATCGTTAAGGCGTACGACATCCGGGGCACCGTCCCCGGCCAGTTCGACGAAGCGGCGGCGGCCGCACTGGGATCGGGCTTCGCCGACCTCGTGCGCGGCACCGGCGCCACGAAGGTCGCGGTCGCCCACGACATGCGCGACACCGGCCCCGACCTCGCCCGCGCCTTCGCCGGCGCGATCACCCGCGCGGGCCTCGACGTGGTCTTCGCCGGCCTCTGCTCCACCGACGAGCTGTACTTCGTCTCCGGGAAACTCGACGTCCCGGGCGCGATGTTCACCGCCAGCCACAACCCCGCCGAGTACAACGGCATCAAGACCTGCCTCGCCGGCGCGCGCCCGATCAGCCTCGACAGCGGCCTCGCCGACATCCGCGACCGCGCGCAGGCCATCCTCGACGGCGCCGAGCCCACCACCGCCGATACGCCGGGCACCCTCACCGAGCAGGACTTCCTCGCCGACTACGTCGCGCACCTGCGCTCGCTGGTCGACCTCGACGGCATCCGCCCGCTCACCGTCGCCGTCGACGCCGGCAACGGCATGGGCGGCCACACGGTCCCCACCGCCTTCGACGGCCTGCCCGTCCGGGTCGTCCCCATGTACTTCGAGCTCGACGGGACCTTCCCCAACCACGAGGCCAACCCGCTGGAGCCGAAGAACCTCGTCGACCTCCAGAAGAAGGTCGTCGAGGTCGGCGCCGACATCGGCCTCGCCTTCGACGGCGACGCCGACCGCTGCTTCGTCATCGACGAGAAGGGCGACCCGGTCTCCCCCTCGGCGATCACCGCCCTGGTCGCCACGCGTGAACTCGCCCGCGATCCGGGCGCCACGGTGATCCACAACCTCATCACCTCGCGCGCGGTGCCCGAGATCGTCGCCGAGAACGGCGGCACGCCCGTCCGGACCCGCGTCGGCCACTCCTTCATCAAGGCCGAGATGGCGCGCACCAACGCCATCTTCGGCGGGGAGCACTCGGCGCACTACTACTTCCGCGACTTCTGGTTCGCCGACACCGGCCTGCTCGCCGCGATGCACACGCTGGCCGCCCTCGGCCGCAGCGAGCTGCCGCTGTCGGAGCTGGCCGCCGAGTACGAGCGCTATGTCGCCTCCGGCGAGATCAACTCCACCGTCGACGACCAGGCCGCGCGCCTGGCGGCGGTCGAGGAGGCCTTCGCCGACGCCGAACTCGACCACCTCGACGGCCTCACCATCACCATGTCCGACGGCGCCTGGGCCAACCTGCGCGCCTCGAACACCGAGCCCCTGCTGCGCCTCAACGTCGAAGCCTCGACGACCGAGGGCATGGAACGTCTCCGCGACGCGGTCCTCGCCATCGTCCGCGGCTGAACACGAACCACAGGTTTAAGGAGCCACAGTGACACTCGACGCGAAACTTCTCGAGGTCCTCGCCTGCCCGGCCGAGCATCACGCGCCGCTGACCTACGACGGCGAGGCGCAGACGCTGACCTGCACCGAGTGCGCGCGGGTCTTCCCGATCCGCGACGGCATCCCGGTCCTGCTCCTCGACGAGGCCGTGTCCGGCCCCAAGACCTCCGGAGACGAAGCGTGAACAAGCGCATGGACGACGGCACCGCGGGAGTGACCGGCCAGTGCCGGGTCGACGAGGACCGGCTCGGCTCAGCCGAGGCCATCGCCGCCGGCGACCCCGGCGGGGCGCTGCGCGCGGTCGCCTCGGCGGGCCCGCAGCTTCGTGAGGCCGCCGCCTTGGCGTCCGAGGCGAACCTGGTCTCGCTGGCCGACGAGGGCCGCCCCCGCGCGGTCGTCGTCGCGGGTGTCGGCACCGCCGCCCGCACCGGCGACATCCTGTCCACAGTGGCCGGACCGCGCGCGCCCGTCCCGGTAGTCGCGCACCGCAGCGCCGGCATCCCCGGCTGGGTCGGCGCCGCCGACGTGGTCATCGCCGTCTCCGCGTCCGGACGCAGCCCCGAGGCCCTCGCGGCCGCCGAGGCCGCCGCCCGGCGCGGTGCGCGCCTGGTCGCCATCGGGGCCCCCGACACCGAGCTCCAGGCGGTCGCCGAGCGCGCCCGCGCGCCCTACATCCCGGTCCCGCGCCGGGCTCCGGCCCGCATGAGCCTGTGGGCGCTGACGATCCCCGTCCTCATGGCCGCCAAGTCCTTCGGCCTGATCCGCCTCAACGAGGCCGACATCGCCGAGACCGCCGCGCGCCTCGACGCCGACGCCGAGCGCTGCAAGCCCGACGCCGAGGCCTTCGTCAACCCGGCGAAGTCCCTCGCCCTCGACCTGGCCAACTCCATCCCGGTCGTGTGGGGTTCCTCTCCGCTCGCGGGCGTGGCCGCCCGCCGCTTCGGCGACATGCTCGCCGCCAACGCCCGCTACCCCGTCGTCGCCGGTGAGCTCGGCGAGGCCGGACGCGGCCGGGTCGGCCTCCTCGACGGAGTGTTCGGCACCCTCGCCGAGCAGGACCGCGACATCTTCGCCGATCCCGGCGACGAGCCGGAGTCGACCCGGATGCGTATCCTCCTCCTGCGCGACGACGGCCTCGACGGCGACGAGTCGGGCACGCCCAAGGACTCCAAGCGGGCCGACGCGGTGGTCGAGCTGACCGGACGGCGTGGCGTACGATGCGACGTCGTCAACGCCGAGGGCGCCTCTGCCCTTGAGCGGCTCGCGTCGCTGATCGCCGTGCCCGACTTCGCGTCGGTGTACCTGGCGCTCGCGCACGGGCTCGACCCGATGTCGGTGCCCGCCGTGTCGGAGATGAAGGAACTGAGCAACGTCATGGAGGACAGCACGTGAGCGCAAGCGGCGGCACCAAGGCCATCGTGGCCGCACTCGGTGCGAACGCGGGGATCGCGGTCACCAAGTTCATCGCCTACGGTCTGACCGGATCCTCGTCGATGCTGGCCGAGGGCATTCACTCGGTCGCCGACTCCGGCAACCAGGCCCTGCTGCTGCTCGGCGGCAAGCGCGCCGCCCGCGAGGCGACCCCCCAGCACCCCTTCGGCTACGGCCGCGAGCGCTACATCTACGCGTTCATCGTGTCGATCGTGCTCTTCAGCGTCGGTGGCCTCTTCGCCTGCTACGAGGGCTATCACAAGATCCACGAGACGCTCGAAGGCCACCCCAACGATCTCCTCACGTCGAAGTGGTGGTGGGTGCCGCTGGTGGTGCTCGGCATCGCCATCGGGCTGGAGACGTACTCGTTTCGCACCGCGATCGTGGAGTCCAACGCCGTGCGCGGCAAGGCCTCCTGGAAGTCCTTCGTCCGCAACGCCAAGGCCCCCGAGCTTCCGGTCGTCCTGCTGGAGGACCTCGCCGCGCTGGTCGGTCTCTTCCTCGCCCTGCTCGGCGTCGGTCTGACGCTGCTGACCGGTGACGGCATCTACGACGGCATCTTCACCGTCGCGATCGGCGTGCTGCTGGTCATCGTGGCGATCATTCTGGCGCTGGAGACCAAGAGCCTCCTGCTGGGCGAGTCGGCCACCGAAGAGCACGTCCGGGCGATCGAGAAGGCCCTGGTCGGCGACGAGGTCGACCACATCATCCACATGAAGACCCTGCACCTGGGACCCGAGGAACTGATGGTCGCCGCGAAGATCGCCGTGCGGCACGACGAGACCGCGGCCGACATCGCCCGCGGTATCGACAAGGCCGAGGCGCGGGTGCGCGCGGCCGTGCCGATCGCGTGCGTCATCTACCTCGAACCCGACATCGACCGGGCGGACGCCGCCGCCAAGTAGTCCGCCGCACCGGCCGACGTTCGCCGAAGGACGAGAGAACCGTGGAACTGCTGCGCAACCCGATCAGACCGTACGCCTGGGGCTCGCACACCGCGATCGCCGCGGTGCAAGGGCGCCGGATCCCCACCGAGGGGCCGGAGGCCGAGCTCTGGATGGGTGCGCACCCCGGTGATCCGTCCACTGTGGAGGACGGCCGCACGCTCATCGACGTGATCGCCGAGGACCCCGAGCGGGTCCTCGGCGCCGCGAACGTGCAGCGCTTCGGTGTTCGCCTGCCCTTCCTGCTCAAGGTTCTGGCCGCCGAGGCACCCCTGTCGATCCAGGCGCACCCGGACGCGGCGCAGGCCCGCGCGGGCTTCGACGACGAGGAGTCGGAGGGCGTGCCGGTCGACGCGACCGTGCGCAACTACGTCGATCCCTTCCACAAGCCCGAACTGCTCTGCGCGGTCTCGGAGTACGAGTGCCTCTGCGGCTTCCGCGACCCGGCCGAGTCGGCCGAGCTGCTGTCCCGGCTCAACGTCTCGGCGCTGGCGGGCACGGTCGACCTGCTCCGCCAGGACGACCCCTCGCAGGCGCTGCGCGAGGCCGTGACGACCGTGATGACCGTCCCGGAAACCCTGCGCGGGCCGCTGCTCGACCAGGTCGTCGCCGAATGCGCCCAGCTCGCCGGGGAAGGCCCCGGGGGAGCGACCTACGCCATGGCCGCCTCGCTGGGCAAGGCGTACCCGGGCGACATCGGCGTGCTCCTCGCGCTGCTGCTCAACCACGTCATCCTCCAGCCCGGCGAGGCGATCTACATGCCGGCCGGCAACGCCCACGCCTACCTGCGCGGGGTCGGCGTCGAGCTGATGGCCGCCAGCGACAACGTCCTGCGCGGCGGACTGACCGCCAAGCACGTCGACGTGCCCGAACTGCTGCGCGTGCTGCGCTACGAGTCGCTCGCCGAGCCGCGCGTCGTGGCGGTGCAGGTGGCGCCGGGTGTGCGTGAGTGGCAGACGCCGATGCCGGAGTTCAGGCTGTCGCACGCGAGCGTCGGCGGTCTTCGCGACAAGGTGGTCCTGCGCAACGGCGGGCCGCGGATCCTGCTGTGCTGGTCGGGCCAGGTCCGGCTGGACGACGGGGTGCAGCCGCTGACGCTGCTGCCCGGGCAGGCGGCCTTCGTCGCCGCCGACGCCGCCGATTCCGTTGTGGCGACGGGCTTCGGCGAGCTGTTCCAGGCTTCCACCGCCTGACCCCGAAACTCCTTCACCGCCTCCGGCGAGTTCCGGTAACACAGTCACGCACTTTTCGCTGCCGTTTGCCCTGATATGGGCCAAACGCAGAATTTCTGGATCTTTTCGGCTTTCCACTTGACGGCCGATCGTCCGAGTGTAACTATCTAGGTACGCAGCGTCATCGCGACGAGAGTCCGAGTCACGCGCGGGGGAACCAAACCGGGGGGAGTACGGGGCGGTTGGGAAAGTCGAGCGGTTCGTCCGCCGGCTCACCAACCGCCCCGTACGTATGTTCCGCCTGCTCACGGCCTCGGTTGCAACGTTTTGCGGGATCGGGCGGCGCTCTCGGCGTCGGCCGCATTTCTCGCCATGCTCACACCCCAGCACGGCTCACTTCTGTGCACCCGTCCTCTCTGTGGTCATTTGAGGCGCTCCCAGTAGTCATGCGGTGACTTAACTGTGTCTAGACCGTAAGTCCGATTTTGCCCTACGCTAAGGAAGCTTTCTTTAAACGGCAGGTCACCGAAAGGATCCGACATGTTAAGTCGAAGAACGCTCCGTGTACTCGTCGGCTTCGGCGCGAGTCTCGTCGCCTCGCTCATGCTGCTTCTCGTCAGCGGCAGCGGCGCCTACGCTCACGGCTACACCACGTCCCCCACGAGCCGCGCCTACTTCTGCAAGCTCGGCCAGGTCAGCAACTGCGGCCCGATCCAGTGGGAGCCGCAGAGCGTCGAAGGCCCCAAGGGCTTCCCCGGCGGCGGACCGGCCGACACCAAGCTCTGCAGTGCGGGCCTTGGCCAGTTCGACCAGCTCAACGACCAGCGCGGCGGCGCGTGGCCGGCGAACAACGTCACCCGCGGCGCCACGTACAACGTGCGGTGGACGCTCACCGCGGCCCACTCGACGACCGACTTCAAGTACTACGTCACCAAGCCGGGCTGGAACCAGACGGCCAAGCTGACCAGGTCGGCGCTCAACCTCACGCCGATCAAGACCGTCTCCTACGGTGGCGCGCAGCCGCCGTCCTCGGTCTCGCACGCGGTAACGCTGCCCAACCTCTCCGGCCGGCACATGCTGTACTCCGTGTGGACGATCAACGACACGGGCAACGCCTTCTACCAGTGCGCCGACCTCAACTTCGGCTAGGGCCGGTATCCCGACACCCGGCATGGCGCCGGGGAGGGCCTCCCGCGGGCCCCTCCCCGGCGCCGCGCGTCGCCCGGTGTCGCGAGCGGCTCCCCAATGTGATGCGCGGAGCACGCGCGGTGCCGCGCAATGGCCCCATAGGATCACGCTTGCGTATCATGCGGGCATGACGAGTACGTTGCCGCAGACCACGCCTTCCACGGATTCGGCCGCCGACTTCAAGGTCGCCGATCTCTCGCTCGCCGAGTTCGGCCGCAAGGAGATCACCCTCGCCGAGCACGAGATGCCCGGCCTGATGGCCGTCCGGCGGGAGTTCGCCGAGACCCAGCCCCTCGCGGGCGCGCGGATCACCGGCTCGCTGCACATGACCGTCCAGACCGCCGTGCTGATCGAGACGCTGGTGGCGCTCGGGGCCCGCGTGCGCTGGGCGAGCTGCAACATCTTCTCGACCCAGGACCACGCCGCCGCGGCCATCGCCGTCGGCCCCGAAGGCACCCCGGACGAGCCGCGGGGTGTGCCGGTCTTCGCCTGGAAGGGCGAGACGCTGGAAGAGTACTGGTGGTGCACCGAGCGCGCGCTCGACTGGGGTGCCGAGGAGCTCAACATGATCCTCGACGACGGCGGGGACGCCACCCTGCTGGTGCACAAGGGCGCCGAGTACGAGAAGGCCGGCGCCGCGCCGGACCCGTCGACGGCCGACAGCGAGGAGTTCACGGTCATCCTGACGCTGCTGA
This sequence comes from Phytomonospora sp. NPDC050363, assembly GCF_040655735.1. Lineage (NCBI taxonomy): Bacteria > Bacillati > Actinomycetota > Actinomycetes > Micromonosporales > Micromonosporaceae > Phytomonospora > Phytomonospora sp. NPDC050363. The sequence goes on from NZ_JBFAKK010000011.1 coordinate 62,645, forward strand.
ACCGTTCGCTCAAGGAGGACGGGCAGCGCTTCTCCCGCATGGCCGACTCGATCAAGGGCGTCACCGAGGAGACGACCACCGGCGTGCACCGCCTGTACGAGATGCAGCGCGACGGTTCGCTGCGCTTCCCGGCGATCAACGTCAACGACTCGGTGACCAAGAGCAAGTTCGACAACAAGTACGGCTGCCGCCACTCGCTCATCGACGGCATCAACCGCGCCACCGACGTGCTCATCGGCGGCAAGACGGCCGTCGTGTGCGGCTACGGCGACGTCGGCAAGGGCTGCGCGGAGTCGCTGCGGGGCCAGGGCGCGCGGGTCATCGTCACCGAGATCGACCCGATCTGCGCACTCCAGGCCGCGATGGACGGGTACCAGGTCGCCACGCTGGAGGACGTCGTCGAGACCGCCGACATCTTCGTGACCGCGACCGGTTGCAAGGACGTCATCACCGCCGAGCACATGGGCCGGATGAAGCACCAGGCGATCGTGGGCAACATCGGCCACTTCGACAACGAGATCGACATGGCCGGGCTGATCGCCCGCAAGGACGTCGTCAAGGACAACATCAAGCCGCAGGTCGACGTGTGGACCTTCGACGACGGCCACAAGATCATCATCCTGTCGGAGGGGCGCCTGCTGAACCTGGGCAACGCCACCGGCCACCCCAGCTTCGTGATGAGCAACAGTTTCGCCAACCAGGTGCTGGCGCAGATCGAGCTGTTCGCCAAGACCGACGAGTACCCGATCGGCGTGTACACGCTGCCCAAGCAGCTCGACGAGAAGGTCGCCCGCCTGCACCTCGACGCCCTCGGCGTCCACCTCACCGAACTGACCGGTGACCAGGCCTCGTACCTGGGCATCGACGTCGCCGGCCCGTACAAGCCGGAGCACTACCGCTACTGACGCGAACGAAGGCCCGGTACGCGATGTACCGGGCCTTCGCCGTCGTCTCAGGAGCCGTAAGGAGGGGGCGGCGGCTTCTGCTGGTGCGGATTGCTCGACGGGAGCTGCGTGGTGGCGCCTTCGCCGTCGTCGACGTACATCGACGGCTGGGCGGGCGCCGCCGGGGCCGGCTCGTAGGTGGGCGCGGCGGGGGCGAAGGGGTCGATGGGCTGCTGGCCGAAGGAGTCGTTCAGCGCGGCGGAGCCGAGCGGGGCCTCCGTCGGCGCGTAGCCGGTGTTGTCGGCCGTGACGGCCTTCGGGTTACGCCAGCGGGAGAAGCTGAAGGCCGCCGTCAGCAGGATCGCCGCGACGATGACCGGCGCGTACGTGGCCGACGGGAGCGTCAGGGCGGACGGGTCGAGCTTGAGCCCGTCGGTGAGCGCCTTGAACTCCAGCCAGGAGGCCTTGTACTCGAAGATCACCTGGCCGCCGATGAGGATGACGGCGGCGAGGATCGGTCCTGCCGGGGACAGCCGCAGGGTGGCCAGGAAGCCGAGGATCACGCCGGCGAGGGCGACGCCCGCGTATCCGATGAGCTTCGTCTTCGCCCACGTGCCGTCCGGGAGGGGCGCTCCCGCCGCTTCCATGGCGTGGAACAAGAAGGCGTTGGCGCCGATCGCGGCGGCCAGCCAGGCCGCCAAGGCGCCGAACAGGCCGTAGATGAGACTGAGGATGTGCCGCATTGGGCCCTCCCATGCGGGGTTTAGGGGTAGGGGTGTGCTGTGGGTCTCGGTTGTGGCCCCCCATCCTGGCGCATCAATGCAACCGGGCACACCCTGACCCCGTGGTGGGCGTCATAGTGGCGCTCCGGGGACAATGGCCGGGTGAAACTCACCATCGGCATCGTGGGCCTGCCCAACGTCGGCAAGAGCACCCTGTTCAACGCGTTGACCCGCTCGGACATTCTGGCGGCGAACTACCCCTTCGCCACCATCGAGCCCAACACCGGCGTCGTCGGCGTGCCCGATCCGCGACTGGCGAAGCTCGCCGAGGTGCACGGTTCGGCGAAGATCCTGCCCGCGACGGTCACCTTCGTCGACATCGCCGGGCTCGTGCGCGGCGCGTCGGAAGGGCTGGGGAAGGGGAACCAGTTCCTCGCCCACATCCGCGAGGCCAATGCGATCTGCCAGGTCGTGCGCGTCTTCGCCGACGACAACGTCACGCACGTCGACGGCCGTGTCTCACCCGCCGACGACATCGAGACCATTAACACCGAGCTGATCCTCGCCGACATCCAGACGATCGACAAGGCGCTGCCGCGGCTGGAGAAGGAAGCCCGCGTCAAGGGCAACGACAAGGAGCTCCAGGCGAGGCTGGCGGCGATCAAGAACGCGCGCGAGATCCTCAACGAGGGACGCACCGTGTTCTCGGCCGGGCTGGACCTCGAAGCCGTGCGAGAGCTGCACCTGTTGACCGCCAAGCCGTTCCTCTACGTGTTCAACGTCGACGAGTCGCAGCTGGGCAACGAGGAGCTGCTGGACTCGCTGAGGGCCATGGTCGCCCCCGCCGACGCGGTGTTCCTGGACGCCAAGATCGAGTCCGAGCTGGTCGACCTCGACCCCGAGGACGCGCTGGAGCTGCTGCAGTCGACCGGGCAGAGCGAGCCCGGCCTCGACCAGCTCGCCCGCATCGGCTTCCACACGCTGGGGTTGCAGACGTATCTGACGGCCGGGCCCAAGGAGACGCGGGCCTGGACGATCCGGCAGGGCGCCACCGCGCCGGAGGCCGCGGGGGAGATCCACACCGACTTCCAGCGCGGGTTCATCAAGGCGGAGATCGTGTCCTACGACGAGCTGATCGACGCCGGGTCGATGGCCGAGGCGAAGTCGCGGGGGAAGGTGCGCATGGAGGGCAAGGAGTACGTGATGCGGGACGGGGACGTGGTGGAGTTTCGGTTCAACGTGTAGGGGTGCCGGCGCCGGTCGTCCGGCGCGCAGGTGCTTGTGGGGAGGGGTCTCGCGGTGGTGGCGGGGCCCTTCTTCGTGTCTCCCAAGCAGCCTCTGCCCGTTCCCACTACTGGTGTCCCACCATGTCGGGGTGAATCTCGGGGTTCGCCGACGAGTTCGGTTCCTACCTTGCCGAGATCGAGCGCCGGCGGGGTCGGCGGATCGCCGGCTGAGGGGGTGGCGACGCCTCTCGCGCGGCCGGCGAAGAAGTTCAACCCTCGCCGTCCCAATCCGGCTGGGTTCGACCGGATCTCGCCCTACGAGGATGTGGATACGGCGGAGGCCAACCTGCACTTCGAAGACGGGCAGTGGAACCGGGACGGCCCAATGCGCGCCACGGACGAGGGCCCCGGAACGAACGCGCCCGATCTGAAGGAGCCGTGGGCGTCCGACCCGTTCCTGAAGACTCGCTTCCACATCGAAGGGCACGCTCAAGGATGGGTGAGCACGACGTTCCGGTCGTCGCTCCGCCGGAAGTGCTGGCGGACTTGGCCGGGCCCGCAGGCGGATCACGACGACTGACGGTCTGGCCGACGCATCCATCGATGCGGAAACAAGTCGCGTCCCCTTCCACCCGCCACTAGCATCCGTCGGAGTTGATCTCCGGGCCGACGACTCGGCCCGCCCCGACATTGAAGTGGCGGTTGCATGAGCGACATGTGGACTGGTGCGAAGATCCGCTTGCGTGGGGTCGAAAGTGATGACTGGCAGGGCTTTCGCGACCTCGCGGTGGACAGTGTCGACGTTCGCAACGCCGACACGGTGGAGCCTCCTCGCTCGCCGGAGAGTTTTCAGTCCTGGACGGCTGAGCGGGCTGGGCGGGCGCCTGGGGGTGAGGCCTTTCGCCTGGTGGTCGAGTCCATAGAGGACGAATCTTTCGCGGGGTCGGTGACGGTGGGGGAGACCGACGTGCGGGCGGGGCGGTTCAAGACGGGGGTCGTGATCAGCCGTGACCATCGCCGCAAGGGGTATGCGGCGGAGGCGACCGAACTCGTCCTCGCCTACATGTTCGCCGAGCAGCGCTTCAACAAGTGCGAGGTGGAGGTCTACTCCTTCAACGACGCTTCGCTCGCCCTGTACCGAGGGCTGGGCTTCACGGAGGAGGGGTGGCTTCGCGAGCACGAGTACTTCGCCGGCGACTACTACGACGTGGTGCTGCTGGGGATCACGGCGGCGGAGTACTGGGCGACGCATCAGCGGCCGGCGGTGCGGTGAAAGGGACCCGGAAAGCGCACTCAGTCCAAAGAGGACAGTAGACCTTATACTTCGATACTCTTCGGCAAATCGGGATCTCGAGGAGGTGCGATGGCGGCCTGTAACGGGTGCGGCGAGCGGGTGGACGGTTCTGGACGGCTGTGCGCGCTGTGCATCGCGAAGATGGTCAACTACGCCGAGGGCGACTACCACGACGAGAACGACCCCGCCGTGAAGCTCTACAACAAGAAGCGCGACGAGATGAACTCGCCGAAGTCGTCGCAGGGCGGCTGCGCGGTGGTGGTGCTGGCGGCGATGGCGGTTCCGGCCTTCCTCGCGGCGGCCGGGGTGGGGCTGGCGAGTCTGTTCGGTTAGAGGGAGACGCGGGCGTACCACGGCAGGCGGTCGGGATACTGCTCTGATGCCCCGCCCTCTCCTGTTCCTCGACGTCGACGGTCCGCTCATTCCCTTCGGCGCGGGGCGGGACGTGCGTCCCGACGGCTATCCGACCTTCGGCGCCGCCGACGACGCCAATCCGCTCCTCTCCCGGCTCGACCCGGCGCTCGGTCCGCGTCTGGCCGCGCTGGACTGCGAACTCGTGTGGGCGACGAGCTGGACGCACGAAGCGAACGAGCACGTCGCCCCGCGCTTGGGTCTGCCGCCCGCGCCGGTGGTGATCTGGCCGGATGCGCCGGATGCCGACGCATCGGACCCGCTCCACTGGAAGACTCCGGTCCTCGTCGACTGGGCCGCCGGCCGGCCCTTCGTGTGGGTGGACGACGAGATCACCGTCGCCGACCGCCGCTGGGTCGCCGTCCACCATCCCGGCCTGGCGCTCCTGCATCGCGTCGACGCCCGCCGGGCCCTCACCGCCGCCGACTTCGCCGACCTCGCCACCTGGCTCCGCCCACCCCGCCCTGGCTTGCCGTCGGGCCCTCGCACCAAGTAGCTTGGCGCACGCCGAACGGTCGGCCGCGCAACGGATCCCGGCCGGGGTAACCGCAACCGGGAGGACCGCTCATGAGTCGCGCCGACCTGAGGTTTCTGCTCAAGGTCATCGCCCTGGTGGGCCTGGTCCTGGCGGGTGGGGTGGTGGCGGGCTTCAAGGTTTTCGGGGGGCCGGACTCGGTGGCCGTCGACTGCGCCGACTTCGCCGCCAAGGCGTCCTCGGGGGCGATCTACGCCACCGCCGAACCGGTCCTGGAACGCCAGACCTCCGACGCCGCGAAGTGGTGCGAGTTCAGCGGCGTGGGCAGTGACGGGACGCGCGACAAGGTGCGGGTCACGGTCGAGGGCTTCGGCGAGGACGCACCATCCGATGTGGACGACTGTGGCGAGCCGCTTCGGCTCGGTGACAACGAACAGGGCTGCCTCCAAATGGTCGAGGGGGCCGGCACGCCCGGTTCGAACGGTGCGGTCGTCCGGCTCGTCCGGGTCGAGGGTGACCTGCGCATCGAGCTTGAGGCGCGGTTGAGCGCGGCGACGCTGCGGCGGGTCGAGCAACTCGCGGCGGGGCAAGGGGTCGAGGCCTTCACGCTCGCCGACCTGGCGCGCTTCACCGAGGCGGCCAAGGAGCTGACCCGGCGGGACTGAAGCGGCCGTCCAATACCCCACAAAGGACGGACGGGCAACGGCCGAACGCCCGTATCAATCCACAGTGGACGGTCCCTAATCTTCCCCTCATGTCGTTGCTTCGAAACCGAACCAGGTCCGCATCGTCCCTGCTCACCGCGCTGGTCGCGGCGACCGCGCTGGTCGCGGTGGGTGCGACTCCGGCGGCCGCCGACCCGGCCTCGCACCAGCTCTGGGGCGACCAGACCCCGGCCCACAGCGTCGCCGACTTCGACACCGACGCGCTCAACCTCTCGACGGTCTTCACCGTCGACGTCCCCGGCACCATCACCGCGATCCGCTTCTACAAGGCCGACGGCAACGAGCGCGCCGCCGGCGACCGCTGGGTCGCGGTGAACCCGACGGCCACCCCGAGCCTGGGCGCCAACGAGTTCCTGTCCCCCGAGGAGGAGACCGACTACGGCTGGCAGACCGTCGCGCTCAGCTACCCCTTCGACGTCGAGCCCGGCGTCGAGTACACCGTCACCTACACGGCCTTCGGCGGCGTCTACGCCTACACCTACGACTACTTCACCGACGGCCCCCTCACCGTCGGCCCGCTGACCGCCCACAACAGCACCTACCGCTACATCTACCGCTACGACGGCAACGGCGACCAGATCACCGGCACCTGGCGCGACAGCAGCTACTGGGTCGACCCGGTCTTCGTCCCGGCGGCCTGAACCCCGAAGACCCGAACCCCAGGCCCCGGAGCCCTCGCTCCGGGGCCTCATCCCGCCTCGGCAAGCGCCTCGGCGAAGGCGCGCACCCGCTCGGTCTCGCCGTCGCGCCGCCACACCAGCCCCAGCGTCGAGTCCGGCAGGTCCTCGATGGGGACCACCGCGACGTCGCCGCGCCGGTTGTACTCGGCCGTCAGCCGGCACATGATCATGGCGCCCCGGTTCGCCGCGACGGCCGCCAGCCCTTCCTGGAGCGTCCGCACGCGCGGGCCGCTCCACGCCGTCTCCGGCGGCCACGGGAAACGCGACCAGTAGTCCGGCGCGGGCGCGGCGACGCTGATGGCATCGCAGGCCGCGAGGTCGGCCGCGCTCACCGATTGGCGCCGCGCCAGCGGATGGCGCGTCGAGACCAGCAGCCGCTGCGGCTCGCGCGAGAAGACCGGCCCCAGCGTCAGATCGGCCTCGCGGACCGGCAGCAGCACCACGGCCGCGTCGACCTCGCCCCGTCGCACCGGCCCGAACGGGTCGAACATCGGCACCTCGACGGCGTCCACCTCGCAGTCGGGATGCCGCGCCGAGAAGCGCCCGATCGTCGACGCCAGCCGCTCGCTCAGCCCGCCCAGGAACCCCAGCCGCAGCACACCGTCCACGCCCCGCGCCTCGGCCCTTGCGACGCACACCGCGTTGTTGAGGGCGTCGTAGGCCGGCCGCAGCGACTCCCGGAAGCGCTCGCCCAGGGGCGTCAGCCGCACCCGCCGGCTGGTCCGCTCGACCAGTCGCGCGCCGATCCGGCCCTCCAGCGAGCGCAGGAGCTGGGACACGCGGCCTTGGGAGACGTAGAGTCGCTCGCCGGTGCGCCCGAAGTGGAGTTCCTCCGACAGCACCAGGAAGCATTCCAGCTCACGGATCTCCATGTTCCTCCTGTCGATTAGCCTGCCTAATCCAAGGATGAGCACTCCGTCGTTGATCCACAACCTCCAACGGCCGAGTCTTGGCCCATGTCCTCTCGTACCGCCGTCTGGCCGGCCATCCTGGCCGCCACCGCAGGCACCTTCACCGTCGTGACCAGCGAGATGCTGCCCATCGGCCTGCTCACACCCCTAGCCGCCGACCTCGACGTGAGCGAAGGCACCGCCGGTCTCACCATGACAGTTCCGGGTCTCGTCGCCGCGGTCGCGGCCCCCATCATCACGCGCGTCATCGGCCGCCTCGACCGTCGGCATGTCCTCATGGGGCTGATGGTTCTGCTGGCCGCCGCGAACTTCGTGTCCGCCGCCGCCTCCAACTTCCCGGTCCTGCTGGCCTCCCGCGTGCTCATCGGCGTCGGCATCGGCGGCGTCTGGGCGATCTCGCTGACCGTCGCCGGGAGGCTCGCGACCGGCAAGATCGCCGCCCGCGCCAACGCCACCGTCATGAGCGGCATCGCCATCGCCTCGGTCGCCGGGGTCCCGCTCGGGACCTGGATCGGCGGCCTCGCGGGCTGGCGCGCGGCCTTCGCCGGCGGCGGGGCGCTCGCGCTCCTCGTCGCGGCGGTCATGGCGGCCGTCCTGCCGTCGCTGCCTTCGGAGGGCCGCGGCGGGGCGCGCGTCGGATCGGCGACCGGCCTGCGCGTCGGCCTGGTGGTCCTCGCCGCCCTCGTCGCCGGCCACTTCGCCGCCTATACCTACGTGCGGCCGCTGCTCGAACAGGTCGGCGGCCTGACCCCGGGCGCGATCAGCGCCCTGCTGCTGGTCTACGGGGTCGCCGGCGTGGCCGGGAACTTCCTCGTCGGCATCCGCGCGCCGAAGGCACCGGCCGCGACGCTGCTGGCCATCGCCGCCTCGCTCGCGACCGTGCTCGCCGTCGTGCCGCTGCTCGTGCGGGGTCCCGCAGGGGCGACCGCGCTGCTCATCGCGTGGGGTGTCGCATACGGGGGTGTGTCCGTCGGAACGCAGGTGTGGTTGTTCTCCAAGGCGCCCGATGCGCGGGAGAAGGTGTCGGCGATGGTCACCTCGGTGTTCAACCTCGCCATCGGCGGCGGGGCGCTGCTCGGGGGCCTGGCCGCCGACGCCTCGGGGGTGCGGGCCGCGGTCTGGCTCGGCGCCGGGCTCGTGCTGATCTCGCTGGTCACGGCTGTGCGCGCAGAGACGCGACGACCCTCGCGAGCTGTTGGTATGCCCGCTGCACATCGCGATGAGCCTGATCCCGCTCTGCGGTGACGGCGGCCGGCAGCAGGGCCGTCAGCGCCGCCGTGGCATTGAAGATCTGGAGCGTGACCATGTTCCCCAGCAGATCGTGGTCGGCGAGGGGCCCCAGCTGCCGCACGGCGCCGTAGACGGCGATGACCGAGGCGAGCAGGGCGCAGGGTGCGGCGAGGATCTGCTGGAAGCGCAGGGCGGCCCAGATGAGGAACGGGAACACCGCGAACAGCAGCGTCAGCGGGACACGCCGAAGCGGAGGAGGCAGCCGACGGCGACGCCCGTGGGCGGCCACAGTGGAGTGACCTGGCCGCCGACGAGTTCGAGGCCCAGCCCGACGCGGGCGGCGAGGTAGTAGGCGGCGGCGATCAGCACGAGCGACACGGCGGTGGCGACCGGGCGCGGCGTGCCCAAGGCCCGGCCGCGTGCGAGCCGCCGGAGTCCGGCGAGGCGACCCCGCACGGTGGTCCGGTTCCTGCTCACAGGGAATTGTGGTTCGCCGCGGGCGCCGGTGTCGAGGGACTTCAGCGGTCGGTGCGGTGCTAACCGGTCGCGCTGCGCCGCCTGCTCCACCACGTCGTCAGCCGCCACGAGTTACGAGCGGTGGCGTCCTCGGCGTCGGTGATGTGCGCCATCGTGCGGTAGGCGTCCTCGACGCGCGCGGCGAAGGCGATGTCGTTGGCGTTCACGCCGTCGGGATTGCGGACCGACACCGTGGTGGTGCCGTCGTTGCGGCGCACATAAGGGCGCAGCTCCAGCGTGTCGGCGTACACCTTGATGCGTTCGGTCAGGTCGGCGTGCTGGCTCTCGTCGATCGGCAGGGTCCGTGTCAGGCCGGTCGTGTCGCCGGTCCAGCCGGACAGTTGCTCCAGTGCGTCTTTCAGCAAGTTTTCACCTAGCGTCATGGGCACCTCCGCGGCGGGGCCTTCATCGGGTTGTGTCCGAACCGCCGTCGCGCCTTAACCATCGGTCCCTAGAGTCTTGCCGCACACCCTGTCCGGTGTCCACGCAGGCATTTCGGTCTTTTCCGGATGATCGTGATTGGCCGGTCGTCCCGTATCGCGGTATGTGGCGTCCAGCACGAACTACTGACCAGAAGTACGAGGCTCGACCAACCGAGCAGTGGAGCGTTAAGCGACATCGGACGGTGATCAATGGCCGATCTTGTGGCACTGTTGAGCGCCGTGACGACACAAAAGGTCATCGTCGGTGCGGCGATCATTCTCGACGGGCGAGTGCTCGCCGGTGAGCGCTCCGACCCCCCGGCCGCCGCCGGCCGCTGGGAATTCCCAGGTGGGAAGGTCGAACCGGGCGAATCCGAGCTCGACGCCCTCGCTCGAGAGTGCGACGAGGAGCTCGGTGTGACCATCGAGATCGGCGAACGCATCGGCGGCGACGTGGCCATGGCGGGAGGCCGCGCCACGCTGAAGGTCTGGACGGCCACGCTGCGTGACGGGACCCCGCAGGCGCGCGAGCACAAGGAACTGCGCTGGCTCGCCGCCGACGAACTCGACTCCGTGCCCTGGCTGCCCGCCGACGCCCCGATCGTCGCCGCGCTGCGCCCCCTCCTCGCCAAGAGCGTCGCCTAGCGCATACCCCCGACCGCGGCCTTCAGGCGACGGAAATCCCGTCGCCGCTGCTCGAAGGTCGCACCCGCGACCAGCAGCAGCACCGCCGCCACCGCGATCGGCAGCCACGCCGGGACCAGCGTCCACATGAGCACCAGCTCGTGCAGCGCGACCAGCACCAGCACCAGCCCGCCGATCACCACCGGCGACTGCCACCGCCGGTTCGCGCCGACCAGCAGCACCAGCAGCGCCACCGCGCCCAGCGCGAGGCGGCGCAGCGGATCGCCTGCCGACACGAGCACCGGCGCCAGCGTCGGCGCGAACAGCGTGAGCAGGCCCGGCCCCAGCGCGACCCAGCTGCGCAGCGGCGGGCGCTTGCGCAGCTCAAGAACGCCTCCGACCAGCGCGATCACCGCCACGGGAAGCGTGTACGCCTCCACCGTCTCCACGTCGGCCGCCGACAGCAGCAGCCAGTACGCGATGAGCTCGCCGACGGCCGCGACCAGCGCGTATGCCCGGCGGAGCGTGCCCGACCCCATTCGCAGCGCATAGAGGCCGAGCATCGCGCCGTAGACGGCGAACACGGTCGCCAGCGGCCGGGCGCTGTCCTCCGACGCGGCGAAGGCGAGTGCCGGGAGGAGGTTGACGTGCGCCATGACCTCGGCGGCGAGTGCCTGCGGGGGACGTCCGCCGCGCAGTGCGAGCAGGGACGCGGTGGCCAGCAGGGCGAGGGCGACGCCGAGGACGCCGAGCGCGATCTGCGCGGCCGGCAGCTCGGCGGCGAGGCCAGCGGTGATGATCAGGGCGGTCAGGAAGGCGCCGCCGAGGACCTGGCCGGTGACGCGGCGGGCGGTGTCGGCGCCGGCGAAGGCCACGATGTGGCAGACGACGGTGGCGACGGCGAGCGCGGCGAGTGTCGTCGGGCGGGTGGCGAGGGCTCCCGCCAGCGCCGGGCCGCCGGTGAGCACGGCGAGGCCGAGACAGAGCAGGCCCTGCCTGATGTCGCGGCCGAATCCGGCGGTGAGGGCGGCGAGCACGGCGATGGCCAGCGCGGTGAAGGGCGCGGTCGGCCAGGGGAGGTCGAGGGCGACGGGCGCGGCGAGCATGACCGCGCCGAGTCCGCCGATGGCGATGGGGACCATCCAGCGCCGGTCGGCGAGACCGAGGACGGCGAGGAGGATGGCGAGGGCGACGGCGGCCAGGACGGCGACGTCGGCGACGTCGCCTGGCGGGTCGGCGTGACCGGCGTAGAGGCCGTCGACGGTCGAGGCCGGGACGCGGCTCCACGCGGCGGTGAGCCAGCTGTAGGGCAGGACGAGGGGTGCCAGGACGACGGGGCTGACGGCGACGGCCGAGACGGTGAGCGCCGGCACCGACAGGGCCGTTCGCCAGCGCGCGGCGGTCTTGTCGGGCAGTTGCAGGAGGGCCGCGGCGATACCGATGAGGGCCGCCAGGGCGGTGTGGACGCGGGTCGGTTCGTCGGTGGCGAAGCTGGTCAGGGCGGTGATGGTGGCGGCGACGGGCACGGCGACCGTGGCGTAGGGGAGGTTCCGGGAGCCGCCGACGCGCAGGAGCACGGCGACGAGCAGGCCGAGGCTGGCGGCGCCCATCGCGGCGAGCAGCCCGACGCGTTCGGGCAGGGGACCGCCGGGCAGGTCGGGGTCGGTGATGACGGCGACCGCCGAGATCGCGACCGCGGGGAGGATCAGCAGTCCGGCGGCGGTGGCGATCCCGCCGGTGACCGGTTGCCTGCCGCCGGAGGCGATGCCGGCGACGAGCAGGCACGCCGCGGCGATCGCGCCCGTCGCGGCCAGGGTCGCCAGGGGCGTGGCCAGTGACGTGACCAGCGCGTAGAGGGCGAAGGCGATGCCGACGCCGAGGCGGGTCGGCGCCTCCGGTCCCTTGACGGCGGCCAGGACGCCGAGGCCGACCGCTGCGGCCGTCGCGAGGATCGGGGTGGTCGGCCAGCCGAGCTGCCACGCGACCGGCGCCGAGAGCAGGGCGAAGCTCGCGCAGGCGAGCACGAGGTGGTGCCGCGTCCGGCCGCGCAGCAGCGCCACGGCGGCGATCGCGGCGATCAGCAGCACGACCGGCGGCTGCCAGCCGAGCCAGCGCACGTCTTCGGCGGCCGAGGTCCACGCGTTCGGTCCGACCGTCCAGACGGGGAAGGACGCGCCGGCCGAGGCCGCGGCCGCCGCGATCGCGATGACCGCCGAGACCCCGGCGGCGATACCGCCGGCGATGGCGGCGCCGATGCCGGGACCGGCCCGCAGGTGTCCGGGCAGGCGGGCGACGCAGAGTCCGGCGATCCCGGCCAGCGCCACGGCGACGAGGCTCTCGAAGCCGGGGGTGAGGCGGTAGGCGACCGTCGTCAGTGTCGCGATGATCAGCAGGACCGCGGCGGCGGCGGCGATCCGGCGTGCCGTCTCGTTCTGCTCGCGGGTCTGGCTCGCCTCGATGGCACGGGCGACCAGGACGAGCGCGAGCGGCACGCAGCCGATCGCCACGTACGTCTCCGTGCCGTCCAGCTCGTTGCCGATGAACCCGGCGCTGGTGAGCAGACCGGCGGCGGCGCCCACGGGGAACAGCCAGGACAGCCCGCCGGTTGTCGGTGTCCACAGCGAGGCGGCCAGCGCGCAGGCCGCCGCGGCGGTGAGGCCGAGACCGGCGAGGTAGACGGGGGGCGTGCCGAGCAGGTGCGCCCAGACGACGAGAGCGCCGGGCAGTGCCCACGTCGCTGCGGCGAGGCCGATCGCGGCCGGGGCCGCGTGGGCCGAGCCCTTGCGGAGCAGGTGGAGCAGCCCTCCGACGATGACCACGCTCGTCAGCGCGGCCGCGGTGGCGAGGCGGTCGGCGAGGGACATGCCGACGGCGAGCAGGAAGACGGCGCCCGACGCGGCCAGAAGCGTCGCGGAGTCGTCGCGAGACCCCGACCGCGCGCTGAAGGCACCGGCGACGGCCGCCGCGATCAGCACGGGGACCGCGACCCGCCAGCCGAGACCCAGCGCGCCGGGCGCGGTGACCAGGACCAGCGTCGCGGCCAGGACGGCGGCGGTCCGGCGGAGGCGGTGCTTCGGCGCGGCGAACTCGGCCAGCCCCAGCAGCGCGAAGATCAGCGGCACCTGCCACAGGTTCGCCGGCGCCGAGGGGTCGGCGGGCGAACTCCACGGCGTCGACTTCAGCGCGAGGGCGACGGTGGCGGCACCCTGCAGGAACACCATCAGGAGCACCACGACGGTGGCGGCCGCGCCGACGAGCAGCGGACCGAGCCGGTAGGCGTTCGGGAGTCGGCGGGCCACGCCGGTGACCACGATCGTCGCCAGCGCCGGGAGGACCAGCAGGTCGGGCGCGTGGTGGGCGGTCAGGTAGGCGACGGTCCCGATGACCGAGGCGGCGGCCAGGCCCGCCGAGATCGTCGCGGCGACCTTGTCGCGGCCCGACACGGCGGCGGTCGCGGCCAGCAAGGTCACCGCGCACAGCAGGACCAGGCCGATGTTCGTCGCCGACTGCCCCAACGCGACGAGCGCGGCGAACAGGCCGAGGACCGGGACGGCGTACAGCGGCACCATGAGCGCGCTCAGCCGGTGGTAGAGCAGGCCGAACACGGCCGCCGCGATGGACGTCCCGGCGACGAACACGCCGGCGTCGACGTCGTCGACGAGCCCCAGGAGCCACAGCGCCACGCCGTCGAGGACCACCAGCAGCAGACCGACGGCGCTGACCGTCTCGGCGGTCGCCGACAGACCGCGCTTCTTGAGCACGAAGGGGACCGCCAGCGCGATGACGGTGATGGTGCCCAGGATCGCCGCGCGGCCCCCGACGCCGAAGGTCACCCACGCCACCGTGGTGAAGCTGATCGCCGCGGCGGCGGCGAGGATCCCGCCGAGGATGAGCAGCGTGTTCTGCACGAGCCGGCCGGAGGTCTCCGGGCGCCGCGCGGGCGCCGGGGGCACGGGCGCCGGCGCCGGCGCGTAAGGCGGCGCGACGGGCGGCCGGTACGGGCTCGGCGCCGGCGGGCGCGGAGCCTGCGGCCGGTCCCACGACGGCGTGGCGGCGGGCGGGGGAGCGGCCACCGGCGTCGGCGGCGCGACGGCCTGCGGCGGCGGGGCGCTCCGCAACTGCCGCTCCCGCTCGCCCAGCCGCGCGAGGATCCGCGCGCGCTTCGCCGTGAGCAGCATCTGCGTCTCCTCCGCCGACCGCGTCTGCTCCCGCAGCCGCGACAGCGACTGCGCGGTCTGCCGCAGACTCGCGTCGACACCCGACAATTCCGTCAGCAGGGGTTCGGGCCCGCGTCCGCACACGGCGCAGCCCTCGGGGCCCGACGGCGCTCCGCACTGGGGACAGGGATACATGCTCACGGATGCAGCATGACCCCTGTACGCAAAGACGGCGCCTCACCGGGCTCGAACGCGCGGCGATTGTGACCGCTTCGCGATGTTCGTCCGTTGGGGCAACCGAAAACTCGCCACCGGCGTCAACCCGGGCAGACCACAGGAAGGACCCCGGATGGAGACCGACCTCCCCGCCGCCCAGTTCGAGGAGTTCGTCCGCACGCGCACGCCCGCGCTCATGCGCACCGCCTTCCTCCTGACCGGCGACCAGTTCCTCGCCGAGGATCTGGTGCAGTCGGCGCTCGCCCGCACCCACCGTTCGTGGCGGCGCCGCCGGCTCAAGGAGCACCACACCGGTGAGCCGCCCGAACCGCCCGTCTCGGGCCACGACGCCGCCGAGGACGCCGTCCGCCGCATCGCGGTGTGGGAGGCGCTGATGCGCCTGACGGCCCGGCAGCGCGCCGTGCTGGTCCTGCGCTTCTACGAGGACCGCAGCGTGGCCGAGACCGCCGACCTGCTCGGCTGCACGGAGGGCGCCATCAAGAGCCAGAGCTCCAAGGCCCTCACCCTCCTGCACGCCAAGGTCCTCGCGCGTTCGCGCGGCATCGGGATCCGGCGGGCGGCCGCGGGCGCGGTCACGGCCTTCGCGGTGGCCGTCGGCGGGGTCGGCGGCGCCTTCGCGGTCGCAGGGCTCCCCGAAGGCGGCACCGGGCCCGTTCCCGACAACGGCAGCAGCGGTGTGAGCGTGCCGTCGACGAGCGAGAGCACCACCGCCGAAACCCCGCCGGAGAAGGAGAACAACCCCGACTCCCCGCTCGACGGCACCTTCTACTACCTCGATCGCGGCGGCTCGCAGGGCGCGACGCGGGTCCTGTCGTGGTCGCCGGCGCAGGATGAGCCGACGGTCGTGCTGGAAGGCGACGACACGCTGCGCAGCACCGCGAGCGTCTCACCCGACGGCGAGCGCATCGCCTGGCGCGAGACCTCCGCCGACGGCCTCACCGCGAACCTTCTCGTCAAGGAGCTGGCGACGGGAGCGGTGACGACGCTGATGGACGACTTCCAGTACCTGCCGTGCGCCGAGCCGGTGTGGACCCCCGACGGCGAGAGCCTGCTCGTCGGGCGCGCTCCGCTCAACGGCGGACCGGACGTCATCGCGTCGTACGTCTCTCTCGACGACCCGGGGGAGTTCGGCGGGGACGTGGAGCTTCGCGGGTGTCATCCGCGCTTCATCGCCGGCGGCGAGAACGCCGGCGACATCACGTATACGGGCGCGTCGGGTATGGCGGCGATGGCGGCGGGCGGTGAGCCGTCCTCTTTGGACCTGAGCGAGACCGCCGGCCCGCTCTTCGAGTCCTTGGGAAGGGGCGCCGACGAACTCGTCGCGGTCAGCGAGGACGGCACGAAGGGGTGCGTGAGCACGTCCTCCGGGACCGTCGACCGGGCGGTGGTCTGCGACGCGGTCATCGAGCTGCCGAGCGGGACGGTCGTGGAGGCATCCGAGGACTTCGCCGTGACCTACGTCCTCGCCGGCGCGGACCTGGTCGGGCGGGCCGACGGGGTTCTCGTCGTCACCGACGCCTCCGGTGCCGAGTTGGGCGCCATCACCGAACCGCGACTCGACGGCAGCGCCGAACTGCTCGCCTATGTCAGCTGATGTGGACTATCCATTTTGGAGGCCATTGTCCCTTCGGGCAACCCTCTCGGCGGAATCGGCGTCATGGTGGTGGACAGAACGGAAATGCGAACGGGGGAGAACATGAACACCGAAGAGAACAAACCGAAGGGCCTGCGCCGGGCACTGTGGCCGGTGCTGGCGGTCGTCGCGCTCGTCGCGGGATACGGGGCTGTCCTGTACGCCGATCCCAATGACAGCGGCAAAACCGACACCGCCGACGACTGGTCGGGCCCGAACGAGCCCGCGGCGTCGGTGGGTTCGCCGGAGGCGAGCGCCGAATCGGTCGCCGCCAAGGAGGAACTCGCCACGATCGAGGGGACGTTCTTCTACATCGATTCCGGGTCGGAAGGCGGCGAGCTGTGGTCGTGGACTCCGGGGCGGCAGCCCGAGTCGCGTTACAAGTCGGCGAAGAGCAAGCTCTTCGTCGACGCCACCGTCTCGCCGGACGGACGCCACCTGGCGTTCCTGGTCCCCGGAAGCGAGTACCCGAAGGTCGATCTGGTCGTCCGGGACTTGACGAAGAACACCGAGCGCACGATCGCCAAGGGGCTCGGTCAGGGCGGTGAGTACACCATGGACGCACACTGGGCGCCCGACGGAAGGCCGATGATCCTGACCCAGACCAGGTTCGGCACCGCCGGGATCGTCCTGCGCTGGTTCAACATCGAGACGGGGGACAAGTCGCAGGAGATCGAGATGCACGGCTCCTTCCCTCGGCCGGTGCCTCGGGGGGACGACGGCTACGACCTGTACTACCTCGACCTGCTCGCCGACGGTGTCCGGGACATCATGAAACGGGAGCCCGGCGGCCGCGTCACCGCCACCGGGCTCGGCCCGGCCGTCGAGGATGCCCTCGGCCAGCCGCTGCTAGGTCTGGGCGCGATGAGTCAGGGGGCGGATCAGGCGTGCGTGACGGTCGGGAGCCCCAGTGGCATCCGGACTCGTGTCCTCAACTGCAAGATCGTGCTGGACGTCGCCACGAAGATGGTCGTCTACTCGCCCGACGGGGGCTTCAAGGGGCCGGTGCTGTTCCTCGACGACGGCCGGACCATCGGCCGCTTCAGCACCTTCGTGTCGATGCGGGCAGCCGACGGTTCCGAACTGGCGCGGGTCGACGAGCCGGCGTTGCTGCGGAACCTCGCCCTGCTCACCCACACCACTTAGGCACCAGGCAGAACGGCGGCCCATCACCTTCGTGGTGGTGGGCCGACTTCGCGCGTTCAGCCGTGTGCGGGCCGTCCCATGCCGCGGTACTGCCAGCCGGCTCCGGTCCACAGCACCGGATCGAGGCTGTTGGTGCCGTCGAT
Source organism: Phytomonospora sp. NPDC050363 (assembly GCF_040655735.1). Classification (NCBI taxonomy): domain Bacteria; kingdom Bacillati; phylum Actinomycetota; class Actinomycetes; order Micromonosporales; family Micromonosporaceae; genus Phytomonospora; species Phytomonospora sp. NPDC050363. The sequence continues at coordinate 80,081 of NZ_JBFAKK010000011.1, forward strand.
GACGCGGGCGTGGGCGACCAGTTCGATGAGTGCGGCGGGGTCGGTGTGCCGGAACTCCTCCCAGGCGGTCAGCACGCAGACGAGGTCGGCGCCGTCGACGGCTTCGGGGATGTTCTTGGCGTAGACGGCATCGGGGACGACGTCCTTGGCGGTGGCCATGCCCTCGGGGTCGTAGGCGGTGACGGTGGCGCCGGCGCGCATGAGCTTGCGGGCCACCGAGAGTGCGGGGGAGTCGCGGACGTCGTCGCTGTTGGCCTTGAAGGTCACGCCGAGCAGCGCGATCTTCAGGCCGGACAGGTCGGGACCGTTGGGGCCGGAGGTGCGGCCGCACATCTCGGCGGCCATGGACACGACCTTGGTGCGGCGGCGGGCGTTGACACGGTCGACCTCGCCGAGGAACCGCAGCGAGTCGCCGACGCCGAGCTCCTCGGCGCGGGCGACGAAGGCGCGGATGTCCTTCGGCAGGCAGCCGCCGCCGAAGCCGACGCCGGCGCGCAGGAACTTCGGGCCGATGCGGTCGTCGTAGCCGATCGCGCGGGCCAGCAGCGTGACGTCGCCGCCGGTGGTGTCGCACAGGTCGGCCATGGCGTTGATGAAGGAGATCTTGGTGGCCAGGAAGGCGTTGGCGGCGACCTTGACCAGCTCGGCGGTGGCGAAGTCGCAGGCGACCACGGGCACCTGGCGGTCCTCCGCGGCGGCGAGCTCGAACACCCCCTTGTGGACGGCGTAGAGCAGGTCGCGGGCCCAGTCGCTGTTGACGCCGAAGACGACGCGGTTGGGTCGCAGGACGTCCTCGACGGCGAAGCCCTCCTGGAGGAACTCCGGCGACCACGCCACCTCGACGCCCGCCTCGACCGGGGCGTGCCGGGCGACGAGCTCCTCGACCCAGGCGGCGGTGCCGACCGGGACGGTCGACTTGCCAACGATCAGGGCCTTGCGGAGGAGGTGCGGGGCCAGTTCGGTGACCGACGCCTCGACATAGGACAGGTCGGCGGCGTCGGAGTCGGACCGCTGCGGGGTCCCGACGCAGATGAAGTGCACGTCGGCGAAGTCGGCGATCTCCTCATACGAGGTCGTGAAGCGCAGCCGCCCGGCGTCGAGATTGCGTTTGAGCAGCGCCTCAAGGCCCGGTTCGTGGAAGGGCAGGACGCCCTGGGAGAGTTTTGCCACTTTTTCGACGTTGACGTCCATCCCGACGACCTCGTACCCGAGCTCGGCGAAACACGCCGCGTACGTCGAACCCAGGTACCCGCAGCCCACGAAGGCCAGTCTCGGGCGAAGCGCGCCCGAGGGTGGCGTTATGGGGTGGGAAGGTGACGGTCCGTTGACCTGGACGCTCACTGAGCGGACCCCCTACTGGCGAGTAACGCGGTCGACGAGAATATGGTTCGTAACTGCCGTACTGCTATGCCTAGGTATCCTCACAGCCGAAGCGAGCACACGGTGTCCTGATAGTTGACGGCGGGTGAAGGGCGAGGTAAATGGTGTTCGACGCGTACCGGTTGCCAGAGGAACACGAGGCGATCCGCGCGGCCGCGCGCGAGGTCTGCGACGCCGAGGTGGCTCCTCGCGCCGCCGAGGCCGATGACACGGCGAGCTTCCCGCAGGCCTCCTACGAGGCGTTGCGGTCGGCGGACCTGCACGCACCGCACGTACCCGAAGAATACGGCGGAGCGGGCATCGACGCACTGGGCACGGCGATCGTGATTGAGGAGGTCGCGCGGGCGTGCGCCTCGTCGTCGCTGATCCCGGCGGTGAACAAGCTCGGGTCCCTGCCGCTGCTGCTCGCCGGGTCGGAAGAGCTCAAGCGCACCTTCCTGCCTCCCGTCGCCGCCGGTGAGGCGATGTTCTCCTACTGCCTCTCGGAGCCCGAGGCCGGTTCCGACGCCGCCTCGCTCAAGACGAAGGCCGCCCGGGACGGCGACTCCTATGTACTCAACGGCGCCAAGCGCTGGATCACCAACGCCGGCGACTCGAAGTTCTACACCGTCTTCGCCGTGACCGATCCGTCGGCGCGCAGTCGCGGGATCAGCGCCTTCGTCGTCGACAAGGACGACGAGGGGGTCAGCTTCGGCGCCCCCGAACGCAAGCTCGGCATCAAGGGCTCCCCGACGCGCGAGGTCTTCTTCGACAACGTCCGCATCCCCGCCTCCCGCCTGATCGGCGCGGAGGGCGAGGGCTTCAAGATCGCCATGCGGACCCTCGACCACACCCGCGTGACCATCGCCGCGCAGGCGCTCGGGATCGCACAGGGCGCCCTCGACTGCGCCGCCGTCTACGTGCAGGAGCGGCAGCAGTTCGGCCGCGCCATCGCCGAGTTCCAGGGCATCCAGTTCATGCTCGCCGACATGGCCATGAAGCTCGCCGCCGCCCGCCAGCTCACCTACACCGCCGCCGCCAAGTCCGAACGCGACGACGACGACCTCACCTTCTTCGGCGCGTCGGCCAAGTGCTTCGCGTCGGACGTCGCGATGGAGGTCACGACGGACGCGGTGCAGCTGCTCGGCGGGTACGGGTACACGAAGGACTTCCCGGTCGAGCGGATGATGCGGGACGCGAAGATCACCCAGATCTACGAGGGCACGAACCAGGTGCAGCGGATCGTGATCGCGCGGCAGGTGCTGGCGAACGTGGGGAACGTGTTCGACTAGCCAGTTGGCTTGGGCCCCCGCCGGTGGTGGCGGGGGCTTTCGCTGTCTTTGGTCAGGCGGCGCACGGGCGGTGAGGCAGGATCTACGTTCCGGTGAGCGTGGCCGCGAGTGCTTACACGTTTTGGAACCTCGAACCCTTCGGCGTGCGAGCGGGCGTGCGGATCTACTCCGCCGCGAGTTCGTACCTCAGGTGGGGACAGCGGTACCGAGGGCTTTTCTCGGTCCTCGTTCAGGCCGCTCGGCGACTACGAGGGCGTCCATGGGCAATGAGGGACTGGGAATGAGCGAACAAGCCGCGGAGCTCGCGGGTCCGTGTGGGGGGTGCGGAGAGCCGTGCGTGGGCTTGGCGGCACAGCTGACGACGGATGGTCGGCTGCGGTGGGAATTGGAGTGGGCCTGTGGCGCCTGCGGAGTGGTCTCGTGTGACGGTGGCTGGGGTCCGGCTCCGGCGGAGGTGCGCGGTGAAATCCTGGCGCGGCACGGACCTGGCTGCCTGCGGCCGGTCGGTGAGTATGGCGGTGGAGGAATTCTGAAGGTCTTCCGTGAGGCTCTCGGGTTTTCTCTGGACGAGGCGCAGAGATCAGCCCGGAACCTGAGGCGACACGGTTACGAAGGTACGAGCGTCGAGGTACATTTCCTCGCTGATCTCCTTCGAGAGGCAGGGTTTCCCAGCACGGTGTCGCCTGGCTCGTGTGGGCAGGTGGGTCCTGAATAGCCCGGACACGTCGGGCCTCGGCCGCGCTTCCCGGTGGATGACCGCCGCAGGAGACGCTTCATTCCGCGGACGAGCCGCGCGAATCAAGGTCGGCTCAAGATTCCGGCTCCGTCCCCAAGGCACATTCGTGGTTGTCGCGGTCCCCAATCGGGTCGGGCGCGACAAGATGCAGTCGGGTGCGCACGTGCCCGCGATGGGTTGAGGAGACTTGATGTCCGGTGGCCAGATGGCTCTCGTCGTGGTGGTCGCGGTGGTGGCGGTCCTGACCGCCGCCGGTCTGCTCATCGGCCGTCGTTCGGGTACCGATGAGCATCGACCGAACGCGGCCGCCGACCGCAGCAGGGATGCCCGGATGGCCGATGACGTCGTCGATTCCATGGAGCAGGTCCACGCGAGGATGTGGCGGATGGTGGCCGAAGGCCGCACCGGCCATGCCCTACAACTGGCGCGCGCCATGTACAAGACCACCGAGCGCGACCCCGCGCGCTGGGTCGCCGACGTCGCCGAAGAGCTTCGAGCCGCGCCGGGTAAGCCCTCGCCGGACTTCGGCCCGGCACGCAGGCTGGCGGCCCAAGGCCGCACCGCCGACGCGATCGGGGAGTACCGGCGCCTGACCGGGGCGGGCCGCGGTGAGGCGGAGAAGGTCGTCGGCGCGCTGGCGGTCGCCCAGGGGCGAACAGGCATGACTCGCGGCTCGGAGACGGGCGCGCGATGGTGTGAGTCGCGATCGCGCTCCCGGTGACCGTCGTGAGCACGGTGCGGATCGGCTGATGCCGCCCGCCGTCCGGCCGGACTTCCTCACTCCGCCCGCTCCGCGCTGTAACCGCGCGACTGGAGCCCGAAAAGCTCGGCGTAGCGCCCGTCGATCGCCGTGAGCTCGTCGTGGGTTCCCTGTTCGATGAGGCGACCGTGGTCGAGGACGTAGATGGCGTCGGCGTGGCGGACGTTGGCGAGGCGGTGGGTGATCAGGATCGTGGTACCCCGACGCGCCTTGAGGGTTTCGAAGAGGACGTGTTCGGCGCGGGCGTCGAGGGCTGCGGACGGTTCGTCGCAGATGAGGATGGGCGCGTCGCGGTAGAAGCTGCGCGCGGCGGTCAGCCTCTGCCACTGCCCGCCGGAGAGGTCGTGTCCGTCCTTGAACCGCCGGTCGAGCAGTGTGTTGTAGCCCTTGGGCAGTTCGGTGATCATGCCGTGGGCGTCGGCGGCGCGGGCGGCGGCCTCGACGCGCTCTCTCCCGCCTCTGCCGGTGGTGCGTCCAATGTGGATGTTGACGCCGGCGGTGAAGGGCCAGTGATGGTAATCCTGGGTGACCACCGCGATGTGCTCACGCAGTCGGCCAGTGTCCATCCCGGCGATGTCCCGCCCATCCCAGGTGATGACGCCGCCGGTGGGTTCGTAGAGACCGGCGATGAGGGCGGCGAGGCTGGTCTTCCCGGATCCGTTCTCCCCGACGAGGGCGATCGTCCGTCCTGTGTGGATCTCCAGGGACACCTCGTCGACGGCGTCTCTCTCGGCGTCGGGATAGCGCAGCGACACCTGCTCCAGGCGGATGACGTCCGGCGGCCCGGCGAGACGGTCGGGGCGCGGGGTGGGGGTGTGTTCGGCGGCACGCGTCATGAAGCGCGTGTGGTCGCCGGCGTAGAGGCCCTGCTCGAACAGGGAGTTGATCGACGAGATGAGCAGGTTCAGGCTTGACCGGCCGCTCTGGATCGCCAGGACCGCCGCCGCACCGGCCGACAGCGGCACCGCCTGGACGGTCATGAGCCAGCCGAGGGCGATGTAGACGCCGACGCCCGCAAGGCCCGCGATGACTCCGCCGACGGCACGCGTCCAGGTCTGGGACCGGAGCACGACGAAGTCGGCCGCGGTCTCCAGCGCGAGGAGCTTGCGGTGCTCGGCGAGCAGCCAGTCGGCGAGGTCGAGGGACCGCAGCTCGGCGGCGGTGGGCCGGGAGGCCATCAGGTTCTCCAGGACCCACAGGCGGCGCCGACGGGCGACCCTGGCGTGCCATGAGGTGTACTCGGCGCGCGCGGAGCGGACCGCGGCCCATCCGGTCGGGATCGCCGCGACGATGAGGAGTCCGAGCAGGAGGGGATGAATGATCGCCAGGGCCCCGGCGACGGCGGCCACACCGACGGCGCCGGTGATGACGTCGATGGCCTCCTCGACAAGGCTGGTCACCGCGGTGGTGCCGCGCTGGTGGGACTTGTCCATCTCGTCGGTGAGCGACGCGTTGTCGAAGGCGGCCAGCTGCATGCCGGTGGTGGCACGGTAGAAGTCGGTCTCGACGGCATTCGAGACCAGCGGCCGCAAGCGGGCCTGCGCCCAGCCGGCGGCCATCGACAGGCCGGACCGGGCGGCGAGCATCGTCCCGACGATGATCAGCGAGGGGATCGCCGCCTGGATCCGTTCGGCCGTCGGCGCCTGGGTGAGCAGCGCGGCCGCCGCGCCCTGGGTGGCCAGCAACCCGAACGTCGTCGCCACACCGGAGACGACGTTCAGCACGACACACGCCGCGGTCGTCGCGGGGGAGGCACTCCAGGCCAGGCGGAGCGCCTGGGCGACCAGCGCGGGGAGGCGTGCCGCCATGGTGAGGAATCCGGTGCCGGTGACCTTCTCGTCGTGGACCTGCCAGCCTTGCTGCTCCAGCTCGGGGACGACCGAATCGGTGGCGACGTCGGCCTCGTCGGTGTTCTCACTGCCGTCTCGCGGCTTTACCGGCCACTTCACGCGTGCTCACCCCCGCTGCGACGGTAGTCAGCAACGGCGGGACGTGCGGTCGGAAACTGGACTGCCAGGTTCACGAAGTCGGTGAGCCGGCCGCGGATCGGTAGGGTCGCCGAGGTGAAGGATCAGGACGGCTATCTGCCGCGCTTCGACGGACTCGATCCCTGGCCGGCGGTCGACGCCGTTGGAAGGCAGGCCGGAGCCGTCTACTACCTGTCGATCGGAGGCGAGCGCATCGACCTCCACGGAGCCTCGACCTTCGTCGACTTCTCCGTCACGTGCGATCGGTTCGTCACCCTGACCCTGCGATTCCGCGTCGACGACGATGGACGCGATCTCCGGCTCGTCTTCTTCGATGTCCGAGACCTCCGATTCGCGCAGGACACCGAGGCGGCCGGCGCGGACTGGAATCCCGTGGACGTCTCGACCTTCGACGAGATCGAGTACTGGCGCGACCCGCGAAGCGGTTCCTGTGTCTTTCGGATCGGCACGATCATCGGAGAACTGCAGTTCGTCTGCGACGGGGAAGTGACCGTAGCGGTCGGTGAACCTCGCATCGGGCCGGACGCCGTCGGCGGGTCGAGAGAAGTGGAGGCCGAGTGACGGGCACCGAGGCCGTTCCAGGTTCTCCGAAGGGATGGAGACGGTGATCAGGGCGGGGCCGGGTTCTCGTGCTGCACTCCGGGTCTCGGGGCATCGTTCCCGGCGATCGTGGCCTTCTCGCAGAAGGTCGGCCATGAGCTGTACGCGCCGGAGTCGCCGGCGGTCGAAGCGACCGTTCGCATGGTCCTCGGCGACGAATCTCCGCCCTAATCCGTTGCGTTCAACCATCGCCTTTAATACGTTGGAATCGGTCATGGGGCTGACCATCGCATGGAGTCCGGGGGGATCATATGCAGCCTGTCGAGGCCGATACGGCCGCACGTCTCGCGAAATGGCTCGCGGCGCACATGGAGCGGCACCGGCTCTCACCTCACGAGATCGGGCGCGAGCTCGGCGTGGGCGCCGGGGTCGTGCGCGGGTGGCTGTCGGCCGCCGGGCGCGGGGCCGCGTTCGAGCCCGGCGAGTTCGACCACCTCGACACGCCGGTGAAACTCGGCGCGTGGTTACGGGCGCGGATCGCCGACTCCGGGGCCACGGTCCGCGAGATCGCCGCGATGACCGAGGACGTCTCGATGAGCACGATCTACAACTGGCTCAAGGGCGAGCACCTCCCGCCGCCTCCGACCACCGACAGTCCCGACCGCTTCGACCTGCTGCTGAGCCGGTCCGCGCTCGGACTCGACCTGCACCAGCGGGTCGCCCTCGACCGGGTCCGCCGGCGGCTCACCGGTGCCGCCCCGGACTTCGGCCCCGGCGCGGTGTGGGAGCCGCGTGCGCTTCCGGCGGCGAACCGGTCCTTCACCGGGCGGCGCTCGACTCTGCGGAGGCTCGACCGGCTCCTGGCCGACTACGGCCGCGGCACGGGCGTCCTCGTCGCGCTCACCGGCATCGGCGGCGTCGGCAAGACCGCCCTGGCCGTCCATTGGGCGCGGTCCGCCCAGGTCAGGGCGACCCTCACCGACGGTTGCCTGTACCTGGACCTCAACGGCTACAGCAAATCCACACCGGTGGACATCGAGACGGCGCGGATCCGGCTGCTCTTCCAGCTCGGGGTGGGACCCGAGCGGATCCCGGCCGATCCCGAGGCGCAGCACGCGCTCTACCAGCGCTCGCTAGCCGGGCGCCCCCTCCTTCTGGTGCTCGACAACGCGCACGCCGAACCGCAGGTGCGTCCGCTGCTTCCGGCCGATCCGTTGTGCCTCACCGTGATCACCAGCCGCAACCGACTGTCCGGACTGGACATCACCAGCGGTGGCCTGACCCGCGTCGCCGTCGACGCGCTCGGCCCGGACGAGGCCGCCGCCCTGCTGCGCGAACTCCTTGGCCGACTCATCGTGAGGCACACCTCCGAAAGAGACTTCGACGCCTTCGCCGAGGCTTGCGGGCGACTGCCGCTCGCGCTGCGGATCGCCGCGGCGAACTATCTGACGCACCATCACCCGCACCGTGAGACCATCGCCGACTACACACGCCTGCTCGAAGCGGATCGGCTGGGGGCCTTGGCGATCGGCCCCACCGACCCGGAGACCGCGATAACGGTCGCGTTGGACCATTCGCACCATCGCCTCAGTTCCGGCGCACAGCGCGCCTATCGCCTCCTGGGTCTCCACCGGGCGCCCGACTTCTCGATCCCCTGGGTCGTGAGCGTCCTGGCGGAGAGCACCGAACACGTCCGGGGTTCGCTGAGGGAGCTGGTGCAGGCCAACCTCCTGTCAGTGGATGCGAACGGCCGCCACTCGTTCCACGACCTTCTCCGCGAACACGCCGCCGGCCTCGCCGAGAGGGAGGAGGACGCGGCAGACCGGCACGGCGCGGTCGAACGCGGTCTCGATCATTGGCTGCACTCGGGCTTCGCGGCGTTCCGGACGACCGAGCCGAGCCGGGTGCCGATCGTCCTGGAGGAACCCTTCGCCGGTGTCGCACCCGAGTCGTTCGAGGTGTTCGACGACGCCTCGGCCTGGCTCGACGCCGAGCTTCCCGGCGTCCTGGCCGCCGTCGCCCACGCCGCCGAGGCGGGTCACGACCGGCATGTGTGGCGGCTGGCGTGGACCGTCATGAACAAACTCGGCACCAGTGGGCTGTGGGGCAGCCAGCGTGAGCTCGCGCGTCTCGTCCTCGAAGCCGGCGATCGTCTGGGCGACCTCGATGTGCAGGCCCGCGGCCACCGATTCCTCGCCTCTGCGGCGATCTTCCACCAGGCCGCAGAGCAGGCCCGGTTCCATCTTGAGCGCGCGCTGCGTCTGCACCGCGAGTCCGGCGACCTGGTGGGCCAGGCCGCCGTGCAGCACGCACTGTCCTATGTCGAGGAAAGTGCGGAGGGATTCGCGGCCGCCCTTGGGCACGCCCGCCAGGCTCTCCTGCTGGAGCGGGCGAGCGGGTCTCGGCCGGGACAGGCCCGCGCGCTCAACGAGATCGGCTGGCTGTCGGCCCGACTGGGAAATCCGAAGGACGGCGTCGAGCCGTGCCTGGAGGCCCTGGCGATCTTCGAGGAGCTGGGCGACCGCACCAAGATCGCCCACACCCTTGACAGCCTGGGCTACCTCCGGCATCGCATGGGCGACCTTCCCGGCGCGATCGGCGACTTCGAGCAGGCTCTCGACCTTTTCCGCAGCGTCGGCAACGCCTACGAGGAAGCCGGAACCCTGGGGCGCATCGGTGATGTCCACGCCGACGAGGGCGACCGGGACGCTGCCGAGTGCTCCTGGCGCGAAGCCCTCGACCTGTACACCGAGATGGGCCATGGGCACGGCGAGTCGATGCGCGAGCGTCTGCGCGGCTCCGGTGCCTGACTCGTCCGCTGGATCGGCCGCCCGCAGGCCCACCCGACTCGGGCTTCACGCATGCCGACGGCGCCGAAAGGGCCGCGGTCGGCTCCGCACGATGAGCCGACCGCGGCCCGCCCTGTCAGCAGGCCTTGATGCCGTCGGCCTTGTCGTTGTTGGCCTTGCCGACGTTGGGATTCCACGACTGCGCATCCCCGGTCGCCCAGAGCTGGACCCATGCTCCCCGCCAGTCGTACACCCTCGTGCGGGCCCCTCCGGACTGGTTGTTGTGCCATGAGGTGGTCTGGTCGTTGAAGCCGTAGCCGCCGAGATCCTGGATGTAGCCGCAGTGGGAGAACTGGAGCCTGCGGTCGTTGTAGTTCTCGTCCTTGTACACGCAGGTCCAGTAGTACGGGCAGTCCGGACGGCCGTCCTTTCGAACGCCCTGCTCACCGGGACCGTAGGCGGCCCGCTGACCGTCCATCGGAATGGTGAGGATCACCGTGCCGTTCTCCCAGGCGATCTGGTTGGTGTTGATCTGCTTCCCGTCCGGGTGCTGCGCCAGCACGGCGTCGATCTGCGCCTGAACGGAGGAGCCCGTCTCGGGCTCGGCCGCCGCGGCCGGCTGCCCGCCGACCACGGTGATCCCGGCGATCACGATCGCCGCGCAGGCCGTCAGCACGGCCCTGAGGAGTCGCCTTCCGCTTGTTCGTTCGAGCTGCACGTTGTTTTCCTTCCTTGAAGGGTCTCTCCGGGAACCAAAGGCGCGGTGTCCCACGAAGCCCTCCGCCGCGACCGATCACTCGCCCGCCCCTGGAGGTCGACGCCTCGTGGGATCACCCGCCCGGATCCCGGTTCCGGTTCGCCCCGCAGACTCCCGCCCCTTGGCCGGTCCTGCGATCGCGGCGAACAAGCCCCAGTTGAACCGAGACCGGCGGCGGTATCCAGGACTCGTTCGAATCGGTTGGAATCCGCCTGCCCGGACCTGGCCTTCGTCCCGCGGTCACGTGGCGTTCACCGGCGGCGGCTTGACTGCGGGGATGCCCGACCGTCCCGCCCCCGAACGCCACGCCCTTCGTCTCGACATTCAGGGTCTGCGGGCAGTCGCCGTCGGCCTGGTCGTCTTGTCCCACGCGGGGGTCAGGGCGGTGTCGGGGGGCTTCGTCGGGGTCGACGTCTTCTTCGTGATCTCGGGCTTCCTGATCACCTCGTTGTTGGTGCGTGAGCTCTCCGACGTCGGTGGCCTGTCCTTTCGCCGCTTCTACGCTCGGCGGGCCTTGCGGCTGCTGCCGGCGGCGACGGCCGTCATCGTCGCGACGCTGGCCGGTGCGCGGCTTTTCCTGTCCCGCCTGCGCTTCGACGAGTACGTCGGCGACGCGCTGGGCAGTCTCTTCTATGTCGAGAACGTGCGCCTCGCCTCGGCTGGGACCGACTACTTGTCGCAAGGGGCGCCGCCCTCGCCGTTTCAGCACTTCTGGTCGCTGGCCGTCGAGGAGCAGTTCTATGTGCTGTGGCCGCTCCTGCTGGTGGCAGGGTGGAGGCTCTTTCGACGGCGGCGGCGTGCGCTGTTCGCGGCGCTCGCCGTCCTTTATGGAGCATCCTTCGGGTTGAGTGCGTTGACGACGGCGGAATCACCGTCGTGGGCCTACTTCGGGATCCACACGAGGCTGTGGGAGCTCGGGGGCGGCGCGCTGCTCGCCCTGTCCGTTCGGCGGTTGGCGGCCCTGCCGACCCGTGTGTCGGGGCCGATGACCTGGCTCGGGCTGGCCGCGATCCTCGGCTCCGCGGTCGCCTTCGACGACGGCACGACATATCCGGGCTTCCACGCGCTACTGCCCGTCGTGGGAACCGGTCTGGTGCTCGCGGGGGGTTGCGCGCCCGCGCGGGGTGATGCGCGGCTGGTGTTGGCGCGGCGGCCGGCGGTGTGGGTCGGCGGTGTCTCCTATGGGTGGTACCTGTGGCACTGGCCGCTGCTGATCATTGGGCCGACCGCGCTGGGCATGCGCGAGTCCACTCGTCTTTCCCTTGCCCTCGCGGCGATCGCGCTGCTGCTGGCGTGGGCGAGCCGGCGGTTCGTCGAGGATCCGCTGCGATTCCACTCCGCCCTCCGTCGCCGGCCGGGCAAGGCGCTCTCGGTCGGTCTCGGCCTGTCGGCGGGTGCGACCGCCGTGATCCTCGCGGTGGCGCTCTTTCCCCCCGCGATCAGTTCGGGATCGCCCGCTCCCATGCTGGCGCAGGAGATCGCCGCCGCACCCGACGCGCGAGAACGGCTGTCGCAGCTGCTCGCCGCGCCGGCCGGAAGCCTGCCGAGCAATCTCAGCCCGGCCCTGGGAGAGATCAAGGACCACCGTTCGGCGGTCTACCGCGACGGCTGCCACACCGACTACGACAGCAGCCGTGTGAAAGCCTGCGCCTACGGCGATCCGGCCTCGGAGCGGGTCGTCGTCCTGTTCGGCGACTCCCATGCGGCGCAGTGGTTCCCCGCGCTGGACCGGCTCGCTCGCGACGGCGGCTGGCGCCTGGTGTCGCTGACGAAGGCCTCGTGCAAGGTCGCCGCCGTGACCATCGTCCGCGCTGGCGAGGACTACACGAGCTGCGACGCGTGGCGCGCCGCCGCCCTGGAGACGGTCGCCGGCTTGCGCCCGTCGCTGGTGATCGCGTCCTCCTCCGACGCCGGCGACCTCGCCCATCCGGGTCCGGATGCATTGGCGGACTGGACATCCGGTTACCGGCGGACCTTCGAAGCGCTCACCGCGACCGGTGCGGAGGTCGCCGTCCTCCTCGACACCGCCTGGCCGCCGGGCGACGCCGTCGAATGCGCCGCCCGGCATCCCCTGGACCTCGACGCGTGCACCGGCGACGTCGCCTCCGCGACGCGCGATCCCCTGCGCCGCAAGGCGATCGCCGACGCCGCGGGCACCGTTCAGGTCATCGACCCGGTGCCGTGGATGTGCGCCGAGTCCGGCGCCTGCCCGGTCGTCGTCGGCGACACCTTCGTATACCGCGACGACAGCCACCTCGCCGAGGCCTACGCCGCCGCGATCGCGCCGGTCCTCGGCGCCCGGATCGACGCCCTGCTCCCGGCCGCGCCGGTCAGCTGATGTTGATGACATGCGCCCACGGTGGTGGTGCCTCCGGTATGTACTCGGGGTTCCGCTCGTTGACCGCGCGGGCCGGGCGGGGGAAGAGACCGACCACGGTGCGGCAGGGCGGTTGCGCCGACGGCCAGGGCGTCTGGCCGTCGGTCAGGGCCACGATCACGTCCGGGCGCGGCCGGGAGCGCAGCGCGCGGGCGAAACCCGAGCGCATGTCCGTCCCGCCACCGCCGATCAGCTCCATGCTCTCCGCCCGGCACAGCGGGACGGCCACACCGGCCGCCGCGTCGCAGGAGATCACCGACACCAGGTCACGCCGTCCGCCGACAGCCCGCGAGATCGCCGCGACCTCCAGCAGCGCGCTGCCCAGTTCGGCGTCGCTGACCGAGCCGGAGGTGTCGATCACGACGCAGACCCGCGGCGGCGTCCGCCGCAGACTCGGCAGCACCACGCCGGGAACGCTCGCGGAGCGCCGCGAAGGCCGCCGGTAGCTGTGGTTCTCGCCGACGCCCGGCGCACCTGCCGCCGAGCGCACCGCCGCCCCCAGCAGCTTCCGCCACGGCTGCGGCGGATGGAACGCCTTGTCGGCCCACCGCCGCCAGCTCTCCGGCGCGTCGCCCGGTTTGCCCTTGATCCCCTCGGCGACCCGGAAGCGGACCGCGTCGCGCTGCTGCCGGCTCAGCCCGTGCGCCCCGTCGGGCCCCAGTTCCCACGGCCGGTCGTGCCCGTCGGCGCCGCTCCCGCAGTCGAGCCACGCCAGTTCGGCGGCCAGGTCGGTCATCGGCGTCATCCGCAGGTACTCCTCCATCAGCAGCCCGTCGGGCAGCCGGAGCAGTGACGGGACGGCCGCCCCGGTGGGCTGGGGGAGGCCGTCGCCGTAGATGTCGTCGTTGATCTCGAAGTCGGCGGCGATGTTGCGCCGCAGCCGCTCGCCCGGCCCGTGCTCGTCACGTTCACGCCCGTAGCGGTCGCCGCGCCCGTGATGGTCGCGGAGAAGGTGCGAGACCTCGTGCACCCACACGCCCGCCAGCTCCTCGATCGGGGTCCGCGCCACGAAGGCGGGGGAGACGTAGCAGCGCCAGTGCGCGTCCACGCCCATCGTCGGCACCGACCGGTCCTCGATCACGTGCAGCGCGAAGAGCGCGTCGGCCAGGTAGGGACGGACCCTCACCGCGTGCAGCCGGGCGGCCAGGAGCTTCTCCATGTCCAGCGGCAGTCCGGCCGGTCGGCCCGACCGGTTCGACGCCGTGGCCCGCGCGGGAGGGGGCGCCGGACGGGCCGCCGGGTGCTGCGAAGTCCCCGTCATCGGCGTGCCCCCGTCGCCGGTTCGAGTTCGGCCGCCGCGGCGCGCTCCACCGAGTTGTCGGCGCGGCGGGCGAGGCCGACGACCCCGGCCAGCCGGTCCACCGTCTCCGGGATCTCCCAGTCGTCGCGGCGAAGCTCGGCGAGCGACATCGCCGGGGCGACCAGCAGGTCGGGGGCGCCGGTCTCCAGCGCCTGCGTGAGGACGGCCCAGCCCGCCTCCCACCGATCCCGTTCCGGGCGGGCGCCGACGGCGGCGACGACGGCCTCCAGCGCCGCCTGGCGCAGGTCGCCGCGCACCGGCAGTTCGGTGCCGGCGGGGTCGGCGAGCAGTGTCTCCGGGTCGGGCAGGTCCATGCGCTCGATGTGGGCGAGGAGTTCGAGGCCCGGCCCGTCCCCGACGGCGCCGCGCACCAGCAGCGACAGGACGTCGGGGGACACCGCGGCCGCCGTGCCGAAGGCCAGCAGGGTCAGCGCGGCCTCCCAGCTGCGCGGTGACGGCCAGGCGCCGCCGCGCCGGGTGTCGGTGCTCGGCAGCCGGTGGATCAGCTTCGGCCGGGCGGCGAGGAAGCCGCAGACCGCGCGGCGGGCGAAGCCGACCGCCTCCGGCAGCAGTTCCGGCATCAGTCGCGGGAGTTCCGCCCGGGGCCAGACGCCGCCCAGCCCGCGCACGACGACGTCGCGGTCGTGCACCCAGTGGAGGTGCACGAAGCGGTTGGCCAGCGGCGGGCTCAGCTCCCAGCCGTCGGCGGCCGACGCGCGCGGGTTCGCGGCGGCCACGATGCGCACGCCCGGAGGCAGTCGCAGGGCACCGACCCTTCGCTCCAGCACGACGCGGAGCAGGGCGGCCTGGACCGCCGGGGTCGCGGTGGACAGCTCGTCGAGGAAGAGCAGGCCCCGGCCGGCGCGCACGATCTCCACCGCCCACTGCGGGGGCGCCATCGGCACTCCGCGCACCTCGGGGTCGTCGCCGACGATGGGCAGGCCGGCGAAGTCGGAGGGTTCGTGCACGCTGGCGATCACGGTCGTCAGCGGCAGGTCGAGGGTGGCGGCGAGTTGCGTCAGGGCCGCGGTCTTGCCGATGCCGGGCTCGCCCCACAGCAGGACGGGCAGGTCGGCGGCGACGGCGAGGGTGAGCGCTTCGAGCTGCTCGTCGGGGCGCGGCTCGGTCGTGGTGGTCCGCAGGATCGCGAGGAGGTCGTCGGCGAGGTCGAGTTGGGTGTTCGTGCTGGGGTTCATATGGGTCACCTGGGTGTGTGAGGGCACGGGACGGCCCGTGCGAGCGGTCTCGGGTGCGCGGAATGGCGCGGTCAGCGGGTGTGTGCGCGGCTGTTTCGCTTGCGGCGGCGGGGATCGCCGCCGCCGTGCGCGCGGGTGGGATGTGCGGTGGCGAGCCGCGAGCGGAAGAGCCCGTGGTCGACGCGGCGTGCGGCGGCCGTCTCGAGTTCCTCGCGCAGCGGTCCGTCGCGCAGGATCGCGGCGGGGCCGAGGAGGCCTTCGACGACGGCCAGCGCGCCGGCCGGATCGCCGTGGCGGAGCCGTTCGCGGACCGCCGGCAGCGCCTGCGGGTCGCGGTGCACCGCGTCGATGGCGCGCAGGCACGGCAGCGGTGGTCCGCCGAGGGCGACGAGGAGGTCTTCCCGGCGCAGTTGTGCCGCGTCGTGGTCGATCGCGGTCAGCACCCCGTCGCGCAGGCCGATCCGGTGGATCTCGCCCCGGCACTCGACCCGTTGTGGGTCAACGGGTTCCGGGACACCGCGGGCGGTCGGTGCCGGACCGAATCCGGCCAGCGCCTCCGCGACGAGCGGATGCAGCCGCCCGGGAGCGACCAGACCGGCCCGCAGCAACTCCAGGTCGGGAAGGGTGCGGGCCGCCGCTTCCGGGAGGAGGGGGAGAGCGGCGATCTCCTGGGGAGGCAAGGCTTCGCGCACGGGCCGGAAGGTCGGCGCGTGGCTGTCGTCGGGGGCGACGAGTTCGAGAACGGCGCGCTCGCGCGGACCGAGCCGGACCGTGAAGGCGCCGCGGGGGCGGCCCTGCGACAGCAGCAGCGTCTCCGCCTCGGCGGCCCACCGCGACACCGCCCATGTGGAGCCGGAGTCTCCGCAGCGGCGGGCCAGTTCGGCGCTGCGTGTGGAGTCCCAGAGGTGGCGGTGGAGGTCGAGCCGGAAACGCCTGTCGGGATGGGGATGCGGATGGTGGCACGGGCCGCCGTCCCACAGGGCCAGCGACATCCGCTGCCCCGCGTCGGCCCAGCTCGGCGGTGTGCGGGCGACCAATCGCACCGGCGTGCCGTCGGAGCGCCGGTAGTCGGCCAGAGCGATGGTGAGGCCCGGGCGCAGACGTCCGTCGGGGGCGATGCGGGGAGCGTGCCAGCGGAGCAGGTCGGGCGCCAGCCGACGCAGGTCACGTCGAAGACAGGTGACCGTTTCGGTGCCGTGGCGGTCGCGCAGGGCGCGGAGATCGAGATCGACGTCGACGCGGGCGGCGGCGCAGGCCCCCGCCCAGTCGCCGACCGCACGACGGGCGGTCGCGGTGTCGATCATGGACGGTGGCACGGCGTACTCGCGTACGCGCTGCCACATCAACAGGCGGGTCGAAACGTTGCTCACGAAGTGAAGTGCCATCAGCACTCACCTTGCGAGAACGATTCCCCCAATCCGTGCGAGGAGGTATTCATCTCGGCCATGGTAGCGAGTGGGTGCGACAGGGTGGGGCGGGGCTCGTGTCGGGGACGTACTGAAGGCCCCCTGTGAGCAACAGGGGGCCTGCCGATTTCATCCGGGTCTACGGACAGAGCTCGGTTGGGCCCCAGTCTCCCCATACCGTCGGTGATCGGCAAGGACACGCGCCACATCGGACGGCCGGTTTCCAACGGGGCCCGTCCATCTGCGACAACACCGGTTCTGCACGTGCAGTCCGGTACCTATGGCGTCCGAAGTCGTGCGCCGTCCGGTGATTTGGCAACAATCCGGGGCCCGTTGGCGACTGCCGCCCGCGGGTGACCCGTTCTATGCTCATTCTGCCGCGATGGCCTTGAGCAACCGGTTCTTCCGGGTTGGCCGTCGGCGGACGAAAGATCATTCGGGTCTACGGCCGGTACCCGTAAAGGGGTCCGGTCCTTCACAGGAAGGTCAGAAGTGATCTCGGAATTTCAGGTCCGGTCGCAGGTACCTGCCGGCCGAGTCCGCCGCGGAGGCGAAGGCTTCTCGCGGCAATGGGGAGCGGTGGGCGCCCTCATCGTTCTCGCGGTGTCGATGGGCTTCTTCCTCGAGCTCCTCGACCGCGGCCTGGGCGTACGCGAAGCGTCGGTGGTGACCGGCGGCTTCGTGCTCGCCTGGATCGTCGCCTTCAAGAGCGCCCGGGGCGTGCGCAACTTGATGAAGGCCGTCGCGAGGTCCTGAAGCATGCCTCGCCGGGAGACCGAACTCCCAGCGGACGAGACCGGCCCGGTGGTGCAGTTCGCGCGAGCTCTGCGGTACCTGCGCCACCGGGCCGGCTCGCCGACCTACCGGGAGATGGGACGCCGTACCCACTACAGCCACACGGCGCTGTCCCGCGCCGCGGGCGGCAAGCGCCTCCCCAGTTGGGAGGTGACCCGCGCCTTCGTCACCGCCTGCGAGGACGACCCTTCGAGATGGCGTGGGAGGCACGACCGGGCGGTCCGATCGACTTCCCCCAGGCCGGACGGTCTCAGCGGCAAGCGCAACCGGCGGCCCGGCTCGCGCGACACGTCGCCGTCTCGGGGGCGGGAGATCCCGGCCGAGTCCTTCGACGTTCTCATCACGCTCGCCGAAGAACTGGTGCAGGACCCCGGACCCGGCTCAACACCGGCGTCGCTGGCTATGCGCCTGCGCGTGCTCAAGGACGCCTCGGGCCTGTCGATCCGCCAGATCGCCCGCATCACCGAGCGAGACCTCATCGCCGACCACCCGTGCGGGCCGCTGGAGAAGATACCGGTCAGCACCATCGGGGACCTTCTCGACCAGACCCGCACGAGTTGGCCGAGTCCCGGCGCGCTCCGCTCGTTCCTCGTCGCGCTTCGGGCGCCCGCACTGGTGGTCCGCACGATCGTGAAAGCGGTCGAGGTGGCACGCGGCAGCGGCCTCCCGGTCCCCGCGCATGTGGCGCGCCGGATCACCGAGTTGTTCACCGTCGCCGAGGCGCGTGCCATCAGCGTCGACGAGATCGAGACGCTGGGTCTCGCCGGGCTGCTCGGTGAGCTCGCGGCGATCGACCAGACCGCCGACAGCCGGCTCATCGCCCGGTTGCAGGCCGAGATCGGGGCACTGCTGGCCAGCGCCGTCGATCCGGCGGCCGCGCCCGAAAGGCAGTGCGCGGCCGCTTTCCGGCAGGGACGGCTGGCGAGTTCGCGGCCCGACTGGCTCGACGCCTTACGGCCGCCGGGGTAGGCGGGCTCCGGCGATCGCTTTGGGTTCTCTCCATACGAGACGCCGCGAGAATTCCCTGCGGCGATCGCGGTGTCTACGATGGACTGCCGCAGCGAGTGGTCTACGCGCTGAGGTCCGCACGGTCGTGAACGCGGAGGGCGCGCTGAGTACGCCGACGTGGTCGAGGTGAAGGCGGCCGCCGCTCGATCGACGCCGCGGCGGCCCTCGTCGCCTCAGCCGCGTGGCCCGGCATGGTTCGGCGCATGCCCGCCGACCTCGCGCCCAGGATCTAACCCTCCCACCGCCACCCCCGGATCGTCTCCCGCATCAGCCTCGCCGCCCGCGTCAGGTGGTTCCCCGTGCCCCACACCAGCGTCAGCGTCCGCCTGCACTCGGGATGGTCGACGGCGACCCAGGCGACGGGCGCGGGAGGCGCGCCGCGGCGCGCGAAGCCCGGGACCAGCCCGACGCCGAGGCCGGCCCGGATGAGGTCGGCGACGGCGCCCGGCTCGTCGCCCTCGCACACGATCCTCGGCGCGAGCCCGTGTTCGGCGAAGAGGCGGTCGAGGAGGGCGCGCAGCCAATGCCCCCGGCGGCCGGTGATGAAGCCGTGCCCGGCCAGCTCGCCGACGGTCACGGACGCGCGCTCGGCGAGCGGGTGGCCGTACGGCACGGCGAGCCAGACGGGCTCTTCGAGCAGGCGGACGACGTCGAGCCCGTCGCCGTGGATCGGCTGGGAGGCGACGCACAGGTCGACGTCCTGCGCCCGCAGCGCCCGGCCCATCTCCCCGGCGGCCATCTGGTGCAGCACGACCTCGACGGAGGGGTGAGCCCGCTTGAACTCGGTGAGCGGCCCGGTGAGCGTCAGGAAGGTCTCCGACGCCAGCCGCACGCTCCCGAACCCCTCGCCGACCGCCTCGGCCACCGCGCGCCGCCCGGCGTCGAGTTCACCGAGGGAGCGTTCGACGTGCCGGCGGAAGACGCGTCCGGCGTCGTTGAGGCGCAGGCGGCCGGCGCGGTCGAAGAGGGGCGTGCCCAGCTCGGCTTCGAGGCGGGCGATCGTGCGGCTGAGGGAGGGCTGGGCGACGCGCAGCTCCTCGGCGGCTCGGCTGAGGTGCTCCAGCCGCGCGACCACGACGAACTGCCGGAGCGAGTGCAGGTCCATAGCTTCGAGAGCATAACCGCATAGCGATATTGGTCTTCGACAAGATAACGCACGGCACATAGCGTCGGCGGCGTCCACAACCCGAACGACAGGAGGGACGCTCATGGCGACCGCACAGCGGACGGCGCCCGCCGGATGGGTGCTGCGTGCGCTCGTGAGCGCGCACGTGGCCGCGATCTTCGGGCAGCCGGTCTTCGCCGGCGTCTACCTGACCGGCGACTTCGACGCGCTGCGCTGGCACGCGCTCGGCGCCGACGTCGTCTTCTACATCGCCCTGGCGCAACTGATCGCGGCGATCGTGGTGTGGGTCCGGCTCCGGCGGGCCTGGCCCTTCGTCACCACCGCGGCCCTCGTGGCCGCCGAGACGGTGCAGTACCTGGCCGGCATGGAGGGGGCGCTGTGGCTGCATCTCCCGTTGGGCGTGCTGACCGTCGCCGCGCTCGCCGTGCTGTTCATCGCCGTGTGGCGCGGGCCCGTGCGGTCGATCGCGCCCAGGATCGCCGAGGAGGCCGACGATGAGTGACCGACTGTCCCGGCGACGGCTGCTCGGCATCGGCGGCGGGCTCGGCCTGATCGCGGCCGGATGGCTGTCGGCATCGGCCGCGTTGTCCCGCCGGCCACCGGTCACCGGTGCCGAGCTGCGCAGCGCCGTGCCGCTGCCGCCACCGTTCCAGGTGCCCCTGCCGATCCCCGGCGTGCTGCGTCCGACCGGTACGGCCGGCGGCGTCGACCGCTACGAGATCACCCAGCGTCCGGTGACCGCCGAGATCCTGCCCGGCGTCGGCACTCCGTTGTGGACCTACGACGGCACCTTCCCGGGCCCGACGATCGAGTCGCGGCGAGGCCGGCCGGTCACCGTCACGCACCGCAACGAACTGCCAGTCCCGACGGTCGTGCACCTCCACGGCGGGCGGACGCCGGCCGACTCCGACGGCTACCCGACCGACCTCGTCATCCCGGCGGGCTGGCAGGCACACGGCGGCCACGGCACCCACGCGATGCACGACCCCCGCGCGGTCGTCACCGACCTCACCCGCGACTACACCTTCCCCCTCGACCAGCGCCCGGCGCTGCTCTGGTACCACGACCACCGCATGGACTTCACCGCCCCGGCGATCTGGCGCGGCCTCGCCGGGCTGCACATCGTCCGCGACGACGACGAGGAGTCGCTCGGCCTGCCCGCAGGTCCCCGCGAGCTGCCGCTCATGATCACCGACCGCGCGTTCGCCGCCGACGGGAGCCTCGACTACCCCTCCCTCGACCGGACGCTGCGCAGCGAACCGGGTGTCCTCGACCCCTACTTCGCCGGAGTCCTCGGCGACGTGATCCTGGTCAACGGCGCGCCCTGGCCGGTGTGCGAGGTCGACGCGGCCCGCCACCGGCTGCGGATCCTCAACGCCTCCAACGCCCGGCACTACGAACTCGAAGCGGTCACCGAGGACGGCCGCCGCCTCGACCTCGTCCAGGTCGGCGCCGACCAGGGCCTGCTCGCCGCGCCGGTCGCCCACCGGCTCCTGCCGATCGCGCCGGCCGAGCGCTACGACGTGGTCGTCGACTTCGCCGGTGTTCCGGTCGGCGGCATGGTCACGATCGTCAACCGGCTCGGGTCGGGCCGAACCCGCGAGGTGATGGCCTTCCGGGTCGCCCGTGAGGCCGCCGACGACAGCCGCGTGCCGGCGGTCCTGTCGCGAGACCTGCCCGACTGGCGGCGGTCGGAGGCGGCCGCGGTCCGCGAGTTCTCCTTCCGTGCCGGGCGGATGAACGGCGGCCACGGCTGGCTGATCGACGGGCTGCCCTTCGACCCCGCGCGCACCGACGTCGCCGTCGGCCTCGGCGACGTCGAGGTGTGGCGGCTGGTCGCCGACATCCACCACCCGATCCACCTGCACCTGGTCGGCTTCCGCGTCCTCTCGCGCGGGGGACGGCCGCCGCTGCCGCACGACGCGGGCCTCAAGGACACCGTCTCGCTGCGGCCGGGCGAGTCGGCCGAGATCATCACGCGCTTCGACGGCTACCGCGGCCGCTACCTCTTCCACTGCCACAACGCCGAGCACGAGGACATGGGCATGATGGCCAACCTGGAGGTCACCTGAGCCGGGGGCGAATCGGCCGAATTCATCCGGGACCGGCCGGTCAACGCGGATCATGGCTTGTCATGGGCATCGTGACACCGGGTTTCCACGGCAAACGCCGCACCGACTCCGATCGGGTGCCGCCCGGCCAGTACCTGACCGACGACTTCCCGGTCCTGTCGGCCGGCCCCACGCCGCGCGTCTCGCGCGACTCGTGGGAGCTGGCCGTCATCACCGAGTCGGGCGAGCGCGCGTCCTGGTCGTGGGAGGAGTTCACGGCGCTGCCGCAGGAGACCCCCACCGTCGACATCCACTGCGTGACGCGCTGGTCGAAGCTCGACACGTCCTGGGAGGGGGTGTCCCTCGACGTGCTGCTCGCCGACGTCGAGTCGGCCGCCGACTACGCCGTCGTGCACGCCTACGGCGGCTACACCGCGAACCTGCCGCTGGAGGACCTCCTCGACGGGAAGGCGTGGATCGCGCACCGCTTCGACGGCGAGGACCTGCATCCCGAGCACGGCGGGCCCGCGCGGCTGGTGGTCCCGCACCTCTACTTCTGGAAGTCGGCGAAGTGGGTGCGCGCGATCGAACTGACCTTGTCCGACGAGCCCGGGTTCTGGGAGACCGCCGGGTATCACAACTACGGGGATCCATGGCGGGAAGAGCGCTACCAGCTGGACTAGTCGCGCGTCGGGGCTGGCGCACCGCGCGGCTGGCGTCGTTTCGCGAGGAAACGCCGACGGCGCGGACGCTGGTGCTGGAGGTGCCGGGGTGGCCGGGGCATCTGGCGGGGCAGCACGTCGACGTCCGGCTCACCGCCGAGGACGGGTACAGCGCCGAGCGCGCCTACTCGCTGGCCGGGCCGGCGGTCGGGGAGCGGATCGAGCTGACGGTCCAGGCGCTGCCCGACGGGGAGGTGTCGCCGTTTCTGGCCGGTGCCTTCGCCCTCGGCGATCCGGTGGAGATCCGCGGGCCGGTCGGCGGCTGGTTCACCTGGCGGCCGGAGGAGACCGCGCCGGTGCTGCTGGTCGCGGGCGGATCAGGGGTCGTGCCGCTGGCGGCGATGGTGCGGGCGCGTCGGGCGTCGGGGAGCCGGGCGGGGTTCCGGCTCGTCTACTCGGTGCGAACGCCCGAGGACGTGTTCTACCGCGAGGAGCTGACCCGGCCGGTGGTCGACGGCGTCGAGACGACCGTGCTGTTCACGCGAGCGGCGCCGCCGGGCGCTTCGCGGGGGCCGGGGCGCATCACGGCCGCCGACCTCGGCGCGCACGGCTGGCCGCCGGAGTTCGAGCCGCATTGCTTCGTGTGCGGGCCGACCGGTTTCGTCGAGACCGTCGCCGACATCCTCGTCGCCGTCGGCCACTCGCCCGACCGGATCAAGACCGAGCGCTTCGGAGGCCGCTGATGACCACTCTGGACGGCAACGTACTCGCCGGGCCGCTCGCCGAGATCTTCGCGCGGGACATGACCGGGGCTCGGGGGCGCTGCGGGAACTGCTCGCGCACGGGCGCGCTGGCGACCCTCGTCGTCTACACCGACGCGCCGGGGCTGGTCGCGCGCTGTCCGGGCTGCGCGCACGTCACCGTCCGGATCACCCGGACCGCCGAGGGGACCTGCCTCGACCTTTCGGGGCTGGCGTTCCTGCGCATTCCCGACGAGCGGTGAGCCGCTACTGACGCAAATGCGACTGCGCAACCTCCACCCGTGCCGACGTGACGGAGGCAGAATGAGGCTGTCGGCCGGTGGCGCCAGCGGGTCGCCCGCCGGGTCCTCCGCGTCGGCTGCACCCACTGCGACTAGGGGGAATACATGCTCTCCGACTTCCAGCAGCGCAAGGTGGACCGCTGTTTCAGGCACTTCGACATCAACGGCGACGGATTCATCGACGTCCGGGACGGCGGCAAGCTCGCCCAGGCGTTCATCAACGGGCTCGGGCCGACCGACCCGATCGTCCAGACGGTGGTTCACGAGCGGGTCGACCTGTACTACCGGCAGCTGGCGAAGGCGATCGACGCCGACAAGGACGGCCGGATCTCCGGCGAGGAGTTCCGCCACGTCTTCGACACGACCATCCTCACCGCGCCCGAGGGCTATGAGCGCTACCTGAGGCCCCTTGTCGACGTGGTGTTCAGCTGCTGCGACGCCGACGGCGACGGCAAGATCGACCGGCGTGAGTTCCTCTCGATGCAGACGCTCCTCGGCACCGAGGATGAGGACGCGCGGGAGGCCTTCAAACGGCTCGACTCCGACGGCGACGGGCGCATCTCGCGGGGCGAGTTCACCGCCGCCGCGCGTGAGTACTACACCGGCGACGAGCGCGACTCCGCCGGGAGCTGGTTGTTCGGGAAGGTTTAGGGCTTTTGGTCGCCGCCGTCCGTGTCCTGTCGGTGCGGACGGCGGAACTACGACCAGATGAAGAAGAGGATCGAGGCGAGTAGCCCGACCAGACCGACGATCAGGCCCCAGAACTCCAGCGACCGCCCGCGGAAGAGCGCGATGACGCCGTCGGTGCCAGGAGGGCTGAGACTGAGGGCCAGGCCGCCGATGCCTTCGGGGAGTCGGCAGGCGAGATCGTGAAGGGCCTTGAGGTTCAGTGTCTGCCCTTCGACGGCCGAGTGTTCCGACAGCAGGTGACGCTCGCTGATCCAGCGGGCGTGCGGTCCGACGGGGATGTCGCCTCGGCTCGACCGGAGGTGGAAGAACTTCATCCGGTACGCGGTGGCGGCGCCATAGGTGCGGGAGACCTGCGTCGTCTCGACGGTTCCGAGTTCGACGAGCTCGTCGAAGGCTGGGTCGAAGACGAACCGCGGCAGTTCCTCGTTGAGTTCGCGCAGGGCTGTCGCCCGCAGGTCGTGGTCGCCCGAACGCCGGTGGCCGCCGGGAAGCTGGAACTGGCCGGCGATGTCGTCGTGCAGGACGAGGTAGACGGTGCCGTATTTGCGGGTGCGGCGGTTGACGAGGACCTGTGCCACCTCGACCCTGCGAAGAGGCGCCGCGCTCGGGTCTCTGCACAGCCGCCTGCGTTCGAGCAAGTAGAGAAACTGAGCCCCCGCGAGGGCCTGGTCACCGGAGTAGGGCGGATCGACCGTCCCCGGCCTCGACCAGTCCTCCAGTATCGGAGCCTTCTCCGCGATGTGATGCGCGAGGCTGCTCAGGAACAGGTGGGCCGCCGGAGCCGCGGCCTTGACCGTGGTGACACCGGGCGTGGACTCGGCGATCCGCAGTACCCCGAATCCGGCGAGGAGCTCCACCAGGATGTTCCCCGAAGCGGTCGGCAGCGGTGCTCGGTCCCCGGACCTCGAACAGAGTTCTTGAACGCTGACCGGGCTCTCGTCGTGGCCGGGCACGGACTTGATGAAGGCGGTCAGCGTCTTGCGGTAATCGTCGATCATCATGTGGAAACCAAGCTTGTCGGGACTTCTCAACGAAGTACGCTCGGACACGACTTTCATTGTCAGGGACGCGACAGGATCAATATATTGAACTGTGCAACTTGAATTGCATTGATATCTGTGATCGTACCGTCCGGCGATCAATACTTCGACCCTCGACAATGTCCGCTTTGAGGTATTTGATCGCGCAGATCGTGAGAAATATCAGCCCACGACACGCCGTAGTGAGAGGTTGCGTGCCGCCCACCTTTGGTCCACCATGGGATGTGGCGAGGTTGGGGCTCGTTTCAGTGGAGGTCGGACCAATAGAATCACGACGTTGCTTCGTATCAGTGTGGGGCGAAGTTGTGTCGCAATGGGGGGCACATGCAGATCATTGGAAGTCACCCGGCTATTACCGGTGGAGATATCCGGCGCCTTGTGTCGTCCTTACCGATCTCGCGTCCAGTAGGCGGTGAACACGCCGAGACGGTCCGGCTCTTAGCCGGGGGATACAGCGGTTCGCTGGTGGCCCTCGTCTGGCCGGGTGCCGCCGATCCACTTGTCGTCAAGTGCGGACCCCAGGAACAGATCATCGCCGAGCACTCGCGCAGGCGGGAATACGAGGGCGAGGACACCTGGCTGCACCGTGAAGGGCTTGATGGTATTTCCGATCCAGTCGAGGTGTCCGTCGGAGGTAAGGACGTCGTCTGGCGGGTGATCGCCTACCGGTACATCGGTGCGCGAAGCTTCGAGGAGCTGACGCATTTCAGTGACTTTGAGGGGTTCGTGAAGACCTATCTGTGGAGTGCCAACAGGGACGTCGCCGCCTCCGACGACACTCTGCGAGCCTGCTTCCGCGCCATAAGCGCCAAGCTCGGTACCTCCCACACGTCGACGACCGCTCTGTCCCAGCCGTTGACCAGGTATCTCGGCGCCATTCGGTGGGACTCGGGCATTCTCGCGGTGCTCAACACCGCGAAGTCCTTCTGCCCCGATCTACCGAATCTCAACGGATTCAGGGAGTGGTGGGACGAGCAGGTCTCGACCGTGCGGCTCGCTCCCGTCCACGACGACCGAAAACTTCATGGGGACGCCAGGTTCGCCAACGTTCTCGTCGACTCCGTTCACGCCGAGGTCGAGGTGATCGACTTCGAGCACGTCAAACGGGGTCACGTCTTCGAGGACTTCGCGCGCTTCGAGATGGACCTGCTGTTTCGGACCGTGCCGCGGGTGGACGACGACTCCCAGGAGCTCGACCGCTCGGAGATGATCGGGGTCCTGGACTTCCTGCTACGCGATGGCCTCTTCTTCGAGACGGAGGATCGCGACGAGCCCCGGCACCTCAAGTGCTTCAGGCTCTGGCGGCACTCGATGTCGCAGGTTCTCCCGCAGATCGTCCAGCCCGGCGCGCTCATGATGTACCGCTGGTTCCTGCTGCGCGAATGTCTGAAGCGGACGCGATGGCTGGACACCGACATCACGGCGGTCGTCTACACCATCTGTGCGTTGCGAAAGCACTTGTCCGGTGATGCGGGGACCGCTGCTTGGATCTCGACGGCGCCACAGACCATTGCTTCGGCGCTGCACTGCCAGGCGGTCTATGCCGCCACTCCCGGCAGCGAACGCCGGGTGAACAACCGACGCAACCAAGCCAAGAAGGCGGCGATCGCAGGGCCGCCGAAGCGCATATCGACGATCCGGCTCCTCGCCGAGACCGGGCAGTCCTACCTCTCGCCGCGCGGAGTCCTCCACGACGAGGTCGAGGACGCGCTGGCGAACGGCTCGGGCCTCCAGATCGTGATCTGCAACCCCGCCGTGCCCGAGTACTTCGGTCTGTCGGAAAGCTATGGGAGGTCGGACGACGGTGCCTACCAGGCTCATCCGGACCTGCTGAGCAAGACCCAGGAGAGCATCCGCGGGTACAGCATGCTCCGCCAGGAGTACGGGAACCGTATCGAGCTGCGACTCAGTCGCTTCGGGCTGGGCGCAACGGTGCTCCTGACCCACGACGCCTCCTTCTACGAGCCCTACTTCAGGGTCCCGCGGGCCCTTCGCCAGCGGCATCTCTTCGACTCATTCGAGTTGCAGTTCGATGCCGCGGGGGCGCACAGCAGGCGGCTACTGGAAGGCACCTTCGACTTCTATTGGCACAACTCCGATGAGGTCGACGACATCACGCTGCGTTCGGCTGCCTATGACGACCTGAAGGCCGCGTTCCTGGCGCTGTGGAATCGAGCACGCAATGACAGATACGGCTGAACGTGACCGGCCCCCTCTGATCGCCGAGCACGACACCTGGATCAGCGTCGATCCCGTCGTCGGTTGCCCGGCTCAATGTCGGTACTGCTACCTGGGCAAGCTGGGTCTGACAAGGTCCAAGCCTCTGCTCAGGCGGGAACCGAGACTGCTGGCGGGGGACCTCCACTCCTACTTGCACGGCCGCCGGGCCGAACTCATCGACCCGGCGACCGACCAGACCCCGATCTGTGTCGGCAACTACACCGACATGCAGATGACGCCGCAGAACAGGTCGGCGACCGTGGCGATCATCGCGGAACTGACGGCCAGGTTCCGGCCGCGGCCGCTGGTGCTGATAACCAAAGCGCGCCTCTCGGCTTCGGTGGTGGAGCGCCTCGACGGTTTCGGCTGGCCCATCACCTGGTTCCTTAGCCAGTCCTTCGCGACGGGAGAACTTGAGCGACTGGAGAACGGGCCCATCGCCGACTTCGAGGGCACTCTCGCCAATGCTCGGCTGGTGTCATCGTCGCGCCATCAGCGCGCGGTGCACTTCTGGCGTCCTTTCGTGGTCGAGCTGTCCTCGATCTCGGCGGGCCGGGACGAGGTGGTCGGTCGGCTCAAAGGATCGGGCATGGCCTGTTCGGTGGTCGTCGGTTTCCAGCGCGGTCCGGGCGTGCCTCTGGACGACGAGAGGTTGTCCTCCCTGCTGCCGTCGGTCTTTGCGGTCCCGGGCGACGGAGAGGTCTTCGACCACGCCGGCTGGCGCCAGGTCCGTGCGGCCGCCAAGAGGCACCGGTATCCGGTCTACCGGCACAGTTCCTGCGCGATCGCGCGCGTTGCCGGACGAGCCGAGGCGCTGGGGACATGGCGGGCGGAGTCGGCGGCGGAGCGGTGTCTTCCCTGCCAGTGTCCCGTCGGGCAGCGGACGCTGTGCGACTTCCGAAAGGCGACGAGTCGGCCGACGCGGTCCGAGGGCGAGCGCTTCTCGCGACGGGTGGCCGCTTTCCTGGGACTGAAGGACCGGCTCGTCGCTTACGACGATTCGACACGTTCGCTGCGGATCGAGGCCGCCGTCGGCGAGTACGACTTCAACACGGTCCTCCACGCTGCGAAGGGCGCGTTCCTTCCCACGGTCCGCGCGTTCATCGGGCAGAAGGCCTGGCACGGCCCGTTCATCTCACAACCGCTAGACAGACAGGATCAGGAATGAGTCGAGGGCGGCCTGCGGTGCGCATCAATATCCTGGCGTCGGACTGGTTCCGGACCCGTTTGGACAGGCTCGGTAACATCACGGGCTTCGTCACCGTTTACGGACAGGAGCACGATCCCAGGACCCGGGTGTTCGCCCGGGAAGGTCACGTGAGGCGGGTCGCGGGGGTCGCGGCGCGGCTTTCGGTTCTCGCCGGCGACGTGGACGCCGAGCAGGTCAGGATCCTGGCATGGATCCACGATCTGAATCGCTGGCCGTTCGCCCACAACAGTGAGAAGGGCCGCTTCGACCAGGTCGCCAACATCGGGGCTTACTTTGCACTCGCGCCCGGGATCGGGCGGGGGCAGGTGCAGGACTTGCGCGCGATCCACCGGAAGGACGCCTCGACGGCGAGCGACGAGGGCCGTGTTGTGCTCCTTGCCGACACGCTGACCGGGATGGTCGAGGATCTGTTGCTGGTGGTCGCCGGCCTGAACGTCCATCCGCGGATCATCACGCCCGAAGTCGAGAAACTGCTGAGCCTTTCGCTGCGAGCCGGTGGCCGGCTGGCGGCTTTGCGCAGGCTCACTGGGCTGCTGCACGGCAGGGAGCGGCGCGTCGAACTCTTCGAGGTCGAGTTCGACCAGGTCTTCGGCTCGCTCATTCAGGATTTCCTGCGAGAGAAGGGGGTTGACTCGCTCTGGCCGGCGTACGGCGAACTCATCGCGGTTCCGAAACTCGTCAAGGAGACCTTCACCAGGCCGGTGGTGTTCCCACTGAACAACGACCGCGTGTGTCACTCCGGCTGGCTGAGGGGAAGTGTGGTGCCCTGGTATCTGAACCGGACGCCGGATGCCGCGGAGCGGCTGCTCCGGATCGACGAGCGGCAGTTCGTCGAGGAGGTGACGGCCGCAGAGGACACGCCGTTCGCACCGGAGCAGTTCCGGCCCGACATCGACTGTGTACGCAGGGACACGCCCGCGATGGCCTTCCTGTCGTAGGGCGTTTAGGCCTCCCCACCACCCGCCGCCTCGACGGCGACGCTGATGTCGGCGTCGCCGTAGGCGGTGCGCACGCCGGAGAAGGACATGCCGGCGGCCTCGGCGAGCGCGCCGAGCGTGTACGGGCGGGGGCGGACGACTTCGCGGCCGTAGGCGAGCAGCGCGCGGATCTCGGCTTCGGCGCGTTCCTTGCGGGCGCGGGCCCGCGCGAGTGCCCGGAGGAGGGGGTCGGCGTCGTCGGCCAGGAGTTCCGCCTCCAGTTCGTCCATGAAGCGGCGGCGGTCCTCGCTGACCTCCACGAGCCGCCGCGAGTAGTCCTCGGTGACGCCCTCTTCGGGGGGTTCGGGGCGGGGGTGGGCGATCGCCGCGATGTCGTCCAGCAGCGGGTAGAAGGTGCCTTTGCTCTGCATGGAGACGATGCTAACCAATGTTTGCGATAGTCGCAAATATCTGCGCTCATCGTAAGTCAAGCAAGTGTCCGGAACATGTCCGGAGAAGACTCCGCTTCATTGTCGGCGCCCCGCCTCCGCGTCAGGATCGTCTCCTCAATGGACACCTGGTGTGGAGGTGTGTGGAGGGTGAGCATGGGCGTCGGCGCGTTCCGGGACCCTGTATCGGCACTGCGCTGGCTCGGCAGCGCGGTGACCGTCCGATCGTCGAACCGAACCCGGCTCGGCCGCCTCAGGGCCGTGCACGACAGCCTCGCCGCCGAACGCTGCGCGGGGCCCGACATCGCCACCGGTCTGCTCGCACTGTCTCTTGTGGAGACCGCGCTGACCGCGCACGGGCGGCTCGCCGAGATCGACGACT
This sequence comes from Phytomonospora sp. NPDC050363, assembly GCF_040655735.1. Lineage (NCBI taxonomy): Bacteria > Bacillati > Actinomycetota > Actinomycetes > Micromonosporales > Micromonosporaceae > Phytomonospora > Phytomonospora sp. NPDC050363. The sequence goes on from NZ_JBFAKK010000011.1 coordinate 110,173, forward strand.
GGCCCAGCCAGGAGGACCTCACCGACTCCGTGCGCGACCTCGGCCGCCGCCTCGGCGCGGCCGCCGAACTCCCCGACCACCTCGAACTCCGCCGACCCGACGGCACGGTCCTGCGCCTGGCGCGCGCCTCGTGAAACTCCTGCTCACCCTGTGGCGCTGCGGGCCTCTGGTCGCCGCCGCCGCGCTGGCCCCGGTGCCCTTCGCGCTGACCGGCGCAACGCCCTGGACGCTTCCCCTCGCCCTGGCGGCGCTCGGGCTCGTCCTCCGCTTCGGCAGCCGGGCCTGGGTCGACCGGTGCGCGGTCAGGCTCGAACGCGCGCTGCTCATCGCGCCCCCGGGCCACCGGTGGCCGCTGCGCGCCCGCGCGGTCGACATCTGGGAGGTGCGCACGGTGATGCACCGCCGTTTCGGTCTCGTCGACGCGGTCCGCCCCGGGCCCGAGGAGACGCCGGCGACCGCCGTCGTCCACTTCGCACTGTCCACATACGACAAAAGTGCGCACCCGCACACGCCCGGCGAGCTGCGCGTTCCGGTGGATGCGAGCATTGGCAGCGCTCCCACTGCGATAATGGGCCGGTGCCCAGACGACCTGCCGATGACGCGCTCGTCACGCTAGGAAAGGCCATGCGCGCCGCCCGCGAGCGGCGCGGCGTCTCCCTGCGCTCGCTCGCCGCCCGCCTCGGCTACGGCCACAGCGCCTTCACCGACTACGAACTGGGCCGACGCCTGCCACCGCAGGACATCCTGGACGGCTACGAGACCTTACTCGACGCCACCGGTGGCCTCACCGACCTGCGCCGGGCCGTCCTGACCCACCGCGCCACGGCCGCTCGCGGGGAGCGGCCGGTGGCGCAACTGCCCGCGGCGCCGACGGTGTTCGTCGGCCGCGAGGCCGAACTGGCCTTCCTGCTCGGCCTCGCCGAGTCCGCCGCCACCGGCGAGCGCCCGACCGCCGTGCTCATCCACGGCCAGCCCGCCGTCGGCAAGACCGCGCTGGCGCTGACCGCCGCGCACACGGCCGTGGCCTCGGGCAAGGCCTTCGACACCGTGCTGCACCTCGAACTCGCCGACGCCGCACGCCCGGCCGGCGAGGCACTGCACTACATGCTCACCGCCCTCGGGGTCGGCGAGCCCGACATCCCGCCGTCCACGGCCGGGAGGTCGGGGCTCCTGCGCTCCCTGCTGGCCCACCACGGGGCGCTGATCGTCCTCGACAACGCCGCCGACGTCCGCCAGATCGCGCCGCTCCTGCCGGGCGCGGGCCGTTCGCTGGTGCTCATCACCAGCCGCCGCCGCTTCTCCGATCCCGCGATCGGCCACGAGCTGTCCCTACCGCCGCTTCCCGAGGAGCACTCCACCGTCCTATTGCGACGCCTGGTCGGCGGCTCGCGCTGCGACGGCGAACCCGAGGCCGTCGGCGACGTCGTGGCCGCCTGCGCGGGTCTGCCGCTCGCGCTGCGGATCGCCGCCCACCGCATCGTGGGCACGCCCGACTGGCCGCTCGCCCACTACGCCGGGCAGCTGCGCGACGAGCGGCGCCGCCTCGCCGCGCTCGAAGTGCCCGGCGGTGAGGTCCGCGCGGCCTTCGACCTGTCCTACGAGGCCATGCCCGACTCCGCGCGCACCCTCTTTCGCCGGATCGCCCTGGTGCCAGGGGGAGTGGTCGGCGAACGCGACGCCGCCGAACTCGTCGACACCGACCCCGGCTCCGCGCTCGCCGACCTCGCCGGCGCCAGCCTGCTGTCGCCCACCGAGCGTCCCGGCCGCTACCGCCTGCACGACCTGCTGCGCGTCTACGCCGGGCACCGCCTCGACCTCGACGAGCCCGCCGAGGTGCGCGAGGCGGTGCGCGCCAAGCTCTTCACCCGCATCATCGACGCCGCCGTCGAGGCCGGGGACGGGCTGACCCCCGGCGCCGGCCCGGGCTATCCGGGCGGCAGTGAGGCGGCACTGTCCCATCTGGACGAAGAGGCCGACGCGATCGTGGACGTGCTCGCCGCTCTGGCCAAGGGATCGGGCCGGATGCCGCCACCGCGCACGCTCGGCAGGCTCGTCGAGTCGATGGCCTGGTACTGCGACCACCGGTGCCGCTGGGCACTGCTGCGCGCGGTCGGCCGCCACGGCCTCGTCCTGTCCGGCCGTCTCGGCGACCCGCTGCTGGAAGCGGTCTCCCGCAACGCCATCGGGCTCGCCTACAGCGAGGGCAACCGGCCCGCGGTGGCCGTCGAGCACCTCGGCAAGGCGCTGACCGCCGCCCGGCTCGCCGGCGACTGGAGCGAGGAGGCCGAGACGCTCGGCTTCCTCGGCCTGGCCACCCGCAACCTCGGCCGCTACGTCGAGGCCTCCGAGCACCACCGGGCCGCACTGGCCGTCCACGAGGCGCACGACCACGTGCGCGGGACCGCGCAGGAACTCGGCCGGCTCGGGCACTCGCTGAGCCTGCACGGCGAACACGAGGAGGGCCTGGCGGCACTGCGCCGGGCGCTGCGCGTCTGGCACGAGCTCGACGCGCCCCGCTCGGCCGCGATGGCCCGCTACCGCCTGGCCGCCGTGTACATCCACTGTGGACGCGCGCTGGAAGGGCTGGCCGAGGCGCGTGCCGCCCGCGCCGTCTTCGCCGAGGTCTGCGACACCTGGGGCGTGGCCGCCGCCGACCAGCTCACCGGCGCCTGCGAACACGCACTCGGCGAGCACTCGCGTGCCGCCGCGGCCCTGCGAGAGGCCGCCGACCTCTTCGACCGGCTCGCCGACCGCCTCCGCCAGGCGCAGACCCTGCGCGTCCTCACCTTCGTGCACGAGGCGACCGGGGCGACCGACGCGGCCCGCGCGGCCCGGCTGCGCGCCCTGAGCGTCCTGTCGCAGCTCGAACCGACACCGGTCATCGACGCCGAGCGCGCGGTCCTGGAAAGCGTCCCCGGGGCGCAGGCGCCGCCGTTCCTGTGAAGACCTAGTCCTCGCGGTGCAGTTCGCTCCGGACCTTCACCGTCGCCTCGATCGACGCGGTCAGGAAGCGGGCGATCGTCTCGCGCTCCTCGGGCCCGAAGTCACGCCAGCGCTCGGCGAACTCCACGGCCAGCGGCGCGAAGAAGCCGTGGCCGACCGCGCGCGCCTTGTCGGTCATGTCCAGCTCGATCTTGCGACGGTCCTCCGGGTCGCGGCCGCGCCGCAGGTGGCCGTTGGCCTCCAGCCGGTCGAGCGCGGAGGTCGTGGCCGAAGGGCTCAGGTGCAAGGCGGCGGCCAGCGTGCCAGGGGACATCCGGTCGCCGTGCCGGGCGGCGTCCATCACCACGGCGAGCGCGTTGAGGTCGGTGCGGTGAAGGCCGTGGGCCTCGCCGAACATGTCGGAGAACCGGCTCGACTCCACCGACAGCTGCCGCAACAGCCGGATGAGCAGGGCGTCGGCACCCCCGGGGTCGGGCCGGTCGTGCTGTTCGGGACTCGTCACCGGCACGTCCTTTCGCCGTCTTCAACATCAGCGTCTATCGTTCGTAGATCGAAAGGTTCGATCATCGAAACGACTTCGGAGGACCACGGTCATGGCCCACGGCAATCCTGCGCCAACCGACGAGGCGCCGGCCAAGCGCCCCGCCAGCGTCGCCCGATGGCTGGTCCCGGCGCTGCTGGTCCTGGTATGGCTCGTCGTCGGCGGTCTCGGCGGCTCCTACACCGGCAAGCTCAGCGAGGTCACCACCAACGACAGCTCGGCCTTCCTGCCCGCCTCCGCCGAGGCCACCGAAGTCGGTGAGCTGCAAAAGCGCTTCGAGAACAGCAACACCATCCCCGCGATCGTGATCGCCGAACGCCCCGGCGGGCTCACCCGCGACGATCTCACCTACCTTGAGGCCGCCGCAGCCGAAATAGCCGATACCGAGGGCGTCGACGGCGAACTCCCGCCGCCCATCCCCTCCGAGGACGAAGAGGCCGCCCAGATCGTCGTCCCCCTCGACGGCGACCGCGAGCCCGCCGACGCCGTCGAGGCGATCCGCGCCGGGCTGGAGGACCACCCCGAGGGACTCACCGTCCTGGTCACCGGCCCCGCCGCACAGGTCGCCGACCTCGGCGAAGCCTTCGGCGGCATCGACGGCCTGCTCCTCCTGGTCACCGCGGCCGTCGTCGGCCTCATCCTCATCATCGTCTACCGCTCGCCCCTGCTGCCCCTGGTCGTGCTCGTCTCGGGCGTCCTCGCCCTGGGCATCGCCAGCCTCGGCGTCTACTTCCTCGCCGACGCCGGCGCCCTCGAACTCAACGGGCAAAGCCAGGGCATCCTGTTCATCCTGGTCTTCGGCGCCGCGACCGACTACGCCCTCCTGCTGGTCGCCCGCTTCCGTGAGGAACTGCGCGACACCGAGGACCGCTACCGCGCGATGGGCAAGGCCTGGCGCGCCACCATCGAACCCATCGCCGCCTCGGCCGGCACCGTCATCCTCGGCGTGCTCTGCCTGCTGTTCAGCGACCTCAACTCCAACCGCACCCTCGGCCCGGTCGCCGCGATCGGCATCGCCGCGGCCCTGCTCGCCTCGGTCACCTTCCTGCCCGCCGCGCTCGCCCTGCTCGGGCGGGCGGCGTTCTGGCCGAAACGGCCGCTGCACGGCTCACCGCACCCCGAGTCGGGCGGCGTGTGGGCGCGCGTCGCCGGCCTGATCTCGCGCAAGCCGCGGGTCGTGTGGATCGTGACCGTGCTCGTCCTGCTCATCGGCGTCGCCTTCGTGCCGCAGCTGAAGGCCGAGGGCACCGCCCAGTCCGACATCTTCCTCACCGAGGTCGACTCCGTCGAAGGCCAGGAAGTCCTCTCCCGGCACTTCCCCGGCGGCACCGGCGCGCCCACCGTCATCATCGCCAACGCCGACTCGGCCGACGCCGTCATCGCCGCCGCGAAGGTCGACGGCGTCGAGCAGGTCGCCTACGCCGGTCCTCCCGGAGCCCCGCCGCAGGTCGTCGACGGACTCGTCCGCATCAGCGCCGTCCTGAGCGACCCCAGCGACTCCGAGGACGCCGTGGCCACCGTCGGCCGCATCCGCGACGCCGTGCACGCCGTGCCCGGCGCCGACGCCAAGGTCGGCGGTCCCACCGCGATCCAGCTCGACACGCAGACGACCTCCGAGCACGACCGCAACCTGATCATCCCCATCGTCCTGCTGGTGATCTTCCTGATCCTCGCGCTGCTGCTGCGCTCCCTGCTCGCGCCGGTCCTGCTCATCGCGACCGTCGTGCTGTCCTTCGCGGCGACCATGGGCATCTCGGCACTGGTCTTCAACCACGTCTTCGGCTTCCCCGGCGCGGACCCGGTGGTCCCGCTGTTCGGCTTCGTGTTCCTCGTCGCCCTGGGCATCGACTACAACATCTTCCTCATGACCCGGGTCAGAGAGGAGTCGAAGACCCTGGGCACCAGGAAGGGGACACTGCGCGGCCTCACCGTCACCGGCGGGGTCATCACCTCGGCGGGTGTCGTGCTGGCCGCGACCTTCTCCGCGCTGGCCGTCCTGCCGATCCTCTTCCTCGCACAGATCGCCTTCATCGTCGCCTTCGGCGTCCTGCTCGACACGCTCATCGTGCGCTCGCTGCTGGTCCCGGCCCTGTCGGTCGACATCGGCCGCGCGATCTGGTGGCCGTCGCGACTCAGCCGAGCCAGCGCCGAACGTAGTCCCCTTCCGGATCGAAGCGAGCCTGCTGCCTTACGGGGTTGAAGCGCCGGTAGGGCTTGGAGTCGTTGCCCGTCCCGGCGACCCACTGCCAGTTCCCGTTGTTGTTGGCCACGTCGGCGTCGAGGAGCCGTTCTGCGAACCAGGCGGCTCCCCGGCGCCAGTCGAGGCCGAGGGTCTTGGTCAGGTAGTTCGCGGTGATCATCCGCGCGCGGTTGTGCATCCAGCCCTCCGCGAGCAGCTGGCGCATGCCGGCGTCGACGACCTCGACGCCGGTCTCGCCGGCCTTCCACGACTCGAAGGCGGCCGGGTCGTCGGTCCAGTCCTCGACGACGCCCGGCCGGTATGCCTCGCTGCCGAGCCTCGGGAACCCCGCGAGGACCTGGTGGTAGAAGTCGCGCCAGCACAGTTGGCGGACGAAGGCCGGGTGCACGCGCGGGTCGGTGGCCAGTGCCAGCGGTGAGACGCAGCCGAAGTGCAGGTACGGGCTCAGCCGCGAGGTGCCGTCCTCGCCGAGCGCGTCGTGGAGGTCGGGATAGTCCCCGGCGCGCGGCGCCCAGGCGTCGAGGCGCTCGTGGGCGGCCTGCTCGCCGCCGGGCATCAGCGTCGACGGCGAGGTATCGCCCAGGATCACGCGCGGGTCGTCGCCGGTCATGCCGTCGGGAAGCGTGACGCTTTTGGGCGCCTCGGCCAGATCCCGCCACGTCGTCGCCTCCCACGCCCGCCAGTACGGCGTGAAGACCTTGTAGTGGTCCCCGCCGCCCGAGGGCCGGACCTTCCCGGCCGGAACGACCGTGACCCCGGGGAACGCGCGCACCTCCAGTCCCCGCTCGCGAAGCCGCTCCTCGCGCGACTTGGCGTAGGCGCTGACGTCGGCGGTGATCGCGACCTGGTTCGTGCCCGCCTCGGCGGCCACGGTCGCGGCGACCTCCGCCGGCTCGCCCTCGCGGACGAGCAGGTCGCCGCCGAGCGTCCGCAGCGACTCGCGCAGGTCGGTCAGGCTCTCGGCGAGGAAGCGCCGCCGGATCGGCGAGGCCTCGATCGCCGGGTCGACCACGAACAGCGGCACGACCCGGTCGGCGACCGCGCAGCTCGTCGCGAGCATCGGATTGTCGACGACGCGCAGGTCGCGGGTGAACAACAGCACGATCGTGCGCATGGACGCTCCATGGAGGTCGGGTCTCGCCGAGGTCACCCGACGCTACCGATCACGGCGGCGGTCGGGCCGCAGACGCGCGGGACCGGTCGTGGACCGTCGTGCGGACTTGCGGGGACTGTCTACTTTGGCTTCGACGATCACCAATATCGAGGGGGAGCCATGTCCGGTGGTTTCGAGCGGGTCGACTTCGAGGGACTGCTGCGCCAGACGCGAGACTCGCTGCGCACGGCACGGGAGGCGGCGGCCGAGACCGCCGAGGCCCGTACGGGTGAGGGTGTGGCTCTCGACGGGCAGGTCCGCGTCGAGGTCGGCGCCGACGGCCTGGTCAGCGGCGTGGAGTTCGGCTCGCGGGTGATGTACCTGTCGGCGGAGGACCTGGGCGAGGTGGTGCGCGAGGCGGTCAACGCGGCACTGCTGGACGCCAAGAGCGGCGGCGAGTTCGACGGGCACGCGCCCGATCTCGGTGCGCTCGAGGAGAACCTGCGCGACCTGCAGGACCAGGGCCTCGACCAGATGCGCAAGCTCACCGAGGTCCTCAACAACGTCTGGGCGAAGGTCGAGGCGCGCCGGTGACCGTCTCCAAGCCGTTGTCGGTGAGCCCCGATGGGCTCCGGTCGGCGATGACGGGCATCGGCGGGTCCAAAGAGGACCTGGCGGGTGCCATCGAGGCCTTCAAGTCGGAGGTGGCCGCGCTCGGCGACCCCTTCGGCGGCGACATGATCGGCATGATCATCGGCACCGCCCACCAGGTCTGCATGGACGTGGCCGCCGAGTGCTTCGACTCGGCGCTGGGCGCGGTCGACTACTGCACCGAGAAGCTCGGCAGCATGGCCGACTCCTACGAGACCACCGAGAACGACATCATCGCCTCCTTCGCGCCCTTCCAGTTGGGCGGCTGACATGGGGATGCAGTTGCCGGGCATGCTGATCACGCTGCTCGACGAGCTGGGCTACACCTGGCCCGAGGGCGACGAGACGAAGCTGTTCGAGCTGGGCCGGCTGTGGATGGGGCTGAGCTCGACGCTCAAGAGCGGGACGGCCGCCCTCGACGGGCCGGCGCAGGGCGTGTGGGCGCAGAACCAGGGCGACGCCGTCGAGGCGTTCAAGGCGAAGTGGACCGACCAGAACTTCGCCTCGGTGAACCTCGCCGACGCCGGCGACGACGTGGTGCTGGTCGGCATCGGCGTGTTCATCTCCGCCGCGATCGTGCTGGCGCTGAAGATCACCGTGATCGTCCAGCTCATCATCCTGGCGATCCAGATCGCCCAGGCGATCGCCACGGCCGGGCCGAGCTTCGGCGCGACGCTGGCCGAGATCCCCATCTTCAAGGCGATCACCGGCGTCATCATCGACCAGATCATCAACATGGCGATCGAGGAGCTCCTCGGATGACCAAGGGACCCGGCGGCAAGGGGCCCCGGCCGTCACCGGCGATGATGGGCAAGTTCGGCAAGAAGATCTCCCAGGACGCCAACCTGCTGCGCAAGACCGACCCGCCGGGGAAGGCGCCGGACGCTCCGGACGCGCCGAAGGGGCCGCGACGCGGCGGCTGGGACAACGACCCGGAGATGACCAAGATCCGCGACGGGATGACCCGCCACGGCGAATGCCTGCCCAGCCGGGAACACCACATCCTGCACGGCGACATCAACGACCAGACCAAGGGCGGGCACCTTTTCGGGACCGGGCGCCCCGGTAAGACCGAGTTCCCCGAGGGCTGGGACGAGGATCGGGTGATGGACGAGGTCAAGTCGGTGACGGACAACCCGGCCTCCACACCTGTCAAGCGCTACAACGAGAACGGCGACGACATCGGCTGGACCGTCTCCGGGACGCGTGACGGAGTGCAGATCCAGGTGCACCTCAACCGCGACGGCAGTATCTGGTCCGCCTACCCGACCGGCGGCCCCGGCGTGCACACTAATCCGAGATGACCGATGAGCTGGGGAGCGCGATGACAAGGGGCATGTCCGACCGCGAGTACATGGACCTCACCGACGCCGTCGTCGGCCGGCTGACACCGGTGCTGGCCTCGCAGGCGGGCATGGCCCCATATGCCGACATCGTGCGGCTGTCGGCCAAGGCCGGCGAGTGGCAGGAGGCCCTGACGACGCTGGTCAACATGCTGGCGAAGGAGGGCGTCGCCATCGGCGATGCCGACCGTGCCGACCTGGTGCGGCTGTTCACCTTCGAGCGGACCTCGGCCAGCGCCGAGGTCTCCTCGCAGGGCGAGCGGTCGCTGACCGCCCTCAGCCGGATCCCGGCGGCCTGAGGAACCCGTGCACGGAGGACACGCCTTCGGCTCCGCCATCGCCGGGAAGGCGCTCTTCCCGCGGGCCTGGACCGACGCGACCGTCGTCGAGGCCCTCGTCGACGTCGCGAAGTACCCCGACGAGCGGCCTCGCCCGTTGTCCGACTTCGACGGCGGCGAGGGCTGGATCTGCGACGGCGTGCGCGACGGCGTCGCCCTGCGCGTCATCCTCGAAGCCGACGGCTCGATCTGGACCGGGCACCCGCTGGGCGGCGAGGGCGTGACGCGCAACCGCCGCAACCGCGCGTCGGGGGCCCTCAAGGTCTTCCTCGCGCTGGAGGAGAACCTCCTGCGCTCCCTCCTGCCCGCCCTGGAGCGGGCCGAGGGCACGGCCGAGCAGGTCGCCTTCGTCCGTGAGGAGGACGCGGCGGGGGAGTGGAGCCTGACCGTCGGCGCGCTCGTCCACACGGTCGCGGCCACCGGCCTGGAGCTGCGGCCCAGGGACCGCGCCGACCTCGCACGGCTCGTCGACCTGACCGGCGCCGCCGGCGGCCCCGACCGCCGGGCGATGGCCGAGCGCTACACCGCGCTGCTGGCCCAGACCGCACCGGCGGACTGAACGGGCGAAACGGCACCCGGGCCGCCACCCTCTGTGCGGCCGTGATCCCGAATGGCAGGATGGGCGCGGTCACAGTGTTGTGGGAGGACGGACGATCATGGCCGACGAGCTTTGGACACCGACGCCCGAGTCGGCACGGAACACCCGCATCGGCGGCTATCTCGACTGGCTGCGCGCCGAGCGGGGCCTCGACTTCGGCGGCTACGCCGAGCTGTGGGAGTGGTCGACGACCGACCTGCCGGCCTTCTGGGACTCGATCTGGGACTTCTTCGACGTCGGCGAGCGGCGCGGCCCGGCCCTCGACCCGGCCGAGATGCCCGGCGCGAAGTGGTACCCCGAGTCGGAGCTGAACTACGCCGAGCGCGTCCTGCGCGCCCCCGGCCTCGCCGACGGCGACCCGGTCGTGTTCGGCTACTCCGACTCCCGCGACCCGGTCGTGCTGACCCTCGCCGAGCTGCGCGACCAGGTCGCCCGCTGCCGGGCGGGACTCGTGCGCGCCGGAGTCGGGCGCGGCGACCGCGTCGCCGCCTACCTGCCCAACATCCCCGAGGCCCTGATCGTGCTGCTCGCCTCGGCCAGTCTCGGTGCGATCTTCTCCAGCTGCGCGCCCGAGTTCGGCACCCGCAGCGTCTGCGACCGCTGGCGCCAGATCGAGCCGAGCGTCCTGGTCACCGTCGACGGCTACCGCTACGGCGACAAGACCGTGGACCGCCGCGACGAGGTCGCCGCCATCCGCGCCGCCCTGCCCTCGCTCACCCACGTCGTACACGTGCCCTATGTGGACACCGAGCTCCCCGACACCGTGGCCTGGAAGGACTTCCTCGCCGAGGAAGCGCCGCTCGAATTCGCCTCCGTCCCCTTCGGGCACCCGCTGTACGTGCTCTACTCCTCGGGAACCACCGGCCTGCCCAAACCGATCGTGCACGGCCACGGCGGCATTCTCCTGGAGCACCTCAAGCAGCTCGCCCTCCACCACGACCTCGGGCCCGGCGACCGCTTCTTCTGGTTCTCCACCACCGGCTGGATGATGTGGAACTACCTCGTCTCCGCGCCGGCCGTCGGCTCCGCGGTCGTCATGTACGACGGCAACCCCGCCCACCCCGACCTCGGCCGCCTGTGGCGCCTGGCCGGCGAGTCGGGCATGACCTACTTCGGCACCTCCGCGCCCTACCTGCTCGCCTGCCGCAAGGCCGGACTGCGGCCCGCCGAGCTCGCCGACCTGTCGGCGCTGCGGGGAGTCGGCTCGACCGGCGCGCCGCTGCCCCCCGAGGGCTGGCGCTACGTCTACGAGGCGATCTCCCCGAACGTCGTGCTGACCTCGCTGTCGGGCGGTACCGACGTGTGCACCGGCTTCGTCGGAGGCGTGCCGATCCTGCCCGTCGTCGCCGGTGAGATCACCTGCCGCTGCCTCGGCGCCCGTGTCGAGGCATACACGCCCGAGGGCAAGGCCGTCGTCGGCGAGCTGGGCGAACTGGTCATCAGCGCGCCCATGCCGTCCATGCCGGTGGCGTTCTGGGGCGACGAGGACGGCAGCCGTTACCGCGAGGCCTACTTCGGCACCTACCCGGGCGTCTGGCGGCACGGTGACTGGATCACCGTCTCCGAGCGGGGGAGCTGCGTCATCACCGGCCGCTCCGACGCGACCCTCAACCGAGGCGGCGTGCGGCTCGGCACGGCCGAGTTCTACTCGGTGACCGAAGGGCTCGCCGAGGTCGCCGACTCGCTCGTCGTCCACCTCGAAGACGACGAGGGCGGCGCCGGGCGGCTCCTGCTGTTCGTCGTCCCGGCCGAAGGGGTCGCCTTCGACGACGCGCTCGTGAAGCGGATCCGCACCGAGCTGCGCGTGAACCTCTCGCCCCGGCATGTGCCCGACGAGATCCACGCCGTGCCCGCGGTGCCGAAGACGCTGTCGGGGAAGAAGCTGGAGGTCCCCGTCAAGCGCATCCTCACCGGCACGCCCGTCGACGAGGCCGCCGCGAAGGGAGCGCTGGCCAACCCCGAGTCGCTGCCCGCTTATCTGCCCTTTGTGGAGAAAAAGTCCTAAAGAGGACAGTCCTGCGGTTAGCCTGAGTTCGCCGACGATATGGGATGCGTCATGACCTTTCGGCGTGGGTATCGACGGTCGTAAATGCCGACGAGCTCAGCGGGGAGACCCCATGACCACGACTTCCATCAAGAGCACGGTGCCGACCCGACTCGATCGCCTGCCCTGGTCGAGATTCCACTGGCTGGTCATCATCGCGCTGGGCACCGCCTGGGTGCTCGACGGTCTCGAAATCCAGATGGCCGCGTCGATCGCGTCGGTCCTCACCGACGCCGACACGCTCGCCCTCACCTCCGCCGAGGTCGGCGCCTCGGCCTCGATCTACCTGCTGGGGCAGGTCGTCGGCGCGCTTCTGTTCGGCCGGCTCGCCGACCGGCAGGGCCGCCGCAAGATGTTCATCCTCACGCTGACGCTCTACCTGGTCTTCAACGGCCTGGCCGGCCTCTCGCTGAACTTCTGGATGTTCGCGGTCTTCCGCTTCATCGCCGGCATGGGCATCGGCGGTGAGTACGCCGCCATCCACTCCGCGATCGACGAGCTCATGCCAGCCCGCTACCGGGGGCGGGTGTCGCTGGCCATCAGCGGCACCTACTGGGCCGGCGCGGCACTCGGCGCGGTCCTGGGCGCCTTCTTCCTCGACCCCGACATCTTCGGCAAGGACGTCGGCTGGCGGCTGTGCATGTTCGTCGGGCCGCTCATCGGCGCGTGCGTGTGGCAGCTGCGCAAGCACATCCCCGAGAGCCCTCGCTGGCTGATGACGCACGGTCGCGCGGAGGAGGCCGAGAAGACAGTCAAGGGCATCGAGGACTACGTGCGGTCCAAAGGCGGCGAGATCGAGGACGTGCACGAAGACGAGGCGATCGAGGTACGGCACTATCCGCCCGTGACCTACCGCGAGATCGCCTCGGTCATGCTGAAGAAGTACTTGCGGCGCTCCACGCTCGGCTTCGTGCTGATGGTGACGCAGAGCTTCCTCTACAACGCCATCTTCTTCACCTACGGACTGGTGCTCGCCGACTTCTACGGCATCGCCGACGAGACGATCCCGTGGTTCTTCATCCCCTTCGCGCTGGGCAACCTGGCCGGTCCGCTGGTGCTGGGGAGGTACTTCGACACGATCGGCCGGCGGGCCATGATCGGCGGCACGTACCTGGTGTCGTCGGTGATCCTGGCGGTGAGCGGATATCTGTTCTGGATCGACGCGCTCACAGCGGTCACGCAGACGATCATGTGGTGCATCGTCTTCTTCATCGCATCGGCGGCCGCGTCCTCGGGGTACCTGACGGTGAGCGAGATCTTCCCGCTGGAGCTGCGCAGCCAGGCGATCGCGTTCTTCTTCGCGATCGCCCAGTTCTGCGGCGGCGTCATCGCACCCTGGCTGTTCGGGATGCTGATCGGCGACGCGTCGAGCCGGACGCCGCTGTTCATCGGCTACCTGCTCGGGGCGGGGTTGATGTGCCTCGGCGGGATCACGGCGATCACGCTCGGGGTGAACGCCGAGCGGAAGTCGCTGGAGAGCGTGGCGACGCCGCTGTCGGCGGAGAAGGCGGCGCTGGCGCGGGACCTGGAGGGGGACTCGGGGAACTCAGAGGAACCGGGGGACTCGGGGACGTCCGGCGGTCCGGATGGTGAGGTGGGGAAGACGAAGGAGCGGTAGAACGGCAGGTTCGCGGCCCGCCGGCGCCCAGGGCGCCGGCGGGTTTTGCGTTGGGCTGGCAGGGCGACGGGCCGGCCGGGATGGGGCCGCTGTGCGAGCATGCGCCCCGCGCAGGCCCTCCGCGGTCCTCACACCCTCGCCAGATCCCGCCCCACCACCACGCGTCCCTCGAAGCCGCTCCCGTCCGCGTCGACGCCCGCCGCCCACTCCGCGTCGCCGATGCCGGCGTCGCCGGGCACGAAGTGCGACAGCACCAGTGTCCCCACGCCCGCGGCGGCGGCGATGGCGCCCAGCGCGCCGACGTCGGTGTGGGAGGCGATGAGGTGTTCGCGCAGCCGGCGGCCGTTGGTGGCGGCACCGAGCACCGCCCCGATGCGCGAGGTCATCATGACCTCGTGCACGAGCACGTCGGCGCCGCGGGCCAGCTCCACCAGGGAGCGGCAGGGGGCGGTGTCGCCGGAGATGACGATGGACCGATCGTCGGTGTCGATCCGGTAGGCGTAGGCGTTCATCGGGGGGTGCCGGACGGTGGCGGCGGTGATCCGCACCCGCTCGTCCTCGAACACGATCCCGGGCTTGTCGACCTCCTGCGTGCGGATCAGCGGCGCCAGCCCCGGCCTGCCCTCGTCGGCCATCCGGGTGGCGATGTCGACCTCGGCGAAGGCGAGGAAGGCGTCCATCATGGACGCCAGCGGCTTCGGTCCGATCACGTCCACCGGCGTCGACAGGTTGGCGCACCACGACAGGTGCAGCAGCGTCCCCAGGTCGGCGTTGTGGTCGGAGTGGTGGTGCGTCACGGCGACGGCCCGGATGGTGTGCAGCCCGATCCCGGCGAGCCGCAGTTGCCGTCCGACCCCGTTCCCGCAGTCGATCACGTACGTCCGGCCGCCCACGACGACGGCCTGCGCGGGCGCCGAGCGCGTGCGCTTCGGCGACGGGCCGCCGCCGGTGCCAAGGAGGATCAGCTCGGTCATCCCCGCAGCCTAGGCCGTCGGCGCCCCTTACGTGGCGGGCAACCACGACACACCTGATGGGAACGGCGTGGCCACCGAACCCTCGCATCCTGCCCGCCGCCGGTTCGAGGGACGCGCAACGGGGTTCGCAAGGCCCTCCGCACTGTCTACATTGACCGGTCTGCCCGACCGCTTTCGCAGTTCAATACCCGCAACCGTGCAGGGTGGCCCTTGTGACGGTGCCGCGCCTCGCGCAGAATGAGACCGGTCAAGGACACGGGTGGAGGGGGCTTGCGGTGGTGTCACCGAACAACTCGGGAGCGGCCGACGTCGGCGCGCTGCTGGCCGAGGCCCGGCGCCTGCGCCAGGAGGTCGCCGAATACGGCGCCGAAGGCCTGGACAACTCCAATGTGGAGCTCGTCTTGCCCGTCGGCCACTTCGCCGGCCCGATGTACACCCGGCCCGACGCCGAGGCGCCGGAGTCCTTCGAGGTCCGCTACCGCGACGGCGTCTTCTCCCTGAGCGCCGCCGAGTACGCCGTGTGGGCGGTGGCGCACGGCGACCCCGAACTGGTCGGTTCGGCCCCGACGACGCGCGCGATGGTCGAGGACGCCGCCGAGCGAGCCGGGGTGCGCGAACCCGCTTCACTGTTCGAGGGCCTGCTCAAGGACGGCCTGCTCGTCCGGCTGCGGACCAGCGGACCGGCCGCGCTGGAGTTCGCGCGCGGCCACCAGATCCGGCCGCTGGCGCTCGGACTGGGCAACTCGCCGACCCACCTCGGCGGCTTCCAGATCGGCATGCCCAACGCGGCGCGGGCCACGGTCGGCTACGACGTCTACCACATGTGGCTGTTCGCCCACCAGGCCGGCGATCTGTGGGGGGCCATCTCGATGATCGCCGCCGAGGCCGCGCAGGCCAACGCCGACGCCGGGCACGACGACATCACCCTCATCGACGACCCCGAGGTGCTGCTCACCGGCTTCCTCAACGCGATGCCCGTCCTGGTGTCGACCAGCTGCGTCTACATCGACCGCTGCTAGGGCTTGTCTCGTGGGTGCGAGGCGGGAGACCGGCGTGGTGGATGGAGGCGCGTTTGGCCCAGGTCACGCCGCTGCGGATCACGGTGTACCGGGAGATCGGTCTCAGGCCGCACGGGATCCGAGCGGGTGTGGACGACCGGACGGCAGACGCCCGGCAGGCTCTCGGCGCAGTGCGAACAGGTCGCCGAGGGCGTCGAGTGGCTGCGGTGGCTGGACGTGAGGCACGAGTGGATGATCGACGCGCACGAGCGCGGTCATCCGCTGGCCGCTGAGCGGCGGACCGCGTCCTTCGGCCCGAGCGGGGCCCGGCCCCGGAGGGTCCGGCGAGGGCTCGGGAGACCGCGCGGTGACGGCAGTTCGCCGAGCGCACGGCTCGCGGGACCCGGTGGAGAGGCGGGCCGTCGCGGCGGCGCCGGCCGGCCGGGATGTGCGCGGGCACCCTGGGCGCCCGTCATGCGAGGGCGACGACCGGCGTTTCCGCCGCCCGTCGCCCATCCCCGTCGGTTTCTCGCGGCGCGGTCAGTCTCCGATTTCGGCGACGACCTCGTCTTCGAATGCCATGAGTTCCACGACACTCCCGCCGTCGGACTGGCGGGTGCCGAGGATCGCGCTGGTGTTCGGGTCGAGGATGATCTCCCTCGTGTACGGGGCGTCGGCACCATCGGCCCCGGGGAAGGTGACCGTCAGCGCGAAGGCCACTCCCTCGCGGCCGAGACCGTCTTCGACCATGCCGTCAACGCGGGTCACCTCGTCCATCGTGGACAGCATTCCGAAGAAGGCCGCGCGCGTCTCGGACGTCATGATCGCGCTCGCGTTGGCCAGCACGACCATGGACATGTCGGCCACGAACAGCTCCTCTCGGCCGTCGTACCAGCCGGTGTCCTGGTACTCGGCGTGCACGTACGCCGTCGACTGCTCCAGCAGCACCGTCAGCAGCGCGGCCGATTCCGTCGGCAGGGCCGCCAGCCACGCCTCGCTGGGTGACCACAGGCCCGCGTCGGCCTCGTCGAACGGCAGGTCGTAGCCCTCGTCCTGACGCAGGTCGAAGGTTCCCTTCGGGTCCTCCTCACCGTCGACGGTGCTGTGCTGCACGACCACGCGCATCCCGTGGTCGACCTGGTACCAGCGGTCGGCTGTGTAGTCGACCAGCGCGCCGGCGTCGTCGTCGAGGACCTGGCCGGTAGTGCGGCGGTACACGAAGGCGCCGTCGGCCGCGTCGTACGAGGCGTACTTGTCGACGTTGTTCGCGGCGAGGGCGAGGACGTCGCCCGCCGCCATAGTGGCCAGGTCGGAGGTCTGCGTCTGCTTCTGTTCGCCGGTCGGGTTCTTGTCGTCGTCGTCGTCGGCGACGACAACGCCCACGCCGATCGCCACCGCGGCGGCAACGGGCAGGGCGAGTGCGGCGAGGCGATACGAGGTGCGGCGGGTCGTGGTCTGCATGGCGGTTCCCTTCAAGACGGTGGCACGCATGGATGCCATCCGGGGGGTGGTGTCGGCGTCGAAGCCGTCGCGGAAGGCCGCGACCTCGGCGAGGTGGTCGTTGGTGTCGGTCATGGCGTGCTCCGTCGGGATGTCGTGTGGGGGTCGGCGAGCTTGCGGCGCAGGTGTGCCTTCGCGCGGGCGAGGCGGGAGGCGACGGTGCCCTCGGGGACGCGAAGGGCTGCGGCGATCTCCGTGTACGACAACTCGGCGACCGCGAACAGCAGGAGCACTTCCCGCTGCCCGGCCTTCAGCGAGGCGAGGGCCTCGGCGAGGCGCCGGGACTCGCTCTGCGCGGCCACCCGGTCGAGGCTGCGGTCGACCGAACCGGAGTCGGCGAGGGGATCTACGCCGGTTCGGGCGAGGGTCCGCAGGGCGCGCGCCTCGCCGCGGCGGTGCCGCCGGAGGAGGTTGGTGCAGATGCCGTACAGCCAGGAGATCGCCGACGCGCGGGCCGGGTCGTACCGGTGCCGCTTGGCGAAGGCCGTGAGGTACGTCTGGGAGACGATGTCCTCGGCGACGTCGGGGCCGACGCGGCGCGCGCAGTAGCGGTGCAGCGCGGCGGCGTACCGGTCGAAGAGGACGATGAAGCCCTCGCGGGTCCCGATGTCAGCCGGATCGGCCTCGGCAGTGGTGGCCTCGCGGCGGGGACTGCCGCGCGCGACGAGGCCGAGGATGTCGGAGTGAAGTGTCGTCACATCCATTGCTTGCCCGGCGGCGGAATCCTTCTTCCCGTTTTCGGGAGAGGACTTCCCGGTCCTGGGAAGGGGCGACCGCCGGACGCGGGGGCGGGGGCCCGTCAGGCGCGCGGCCGGTAGACGGGGGTGAGGCCGAGAACGTCGGCGGCGCCGGGCGGACTGAAACGCGGGCCCTTCATCACCTTGCCGGCCGCACGGCGGACCGCGTGGACGGAGACGCCGTACGCCTCCATCCACCCGCCAGCCTGCTCATCGCCGCCATCACGATCTGGCTCCCATGATCACCAGGACACCACCTGGTACCGGTGTTGTACTCGGCCGAAGCGATGGTGCACTCCAGGGGCGCGACGAGCCCCAGCCCCGCGGTGATCCACCGGACACGCCCTAACCCGCCTCGGCGCGCAGCTCCGCGAGGTGCGCCGCCAAGCCGGCATCGTCCACTTCGGACCGTGACGGGGCCGGCTCGGTGTGGCCCTCGGCGCAGGGCGCGAAAAGCACACGCAGGCGGGGGATCGCGCGGTCGAGGACCTCGCGCCACCAGCACGGCAGGTCGGCCTCGCGGCCGGGACCGTAGGCGTACTCCCGGGCCTGCCACAGCGCGCCCAGCTCTTCGACGGCGGCCGCGTGCCGCCACCAGCAGGGCGCCACGGCGTCGTGCAGCCGCTCGCCTTCGACGAGCCCGCCGACGAAGCCGGCGAGCTCGGCGAGGACCCGGGCGCGCTCGGCACCGTCGAGCCGCGTCCAGTCGATCGGTCCGCCGCGCCCCGGCGACTTCGCCGCCGACTCCAGCCGGTGGACCCGCACGTCGAGGACGCCGTAGCGCTCGCGCAGGCGGTCCAGTTCCCGGCGCAGGTCGCGGATCGTGTGCAGCTGCTCGGCGACGACCTCGGCGAGTTCGGCCGCTGAACCTTCGGTCGGGTCGGTCATGTCCCTCGGGCTTCCTCTTCGGGTTCGGTGGGCTGATCGGGCAGCGAGAGGCGGTATCGGGCCTCGTTGGAGGAGCGGATCGCGGCGGGCGGCGCGTGGTCCCACTCCTCGATCGTCTGCCGCGTGACGGTCTTGATCATCGTGGTCTGGCCCTCGGCGTTGACCGTCCGGATGACGGTGCGCTCGTTGGTGACCCGGCGCAGCCGCCCGGCCCGGGCCCGGTAGCCCCGGTCGGGATCGCCGCCGACGGCCGAGGCGAGGCCGCCGAGGTCGGCGAAGTCCGGTCCGGTCTCCACTGTGGCACCGAAGCCGTTCTGAAGGTGTCCGAAGGGCCGCGCGGGCGGTCTGCGCTTGAGCAGTGGCACGCCGCCGAGCCCGTGGACGAGATGGCGCGGTTCCTGCCCTGCGGACCCCGAGGCCATCGCGTGGTGGACGGAGTCGGTGAACTCGGCGAGGGAGACGGTCTCGGCGCCGGCGTCCTCGAAGCCGGCGATCGCGGCCAGCAAGGCCCGGGTGTAGACCGATAAGGGGTCCTCTTCGGGACCGGTGGCCACGACGAAGGACTTCCTCCCGAGCCGGCTGGAGGCCATCACGGCGAGGCTGGTGCCGGCCGGGGAGATGTCGAGGGTGCGGGGCAGGTGCGCGACGGCGCCGGAGTAGCAGGAGTCGAGGATCAAGACCTTCGCCCTGGCGCGGACTCTCCCGAGGCGGTCGATGATCCGGTCGAGGGCGAGGCCGTGTTCGCTGATGTCGCCGGGGTCGTGGGTGTTGCCGGTGGCGAAGTAGATGTCGCGGCTGCCCTCGCCGGGGAAGGAGTGCCCGGTGAGGTAGAGCAGGAAGAGATCGTCGGCGCCGACCCGGCGGGCCGAGACGCTCAGGTCGACGGTTATCTGCTCCCGCACGGGATTGAGCACGGCGTTGACGGTGAAGCCCCAGGCCTCCAGCGCGCTGTGGAGGAGATCGAGGTTGGTCTCGGCGGCGGGGAGTTCCGGGATTCCGCTCAGCGGCTGGTAGTCGCGCACCCCGTACAGTCGCGCGTACCTGTTGGCGATCTCCACGCTAGGGCTCTTTCGGCCCGTCCGGGAAGATCCAGCCGTGCAGGGTCTCGCCGAGTTCGCCGGGCTCGCGCCCGATCGGGGCTTTGCGGCCGTCGGGGGCGACGATGCGTCCGGCGCGTCCGGCGCGCAGGTTCACCACCAGGGTCGCGACCGCGCAGATGGTGTTGACGCCGGCCAGCACGGCGTTGACGATCGCGATCGGATCGGGGCCCATCGCCAGGGGATCGTCCGACTCGGCGAGGCGGTAGGGGACGCCCTCGTCGCGCAGCAGCCCGGTCAGATCGGACAGCGCCGTCTCATCGCCCTCGGCGGCGTCCAGTTCGATCCGCAGGTCCACGCGGGCCTCCCCCATCTCGCTCCACTGTGGCCGGTCCCGCCACGATACGGCCTGCCAGCCGGGAAGCGCCAGCGTCAGCCGACGTCACGGCCCAGGTCGCCGGTCTCGCCTTCGGCGACGGCCCGGCGCCCGAAGTACACCACGTAGGCCAGGAAGCCGATCCAGACCAGCGCGCCGATCGTGATGGCGATCGGTGAGGGAAGGAAGGGCGTGACGAAGCCTTCGACCAGGCCGCTGACGAACAGCACGGCGACCAGTCCCATCGCGACCATCGCGCCCGAGCGGGCGGCCGCGCCCAGCGACTGCCCTCGTGTCAGCGAAGGCCCCGGCGCGATCCAGGACCAGCCGATCCGCAGCCCGACCCCGGAGGCGACGAACACCGCCGTCAGCTCCAGCAGCCCGTGCGGGGCGATGAGCAGGAAGAACGTGTCGGCGCCGCCGTTGCCGACCATGACGCCGCCGGTGATGCCGAGGCTGAGGATGTTCTGCCACAGCACGTACAGCGTCGGCACGATCAGCACCCCGCCGATCAGCGCCTGCGCGGCCACCAGGGCGTTGTTGGTCCACACCCGCAGGAAGAAGTTCTGCGCCGCGAACTCGCTGTAGTAGGCCTCGAAGTCCTGGTTGACGAGCTGGTCGATCTGCGTCGGCGTCATCAGCGCGAGCTGCGTGGCCGGATGCTCCGCGACGTACCAGATCAGTCCGCCGCCGAACACGACGAAGGCGGCGATCACGCCGACCCACCACGGCCAGGCCCGGTACACCGAGGCCGGGAACGTGTGCGTGAAGAAGCGCACGAGCTGGCGCGGGGAGGTGCGGGTGGTGCCGGTGATGCTGCTGCGGGCCCGCAGCACCAGCTGCGACAGGCGCGCGACCAGCAGCGGGTCGGGCATGCGGCTGCGCACGACCGCCAGGTGCGTGGCCGCGCGCTGGTAGAGCATCATCAGCTCGTCGGACTGCTCGGCCGTCAGTCGCGCGCCGCGGCTGAGCTGGTCGAGGCGCAGCCACTCGGCGTTGTGTTCGGCGACGTAGGCATCCAGGTCCACGCTGCGACGGTACCGGTCGGCGGCAACGGCCGCGTCCGCAGACGCGCACCCGGCGGCGGGCGGCCGTACGGCACACTTGGCGGGTGGCAGCCGACGCGTCGACGATCCTTCCGGGCCGCTTCGTCAGCGGCGAAGCGGTCGAGCTCGACGTGCGCGTCGCCAGACTGGGCTCGCGCATGCTCGCCTTCGCCCTCGACCTGCTCGTCCTCGGCTTCGTCGCCGTGGTGCTGCTGATCGTGTCGACCTACCTGGTCGCCTCCCTCGCCGAAGGCGGCATCGAGGTCGACGCCGCGCTCGTCGGCGCGATCTTCGTCATCAATCTGGTGATCTTGTTCGTGGCGATCCCCGCGACGGTGGAGACCCTGAGCAAGGGCCGCTCGATCGGCAAGCTCGCCGCCGGGCTGCGCGTGGTCCGCGACGACGGCGGGCCGATCCGCTTCCGGCACGCGCTCGTCCGCGCGCTGGTCGGCCTCACTCTGGAGTTCCCCGGCATCCTGCTGCCCGGCATCACCTGGATCGCGGGCCTGTGGACCATGCTGGTCAACCCGGCGGGCAAGCGCATCGGCGACCTCGCCGCGGGCACCGTGGTCATCCACGAGCGCTCCCCGGCGGTGTGGGGCTGGGTGCCGCTGATGCCGCCGCCGCTGGCCGCCTGGGCGTCCCTGACCGACCTGTCCGACCTCGACGACGAACTGGCGCTGGCGGTGCGGCACTTCCTGTCCCGCAACGCCCAGATCCGCGAACCCGCCCGCACCTCCCTCGGGCTGGCGCTGGCCGCCGAACTCGGCGCCAAGGTCACCCCGCCGCCCCCTCCGGGCACGCCGGGCTGGGCCTTCATGAGCGCCGTGCTCGCCGAACGCTACCGGCGCAACGCCGGGCGCCTGGCCGCCAGCCGCGCGGCCACCGCGCAGGTCTGGGACACCCTCTACGGTTCGACCGCGCAGAAGCTCGGGCACTGACCTCAGGGCGCGCTCTGACGCCTGCGGGCCGGCACCAGCACCGTCCCGGCGGTTCCCGACCACCCCGGCCACGCCGTAGAGGCCCAGGGCGGTGGCGACGGCGCCCGGGCCGAGCCCGGAGGACTCCCTCAGCACCGGTGGCACGTAGGTGTAGGCGGCGACCTGCCCGACGACGGCCAGCACCGGCGCGATGAGGCCGGCGCGCATCGGGCCGTGCCGCAACTGGGCGAGCATGTCGGCAAGGACCAGGCTCTCCCGCGACGGCAGCGGCGTGTTCGGGGACCAGCCGGACGGCGAGACCGTCGCCGGATACCAGGCAGGACAAGGAAGTGAGCTTCGTCACGTCGGCTCGCCGTGAGAACGCCCGGGCCCCGGTGACGGGGCCCGGGCGCATGCCGGGTGGTGCGCTTCGCGGGTGGCTAGGTGTTGTTGGCCAGGGCCAGCAATCGGTCGAGGCCGCCGTTGAAGATGTTGCGATCGGTGTTGCCGTTCACGCCGGGAACCGAACCCGTCGACGTGTACTGCCAGAAGGTGTAGACCGGCCACCCGTTCGGCATGTTCGGCGCCGAGACCCCGTAGTGCGCGATCCACAACGGGTTGGTGGCGACGAAGTCGGTCGCACCGCCGGTGCAGTCGTTCCACCAGCTCGCCGCCGTGTAGATGATCGGATCGCGGCCCGTGCGGGCCTTGTAGGTGTTGACGAAGTCGTGCACCCACGCGACCAGCGAGGCGCCCGACATGCCGTAGCAGGAGGCGCCGTAGGGGTTCCACTCGATGTCGAGTGTCGCCGGGAGCGTGTGGTCGTCGGCCGACCAGGCCCCGCCGTTGTCGACGAGGAAGTTCGCCTGCGCCGCGCCGGAGGACGCGTTGGGGAGCCCGAAGTGGTAGGCGCCCCGGATGAGTCCGGCGTTGAAGGAGCCGACGTACTGCTGCGCGAAATAGTCGTTGGTGTAGCTCGTGCCCTCGGTCGCCTTGACCATCGCGAACTTGATGCCGGCGCCCGCCACGGCGCCCCAGTCCACGTTGCCCTGGTGGCCCGACACGTCGATTCCCTCAGGGGGCGCGTCGGCCGAAGCGGGCCGTGCCAGCCAGAGGCTGGCGGCGAGCATGGCGATGGCCGCGGCGACGGCGATCACTGTCCGCATGCGAGGTAATGCGAAACGGGTCATGTTGCTCCTTTCCGGATCGATAGGATCCGCCGCACTTTACCTACCGGTAGCCAATAGTGGGGCAGAACCGGGCAGAAAGCCGGACCGGACGAGGGCCGAGCGACGGGGCCGAAGCCCCGGCCCTAGCCGAGTTCCACGCTGAGCTGGGCGCCGAGCTCGCTGAACCCGAGGGCTCGCGCGACACTCCGGGAAGCGTCGATCCGGGCCCGCCACTGGGGAAGCAGCCCGGCGGCCAGCGCGTGGGCCGTCGACGCCGATCCGGCGGCCTTCGCCAGGCCCCGCCCGCGTTGCTCCGGCGCAGTGAGCACGCCGATGTGCGCGGTCGAGCCGGCCCACACGCGGTACCCCGAGGCCGCCGCCACCGCTCCTTCGCGGACGACGGCGAAGGCCGGCGAGGTGCTGTCGTCGAGACTCGCCTCACCCGCCTCGTCCTCGCCCGCGAGGGCCTCCATCGCGAGGATGCCGGGGTCGCGCGGATCGAGTTCGGTCACCTCGGCCCCCGCCGGCCGGAAACTATCGGCGTCCACATAGGCCAGTGCCGCGGGCCCGAGCACCTTGGCGACGGGCAGCACCTTCCGGATGACGTCGGGGTCGACGACCTCACCCGCCGACAACCCGACGAGGGCCTTGCGGACCAGTGCCACCGACCGCTCGTCGGGCGCGGTCGCGATCGCGGCGCCTCCGATGGCGACGATGCCCACCCAACCCGGCGGGCAGAGCAGCGAACTCGGCGAGACGGCCACGTCCATCCCGGTGGTGGCGAAGGCGACCGGGGCCTCGGCGAGGCCGCACCACAGCGCCTGCGCCCGCGCGGTCAGATCCTCGGTGCTCACGCGCCCACCCGCCCCAGTCGCTTCCGAAGCCCGTCGACGCCGTCGGCGACGATCGACTCGTCGCCTTCGTCGACGCCGTAGCGGATCGCGTGCGCCGCGCCCATCCACAGGTAGAAGTGCAGCCGCTCCAGCGACACCGGGAGACCGTAGGCGTCGATCAGCCGCCGCCCCTCCTCCTCGCCGAAGGTCGCCCACAGGCCGACGAAGTCGATCACCGGATCCCCGGCGGTCGCCGTCTCGAAGTCGATGATCCCGGTCGGCACACCACCGGCGTCGCAGAGGATGTGCTCGGTCCCGAGGTCGCGGTGCACCAGGACCGGCGTGAAGCCCTCCATCAGCGACAGCGCCTCGAAGTACCGGCTCTCGACCTCCGCCCGCAGCGGCGCGTCGAGGCGCGGCAGGACCTTCCGCGTCATCCACTCCCAGTCGGCGAGGTAGCCCGCGCGCCAGCCGTCGACCTCGCAGCCCAGCAGCCGCGCCGCCCGCTCGACCGGGAAGGAGTGCAGCCGCCGCAGCATCCCCGCCACGTCTCCCACGCGGTCGCCCGGCTGGAGCGCCCGGCCCGGCAGGCGCGGGTAGAGCATGTAGGTGTGCCCGTCGAACTCGCCGACGGTGGTGGGCACGGGCACGGCGTAGTCGAGGTAGGCGGCCAGTTCGGGCAGCAGCCGCTCTTCGCGCCGGTGCGCGGCGGCGATCTCGGGACTGCGCGCCACGCGCAGGATCTGCGAGCCGCCGAGGTCGAAGGTCCAGGAGGCCCAGCCGCCGTGAATCGGGGCGGCCGGTGCGTCGAGACCGAGATGGGCCAGGAGAGCCGAAGGGTCCATGAACGCCGAGACTACGGCGGCGATGTGGCCGGGTCTCGCGGTTTTCCCTCTCCGCTCTGGTAGGAACGAGCCATGAGCGGACTGGCCATCACGGGCGCCACCGGCGCGATCGGCGGAGCGGTCGCGGCGAACGTCGCCGCGGCGGGCGCGGCGATGACCCTCGTCGTGCGCGACCCCTCCCGAGCGCCGTCGTATCCCGGTGCCGAGGTCCGGCGCGCCGGCTCCTACGGCGACACCGAGGCCATGCGCGCGGCCTTCGACGGCGTGACGACCGTCTTCCTCGTCTCGGCCACCGAGTCGGCCGACCGCGTCGCACAGCACCGCTCGGCCGTCGACGCGGCGGTCGCCGCCGGCGTCGGCCGGATCGTCTACCTCTCGTTCCTCGCCGCCGCGCCCGAGGCGACCTTCACCTTCGCGCGCGACCACTTCCACACCGAGGAGTACATCAAGGCCTCCGGCCTCGCCCACACCTTCCTGCGCCCGAGTCTCTACGCCGACTACGTTCCCGGGATGGTCTGGGACGACGGCGCCATCCGGGGTCCGGCGGGCAGCGGGCGCATCGCCTGGGTCGCCCGCGCCGACGTCGCCGACTCGGCCTCGTCGGTGCTCATGACCGACGGCCACGACGGCCGCACCTACGACCTCACGGGGCCGCGGACGCTGACCATGGTGGAGACCGCCGAGGTCCTGGCGGCGGCCACGGGCCGGGGCGTGCACTACATCCCCGAGACTCTCGACGAGGCCCGCGCCTCGCGCGGTTCCTACGGCGCCGCCGAGTGGGAGGTCGAAGGCTGGATCACCTCGTACGCGGCCATCGCCACGGGCGAGATGGACGTCGTATCCGAGGCGGTGGCGACCCTGACGGGACGCCCCGCGACCCCGCTGCGCGAGGCCGTCGAGCAGGCCCAGGGCGCGTCCTAGAGACGCCCGCTGGCCTTCAGCGTCAGGTAGGCGTCGGTGACCTTGCCGGCGAACACGTCGGCGGGCTGGTCGACGACCTCGACGCCGTAGCGCACCAGGCTCGCCGCGACCCGGCGGCGCTCCACGAGGGACTTCTCCGCGGCGGCAGCCTGGTAGGCGACGTCCATGGGGTCCCCGTCGCCGTACCCGCGACGGGAGCGCATGCGGGCGATCACCGGGTCGCTCACGGCCGCCACGATCACCTTGTGCCGCGACGACAACTGCGGCAGGGCCGGCAGCAGCGACTCGGCGATCGCGCCGGGCTCCAGCGAGGTGAAGATGACCACCAGCGCGCGTTTGGCCTCGCGCTTGAGGACCTCGGCGACGACGAGCCCGAAGTCGGTCTCGACCAGCGCCGGCTCCAGCGGCGCCAGCGCGCGGATCAGCTTCGGCAGCAGACCCCTGCGCGTACCGCCCTCGACGACCGCGCGGACCTCGGTGTCGACGGCCAGCGCGTCGACCCGGTCACCGGCCCGAGCGGCGACCGCCGACAGCAGCAGCGCCGCGTCGATGGCCGCGTCCAGACGCGGCTCGGCCCGGTCGCCGCCCAAGGCGTCGCCGACCTGCACGGCCGAGGTGCGGCCGGTGTCGAGGACGCACAGCACGCGCCGGTCGCGCTCGGGCCGCCAGGTCTTGACGATCACCGACTCCCGCCGCGCCGAGGCGCGCCAGTCGATGGAGCGGATGTCGTCGCCGATCACGTACTCGCGCAACGAGTCGAACTCGCTGCCCTGCCCGCGCCCGCGCGCGGCGACCGCGCCTTCGAGCACCCGCAGCCGCGAGTACTTCTCCGAAAGGTGGCGCCGCGAGTCGAAGCGCGGCAGCACGCGCAGCGTCCACGGCGGGCTCACCCGCTCGGCGCGCACCCGGGGCGTCTGCCGGTAGGCCAGCCGCATCGGCCCGTACGAGCGCAGGATGACGCGCACGGCGGGCCGGTCGCCGCGCCGGGTGGGCGTCAGCGTCGTCACCAGGTCGCGGATCTTGCCCGGCGGGAGCACGACCGGCTGCGAGGCCGGCGACGCGCCCGCCGAGGGCACCCACGAGTCGTGCAAGGCGCCGTAGAGCGTGCGGGGCCCGTCGTTGCGGACGTGCAGCGTCACCGACGCCGTTCCCGTCAGGCGCACCATCCGGTCCCCGGAGCGCCACATGGCCACCCGCGCCAGCGGCGCGGCCATCATCGCGTCGGCGAGGCACACCGCTGCCAGGAGCAGCAGGTACACCACCAGCCCCAGCCACGGCTGCGTCCACAGCGGCAGGGTCAGCAGCAGGACACCGAAACCGGCGACCGGGCGCCAGGTGATCATCGCGGCGTCGGGACGGTCGCCAGCAGCGAGTTCAGCACGTCGTCGGAGGCGATGCCCTCCAGCTCGGCCTCGGGCCGCACTTGGATCCGGTGGCGGAGGCACGGACGCGTCAGCGACTTCACGTCGTCGGGCGTCACGTAGTCGCGGCCGGCCAGCCACGCCCACGCCTTGGACGCGTTCAGCAGCGCCGTCGCCGCACGCGGAGAAGCGCCCAGCGACAGCGACGGCGAATGCCGCGTCGCCTGCGTGATGTCGACGATGTAGCCCATCACCGCGTCGGCGACCTGCGTCGAGGCCACCGCCCGCTGCGCGGCGGCGATGTCCTCGGCCGAGGCCACCGGACGGACACCGGCGGCGGCCAGGTCGCGCGGGTCGAAACCGGCGTGGTGCTTGCGCAGCACGTTCAGCTCCTCCTCCCGCGAGGGCGGCTCGACGGTCAGCTTCAGCAGGAACCGGTCCAGCTGCGCCTCGGGCAGCGGATAGGTCCCCTCGTACTCCACCGGGTTCTGCGTCGCGGCGACCAGGAACGGCTCGGGCAGCTTGCGCGGCACGCCCTCGACGGTGACCTGCCGCTCCTCCATGACCTCCAGCAGCGCCGCCTGCGTCTTCGGCGGCGTCCGGTTGATCTCGTCGGCCAGCAGCAGGTTCGTGAAGACCGGGCCCTGCCGGAACTCGAAGGCCGAGGAGTGCGTGTCGTAGATCAGCGAACCGGTCACGTCGCCCGGCATCAGGTCGGGCGTGAACTGCAGGCGCTTGGTGTCCAGCGACAACGCGGCCGCCAGCGTCCGCACGATCAGCGTCTTGGCGACACCGGGCACGCCCTCCAGGAGGATGTGCCCCCGGCACAACAGGCCGATGACCAGCCCGGACACCGTCGCCTGCTGACCGACGATCACCTTGCCGACCTCGTCGCGGAGGCGGCCGAGAGCCGCCCGCGCGCGGGCCATGTCGGCCGCGCTGACCTGCGGCGCGGAGACGGACGGGCTCGGTGACACGGACGCGGAGCCCGACCACCTGGCCCCGGCCGTGGCGCTGACGGGATTCTCGGTCACCTTCGGTGCCTTTCATGAGGGCGCTCGCCGAGGACGGCGTTCTCCAGCGTGTCGAGCGCGTGGATCGAGTTGAGCAGGTCCTGGTCGGAGCCCGGCTCGGGCCCGAACAAGACGTTGCGCACCTGCTGGTCGTCCCAGCCGGCGCGGGCCGCGACGGTCGAGACGACCTGGGAGCGGTCGGACTTCGAGGAGAGGCCCACCACCGGGAGCATCCGGCTGAGCGCACCGTCGCGCATCGCCTGGAGCGCCGCCTCGCGGCTGGCGCCCCTGCGGTACAGGCGCGCCCGGCCGTAGACGGTCTCGGCGGCCGGGACCTGCACCGGCAGCGGCTCCACGACCGGCGGGCCGAGCCTGCGCCCGCGAGCCATCGCGGCGAGCGCGAACAGGGCGAGAAGGCCGATGAGCATTGCCCACACCCATGACGGGAACGCCTTGTAGAGGGGGTTCTCCGGGCTGCTCGCGGGCGGAGGCTCGTAGGGCTCCTGCTCCTGCTCGACGGTCTCCTGCGGCGGGAGCGGCTCGGTGGCGTGGAGGTCGAGCCACACCAGATGGGAGCCCGCCGACAGCAGCCCGACGGCGAGGGCGCTGTTCCCGGCGGCGTTGATGCGGCCGTTGGTGAACGGGTCGGCCGCGCCGACCACGATCGTCTCGGGCATGACCTCGCTCGCCGGGATCGCCGTCAGCGAACCGCCGTAGCAGGGCATGCCGATCGCCACCTTCTGCTCGCCCTCCGGGGGCCGCGGTGTGGTGTAGCGGTCGCTGAAGACCTCGGCGGGGCCGGCCGCGGCCGCCTCGGCGAGGGTGCAGCCGGGGTCGGCGAGTCCGGTGGCCAGACGGGTCTCGGCGACGGTGAGGCCGGTCAGCATCGTCAGGCGCAGCTGTCCGGGCTTGACCAGCACGATGCGGGTGTCAGGGGGAAGGGAGGCAAGCTCGGCGAGCTGGTCGCCGCGCAGGTAGTCGACGGCGGGGATGAACAGGACCGAGCCGGGCCGGGCGGCGAGTTCGACGGCCTCGTCGGCGTCGGTGACGGTCCGCACCTCGACGCCCTGCTCGGCGAGGCGGCCGGCGAGGACACTCCCGCCGAAGTCGCCGGTGGCGGTGGGGGAGAGGTACTCGGCGTCGCCGGTGTCAGGGGATTCGACGGACACCGCGACGATGGTGAGGATGACCAGGGCGACGGCCACGAGGTAGGGCGTCAGCAGCCGCCACGCCCGCCAGCGGGTCTTCTTCACCGGGGCCTTCAACGTGGTCTTCTCGGGCGCGGTCGTCGTCATGTCGCGCTCCCGGTGAGGCGGCCGCCCGCGGCGGCGGCGACCTGCGCGTCGAGCTCGGCCATGTGCCGTGAGTGGGCGGCCTGCGCCTCGTGCTGGCCGTACCAGATGTCGGAGAAGACCCGGGCGGCGTCGTCCATGGCCGCGGCCGCCGCCGGGAGCGCCGAGGAGGCCGCTCCGGCCAGCTCCGTGACGGTCCAGCCGGGCCGGTGGTCGATGATCTCGCGGTCGATGAGGTCGCGGACGCTCGCGCGCAGCCACTCGCGCACGGCGAGGCGGTGGTCGCCGGCCTCGGCGTAGGCGCGGGCCCGGGCGCGCAGGCGGTCGGCGGGCAGGTCGGGGACGGCCTCGTCGGCGACCTCCTCGGCCTTGTCGTAGGCGGGGGTGTCGTCGTAGTGGCGTTCCCCGCGAAGGCGCATCCAGCTCGTTCCGTGCGAGAACAGCGCGGCGACGGTGGCCAGGATCAGCAGGGTCAGCAGCAGCCCGGGCACGCCCAGCGGGTACCAGTCGGCGATGTCGGCGACCAGCTGCGACCACCAGCGCGTGAACCCGCCCGAGACGGGTCCCTCGGTCACGCTCAACTCGGCGGCCCTCCATACGGTGGCCGCACGAGCATCATCGGCGGCGCGAGGTTCGGGGTGTCGCCGCGGGCGGCGGCCCGGGTGAGCACGATGTCGAGGCCCTCGGTGCGGATGCGCGTCTCGACGAGCGTGACCGCGTCGAGGCAGGCGAGCATCGCGTAGGCCATGGTGTTGATGGCCAGGTAGGCGAAGCCGAGGACGAGCAGGAGGTTGCCCTCCAGGATCGCCGAGTAGGACGCGAACTCGTCGGCGGCGGCCCACGCCCCGCAGGTGATGGCCAGCCGCACCAGCATCCACGAGCAGTAACCGAGGACGCGCACGAAGGCCGCGCGGGCACCGGCCCGCCCGGCCAGTGAGAGGCCCCGGCCGACGGCCGCGCCGAATGACGCCCCGTCGATGATCATCACCGGCACGATCAGCCCGACGAACGCGTAGAGCACGAACCACGGCAGTCCGCACATGGCGGCGGTGAACGCCGCCAGCGGGATCAGGATCGCCACGACGCCGAGCACGTTCCCCCAGGGCACGCGCCGGAGGAACAGGTCGGTGAAGGTCGGCGCGGGCCGGTTGAGGACCGTCGCGTGGGCGGCGCGGCTCGCGGGTACGGCCAGGAGGGTGATCACGATGATCTCGGTGGTCAGGCCGACGATCATCCACAGCCACACGACCGCCGGGTCGCCCATCACGTCGCCGCGGTACCGGGGCGTCAGCGCGCTCTCGGTCGACAGGCGCAGCCAGGTCATGAAGACCTGCTCGACGGCGGCCAGCGCGAAGGAGCCCGCCAGCAGCGGCTTCCAGTGCGCGCGCAGCAGCGATGCGGCGGCGTCGAGCAGCTCCCCGACCGTCATCGGCCGCAGCGGAAGCACTTGCGCGCCGCTCACCTGGTCCCCTCTCCGACGCCGTGGTCCGCCCATCGTGCCATGGGCGTGCTCGCGGGGGTCGGAGCGCGTGGAGGCAGTGCGTTCGGCCCATCCGACGGGCGACGTGCGGTCGGCCGGGGCCGTCCCGGAACGCCTCCTTACCTGGCCGTTCGGACGGTAACGAGACTCACGACGCGCAAAATGTCATGATCAATGCCTATTCGTCTCCTAACAGTGAGTATCCAAGGTCGACACGGTTATCGATTTATTCACCGGGGTGGAACTATGGAGCGCATGAGAGCACGGGTACTGGTGGTTGACGACGATCCCGCCCTCGCGGAGATGCTCGGCATCGTGCTGCGCACCGAGGGGTTCACACCGTCGTTCGTGTCGGATGGGGAGCGGGCGCTTTCGGCGTTCCGGGAGAACGGACCGGACATCGTGCTGCTCGACCTCATGCTCCCCGGCATGAGCGGCATCGACGTGTGCAAGGCCATCCGCGCCGAGTCGGGCGTGCCGATCGTGATGCTGACGGCCAAGAGCGACACCGTCGACGTGGTCCTCGGCCTGGAGTCGGGCGCCGACGACTACGTCGTCAAGCCCTTCAAGCCCAAGGAACTGGTCGCGCGGATGCGCGCCCGCCTGCGCGGCAGCCAGGACGACATGCCCGAGCGCCTGACGATAGGGACTCCCGGCCTGCGGGTCGTCGTCGACGTGCCCGCGCACACCGTCACGCTCAACAACGCCGAGGTCAAGCTGACCCCGCTGGAGTTCGACCTGCTGGTCGCGCTGGCCCGCAAGCCGCGCCAGGTCTTCACCCGCGAAGTCCTCCTAGAGCAGGTCTGGGGCTACCGGCACGCGGCCGACACGCGCCTGGTCAACGTCCACGTGCAGCGGCTGCGCGCCAAGATCGAACCCGACCCGGAGAACCCGCAGCTCATCCAGACCGTGCGCGGCGTCGGCTACAAGGCCGGCATAGGTTAGACCGAACCTTGCCCCCCGCGTTCACTCCTCCCTGGCGACGGCCGAAAGTCCGGACGCTCCTGCGGCGTACCTACCGGGCGTCGCTGCGGATGGCGCGGCCCCTGATCCGGACCTGGCGCGGCTCGCTCCAGCTGCGCGTCGTCGCGGTCACCCTGGTCGCCTCGACGCTCATGGTCGGCGCCTTCGGCCTGATCGCGGCCAAGTCCATCTCCGACGGACTGGTCGACCAGCGGGTCGAGAGCTCGGTGGACGTGCTGGAGAGCGGCCGCGAGCAGGCCGTCAAGGAGCTCTCGGCGCTCGCCGGATCCCAGGACACCTGGCTGCCGAGAGTCGCCACGGAACTCGTCAAGACCCTCGCCTCCCAGCCCGGCAGCGGCAACAGTCCCTACGAGGTCCTGCTCGTTCCCGGCCCCACGATGGTCGACCTCGACGCCGCCTACCACGACGGCTTCGGGCACCCCGCCGTCGCGACGTCCATGAGCGTCCCCGACGACCTTCGCGCGCTCGTCTCCGACGGCCGCGCCGGCAAGAAGTTCGTCGAGACCACCATCGACGACAAACCGACCCGGCCCTACGTCGTCTTCGGCACGCCGCTGCGCATCGCCAACTGGGGCTCCTTCCAGCTCTACTACTTCTTCCCCCTCGACGACGAGGCCGAGTCGAGCGCCATCGTCGGCCGGACCCTCTTCATCGGCGGCACCGCCCTCGTCCTCCTCCTCGCCGTCCTCGCCGCGCTGGTGACGCGCCTGGTGGTGACGCCCGTCAGGGTGGCGGCCAGGACCGCCCAGCGCCTGTCGGCCGGTCTCCTGCACGAACGGATGACCGTGAAGGGCGCCGACGACCTGGCCAGACTGGCCGGCTCGTTCAACCTCATGGCCGAAAACCTCCAGCAGCAGATCGTCCGTCTTGAGGAGATGTCGCGCCTCCAGCGCCGCTTCACCTCCGACGTCTCCCACGAGCTGCGCACCCCGCTGACCACCGTCCGGATGGCCGCCGACCTGCTGCACTTCTCCCGCGAGGACTTCCCGCCGGAGGCCGCGCGCAGCGCCGAACTCCTCCAGGACGAACTCAACCGCTTCGAGGACCTGCTCGGCGAGCTGCTGGAGATCAGCCGCTTCGACGCCGGCTTCGCCCAGCTCGACGCCGACGCCGTCGACCTCAACCCGATCGTGCGCTCCGTCGTCGCGTCCTTCGACTCCCTCGCCGAGCGCTGCGCGGTCGAGGTGCGGGTCAAGATCCCCCAGGCGCCGACGATCGCCGAAGTCGACGGGCGGCGCGTCCAGCGCGTCCTGCGCAACCTCGTCGGCAACGCCGTCGAACACGCCGAGGGCAACCCCGTCGACGTCGAGCTCGCCGCCTCGGACACCGCGGTGGCGGTGACCGTCCGCGACAGGGGCGTCGGCCTCAAACCCGGCGAGGAGAAGCTGGTCTTCAACCGCTTCTGGCGCGCCGACCCCTCGCGCGCCCGCCAGACCGGCGGGACGGGCCTCGGCCTGTCCATCAGCGTGGAGGACGCCAAGCTGCACGGCGGCTGGCTTGAGGCGGCGGGCGAACCCGGCGCAGGCTCGGTCTTCCGGCTGACGCTGCCCATGCGCAGCGGCGACCGGCTCCTGTCCTCGCCGCTGGCGCTGACCGTCGGTGGACCCGGTGACGATGCCGGGGACAACGACGAACACGAACCCCAGGAAGCGGCCGGAGGTGTGCACAGTGGATAAACGCGGTGGAACCGGCCTGTTGACGCTGCTGCTGACGGCGGCTCTGGCGCTCTCCGGCTGCGGTGTGCCCTCCGACGGCCCGGCCGAGGAGATCGACGTCGAGCAGAACGACGGGACCGGCGCGGGCGCGAATTCCGGCGAGGTGCTCAGCCCGCACACCGACGCCGAGCTGTCGCTCGACAACTACCTGTCCGTCGCGGCGGGCAACCCCAGCACGAGAGGGGAACGGCTCAACCAGTTCTACGAGAACCCGCCCTCGGAGCCCCTCGACCCCGCCCAGATCGTCAATGTCGTCGACGTCCATGACATGCACCCCTTGCGCACCTCCGATCAGGAGGAGGCGAGGTTTCGGGTCAGCGGCGAGATCGTCGGCCTCTACGACCAGTGGGGCCAGCTGTCGCCGCCCGAGGGCAAACGCGACTTCAGCTATGACATGAAACTGGCGCGCAGCCAGCCCGACGGGAAGTGGCGCCTGGTCGACCCTCCCTCGAAGATCCTGCTGCGGGCGGGCACCTTCAACGCCGAGTACCAGGTCGCACCCCTGTACTTCCAGCGCCGGGACTCGACCTCGCTGGTGCCCGACGTGCGCTACATCTACGCCGACGCCACCAGGGACCGCAAACGGGTCGACCTGGTGACCTGGCTGCTGGACGGCCCCTCGGAGTGGCTCGCCTCGGCGGTGACGACGGCCTTCCCGAGCGCCACCAAGCTCAACCAGCCGCCCTTCCTCG
This sequence comes from Phytomonospora sp. NPDC050363, assembly GCF_040655735.1. Lineage (NCBI taxonomy): Bacteria > Bacillati > Actinomycetota > Actinomycetes > Micromonosporales > Micromonosporaceae > Phytomonospora > Phytomonospora sp. NPDC050363. The sequence continues at coordinate 144,323 of NZ_JBFAKK010000011.1, forward strand.
ACAAGAACAATCTGATCGTGGACCTGGGCAGCGACGCCGTCACCGGCGACGAGAACCGCATGGCCGCGCAACTGGCGTGGACCTTGTGGGGGGTCGGCAACGAGTACGTGCTCGACCTGCGGCTCAACGGCCAGCCGGTGCTGCAGAACGCCTTCAGCGCCTTCCGGGACCTCAACCCAACGGCCGCCTACTCCTCCGACAGCGCCCCTCAGGTGCACTACCTGACCAAGGGCAGGGTCGACGACTCCGCCGACGCCTTGTACAGCGACGTCAAGAACGCCAAGTACGTGGCCACGAGCATCCAGAAGGACCACGTCGTCTCCGTCGGCGACGACGGGAAGGTGACCGTGCACGTCAAGACGATGAAGAAGGCCGAAGAGGTCGTGACCTCATCGAAGGTCAAAGGCATGCCCGGCGGGGCCGTGGGGCGCCCGACCTGGATCGGCGAGGAGACGCTGCTGGTCCCGGTCGGCGGGGAGCTGCTCGCGGTCAACGTCGGCGAGGACGGCGTCTGGCGCGTCCAGGAGGGCAGTCTGGCCTCGGGAGTCGGCCGTGTCTCGGCGGCGCTCGACGGCGGGCGGCTGGCGATGACCGTCGGTGGCCGCGCCTATGTCGTGCCGGTCCTGCCGCAAGGTGACGGGACCGTCGCGCTCGGCGACCGCAGGGTCGTCGACCGCGGCAACGACGAGGTCATCGACGTGGGATGGAGCGAGGAGCACCGGCTCGTCCTGCTCGGCGCCGCCCCCGAGAGGTTCCTCGTGCGCGCCACCATCGACAACGTCGACATCTTCAAGTACGAGGACGAGGGGCCGAGTTTCCCGCCCGACAGCCTCGCGGTCTCCTGCGACAGCCCCGCCGACATCCGGGCGGTGTCCACCGAGGTCGTCGTGACGGTCGGCGGCATGCTCTACCAGACCGAGTCGCAGGGCCTGCGCCCGATGGACGTCGACGGCGCCGAGGTCTTCGGCTCGGCCCCGTTCTACGCGTAGCCGCCGTCGTCGGCGTCGTAGCCGGCCATCAACTCCTTCGGCGCCTGGTTGCGCCAGGCGTGCACGACGAGTTCGGCGAAGCGGTCGGCGGGCGCCTTGGCGAGGTCGACGCGCAGGCCGACGAAGACGCGGTCGGTCTCCTCCACCCGCCAGACCTCCTCGTAGACGTCGGGGTCCTCGGCCACGGCGATCGCGGCCTCTTCGCGGCCGACGGCCACCACGGCGTGCGTCTCGCCCTGCTCGGGGCCGACGAACGGGCGGCCGTGGACCTTGAAACTCGGCCGCCGGAAGTGGACGCCCTCCTCGACTTCGGGAAGGGCGGTGGCGAACCTGCGTATGTCGTCGAGTCCGATCACCTTCGAACTCCTCGCGAACGGCGGTGGATCTCCTGCGCACCATACCGTCTGGAGGATGCGCGCGACGGCGGTCGCTGACAGGGTCATCCGCAAGTTATCCACAAGTGGGTCGTTGTCCACAGGCCCGTTCGGTCAGGGCTGGGCACGGCCGGCGACGCGGGCGAAGGTTGACGCATGCCGCTCATCGATTCGGGCCCCCTGCGGGCCGTCACCGAACTGGTCCTTCCGCTGTCCTGCGCCGGATGCGGGGGAAGCCTTCGCCATCCGCGCCCGGGAATGTGCGGGTCCTGCCTCCTCACTCTCGAACTCAAGGACCCCGGCCCCTCCCCGCCGGACCCGCCCCCGCCAGGGATGCCCCTTTGCTTCGCCGGCGGTCCATATGCCGGGACACTGCGGGAGGCGATCCTGGCCTACAAGGAACGCGGCAGGCACGACCTGCGGCGGCCTCTCGCCGACCTTCTGGCGCGCACGGTCATCGCGCTGCCCGGCACCGGATCCCCGGTGCTCGTCCCCGTCCCCAGCACCCGAGCGGCCCGCCGCCGGCGCGGGTGCGACCACATCGGGCCGCTCGCCGAAGCGGCCGCCCGGCTCGCCGGCGGGACCGTCGTCCCCTGCCTGCGCGCCAGACGCCGGCCGGACTCGGTCGGCCGGGACCGCCGGGCCCGCCTGAGCTCGGCCGAGGGTGCCTTCACGCCACGCTTCGGGAGATGGCCGCGCGAGGGCACGGCGGTCGTGATCGTCGACGACGTCATGACCTCCGGGGCCACCCTCAGCGCGGTCGCCGGCGTCCTGCGGGACATGGGCCTGCGACCGGCCGGAGCCGCGGTGCTCGCCGCCGCCGGACGCCACGCGAAATAGGCCGATCGACCTGAGCATCCCGCCCCTACCCATGTTTCAACAGGCTTAACCTGTGGGTACGTCGCTTGAACCTTCAGGTGATTCACAGGCGTTCGACCGGTGACATCCCAGTGATCAGCGGTTAGTGTCTAAGCATCGCGAGAAGGTAACGCGACGGTATCGAGATGGTGGAGAGGAGGTGCGTGTTGCATTCACCGGCCGCCCATCTTCCCGGCGGTCGGGCCGAAGAAAATCCCGGTTAACCCCTTGGTTAACCCAACGTCAGATCACATGATGATCGCGTGGGAGGTCAGGCGTGGAGATCGTTGTCAAAGGCCGTAACGTCGAGGTCCCCGAGCACTACCGCCAGCTCGTCGAAGAGAAACTGGCGAAGGTCGAGAAGTTCGACCACAAGGTGATCCGGATCGAAGTGGAGCTCCTCCACGAACCGAATCGCCGGCAGTCGGAACGCTGCCAGCGGGTCGAGCTGACCTGCCTGTCGAGGGGGCCGGTGATTCGCGCCGAAGCATGCGCCAAGGACTTCTATGCCGCGCTCGACGCGGCAGTGGAGAAGCTCAACAACCGACTTCGCAAGTCCGCCGACCGGCGGCGCGTCCATCGCGGACGCCGCACTCCCGTTTCGGTCGCCGCCGCGACCGCCGATCTGCCCGTGGCCGTCGGTGCTCCCGCCAACGGCGCGAGCCGGCCCGTCGCGAGCCTTCCGGCGGCAGACCTGGAAGCGACCGATCCCTACGCCGACCTCGTCGACGAGGATCTCCCCGGCCGCATCGTCCGCGAGAAGGACCACGCGGCCGAGGCGATGACCGTCGACGACGCGCTGTTCCACATGGAACTGGTCGGTCACGACTTCTATCTGTTCCACGACAAGGAGTCCGGCAAGCCCAGCGTGGTCTACCGGCGCAAGGGCTACGACTACGGGCTGATCAGGCTCGACACCTAGGACCCATTCCGCTCGCCCGCGGACGACCGCGAGGCGACGGCGACCGGTGGGTGACCTGCGAGACCAGATGGTCTCCACAACCCCGGCGCCGGCCCGCGAGGGACACCGACTCCCCGCGAGCGCGAACATCCCGGCCGCATCCGCCGGCGGACAGACAGCCGCCGAGCGCCGACGGCCCGGCTCACATCGACGAACAGGCGCGCCCGGTACCCGGACCCCGCGGCAGCAGTCGCCACACGTGCAGGTGGGCATCACGGGCACGTGGGAACACCAAGTCGACGAGGGCGGCTTCCGCGATCGCGGAAGCCGCCCTCGTCGGTGCGCACGTGGCATTACTCGCCGGTGAGTTCCCCTGGAAGCAGCGACCACATGATGTTGTCGGTCCGCTCCCCGTCGGGGCCGCCGAAGTAGGAGCGCTGGACGCCCTCACGCGTGAACCCGAGACGGGCGACGACGGCCTGGGAGGCCTCGTTCCAGGTGGCGGTGCCGGCCTCCAGGCGCCGCACCCCCACCTGCTCGAAGGCCCACTTCGCGACGAGGCGAACCGAACGGCTCGCGAAGCCCTTGCCCCGGCCGCCCGGATTGAGGTGGATGCCGAGCATCGCGACGCTCGCCTGCCCGCCGCGCGCGTACAGGTCGATCTCGCCGGCGTAGGCGTCGGTGGCCGCGTCGCGGATCGACATGCGCGCGGCCTCACCGGCCAGCCACTGCGCATAGGCGGTGGAGACGTACTTGGCGGTGTCGGCGAAGACCGGCTGAACCGGGCGGGCCGAACTCCGGACCACCTCGGGAAGGCTGCGCGCGGCGAAGGAGTCCTCGGCGTCGGCCGCTTCGAGCGGCCGCACCGTCACCACACCGTCGGTCAGCCGCCCGTCCGGCAGATCGGGGAGCAGGCGCGGCACGCGACCCGGCTCGTCGCAGGACAGTCGCACGAACATGGCGTTGTCGAAGAACCCCCCGTCGGCGGTCCGGTTCTGGCCGCGCAGGGTCGCCTCGCGACGGAACCCCGAGGCCAGCGCCACCTTCTGGCTGCCGACGTTGGCCAGGTCGGCGATCAGCGTCATCCGGTGGATCCCGTTGGCGAAGGTCCAGTCGGTGACCGCGGTGACCGCCTCGGTGGCGAGTCCCTGACCGCGCGCCCACGGCGCCACCCAGTAACCGACCTCGGCGACCCCTCGGGGATGCATGACCATCGGCAGACCGATCGAACCCAGCAGTTTGCCGGTGTCCTTGTCGGCGATCGCCCACTGCGCGCGGCCCTCGCCGTGCGCCTTCGACGCCTGCTCGGTGATCCAGTGAACGGCGACGTCGACCGTGTAGGGGTCGGGAAGCATCGGCAGGAAACGGCGGGTCGACGGATCCGAACAGGCCGCCGCGACGTCCTCGGCGTCCGAGAGGGCCATCGGCCGCAGGCGCAGCCGCTCGGTGACGATGTCCTCCAGCGGGAACACGCCTTCGCTCACTTCTGCTCCTCAAGGTGATCCGTTCTCAGCCGCGACGCCAGCCAGCAGTCCCGCGGTTCGCCGCGATGCGACTGCTCGGCCCGCAGCACGCCCTCGACGGTGAAGCCCGCCTTCTCGGCCACCCGCCGCGAGGCATCGTTGCCGACGTAGGCCTTCCACGTGATGCGCTCGCAGCCCAGCACGTCGAAGCCGTAGGCGGTCAGCGCCTTCAGCGCCGCGGTCATGTAGCCCTTCCCGCGCGCCCAGGCCGCCGTCGCGTAACCCACCTCCGCGACCCGCAGGTTCTCGCCCAGGCGCAGATCGATGGTGCCGCAGTACGCGTCGTCGCCGTCGGCGAGCACCCACACGGCGTTGACGCCCTCGACCCAGCCGCGCCGCACGATGTCGAGGAAACCCTCGGCGTGCTCACGGAAGTAGGGCTGCGGGATCGTCGTCCACCGGATCGCCTCGGCGTCCTGGCAGGCCTCGACGATCCCGTCGAGGTCCCGCTCGGCCATGGGCCGAAGGGTCAGCTCCGGCAGGGAGGTCGAAAGGACCGGCTGCTCCTCCATGAAGGCCAGCGCCCGCGCCCGCATCACCGGATAACCCGGCGGAGGGCTGTCGCGAAGCTCCCCGGGCAGCAGCTCCCCGGTCCACAGGTCCACGCGCTCGCCGCGCTGGTCGAGGGCCGAGCGGCTCTTGCCGGTCATGGTGAAACCGAGCTTGAGGGCCAGCAGGCGGGAGAAGTGGTTGCCGATGATGGCGTCCCATGAAACCCTGCGGGCGTCCGCCGCGTCGAAAGCCCAGCCGATCGCGACGCGGCAGGCGCGTTCGGTGACGCCCCGCCCGCGGGCCGCCGCAGTGGTCCAGTAGACGATTTCGAGGGTTTCATGCCGTTGTACGAGGAAACCGACCATACCGAGCAGTTCGTCGCTCTGTGTGTCGACAACGAACCAGCGGTAAACTCCGTCGTTCCTCCACTGCTTGCGGACCGTCTGGAGGTAGTCGTCCCATTTGATCTCGCCGAAGTTCGCCGGGACGAGCGTCCAGCGGAAGATGTCCCGATCGGCCATCGCCGCCGCGAGAGCCGGAAAGTCGGCGTCCTTCGCCGGCCGCAGGGTGATGTCGTCGGCGATCAGTGTGACCGGTTCCATCGCGCAAGCATGCCGGGCACTCGCACTCCCCGCCAGTCAATTGCCCCGCGTACGATTGCCAAGCAGGACGTCCTATAGGAGCGGTGAAAGAACTCGTGTCGATTTTTGAGAAGCTGCTGCGTGCCGGCGAGGGCCGGATGCTCAAGCGCCTTTCCGCCATTGCCGATGCCGTCAACTCGATCGAGGACGACTACGTCGATCTGAGCGACGAGGAGTTGCGCGCGCTCACCGACGAGTTCCGGGAGCGCCTCGAAGACGGAGAGACCCTCGACGACCTGCTGCCGGAGGCCTTCGCCACGGTTCGCGAGGCGGCCAAGCGGGTCCTCGGCAAGCGCCACTACGACGTGCAGATCATGGGTGGCGCGGCCCTTCACTTCGGCAACATCGCCGAGATGAAGACCGGTGAGGGAAAGACGCTGGTGTCGACCCTGCCCGCCTATCTCAACGCCCTCGCGGGCAAAGGCGTGCACGTCATCACGGTCAACGACTACCTCGCCCAGCGCGACGCCGAGTGGATGGGCCAGGTGCACCGCTTCCTGGGCCTGTCGGTCGGCGTGGTGCTGCCCAACCAGCCGTCGGCGAAGCACCGCGAGGCCTATGCCTGCGACATCACCTACGGTACGAACAACGAGTTCGGCTTCGACTACCTGCGCGACAACATGGCGCACTCGAAGGAAGGCCTCGTCCAGCGCGGCCACTACTTCGCGATCGTCGACGAGGTCGACTCCATCCTGATCGACGAGGCCCGTACGCCGCTGATCATCTCGGGACCGGCGGAGCACTCCTCGCGCTGGTACACCGAGTTCGCCCGGATCATCGGGCGGATGAAGCGCGACGAGGACTACGAGGTCGACGAGGGCAAGCGCACCATCGCCATCAGCGAGTCCGGTGTCGCCAAGGTCGAAGACCGCCTCGGTGTCGAGAACCTCTACGAGTCGGGCAACACGCCCCTGGTCGGGTATCTCAACAACGCGATCAAGGCCAAGGAGCTGTTCAAGAAGGACAAGGACTACATCGTCCGCGACGGCGAGGTCCTGATCGTCGACGAGTTCACCGGCCGCATCCTGGCCGGGCGCCGCTACAACGAGGGCATGCACCAGGCCATCGAGGCCAAAGAGGGCGTGCAGATCAAGCAGGAGAACCAGACCCTGGCGACGGTCACCCTGCAGAACTACTTCCGTCTCTACGACAAGCTGTCGGGCATGACGGGTACGGCCACCACGGAGGCCGGCGAGTTCAACAAGGTCTACAACGTGGGTGTCGTGGAGATCCCCACGCACCGGTCGATGGTCCGCGACGACCGCTCCGACGTCATCTACAAGACGGAGTCGGCGAAGTTCGACGCCGTCGTCGAGGACATCGCCGAGCGGCACGAGCTGGGCCAGCCGGTGCTGGTCGGCACGGTGAGCGTCGAGAACAGCGAGCTGCTGTCGTCGATGCTGACCAAGCGCGGCATCGCCCACGCGGTCCTGAACGCGAAGTACCACGCACGTGAGGCCGAGATCGTCGCGCAGGCCGGCCGCAAGGGCGGCGTCACGGTCGCGACGAACATGGCCGGTCGCGGTACCGACATCCTCCTCGGCGGCAACCCCGAGTTCCTCGCGGCGGCCGAGCTGCGCCAGCGCGGCGTGTCCGAGGAGGACGAGGAGAAGTACGCCAAGGAGTGGGAGTCGGCCCTCGAGAAGTGGACCGAGGAGTGCGACATGGAGGGTGAGGAGGTCGTCGAGATCGGCGGTCTCTACGTCCTGGGCACCGAGCGCCACGAGTCGCGGCGTATCGACAACCAGCTCCGAGGCCGCGCCGGACGTCAGGGCGACCCCGGTGAGTCGCGCTTCTACCTGTCCCTTGAGGACGACCTGATGCGCCGCATCAACGCCGCCGCGGTACAGGCGGTCATGAACCGGCTGAACATCCCCGACGACGTGCCGATCGAGTCGAAGATGGTCACGCGCCTGATCCGCAACGCGCAGACGCAGATCGAGCAGCAGAACGCCGAGCAGCGCAAGAACGTCCTCAAGTACGACGAGGTCATGAACAAGCAGCGAACCGTCATCTACGACGAGCGTCGCCTCGTGCTGAACGGTGAGGACGTCAACGACCAGGTCACCAACATGATCGACGACGTCGTCACCGCCTACGTCCGGGGCGCCACGTCCGACGGCTACGCCGAGGACTGGGACATGGAGGAGCTGGGCAAGGCTCTCAAGCTGCTCTACCCGGTGGGCATCGACTTCGACAAGTTCGACGAGGAGGACGGGCGCGACAACCTCGACGCCGACGGCCTCCTCGAAGAGGTCCTCGAAGACGCGCACGCCGCCTACGCCAAGCGCGAGGAGACCATCGGCGACGAGGTCATGCGCGACCTTGAGCGCCGGGTCCTGCTCCAGGTCATCGACCGCAAGTGGCGCGAGCACCTCTACGAGATGGACTACCTCAAAGAGGGCATCAACCTGCGCGCCTACGCGCAGCGCGACCCGGTGGTCGAGTACCAGCGGGAAGGGTTCGACCTCTTCAGCGCCATGCTCGACGGCATCAAGGAAGAGACCGCCCGCTTCCTGTTCAACATCGAGGTGAAGGTCGAGGAGGCCGACGAGGACGCCGACGAGGCGACCGCCGCGAAGGTCGGCGCCGGGCCGCAGGTCGGGTTGAAGGCCAGCGACATCGCCGCTGCGGCCAAGCGCAAGCCCTCCCCCCGCGTGCAGGTCAAGGGACTCACCGAGCCCCGCAAGCCCGAGCGGCTCCAGTACTCGTCGCCGACCATCGACGGCGAGGCCGGTTCCGGTGCCGTGCAGGTCGAGTCGGAGACGCCCGAGGCCCTCGGCGGCGGCCGCAAGAAGGGGCCGTCGTCGAACACCGCCGTCGGAGGCAAGCAGGCCTCCGCCGGGCAGAAGGTCGGCTCCGGACCCTCGCGCAACGGGCCGTGCCCGTGCGGGTCGGGGAAGAAGTACAAGCGCTGCCACGGCGCCCCCGGTGGGGGAGAGTAGCGACGGCGGAGCCGTGGCTGCGGTAGCCGTGCTGCGGTGGTCGCGGCTGCGATAGTCGTGGTGGTAGCGGTGCTTGCGCCCGGCGGTCGCCGGGCGTAGGCGAGGAGTTTGGGAACGAGGAAGCGCCCCGGTCGGTGACCGGGGCGCTTTCGCTTGGGTGGGGGAGCTGCCGGGCCGAGGCCGTGCTGCGGCGCCCATGCGTGCTGTGTCGCCGTGCCATCCGCCCCCACCCCGGCCCGCCCTCGCCTAAGCGCCCCGCCCAGCAGCCCCGCCGAAGCCCTCGCTACAACCCGACGCGATACAGGATGAACCCCGCGTTCTCCGCCACCTGGTCGTACAGGCGCCGTGCGGTCGCGTTCGACTCGTGCGTCGACCAGTACACGCGGTCGCACTCGCGCGCCCGCGCCCACTCCACGACCTCGGCGATCAGGGCTCGCGCCACGCCTTTTCCGCGTGCTTCGGGCGTGGTGAACAGGTCCTGCAGGTAGCACACGTCGGCCGAGGTGGTGCTCGGGTGGACGAGGAAGTGGGTGATGCCGACGAGGCGGCCTTCGATCCTGGCGCCGAGGGCGTGCATGCGGGTGTCCTCTCGAAACTCGGCCCAGGCGCGGTCGAAGAGTTCGGCGGGGACGTGGGGGCGGCCGTAGAAGGCGTTGTAGCCGGCGAACAGCTCCTGCCAGGCGGGGCGGTCTTCGGGGGTGAGCTTGCCGATGGCGATCATGCGGGCATGGTGCCACGGCGCCCACCCGCCCACGGCGACCCACCACTCCCGCGATCCCCGGCCACGGCGCCCCGCCACGGCCCCCCGGACACGGCGACGGCCCCGCCCGAGGACGGGGCCGTCGTCTCGACCCGCCCGCAGGCGGAGCCGCCGTGCCCTAGACGAGCTGGAAGCGGGTGCACCACCACTGCCCGCCGCGCAACTCCTGCGCGGCGGCCAGGGCCCGGTCGCGGCGTGCGCCGCGCAGGACCGCGACGAGTTCGACGCGCTCGGCGGTGCGCATCCGCACCGACGACAGGCGCGCCGAGCCGGGGCGGTCCCCGTCGGCGGCCAGCAGCGTGCGGACCTGGGTGAACTCCTGGTAGGCGGACTCGCTCATGAGCTGGCGCAAGACTTCGGGGCCGCAGCGGGCGCCCAGCACCGCCGTCGACACCTCGACGAAGCGGTGGGCGGCCTTCCACACCGACTGCTGGACCTTCGGGGGCCCGTGGCCGGGGCTGCGCCCCAGTGCCTTGGGAATCGGTGGGGCGTCGGAGGCGGGGTAGGCGGCCACGGCGGCGTCGTAGCTGTTCTCGGTCGCGAACGCGCCGTACAGCCCGATGACCCGGGGGCCCTCAAGGGGCCAGTCGGCGGCTGAGACAACGGTCAAGGTGTGCCTCCACTTTTGTTGTTGTGATTGTTTCGGCGTTTTGGTAAGAACGCCAGCCCTCTCACACGAAAGACGCGAAAGTTACTCGTTAGTAGTACTCTAAGTGCACACTCGACCACGTTCCAAGCACAAAACGCCCGCGTGTCACCTCCTCACCCACTGACACGAACGAACGCCCCGGAAGGTTCAATGATCGGGTGACCCGTATCTATCTCCCCGCCACCGAGGCCGACCTCGCCGCACTCCGCGACACCGGCTCGCTCCCCGTCAGCGGCGCCTACGCCGTCACCGACGAGCTGCGGACCGAACTCGCCGAGAACGGCGGGACCGCCGACGAGGAGCTGTGCGAGTACGTCGCCTTCACCTCGGCCGCCTACGGGTCGCTGGTGCGGATCGCCGCGCGCCCCGAATCCGCGCACCGGCGCGTCGTGGTCGCCGCCGACCTCCCCGACGCCGCACTTCGCCCCGGCGGCCCCGGCCTGTTCGAGGTGGACGCCCCCGTCCCGCTCAAGGCCGTCGCGGCCGTGCACGTCGACAGCGACGAGCCCGAGGTGACGCGGCTCGTCGATGAGGCTGTCGCGGAACTGAGCGGCGGGGGAGTCGCCGAGGCTACGGCCGATTCTTTGGACGGGCACGATCTGGAGTGGTACGCCCCTTCTGAGCTGAGCGACCTCGTCGATTCGCTGCGCCCGCCGGCTTGACGCCCTCGGCCGGCCCGGAAGCCTCGTCGGCGTCCGGCACGGCCTTCTCCGCCTCGGCGGGGGCGCTCGGCGTCTCCCTTTTCACTGACTTACCCGTCGCCGGCTTCTTCGCGGCGGCGCCCGTGCCGGCGCGAGCCGCGCCATTCGTCTTGCGCGGAGCCGGAACGGCCTTCGACGAGCCGCCCTTGCCCTTCGCGACGAGCATCTCGTCCTTCGGCGCCAGCAGCCCCACCGCCAGCAGCGAGGTCATCGCACCGGCGAACAGCACGGCGAGGGCCCCGTTGAACTGCGCCTCGCTGGCCAGCCCGATGCTCGTCTCGTCGAGCACGCTCAGCTCACCGGCGAAGGACAGCAGCTGGTTGCCGACGATCCACATCAGCATCTCGGCCATCAGTGCCATGAGACCCGGCAGCGCCCCGGCGAAGACGTGCCCGAGCAGGGTCAGCCTCGCCTTGCGGCGGCGCAGGTAGAAGTGCACGACGAGGCCCACGATGAAACCGGCGAGCAGCGAGGTGCTCAGCCCGTACCAGCCGTAGGCGTTGAACTGGTCGCGCGCGGTCGTACCGGCGTTGAGCAGGTCGAGGATCCCGTCCTGCACCGAGCGGTAGCCCCGGATGAACCACACCGCCAGCAGCGCGACCCCGCCGAGCAGGCCCGCGGCGACCATGATCTGCGGCCGCGCGGCCGAGATCAGCCCGCCGACGATCGCGGTGATCCCGATGACACCGCCCACCAGCGAGGCGACGCCGGGCTTGTCGGCGAAGGTCCAGAACACCAGCCCGCCGGCCAGCACGCCGACGAGGAACCCGCCCCCCGCGCCGAGCACGTACCGCGGCTGCCGGGCCGCCCACGACTTCGGCCGCGAGGCGAGCCACCACAGCAGGATGGTCCCGCACACCGCGCCGGCGAAGGTGCTGCCGACGATGATCCCGGACAGGTAGATGACGAGCTGGACGACGCCCTGAGGGTCGTCCACCACCACCAGCCGCAGGAGTTTGCGCAGGCCGTCGAGTTGGAGGCCGACCCACAGGGCCGCCACGATCGCGAGCGCGCTGAGCGTCGCACCGCCGGGCGGAGGGGGCGCGACAGGCTTCGGCGGGGACTTCACGGACCGTTCTTTCGTGCTAGCCACGCACGTCAGGGTACGGGGACTCACAGTCTCGCCTCGCCCCGCACCGAGAACCGAGGCGCCGTGGCAGCATGAGATCTGCCAGAGATCCCCGACAACGCCGTCGAACCGCGAGGAGAACAGTGATGGACGCCCTGTTTGAGGTGCCGACTCCGCGTAACGAGCCGGTAGGCACGTACGCGCCGGGCAGTGCCGAGGCCGCGAGCCTCCAGGCCAAGCTCGCCGAACTGGCCGCCGTCAAGCACGAGCTGACGATCACCGTCGACGGCGAGCAGCGCGCCGCGGGCGGTGACCCGATCGAGGTCGTGCAGCCCCACAACCACCAGCACGTCCTCGGCATCACCCACAACGCGACCGACGCCGACGTCGCCGCCGCCGTGGCCGCCGCGAAGAAGGCCGCCCCCGCGTGGCGCGCCCTGTCGTACGCCGACCGGGCCGCGATCTTTCTGCGGGCGGCCGACCTCATCGCCGGCCCTTGGCGCGACACCCTCAACGGCGCGACGATGCTCGGCCAGTCGAAGACGGTCCAGCAGGCCGAGATCGACTCCGCCTGTGAGCTGATCGACTTCCTGCGCTTCAACGTGGCCTTCGGTGAGCAGATCATCGCCGACCAGCCGCAGTCCTCGCCCGGCGTGTGGAACCGCTTCGACCACCGCCCGCTCGAGGGCTTCATCGTGGCGATCACGCCCTTCAACTTCACCGCCATCGCCGGCAACCTGCCCAGCGCCCCGGCGCTGATGGGCAACACGGTCGTGTGGAAGCCCTCGCCGACCCAGCAGCTCGCCGCCCACTACGTGATGCGCGTGTTCGAGGCCGCCGGTCTGCCCCCGGGCGTCATCAACATGGTCACCGGCGACGGCCAGGCCGTCTCCCGCGTCGCGATGGTCGACCCCGACCTGGCCGGCGTGCACTTCACCGGCTCGACGCCGACCTTCCAGCACCTGTGGCGCACGATCGGCGAGAACATCGCCGGCTACCGCACCTACCCGCGCCTGGTCGGCGAGACCGGCGGCAAGGACTTCGTCGTCGCGCACAGCAGCGCCGACGTCGACGCCCTGGTCACCGCGCTGGTCCGCGGCGCCTTCGAGTACCAGGGCCAGAAGTGCTCGGCGGCCTCGCGCGCCTACATCCCGCGCTCGCTGTGGAAGGCGGGCGTGCGCGAGCGGCTCGCCGACATCGCCGGTTCACTGACCTACGGCGACGTCACCGACTTCTCGAACTTCGGTGGTGCCGTCATCGACCGCCGCGCCTTCGACAAGCACACCGCGGTCTTCGACCGGATCCGCGACGACGCGTCGTGCACGGTCCTGGCCGGCGCGACTGCCGACGACAGTGTCGGCTTCTTCGTGCGGCCGACCGTCGTGGAGTCGACCGATCCCGAGCACGAGCTGTTCAACACCGAGTACTTCGGGCCGATCCTGGGCGTGCACGTCTTCGACGACGGCGACTTCGACTCGGTCGTCGCGCAGGCCGCCGACGCCGCCCCCTACGCACTCACCGGCGCCGTCTTCGCCGACGACCGCGCGGTCGTGGCGCGGGCGAGCGAGGCGCTGCGCTTCTCGGCGGGCAACTTCTACATCAACGACAAGCCGACCGGCGCCGTCGTCGGCCAGCAGCCCTTCGGCGGCGCGCGCGCCTCGGGCACCAACGACAAGGCGGGTTCCTGGCAGAACCTGATCCGCTGGGTCTCCCCGCGGACCATGAAGGAGACCTTCGTGCCGCCGACCGACCACCGCTACCCGCACCAGGGGTAGAAGCCCCGCGAGACCCCGGGCGGGCGCGGCTCATCGAGAGATGGGCGGCGCCCGCCTTCGCGTGCCCGTGATCATGGGTCACTCGTCCCCGCGACGGTCGTCATCCTCACGAGCTACCGTGAGCACGTGACCGATACACCCACCACCCCCCGTTTCGGCGAGCAGGGCGGCGTCCTCACCTACGGCAGCTACCTGCGCATCCCGCAACTGCTGGACCAGCAGCACCCCGCCTCCGATCCCGAGGCGCACGACGAACTGCTGTTCATCACCATCCACCAGGTGTACGAGCTGTGGTTCAAGCTGCTGCTCCACGAGCTCGACGACGCCCGCGACCGCATGATGGAGGGCGACGCCTACGTGCCGCGCGTGCGGCTGACACGCTGCCACTCGATCATGCGGGTCCTCGTCGGGCAGGTCGACGTCATCGACACCATGACCCCGCAGGACTTCCTCCAGTTCCGCAACCGGCTGGCGCCGGCCTCGGGATTCCAGTCGGTGCAGTTCCGCGAGGTGGAGTTCATCTCGGGGATGAAGGACCCGGGCTACCTCAAGCGCTTCCGCGGGCTGACCGAGGACGAGCAGGCGCGGCTGACGGCGAGGCTGGAGCAGCCGTCGCTGTGGGACGGGTTCCTGGCGGCGCTGCGGCACGCGGGGTTCAAGACCGACACCGAGGAGCGCCGCGTCGAGGCATACAAGGCCATCGCCGCCGACCGCGGCAACTACGGGCAGCTGTGGGACCTCGCCGAGGCCCTGGTCGACCACGACCAGCTCCTCTCGCTCTGGCGCGCGCGGCACGTGCTGATGGCCGAGCGGCAGATCGGGACCAAGCCCGGGACCGGCGGGAGCGCCGGCGGCGCCTACCTGCGGTCGCGGGTGGAGTTGCGCTGCTATCCGGAGCTGTGGGAGCTGCGCAGCGTGCTGTGAGCGGCGGGGCGGGACCCGTGCTCGCCCCGACTCCCTCATTCGTGCCACGCTCCCCGGGTGGGCGGGCGTTCGGCGGTCTCCCGCCATACCGTGGACCGGTCGGTGGGACACCACCGTCGAAGACCGGGGAGACACCATGAGCGAGCGGCTGGCCGACAGGTACGTACTCGAGACCGAACTCGCGCGCGGCGCCGCCGGAACCGTCTACCGCGCGACCGACACCGCCACCGGTGAGAAGGTCGCCGTCAAGGTGCTCCGCCATGACGCCGCGGCCGAGCCGGGCGTCGTGTCCGCCTTCCTCGACGAGGCCGAGGTGCTCGCCGAGATCGACCACCCCGGTATCGTCCGGCCTCGCGACTTCGTGTCCACCGACGAGGTCATGGCCCTGGTCATGGACCTCGTGGAGGGCGTCGACCTGCGCCGCCAGATCCGCGAGCAGGGCCCCCTGCGCCCCGCACAGGCGGCGACGGTCGTCAGCCAGCTCTCGGCGGCCCTCGGCGCGATCCACGCCGTGGGCATCGTGCACGGCGACATCAAGCCCGGCAACGTCCTGGTCCCGTCCGCCGGCGGTTCGGTGCGGCTGGCCGACTTCGGCGTCGCCCACCGCATCCGGCAGGAGTACGGCCCCACGCACGGGACGCCCGAGTACGTCGCGCCCGAGATCATCGACGGCGCGGGCAGCTCCGGCAAGTCCGACGTGTACGGCGTCGGCCTGATCCTCTATGAGGCCCTCTCCGGCCGCAGTCCCTATCGGGGCGGCCCGGTCGACGAGGTTCTCAAACGCCATCGCGAGTGCGCGCCGGCGCCTTTCCCGAACTGTCCGCCACAGCTGTGGTCGCTCATCATCGCGTGCACGCAGCTGAATCCGCAGCTGCGTCCCGACGCCGCCGAACTGCCTTCCCGGATCCAGCTCGCGATGCCCTCGCTGACGCATCTCCCACCACTCCCACTGATGCCCGCGGGTATGCACACGTATCAATCCCGACAGGCGGGCATGAACCGTCCAGAGGGGACGGTGCCACCCATCGAGATGCACCTTCCGGAGGCTCCGCCGACGATCGTGACGCAGATCGCACCGGCCGATTCCGGGGTCGTGGAGGGGACGACCCCGGAGCGCCGGAATCGGCGGGTCCTCATTGGAGCCGGAGTGGGGGCCGTGGTGGCCCTGGCGACTCTTGGTGCGTATGTCCTTTTCGGAGGGAGCCCTGCGGAGGAGACCGACAAAACCGGGCAGCCACCGGCCGCCGTCACCTCTGAAAATCCGGAGATTCCTTCTCCCACAACGGATCCCGCCGATCCCGAGGACGAGTCGACGGACGAGTCGAACCCCTCGCAGGATCCGACACTGGGGCCGGAAACGGACTCTACAGAGGACGACACGCCGACGGATCCGGGTGATGGCAATGACAATGGTGAAATTCCACAAGTCCCGGGCCAAGACCAACTTGGGTCACCGTTGCCGCAGTTCCCCTGATTTCCGTTGCAGGGCGGCAAAACGCCTGTCACTCGACAGTGGACCGAGCGTCACCGCAGTTCAGCGTACGAGTGAGACGGTGCACATTGGATGACCCAAATGCCAACCTCCGAAGTGGCCCTATGGCATTCTTGATCACATGGCGAAAAAGAATGTGAATGCCACTGCGGCAGCGTTGCTCGGACTACTGCACGACGGGCCGATGACCGGTGGCCAACTCATCGCGGAAGCCAACCGTCGTCTCGGTCCGTTCTGGAGCATGACGCGCAGTCAGGTTTACCGCGAACTCCCGGCCCTGGCCGAGGAAGGCTACGTGAAGGTCGGCAAGCCCGGCCCGCGGGCCAGTGTTCCCTACAAGATTACCGCTACCGGCAAGAAGGCGTTCACTCGTTGGCTGAGTGAGGACACCGGATTCGAGCAGCTTCGCAACCCCGTCGCCCTGCGTACGGCGTTCGCCGATCACCTGTCTCCGGGCGAGGTCAAGTCCATGTACGAGTCGGCCAACGAGTACCACAAGGCCGCCCTCAACGAGGTGCGCGCCGAGGCGAAGGAGCGCGGCGACGACCCGCACGCCGCCGCCGCGCTGGAGTTCGCCGTCGGGTACCACAAGGCCGCCCTCGCGTGGCTCAAGTCGGTCTCCTGAGCCACGCCTGAGGATCATGGTTTGCGGTGGGCGTAGGGTTGACGGTTGTGACCAGCCATGATCTGACTGCCGAACTCCGTGATCTGGACTCGACACTGCAGACGGTCGAGTCGGTGCTCGACCTCGACGCCCTGGCCAAGGAGAAGACCGAGCTGGAGGCCACCGCGGCCGAGCCGGGCCTGTGGGACACCCCCGACAAGGCCCAGAAGGTCACATCGAGGCTCTCCTATGTACAGGGCGAGATCAACCGCGTCAACGGGCTGCGGCACCGGCTCGAGGACGCCGAGGTACTGCTGGAACTGGCCTCCGACGAGAGCGACGAGGGAACCCTCTCGGAAGCTCGCCAGGAGATCGCGGTTCTGCGCAAGCTCGTCGACGAGTTGGAGGTTCGCACCCTCCTTTCCGGCCAGTACGACGAGCGGGAAGCACTGGTCACCGTCCGGTCCGGCGCCGGTGGTGCCGACGCCAGCGACTTCGCCGAGCAGCTGATGCGCATGTACCTGCGCTGGGCGGAACGGCACAAATACCCCACCGAGGTCTACGACGTGTCTTACGCGGAGGAGGCGGGCATCAAGTCCGCCACCTTCGCGATCAAAGCGCCCTATACCTACGGGACGCTCTCGGTCGAGCAGGGGACGCACCGGATGGTGCGCATCTCGAAGTACGACAACCAGGGTCGCCGCCAGACCGCCTTCGCGGCCGTCGAGGTGGTGCCCGTCGTCGAGCAGACCGACCAGATCGAGGTCCCCGACGACGAGATCCGCGTGGACGTCTACCGCGCCTCGGGTCCCGGCGGGCAGGGCGTCAACACCACCGACTCGGCCGTGCGGATCACGCACCTGCCGACCGGCCTGGTGGCCTCCTGCCAGAACGAGCGCAGCCAGCTCCAGAACAAGGCCAGCGCCATGAACGTCCTGATGGCCAAGCTCCTCCAGCGCAAGCGCGCCGAGGAGGCCGCCGAGATCAACGAGCTTCGCGGCGACGTGACCGCGTCGTGGGGCGACCAGATGCGCACCTACGTCCAGCACCCGTACCAGATGGTGAAGGATCTGCGGACCGGCTGGGAGACCAATCAGCCCGACTCGGTCCTCGACGGCGATATCGACGGCCTCATCGAGGCCGGGGTCCGCTGGCGCAAGCAGCGGGAATCGGCCGAAGCGGCAGCCTCTGGAGCCAACGACTGAGGACCCTTCGGCTGAACGGTCGAGTCGTTCTAGGAAGTAGAGCCAGGTTCGCGGCAATCACCAAGGGGTGTGGTGTCGCTCGCAGGTGGCGCGCGTAGACTCTCGACCCGTGATTCGCCTTGAGCACGTGACCAAGAAGTACGCGCGGGCCAGTAGGCCGTCGATCGAGGACATCAACGTCTCGATCGACAAGGGTGAGTTCGTCTTCTTCATCGGCCCGACGGGTGCCGGCAAGTCGACGATCATCAAGCTGCTGCTCCGTGAGGAGACGCCCGACAAGGGCAAGATCTGGGTCAACGACAAGGAGGTCGTCGGCATGCGCTCCTGGCGGGTGCCCGCCTTCCGTCGCTCGCTCGGCTGCGTCTTCCAGGATTTCCGGCTGCTGCCGACCCGCACCGCCGCCGAGAACGTGGCGTTCGCGCTCGAGGTCATCGGCAAGTCCAAGGCCGTCGCCCGTCGCGTCGTGCCCGAGGTGCTCGAACTGGTCGGCCTCGGCGGAAAAGAGCACCGTTACCCCCATGAGCTGTCCGGTGGTGAGCAGCAGCGCGTGGCGATCGCGCGCGCGTTCGTCAACCGGCCCCTGGTGCTACTCGCCGACGAGCCGACTGGAAACCTCGACCCCGACACATCCGTGGAGATCATGCGGCTGCTCGACCGGATCAACCGGACGGGCACCACGATCGTCATGGTCACCCACGACTCGAACATCGTGAACCAGATGCGCCGCCGCGTCATCGAGATGGAGGGCGGCCACGTCGTCCGTGACCAGTCCCGCGGCGTCTACGGCTGACGGTCGAGGCAGGAGAATAGAGAAGCGATGCGCGCGAAATACGTCCTGTCCGAGGTACTGGTCGGTCTGTGGCGCAATGTCACGATGACCATCGCCATGATCGTCACCATGGCGGTCTCGCTGGCCATGCTCGGAGCCAGCCTCCTGCTCTACTTCCAGGTCAGCGACATGGAGGAGTACTACTACACCAAGCTCGAAGTCTCGATCTTCTTCGACAAGGACGCCGCGCAGCCGGCGATCGACGCCATCCGCGTCGAGATCGAGAACGACCCGCTCATCGCGGGCTTCGAGTTCGAGACCCAGGAGAAGGCCTACGAGCGCTTCCGGGAGATGTTCAAGGAGGCGCCCGACCTGGTCAACGCCGCGCAGCCCGAGTCGCTGCCCGCGTCGTTCCGCGTCAAGCCGGTCGATCCCGACAACTCCCAGGTCCTGATCGAGAAGTACAAGGGCAAGGAGGGCGTGGCCAACGTCGTCGACCAGCGCAAGGTGCTGGAGAAGATCTTCGAGATCTTCGGCGGCATGCAGAAGCTCGCCCTGGTCATCGCGATCGTGCAGGGCCTGGCGGCACTGCTCCTGGTGGCCAACACGATCCAGGTCGCGGCCTTCTCGAAACGCAGGGAGGTGGCGATCATGAAACTGGTCGGCGCCTCGAACTGGTTCGTGCAGGCGCCCTTCGTCCTGGAGGCGGTCTTCGCCGGCGTCATCGGCGCGATCATGGCCTACCTGACGCTCATCGGGGTGAAGATCTTCATCATCGACGGGACGTTCAAGAGCCTGTTCCAGAGCACGGTGCTGACACCGATCCCATGGTCGAACGTGCACCTGATGTTCCCGATCCTGGCCGGCATCGCCGGCGTGGTCTCCGCCGTCACCGGCTGGATCACCCTGAGGTTCCAGATCAAGGTCTAGAACCCACGCGCTCAGCGGACACGAGTAACGGTGGCCCACTCTTCGGAGTGGGCCACCGTCTCATGTATATAAGGGATAAATCCACATCAGACCGACGAACACGAGTAAGTTATGGCACATGCGTCACCGTTGGTTTACCGGAGCCACCGCCACCGTCGCCATCGGACTGTTGATGCTGACCGCGGGGTCGGCCAACGCAGACCCGGCCGACGACAAGGCGCGTGTCGACCGTGAGCTCGCCAAGGCCGAAGCCGCTCTCGAAGGCGCCACCGAACGCGCTCAGGAGGCCGTTGCCGCCCTCGCGGACGTGAAGGGCAGACTGCCAGGGGCCAAGGACGCCCTCGCCGAGGCTGAGGGGATTCTGGCCGCCTCCCGCATCGCGGCGCGCGCCGCGGCCGAGGAGGCCGAGGCCGCCCAGCTCGTCTTCGAGACGGCGAGCGACCGGATGGACGCCGCCGACCTCGCCGTCGAGGACGCCAAGGAGACCGTCGGCGCCAGCGTCTCGGCCGCCTACCAGGGCCTGGGGGCCGTCGCGTTCACCAGCGTCCTCAACGCCAGGAGCCCCGGCGAGGTCGTCGACCGGCTCTCGTACATGGACAAGCTCGCCGAGAACCAGGACGAGGCCCTCGACGGCGTGCTGAGGGCCGGGATGGCCGCCAAGGAGCGCGAGAACGAGACCCTGGTCGCCAAGCGGGAGGCCGACGAGGCCAAGCAGGATGCCGACGAGGCCCTCGCCGGCGCCGAGACCCGCGCCGCCGAGGCGCAGGCCTACCAGGAGGCCCTCGCCGAGCTCTACCGCATCCGCGACGAGGCCGCCGGCATCGCCGAGGAGGAACGCGACGAGAGCCTCGCGCGCTACGACCGCCTGGAGAAGGAGAGCGAGCGCATCGGGCGCATGCTCAAGGCCGCCGCGGCGGCCAACGACAACGGCCCCTCGTCGAACGACGACGGCGGCGGCGATGACGACCCTCCGCCCTCATCGAACGGCGGGCGGCTGTCGATGCCGGTGAACGGCTGGAAGTCCTCCGACTTCGGCATGCGCTACGACCCGTACTACAACGTGTGGCAGCTGCACGCCGGCATGGACCTCGCCGCGGGCGGGGGCGCGGCGATCCGCGCGGCGGCCGGCGGGCGCGTCGTGCAGGCGGGCTGGAACGGCGGCTACGGCAACTACACCTGCATCTACCACGGCAAGGGCATCTCGACCTGCTACGCGCACCAGTCGTCGATCGGCGTGTGGGTCGGGCAGCACGTCAAGCGCGGCGAGCACATCGGCGCGGTCGGCACGACCGGCGCCTCCACCGGCAACCACCTGCACTTCGAGGTGCGGGTCAACGGCGGTCCGGTCAACCCGCAGGGCTGGCTGCCCGGCTGCCTGTGCTGAAACCGCTCGGCGCGTTATCCGATCGCCGGTGAACGCGGGCTTCGATAGGATGGCCGGATGCCAAGGGAGAAGGGCCACAAGGTCATCGCGTCGAACAAGAAGGCGCGCCACGACTACACCATCCTCGACACCTACGAGGCCGGGCTGGTGCTCACCGGCACCGAGGTGAAGTCGCTGCGCGCCGGTCGCGCCTCCCTCACCGACGCCTTCGGCGACATCCGCAACGGCGAGCTCTTCCTGCACGGTGCGCACATCCCCGAATACGTTGCGGGCACGTGGAACAACCACACGCCACGCCGGGCGCGCAAGCTGCTCCTGCACCGCGGTGAGCTGGACAAGCTGATCGGAAAGGTGCACGAGAGCGGGCTTACACTCGTCCCCCTGTCGCTGTACTTTAAGGACGGCTGGGCGAAGGTCGAGATCGGCCTCGCCAAGGGAAAGAAGAGCTACGACAAGCGGCAGGACATCGCCAAGCGCGACGCCGACCGCGAGATCGCCCGGGCCATGGGCCGGCGCTCCAAGGGCATGTCCGACTAGACGACCCTCCGGCGCCGCCGTGGCGTCGAAGGAAGTGTGGAGTCAATGAGCGGTGCCCGCCGTCGGTGGACCTTCGGAAGCTGGTCGTCCATCATCGCGGTCTTCACGGTGCTCACCGTGGTGTTCGTGGCCGTCTGGCTGATCAACCAGAGCGGCGAGGCCGCGCCCCGGCCCGAAGGCAACAGCGATTTCCCGGTGATCCCCGACTTCGACGACGGGCCCTCGCCCTCCCCGGAGCGGACGGAGAAGGGCGTCGGCGCGGCGGCATCCCCGTCCCCGTCGCCGTCACCCTCCTCGAAGTCCCCGACCCCGCCACCGCCGCCGCCGGAGGCACCGCCGGAGAAGCCCGAGCTGCGGGCGGAGTACAGCTGGGACAGGGAGTTCTGGACGGTTTACAGCACGGTCGTCATCGAGAACACCTCGAACGCGAAAGCCGACGGCTGGACGGTGGTGCTGGTTCTTTCCGAGGGAATGACCGTGCACGGCGCCGACGGGGCGCGTTACCGCGTCGATGGCCACACGGTGACCTTCGAGCCCGACGGCAACTCCAGGGTGCCCGGCAAGGGCGCGGTCGAGTTCACCTTTGAGGGCGCCGCCCCCAATGAGGGCGATCCCGAGGTCAAGTCCTGCACCATCAACGGCGAGAGCTGCTAGCGCCGAGGACTTGACATGGCGCCCGCCGTCATGATCCACTCGTCGCCAGCGTCGCAGTGCACCCGGCACAATTGGCCGCCGAGGGCGCGGAGGCGTGGCAGGCAAGGAAAACGCATGACCACCACCGACCACGACGGGCGCCTCGCGGCGTTCGGAAACCAGCTCGTCGCCGTGCACGTCTGGCTCCGTGAGGAACTCGCGGCACTCGCCGACGGCGTGGACGCCTACCTCTCGGGGGGCGGTGAGCGGCCCCGTGAGCTCCGCGTTCACTGCCTCACCTTCTGCTCGGTCCTCACCCGGCACCACACCGAGGAGGACGGCGAGGTCTTCGGCGCCGTCGCCGCCCGGTTCCCCGAACTGGCCCCGGTCCTCGACGAGCTGCGCGCCGACCACGTGATGGTGAGCGACACTCTCGACCGCATCAAGGCCCTGGTCGAGGGGCTGGACGAGGGCACCGATCCCGGTGAGGCGCTGCGCGTCGGCCGGGAACTCGACACCCTCTCGGCGCTCCTGGAGACGCACTTCCTCTACGAGGAGAAGAAGATCGTCGAGGCCCTCAACGCGCTCGGGGCGGGGATCCTGCCCGACGACGTGATCGCCCGCGTGCTGCCGGGCCCGTGACTCACATCGGCTGCGGCCGCAGGGACGCGCAGTCGCAGCCGGGCTCGGCGGGCAACGCGCTCAGCAGGGCCGCCAGCACGTCGCGGAGCCGGTCGACGTTGCGCGCGAAGTTCGCCAGCACCTCTTGGTGCGTCACACCGCCACCGGCCTCGACGCCGGCGTCGTAGTCGGTGACCAGGCACAGCGGGATGTAGCAGAGGCCGAGCTCGCGGGCGAGCACCACTTCGGGGTGGGCGGTCATGCCGACGATCGACCAGCCCTGCGCCGAGTACCACTGGGACTCGGCGCGGGTGGAGAAGCGCGGGCCCTGGATGACGACCTGCGTGCCGCCGTCGAGGGCCGGCCATCCGGTCGCGGCGGCGGCCTTCACGGCGTCGCGCCGCCCTTCGGGGCAGTAGGGGTCGGCGAAGGTGGCGTGGGCGACGCCCGGCCCGTCGAAGTAGGTCTGCTCGCGGCCGGTGGTGCGGTCGACGAGCTGGTCGGGGACGACGAGGCTGCCGGGCGCGACGTCGGCGCGCAGGCTCCCGACGGCGCCGACGCCGATGACCCTGCGCACGCCCATCGTCTGGAGGGCGTAGAGGTTGGCGCGGTAGGGGACCTTGTGCGGCGGGTGGAGGTGCCCGCGGCCGTGGCGGGGGAGGAAGACGACGTCGCGGCCGCCGAAGGTGCCGGTGGTGAGCGCGTCGCTCGGCGCGCCGTACGGGGTTTCCCGGGTGGTCTCGCGGGCGTCGCCGAGCAGCGAGTACAGGCCGGAGCCGCCGATGACGCCGATCGCGCCGTGCGGTGATGTCGACTGGTTCACGCCGCCCACACTACGGACCGGGCGGCGGCCGAGACCTTACGAATCCCTGACGACCCGGCGATAACGGCCACACCGGGCTTCTGGCGGACTTACGGTGCAGGTCATGCGGGTACTGGTCACCGGCGGCGCCGGTTTCATCGGGGGACACGTCGTCGGCGCGCTGCGCGACGCCGGGTACGAGGTCGTGGTGCTGGACGCGCTGCTCGCGGCCGTCCACGCCGCAAGGCCCGCGCCGCCCGGCGGTGGCGATCCCGGTGTGACACGGCTGCACGGCGACGTCCGCGACCGCGCGGCCGTGGACGCCGCGCTGGCCGGCGTGGACGCGGTGTGCCACCAGGCGGCGATGGTCGGCCTCGGGCGCGACTTCACCGACGCCCCCGACTACGTCTCGTGCAACGAGCTCGGCACGGCGGTGCTGCTGGCCGCGATGGCCTCGGCGGGCGTCGGGCGGCTCGTGCTCGCCGGGTCGATGGTCGTCTACGGGGAGGGCGCCTACCGCTGCGCCGAGCACGGGGCAGTGCGCCCCGCGCCACGGGCCAGGGCCGACCTCGACGCGGGGCGTTTCGAGCCGCCGTGCCCGCGCTGCGGTGAGCCGCTGGAGCCGGGATTGGTCGGGGAGGACGCGCCGGTCGACCCGCGCAGCGTCTACGCGGCGACGAAGGTCGCCCAGGAGCATCTGGCCTCGGCGTGGGCCCGCATGACCGGGGGCCGGGCGGTCTCCCTGCGCTACCACAACGTGTACGGGCCGGGCATGCCGCGCGACACGCCCTACGCGGGGGTGGCGTCCTTCTTCCGCTCCTCGCTGGCCCGGGGCGAGGCACCGCGCGTGTTCGAGGACGGAGCCCAGCGCCGCGACTTCGTGCACGTCGGCGATGTCGCGCACGCCAACCTCGCCGCGCTGACCGCCGGAAACGTCCAGGAGGGAGCGCTCACTGCCTTCAACGTCGCCAGCGGCCGGCCGCGGACCGTCGGCGAACTGGCCGCCGAACTCGCCCGCGCCTGCGGCGGCCCGGCGCCGGTGGTGACGGGGGAGTACCGGCTCGGCGACGTCCGGCATGTCACCGCCTCGATCGAGCGGATCGCCGCGCTGGGGTGGCACCCGCGCGTCGGATTCGCCGAAGGCGTCGCCGAGTTCGCCTCCGCCGGTCCGCGCGAAGGGGTGCCCGCGTGAACGCCGTCGACGTCGTCCTCCCGTGCCTCGACGAGGCCGCCGCGCTGCCGTGGGTCCTGGCGCGGATCCCCGAGGGCTACCGCGCGATCGTCGTCGACAACGGCTCCACCGACGGGTCCCCCGAGATCGCCGCGGAGCTCGGCGCGACGGTCGTCACCGAGCCCCGCCGGGGGTTCGGCGCGGCCTGCCACGCCGGTCTGGAGGCCGCGACCGCGCCGATCGTGTGCTTCTGCGACTGCGACGCCTCCCTCGACCCCCGCCTCCTCCCCACCGTCGCCGACCCGGTCGCCGACGGCCGCGCCGACCTCGTCCTGGGCCGCCGGCGGCCCACCAGCGCCGGCGCCTGGCCGGTGCACGCCCGTCTCGGCAACCTCGTCCTGTCGCGCATGATCCGCCGCCGCACCGGTGTCGGCCTGCACGACCTCGGGCCCATGCGCGCCGCCCGCCGCATCGCCCTCCTCGACCTCGGGATCACCGACCGGCGCTCGGGCTACCCGCTCGAAATGGTCGTCAAGGCCGCCGACACCGGCTGGCGCGTCGGGGAGATCGACGTGCCCTACCTCCCCCGGACCGGCAGGTCGAAGGTGACCGGCACCTGGAAGGGCACCTGGCACGCCGTGCGCGACATGCGGGCGGTGTTGCGGTGACCGCGCTGCTCGTCATCGCCAAGGCCCCGATCCCGGGCCGGGTCAAGACCCGGCTCACCCCGCCCTACTCGCCCGCCGAGGCCGCGTCCCTCGCCGAGGCCGCGCTCGCCGACACCCTCGCCACGGCGGCCGCGCTGCCCGTCGCCCGCCGGATCCTCGTCCTCGACGGCGAACCCGGCCCGTGGCTTCCCGAAGGGTTCGAGGTCGTCGCCCAGTGCGGTGGCGGGCTCGACCAACGCCTCGCCGGCGCCTTCGCCCACGCCGGCGGCCCGGCGCTGCTCATCGGAATGGACACGCCCCAGGCGGGACTCGCCGAGCTCGCGCCCGCGCTCGCCGAGGACGCCTGGGCACGCCACGACGCCTACTTCGGGCCCGCCGCCGACGGCGGCTTCTGGGCGCTGGGCCTCGCCCGGCCCGACGCCTCCCTCATCCTCGGTGTGCCGATGTCGACCGCGGACACCGGCCGCGAGCAACGCGCCCGGCTCGTCGCGGCCGGACTGTCGGTCGGCGAGCTGCCGCCGCTGCGCGACGTGGACACCGCCGCCGACGTCGCCGCGGTCGCCGCCCTCGCCCCGTACGGACGCTTCGCGGCCCGAGCGGCGAAGCTGGGCACGGTGATCGCGTGACCCTCACGTCGGTGGCCACGACCTGGGACCACGACCTCTACGCCGAGGCCCTGCGGACCGGGCGCGGTCCGCTCTTCCTGCGCCGCGCCGACGGCTGGCTCCTCCCGCTGGACGTGGAGCGCTGGTGCGGCGGCGCCGACGACACCGACCTGTCGGTCCTGCGCCGCTGCGCCGGTCCCGTCCTCGACGTCGGCTGCGGTCCGGGCCGTTTCGTCGCCGCCCTCAACGCGCGCGGCGCCATCGCCCTCGGCATCGACGTCAGCCCGGCGGCGGTCGCGCGGACCGTCCTCGGCGGCGGCAGCGCCGAGTGCCGCTCGGTCTTCGACCCGCTGCCCGGGGAGGGCACGTGGGGCACGGTCCTGCTGATGGACGGCAACATCGGCATCGGCGGTGACCCGGTCGCGCTCCTGCGCCGCGCCGGGCATCTGGCGAGCGCGGGCGGGACGCTCCTCGCCGAGGTCGCGCCGGTCGACGTCGATGAACGCCTCAGCGTGCACGTCGACAACGGCAACGGCGGCCGTGGACGCGCTTTTCCGTGGGCGCGGCTCGGCGCGCGGGCACTGCGCCTGCTCGCCGAGGGGACCGGCTGGGCGCCCGTCGAGTCGTGGACCGGCGGTGAGCGGGCCTTCCTCGCGCTGCGCAGGCGGATGTGAAGGCACGGACCGTCCTGACAGGCGCACTGGTCGCGGCAGTGGCGGCGGCGACGGCGGCGGGTATCGGCGGCACCACTCAGGTGGGGCCGCTGTTCCGCTGGTACGCCGTCGCCTGGGCGCTGTTCGCCGCGGCCGCGTGGGCCGTGCGCGGCCTCCCCGCCCGGCACGCCGCCGTGCTCGTGCTGGCCGGTGGCGCGCTCGTCGCGGGGTCCGGCCTGCTCGCCCAGCCGCGCACCAGCGACGACGCCTACCGCTACGTGTGGGACGGGCGCGTCCAGGCCGCCGGGATGTCGCCCTACGACCGCACGCCCGCCGACCCCGCCCTGAGCCGACTGCGCGACGACGCGCTCTTCCCGCCGGGCGGCGACTGCACGGGCATGTGGGACGCCGGCGACACCTGTACGCGCATCAACCGGCCCTTCGTCCACACCGTCTACCCGCCCGTCGCCGAGGGCTACTTCCTGCTGGTCCACGCACTGTCTCCCGGCGTCGACGGCATCACCGCGTTCCAGGCGGCGGGCTGGCTGCTGGCGATGGGCACGTCCGTGGTCCTTCTGCGAACCCGCCGGCCCGCCTGGGCGGCACTGTGGGCGTGGTGCCCGGCCGTCGCCCTCGAAGCGGTCAACAACGCCCACGTTGACGCCCTGGCGACGCTGCTCACCGTCGCCGCCTTCGCCATCGTCGCGCGCCGGGCCGTCGCCGGGGGAGCACTGCTCGGCGCGGGCATCGGCGCCAAGCTCCTCCCGGCGGTCACCATCCCGGGCCTGCTGTCGGGAGCGCTTCGCGAACGCCGGTGGCGCGCACTGCTCCCGGTCGGCGTCGCGCTCGCCGTCCTCGTCGCCGCCTACCTCCCCTATGTGCTCCTCTCGCGCGGCTCGGTCCTGGGCTACCTGGGCGGCTACGCCGACGAGGAGGGCTACGAGGACGGCGGCGGCGGACGCTTCGCGCTCCTCCGGCTGCTCCTCCCCGCCGCCTGGGAGGCACCCGCCGTCCTGTTCGCCCTCACCGCGGCCGCCCTGCTCGCCGTGGCCGCCGCCGTCGGACTGCGCGGTGATCCGGCGCGACCGTGGCGGGGCGCGCTGGTCTTCACCGCAACGGCCTTCCTGCTCCTGACGCCCGGCTACGCCTGGTACGCGCTGCTGCTCATCGGACTGGTCGCCCTCGACGGCCGCTGGGAGTGGCTCGCCGTCGCGGTGGCCTCGGCGGTGACCTACGCGCCCGGCGAGTACGCCCACGTCGAGACCGCCGCCTACACGCTGTCGGCCGTCGTCGTCGTCACCGGCGCCCTCGTCCGAGGGAGATACTTGACGCGTGCACCGTAGACCCCGCCTGGTGGCCACCGACCTCGACGGGACGTTGCTGCGCAGCGACGGCACCGTCTCCGCCTACACCCTCGACGTCCTCGACCGCGCCCGCGAGTCGGGCGTCGACGTCGTCGCCGTGACCGCGCGCTCGCCGATCGGCATCGAGGCCGTCGCCGAGGACACCGGCCTGATCGGCACGGCCATCATCGGCAACGGCTCGATGCTCTACGACCTCGACGCGCGCCGGCTCCTGTCGTCGACGGTGATCTCCGCCGCCGCCGCCCGCGCCGCCGCCGAGGAGGCGCGGTCGGTCATCCCCGACGCCGGCTTCGCCGTCACCAACGGCCTGAGCATGTTCGCCGACGCCTCCTACGGCGCCGTCACGATGCTGTTCCACATCCGGACCGTCGTGGCACCCGACGAACTCTGGGCCGCGCAGGACATCGTGCGCCTCTACATGCACTCCCGCTCGCTCGACACCGACGCGATGTTCGAGCGCGTCGCGGGCCTCGGATCGGTGTGGATGCACGCCGGCGGCGAGTCGATGCTGGAGTTCGGCGCGCCCGGCGTCACCAAGGCCAGCGCCCTGCGGGACCTGTGCGACGCGCGCGGCATCGCCGCCGCCGACGTCGCCGCCTTCGGCGACATGCCCAGCGACCTGGAGATGCTCGCCTGGGCCGGCCACCCGCACGCGGTCGCCAACGCCCACCCGCTGGTGCTGGCCGCGGTCAGCCGGCGCGCTCCCGCCAACGACGAGGACGGCGTCGCCAAGGCCGTCGAAGGGCTGCTGTTCGGCCCGCCCGCGGCGTGAGCATCACCGGACGTTCACGGGCGCTGAACTTCACCGTCACGCCCCCATCCTCCACGCTGGATACGGTGATGCCACACCCCTGACGTGCACTTTCACCGGGAACGAGACGGCCGATGCCACATCTGACGGCTACCGCGGCGATCGAGGCCTTAACCGCACCGCCGGCCGGGCGCCCACTGCGGATCCTGCTGGTCACCGACAACTACACGCCCAACCGGGACGGCGTCACCACCTCCGTGGTGAGCCTCGCGCAGGGTCTGACCGCGCTCGGCCAGGAGGTCGCCGTCCTGGCACCACGAGCCCGGGGGACCTACGGCACCCCGGGCACCCGGACCTTCCTGGCGCCGGCGATCCGCGCGGTCGGCGACTACCACCTGAGCTGGGCCACACCGCGCTCCGTGCGCGCCCTGGCCGAGGAATTCGGCGCCGACCTGGTGCACGTCCACACGCTCGGCCCGCTCGGGCTCGCCGCCGCCGCGGGCTCCCGCCGAAGCGGTACGGCGTGCGTGCTGACCTGGCACACCGACCTGCTCGCCTACTGCCGCGACTACCCGGCCATCAACCTCGCGATCCCGCTGTCGCACATCCTGTGGTCCTTCCCGGGGGAGCTGCCCCGCGCCTGGCGCTCCACGCGCCGGTCGGTGGCCGCCGCGCTGCGCCGCCGGGGACAGACCGAGGCCAACCGCGCGACGCTGGCCGAGGCGCTCGCCTACTTCGACCACGTCATCGCGCCTTCCCACAAGGCCGCCGGGACCCTTCCGTGCGAGCGAGCCGACCAGCGCGTGCACTTCGTGCCCTCGGCCGAGATCTCCGCCCCGGCCCCGCCGGAGCCCGCGGCCGCCGAGGTCCTGGCGCGCGTCGGCAGGCGGCCGGTCGTCGTCTTCGTGGGGAGGCTGTCGGGGGAGAAGAACTTCGAGACGCTGCTGCGGTCGACGGCCCGCGACGTGCTGCGCCGGTGTCCCGACGCGCTGCTCCTCGCGATCGGCGACGGGCCGCTGCGACAGCGCTTCGAGGCCCTCGCCGCCGACCTGGGCGTCGCCGACTCGGTGATGTTCACCGGCGCCGTCCCCAACGCGGCGGTGCGCCAGATCCTGCCGCGCTGCACGCTGCTCGCGCAGCCGTCCCTCACCGAGACGCAGGGCCTCGTCCTCGCGGAGGCGGCCTCGGCCGGTGTGCCCGCCGTGGTGCTCGACCGGGCTCTCGACGGGCTCGTCGAGCACGGTGTCACCGGCTACGTCGCCGACGGCGTCGCGGACTTCGGGTCGCTGATCGCCGCACTCGTGCTCGCGCCCGAACTGCGCGACCGGCTGGGGGCGCGGGCGCGGGAGGCCACCGTCGGGTACACCTCGGAGCGCTTCGCGGCGCGGGTGCTGGAGATCTACCGGCAGGCGGAGGTGTCGGGAGGGAGCCTGTCGGTGCGGTGACGTGGGTGGTCAGGACCCTTCGAGCCCTTCCACCAGCCTCCCCAAGAACCCCACCTGCCCCTTCACCAGCTTCTCAGCCGCCGTGTCCACGTCCATCCACTCCGCGCGGTCGACCTCCGGGAACGCCTCGAACCTCCCCGACCTCGGTGGCCACTCCAGCTCGAAGGTCCCCGGCGTGATCGCCTCGGCGTCGAACTCGGCCTCGCGCGCGAACACGGTCAGCCGCTTACCGCTCGACACGCGCAGCTCGCCCAGCTCCAGGTACTCCCCGCCCGGCGGGACCGGTGAGCCCAGCTCCTCGGCGAACTCCCGCTCGGCGGCGGCCAGCGGCGTCTCGAGTTCGGTGTGCTCGCCTTTCGGGATCGACCAGGCTCGTGCGTCCTTGCGCGCCCAGAAGGGCCCGCCCATGTGGGCGATGAGGACTTCGAGCCCGTCGCCGCTCCGGCGGTACAGCAGGATTCCCGCACTCAGCTTCGGCACGTCTTCCGACTCTAGTCAGCCATCGGTGGCCACGCCCTCCATCGCCACGCGCAGGAGCCGGTCGAGTCTGGCGCCGGAGTCGGGCGCGTACTCGCTGGCCCACACCAGACCGGCGACCAGCGCGAGCAGTTCGTTCGCCGTGAGGTCGGCGCGGACGGCGCCGGCCTCCTGAGCGCGGGCGAGGAGCACGCCCCCGGCGTCGCGCATGGCTTGGCAGGAGGCGTGCAGCTGGGATGCCCCGTCGCGCAGGGCCTCCATCACCGACTCCGGGAGCCCCCGGATGGTGCGCTGCTCGACGGCGACCTCGCGCAGCCAGGTCAGGAGGGCGTCGAGCGGGTCGGTCCCGGCGAGTTCGCCGGCGCGCTCGGCGAGGCGGTCGAAGTCGTCGCGCAGCAGGGCTTCCAGCAGGGCCTCGCGGGCGGGGAAGTGCCGGTAGAGGGTGCCGATGCCGACTCCGGCGCGGCGGGCGACGTCGCGCAGGGAGGCGTCGGTGCCGTGCTCGGCGAAGGCCTCCCGGGCGGCGTCGAGGAGCACCTGATGGTTGCGGCGGGCGTCGGAGCGCGCGGGCATGTGTGACCTCACTCACCTTGCTATCCGGAGCGCTGCTCCGTTACGGTTCGGAGCACCGCTCCATTTCGCTCGAGAGTAGCAAGGGGACCACCATGCGAACCATCCTCGTCACCGGCGCCACCGGCCAGCAGGGCGGCGCCGCCGCCCGTCACCTCCTCAAGGACGGCTGGCACGTCCGCGCGCTCGTCCGCGACCCCGCCAAGGCCGCCGGTCTCGCCGCCGCCGGAGCCGAACTCGTCGTCGGCGACATGGCCGACCGCGCCTCCCTCGACGCCGTCGCCGCCGGTGCCCACGGCGTCTTCAGCGTGCAGCCGGCCAACTTCGGCGGCGTCGTCGTCGACGAGGTCGCCCTGGGCGTCAACGTCGCCGACGCCGCGGCCGCCGCCGGCGTCGAGCACCTCGTGTACACCTCCGTCGGCGCCGCCGACCGCGCCGACGGCCACAGCGCGTGGGCCACTAAGGCCGCCATCGAGAAGCACATCGAGGGACTCGGTGTCCCCACCACCGTGCTGCGGCCGGTCATGTTCATGGAGAACCACGCCCACCCGGTCATCGGCGTGCGCGGCGAGTACGCGGTCCTGCGCCTGGTCCCGCCGACCTCGCGGGTGCAGCTCATCGCCGTCGAGGACATCGGCGCCTTCACCGCCCTCGCCTTCGCCGACCCCGACCGCCACGCCGGGAAGGGCTACGAACTCGCCGGTGACGAACTTCCCCGCGAGGAGCTCGTCGCGGCGATCAGCGCGGTCACCGGACCGATCGACATCTCACCGCACAGCGTGGAGACCATGCGGGCGATGGGCATCGGCGACGGCGTGCTGCGCGGCGAGCAGTCCTACGGCGACTGGCACGCCGACATCCCGGCCCTGCGCGAGATCCACCCGGGGCTGCTCACCTTCGCCGACTGGCTGAAGACCGACGCCGGCGCGAAGCTGCGCCGGGAGTGAGGGGCGCGGCCTCGCGGTAGGTCGAACGGTCTGCGGGGCGGGTCGGCGCGAGCGGGAACAGTCGCCGCCACAACACAACGAAGGCCGCCCCTGACGGGACGGCCTTCGGCACAAGGGCTGTGCGGACCTCGCCTACAAGGTCCGTACTGGTGGAGCTGCCGGGAATTGAACCCGGGTCCTTCATCGCTTCAACAGGGCTTCTCCGTGCGCAGCTCGCTGTGTCTTTCCTCAAGCCCCACCGATCACGCGAGCAAGTCGGTGTGACGGGCTCCAGCCACGGTACTTTTCGGGTCCAGGCCCTGTGGCCAGTCCTGGCGCCCTAGCGTTCTAAATGATGCCGGCAAACCGGGACGAACGCGGCTCCCGGGCCGGCACCTTCACTGTCGCTTAGGCAGCGAGAGCGAAGGAAGTGCGCTTAGAGTTGGCACTTGTTGGTTTCCGACACTGATTAACGAGACACTGTCGGCATCCTCGGCACGCTTCCCCTGAATCGACGCACAAAGTCGAAACCAGTCAGCCCCCTGTGTTGTTGTCCGCTAAGAGTAACGCCTGGACCGCGCCCGCGCATTCCGGTTACGCCCGGCGCGTCTGACCTGGGGATTCGACGTCGGCAGGCGCGGGGAGGGGCGCGCCGGGCCGAGCGCGCACCGGCCCGGCGCGAACCAGCGGCCGCATCCGCCACTCGGGCCCCACCGTGCCACCGGCGAATCCCGTGCGCAGGCGTGACGACATCAGGTGACCGCTCGGTAGCTCTGGACATCGTCCGGCTCCATGGCCGATCATCTAGGGAAGCCCGCTGACGGATGACCGATACTGGCTGGGTGGCATCGCCTCGGTGACACCGCCTCGGTATGACCGCTTGCCGGTCGGTCGGTAGGCACCGAAGGAGGTGCGCCATGGCGGCGACACCCCAGTACGGAGTCGACTATCTCGACAACATCGACCAGCTGAAGCAGTACGCGGCCTCCGACATTCGCGAGTGGAGACTCGTGGCGGGGGAGGAGATCTGGCGGTCACGGCTCAGGCAGAGCGTCTACGCACTGCGCGACGCCTTCTACGCGCACGTCGCGGCGACCGAGGGCCCCGGCGGCCTCTACCGCGAGTTGTGCGACGCGGCCCCGCGCCTGGAACGACGGGTCGCGGCCCTGCGCCGGGACAGTTCACACCTGGCGTCGGCGATCGACCTGCTGCTGATGCGCAGCGAGCACGCGCGGCCGGAGTGGGTGCGGCGATGGTCGCGGGAACTGGTCGCCGAGATGGACCGGCATCGGGAGATGGGGGCGGAGTTGCTGTACGAGGCTTACGTCCAAGACCTCGGCGGGGAGACCTGAGCGGGAGTTCGCCCTACGGTGGCCGTTCGCGTGCCGCGAAGGCGGACCGCCGTAGTGGTGGAGTGGGGAGACCTGAGCGGGAGTTCGCCCGGCCCTCAAGATCCTTACGTCTCCGTGACATCCCGGCCCGTCCCCGCCTCTCCGCCCCACGGGCGCTTACCGTTGCCCCATGGCAGCCGAAGCACCGCACGTCCTGGTCGTCGACGACGACCCGACGGTGAGCGACGTCGTCCGCCGCTACCTGGAGCACGCGGGCTTTCGCGTCACGCTCGCCGCCGACGGCGTGGCGGGTCTGCGCGCGTTCCGTGAGGGCGCGCCGGACCTCGTCGTCCTCGACCTGATGCTGCCCGGTGTCGACGGCATCGAGGTGTGCCGAGTGCTGCGGTCCACATCGGACGTTCCGGTCGTGATGCTCACCGCGCTCGGCGAGGAGGCCGACCGGATCCTCGGGCTGCGCGTCGGCGCCGACGACTACGTCACCAAACCCTTCTCCCCCCGCGAACTGGTCCTGCGGGTGCAGTCGGTGCTGCGCCGGGTCGCACCGGCGGGCCGGGCGGCGGCATCCGAGGTCCTCGCCGACGGCGGCCTCGTCGTCGACGCCGGCGCGCGAACGGCCACATTGGACGGTGCCGCGCTCGCCCTGACCGTCCGGGAGTTCGACCTGCTGGCGCATCTGCTGCGCCACCCCGGCCGCGCCTTCCGGCGCGCCGAACTCCTCGAAGAGGTCTGGGGCTGGAACTTCGGCGACCAGTCGACCGTCACCGTCCACGTCCGCCGCCTGCGGGAGAAGGTCGAGGCCGACCCCGCCGACCCCCGGCGCATCCGCACCGTCTGGGGCGTCGGCTACCGTTTCGAACCCGCGGAGCCCGCCGATGCGTGACCTGATCCTCGTCGGCCTCCTCGCGCTCGCCGGCTCCCTGGCCGTGGCGATCCCCGGCGCGCTCGTCCTGCGGCGGTTGCGCGGCCGCAGCGTCACCGCGCACGTCGGCGGCGTCCTCGCCGTGACCGTCCTGGCCGTCACCGCCGGCGTGGTCAGCACGTCCCTGGCGATGTTCATCAACGAGCACGACCTGACCGTCCTGCTCGTCGTGCTGGCCGTCGCGGGCGTGGTGAGTCTGTCGGTCGGCCTGTGGCTGGGCCGGCGGCTGACCGCCGAGGCGATGTGGGCCGCCGAGGCCCGCGAGCGCGAGCGCGCCCTCGAAGCGGGCCGGCGCGACCTGGTCGCCTGGGTCAGCCACGACCTGCGCACGCCCCTCGCGGGCATGCGCGCGATGGCCGAGGCGCTGGAGGACGGCATGGTCGCCGACGCCGGCACCGTCGCCGACTTCCACCGGCGCATCCGCGTCGAGTGCGACCGGATGGCCGCCCTCGTCGAGGACCTCTTCGAACTCTCCCGCATCAACGCCGGGGCGCTGCGGCTGACGATCGAGTCGCTGTCCCTGCGCGACGTGGTCTCCGACGTCGTCGCCGCCGTCGCGCCCGTCGCCGACGCCAAACGCGTGCGGCTCGTGGCCGTCGACGGCGCCTGGCCGGTGGTGCGCGGCAGCGAGAAGGAACTCTCGCGCGTGGTCGCCAACCTTCTCCGCAACGCCATCAGCAGCACTCCCGCCGACGGGACCGTCACCGTCACCGGTGGGGGTGACGGCGACGCCGGATGGTTCGCGGTGACCGACACCTGCGGCGGCATCGCCGACGATGACCTGCCTCGCCTCTTCGACGTCGCCTTTCGCGGCGAAAGCGCCCGGACACCGGCCGGAACACCCGGCGGCGGACTGGGTCTGGCCATCGTCCGCGGGCTCGTCGAAGCGCACCGCGGCGAGGTATCAGTCGCGAACGTGACTCACGGATGCCGCTTCACAGTCAGGATCCCGGCCGCTACGGTGTGATCGTCACCGTCCGGTGTCGGTAGAGGTACTGTGCAGTGCCCGGTTCACCCGCTAACGTGCGTGGGGTAGGTACGGCGTACCGCGCGAAGGGAGGGAAACGGTGTCTGAGGAGACCGGAATGATCGACTACCGGACCGTCGCGTCCCTCTCCGGGCGCCTGCTCGTGGCGAGCCCGGTGCTCAAGGATCCGAACTTCGACCGGACCGTCGTGCTCCTGCTCGGCCACGAACCCGACGGCGCCCTCGGTGTCGTCCTCAACCGCGCCACCGAGATGCCGGTGACCGATGTTCTCGAAGGCTGGGACGGGCTCATCCCCGAACCGGCGGTCGTCTTCGAGGGCGGGCCGGTGCAGCCCGAGTCGGCCATCGCCGTCGCGCGTCTGCGCACCGACGTCAGCCAGCCCGACTGCTTCCGCACCTTCGCGGGCCGTCTGGGCACCCTCGACCTGGCCGCCGACCCCGAACCGCTGGCGGACTCGCTGGACGGCCTGCGGATATTCGCCGGGTACGCCGGCTGGGGGCCCGGGCAGCTGGAGAACGAGATCGACGAGGGCGCCTGGCTGGTCTTCGACGTCCTGCCCGGCGACGCGTTCTCCCCGACCCCGGAGGAGCTGTGGCCGATGGTCTGGCGCCGGCAGGTCGGGCTACTGGCGGCCGTCGCCTTCTATCCGGCCGACCCGGGGATGAACTAGAGTTCACGGCGATCTTGTGAACGTGCTCAGTTCTGTTCGATTCTGAGCATTCGCCGCACTGTGGACGGAGACCCCCGCCGTGTACACCCTGACGCAGATCCGCGCCGCCATCGACGAGGCCGCGCCGACCCCCATCCTCGACGAAGCCGCCTTCCGCGCCGTCGCCGAACGGCCCGAACTCGCCGAACTCCTGGCCGGAGTCCGTGCCGAGGCCGCCGACACCGCACCGCTCCCGGAACTCACCCACGAGCTCTACGGCCGCTACGTCCGCGACGGCGACCGCATGGCCTACGAGCGCCGCTACTTCGCGCGCCGGGGCCGGCTCGCCGCCCGTGCCGCAGCCGCCCTCGTCGACCGCCGGCCCGAAGACCTCGCCCGGCTCGACGAAGTGCTGTGGCAGATCTGCGACGAGTACAGCTGGTGCCTGCCGGCGCACAAGTACCACGCCGATCTCTTCGGCCGCACCCCCGACCTCGGCGTCGACCTCTTCGCCGCCGAGACCGCGCACACCCTTGCCGAGACCGTCGGCCTGCTGCGCGGCGAGCTCGACCCCGAGACCGTCGCGCGCGTCGAGAACGAGGTCCGCCGCCGGGTCCTGGCGCCCTGGCTCGACGACATCCGGCCGCAGCACTGGGAGACGATGACCAACAACTGGTCGGCCGTCTGCGCCGGCGCCGCCGGGATGGCCGCGCTGTGGCTCGACGAGGGCGAGCCGCGCCGCCTCACCGGGATCATCGACCGGGCGCAGCGCGCCATGGCCGTCTTCCGCTCCGGCTTCGAAGCCGACGGCGGCTGCCCGGAGGGCCTGTCCTACTGGGTCTACGGATACGGCTACTTCGTCTACTTCGCCGATGCCCTGCGCGCCCGCACCGGCCTCGACATGCTCCCCGAGACCGCCGCCATCGCCGCCTTCCCGGCGGTCGTCGACTTCGGCGAGGGTCGCTGCGTCAGCTTCTCCGACGGCGGCGAGGACGCCTGGGTCCCGACCGGCCTCGCCTCGCACCTCAACGCCCGGCTCGGCACGACCGTCCCCGAGCTCACCGGCGTCCCGGACTTCGCCGCCGACCACTGCCACCGCTGGGCTCACCTGTCGCGCAACCTGCTGTGGACCGACCCGGAGCTGATCGGCCGCCGCGGTCCCGACCGCCGCGACTACCTCCCGGACCTCGCCTGGGTCGTCGACCGCTCCACTGTGGACGGCGTGCGCATCGGCTTCGCCGCCAAGGGCGGGCACAACGCCGAACCCCACAACCACAACGACCTCGGCCACTTCCTGCTCTACTGCGGCGGGGAGCAGCTGCTGGCCGACCTCGGCGCCGGCCTCTACGACAAGTCCTACTTCTCGCCGCAGCGCTACGACTCGATCTACCCCTCCGCCGAGGGCCACTCCGTGCCGGTCATCGACGGTGCCGTCCAGCAACCCGGCCGCGACCGCGAAGCCGTCGTGCTCGCCCACCGCGACACCGGCGAGGGCGTCCACTTCGCCCTCGACCTTTCGGCGGCCTATGACATCGAGGGATCCTTCACTCGCGTCCTCGACTGGTGGAGCACCGGCGAACTGTCCATCAGGGACCGCTTCACCACCGCGGGCCTGCCCCTCGTCGAGCGTTTCGTCAGTCGCGTCGAACCGGCCCTCGGCGACGGGATCATCGTCTGGCGCGGCGAACACGGTCAGGCGACCCTGACCTACGCGGCCGAGCACTTCACCGCGACGGCCGACCGGATCGAGACCGTCGACCACCACGAGAACCCCGACGTCGTCCACCGCCTCCACCTCACCGGGACCACCGCCGCCGAGCACTCCTTGACGATCACGCTGGAGGTGTTCGACGGGGAGATCCTTGAGGAGTCTTGACAGCCCGCCGCCCGACATGGGAGACATGTGGGCACAGGACGTCCGATCCTGTGTGGAAACGACAGTCCATGGTGGACCGTCATAGTTCCCTTGGAGGCCAAGGCATGTCAAGACTCCTCCCGCGCCGGGTCGCGTTACTCCTCGGCGCCCTCGCCCTCGTTGTCCTCGGTGGTCTCGCGGCGAACCCGGTACACGCCGCACCCCCCGGAGACGGCGGGGGCGTCATCACGCCCGACATCGTCGGCGGCGGATACGCCACCACCGGCCGGCCGTGGATCGCGGCCCTGCACAACAACGGCTCCTTCACCTGCACGTCGAGCCAGATCTCGGCGAGCTGGATCCTCACCGCCGCGCACTGCGTGCCCAACAACTCCGGCTACTCGGTGCGGATCGGCTCGCTCAACCGCTCCTCGGGCGGCACGGTCCGCACGATCGACCAGGTCGCGCGCCACCCCGGCTTCAACTGGCCGGCCTACGACATCGCGCTGCTGCACATGTCGCAGCCGTTCGCCAACAGCTACGCGCCCATGGCCAAGACCTCGGCCGACTTCGCCGTCAACCAGGCCGCCACCGTCTACGGCTGGGGTTCGGAGCACGCCGACTGGAGCGGTCCGCTGCCCGAGCGCCTGAAGTTCGCCAACGGGTACGTGTCGAGCACGTCCTGCGCGAGTTCGGTGATGCCGGCGATCTGCACGCAGACCAACGGATCGGTGGCCGGCGGGGACTCCGGCGGGCCGGCGATCGTGTTGAGCCCGGTCACCGGGACCTACCTGCTGTCGGGAGTCTGCGCGGTCGGCCACAAGCCCGCCGGTTCGGGATGGGCGGCGTACACGCCGATCTTCCGGCACTGGTCGTGGATCGCCGGCGTGACCGGTCTGTAGACCCCGAGCCGGGGCGGCGGCGGGCACGGCCGCCGCCCCTTTCCCTTGCGCGCCAACGGAAGCCGCCTACTGGGATGAGTCTTGACAACCTTGTCGCAGTCTGGCAGACACGTATAAACCAACCCTCGACCCCCAAGGAGAGACATGTCCGTCAAACCTCTTCTCCGTCGAATCGGCTTACTGTCCGCGACGGTTCTGCTCGCCCTGTTCACCTCGCTCGCGGCGTCCCCGGCATACGCCTCGACCACCGGAAACGGTGGAGGTGACGGCGGTGTCATCACCCCCGACATCGTGGGGGGCGGCGTCGTCGGCGACGTCAAGCCCTGGATCGCGGCCCTCCATCACGACGGCGGGTTCACCTGCACCTCGACGCAGATCTCGGCGAGCTGGATCATCACCGCCGCGCACTGCGTCCCCAACGACACCGGCTACTCGGTGCGGATCGGCTCGCTGACGCGTTCCTCAGGCGGCACGGTCGTCGCCGTCGACCAGGTCATCCGCCATGAGGGCTTCGACTGGCCCACCCACGACATCGCGCTGCTGCACCTGGCGACGCCCTTCCAGAACACCTACGTCTCCATCGCCGGCCAGTCCGGCGACATCCAGCTCAACCAGGCGCTGACCCTCTACGGCTGGGGTTCGGAGAACCCCGACTGGTCGGGTCCGCTCCCGGAGAACCTCAAGTACGCCGACGGATACCTCTCGGGCACCGGCTGCCACAGCGATGCCGCGCCGCTGCTGTGCACGCAGACCGACGGCTCGGTCGCCGGCGGCGACTCCGGCGGCCCGGTGTTCGTGCAGAGCCCGGCGACGGGCGGCTTCGTCCAGGCGGGCGTGTGCGCGCTCGGCTGGCAGCCGGCCGGCAACGGCCAGGCCGGGTACACGTCCATTCCCCTGCACCGTGACTGGATCACCCAGCACACGGGTGTCTGACCGACCTGGGGCGGGAGGTGGGTCCCCGGCGTCTCGGGACGCCGGGGACCCACCGGAAGTCAGCAGGAGCAGGCGATGCCCGGGGGAGCGGTGAGCGGGTCGGCCGGACGGCGGGCGGGGCCGTCGGCGGTGTCGTACCCGAAGCCCTCGCGGACCCAGTACTCGAAACCGCCGAGCATCTCCTTGACCCGGTAGCCGAGTTCGGCGAAGGCGAGGGCGGCCTTGGTGGCGCCGTTGCACCCGGGACCCCAGCAGTAGACGACGACCGGCCTGTCCTGGTCGACGAGCCCTCCGGCCCGGTGGCGGACCTTGCCGGTCGGCAGGTGCAGCGCGCCGGGGATGTGGCCGGCGTTCCACGACTCGATCGACCGCGTGTCGACGACGGTGACCTTGAGCTTCTTCTCCACGATCTCGTGCACGTCGCTGACGTCGGTCTCGAAGGCGAGCCGGGCGCTGAAGTGGGCGGCGGCCGCGGCGTTGGGAGCGGGTGCTGTCTGCGTCATGCGCTT
Organism: Phytomonospora sp. NPDC050363; assembly: GCF_040655735.1. Lineage (NCBI taxonomy): Bacteria > Bacillati > Actinomycetota > Actinomycetes > Micromonosporales > Micromonosporaceae > Phytomonospora > Phytomonospora sp. NPDC050363. Next base: position 184,638 of record NZ_JBFAKK010000011.1, read on the forward strand.
GATCCTTCCCGCCGCCGGGCGCGGCCGGAAGTGGCGTGAACGCCCATCACCGCTAAGATCACGCCATGCCGACTCTCGCCGCGCCCACCCGTCCGCACCGGGTCGCCGTCCTGGTCACCGAGGGGATGGCGCCCTTCGAGTTCGGTTCGGTCGTCGAGGTCTTCGGGCTGCCCCGGCCCGAGATCGACGGGCCCTGGTACAGCCTCGACGTGTGCGCCGAGCGGCCCGGCGCGCCGATGCGAATGGTCGGCGGGTTCAGCCTCGTCGCCGAGAGCGGTCTGGACGTCTTCACCGCCGCCGACACGCTCATCGTCCCGGCCGTACCCGAGACCCGCCGGAGCCCGTCGGCGGCCGTGGTCGAGGCGATCCGCGCCGCGCACGAGCGCGGAGCCCGCGTCGTGTCGATCTGCTCGGGCGCCTTCGCGCTCGCCGCCGCGGGCCTCCTCGACGGACGGGAGGCGACCACGCACTGGCGCTACGCCGGCCTGCTCGCCGAGCGCTTCCCCAAGGTGCGCGTCAACCCCGGCGTCCTCTACGTCGACCACGGCGACGTGCTCACCAGCGCCGGAAGTGCCGCCGGACTCGACCTGTGCCTCCACCTGGTGCGCGGCGACCACGGCGCCCGCGTCGCCAACACCGTCGCCCGCCGGCTCGTCGTCCCCCCGCACCGCGAGGGCGGGCAGGCGCAGTTCATCGAGGCCTCCGTCCTCGACCGCGAAGAGTCCGACGGCGTCGCCGAGGCGATGGGCTGGGCGCTGGCGAACCTCACCGCGACGATCACCGTCGCCGACCTGGCCGGGCGCGCGCACATGTCGCCGCGCACCTTCATCCGCCACTTCACCCGCCGCACGGGGACCTCGCCGATGCGGTGGGTCATCGCCCAGCGGGTCGCGGCGAGTCTGCCGCTCCTTGAGGACGGCGACGCGCCCGTGACCAGGGTCGGCGCCCTCGTCGGCTTCGACAGCCCGGTCACCTTCCGGCACCACTTCACCCGGGCGATGCGCACCAGCCCCTCGGCCTACCGGCGCACGTTCAGTACGGTCTGACCTGGCCCCCGCTAGGCTGGCGTGGTCGCCGGCGAAGGAGATGATCACCCATGGCGGAGTCTGCGGGCCCCCGTCTGCGGCTCAACCCCGAGCGCGAGGCGGCGATCCTCTCCGCGGTCCGCGAGCTGATCGCCGAGGTCGGCTACGACGCGATGCGCATCGACCAGGTCGCCGCGCGCGCCCACGCCAGCAAGGCGACCATCTACCGCCGCTGGTCGGGCAAGGCCGACCTGGCCATGGCGGTCCTGAATCGGCTGAACACCCTCCCTCCCGAGCGCGAGTCGACCGGCGACCTGCGCGCCGACCTGCTCGTGGTCCTGCGCGACCACCTCGGTTCGCACCATGAGGATCAGGCGTTCATGTCGGGCATCGCCGCGGCCCTCCAGCGCGACGACGAGTTGCGCGGCATGGTGCGCGAGCAGTTCGTCGTGCCTTTCCGGGCGGCCGCCCTGCGCGCGCTGCGGTGGGCGTGCGAGCGCGGGGAGCTGTCGGAGGGACTGCTGGACAACCGCCTCCTGCCGGAAGTCCTGCCCGCGATGTGCATGCGCCGCAAGTGGTTCGAGGTCGTCCAGTCCGACGACGAGTTCGCCGCCGAACTGGTCGACACCATCCTGATCCCGCTCGTGCGCGGACTCGATCAGGCCGCCACGGTGACCTCGCGCTGAGGCTCGGGCACGTCCGGTTTCGGGGCGCGCGGTGTGCGGATGAGCAGCAGGACCGTCAGCAGGGCGAGGAACAGGAAGCCCGCCGACCAGCCGAAGGCGACGCCGAATCCGTGCGTCGCGGCGGCGTCCGGGCCGCCGGAGCCGGTGTAGGCCGCCGCCGCCGAGATCGCGATCGTGTTCAGCAGCGCCGCGCCGATCGAGCCGCCGATCTGCTGGCCGACGTTGGTCAGCGCCGAGGCGGCACCGGTGTCCTCCGGCCGGGCGCCCAGGGTCGCCAGGCCGATGACCTTCCCGAACGCCATCCCCATGCCGAGGCCGAACAGCAGCATCGGCCCCAAGAGCTCGGTGGCGAAGGACCCGTCGACGTCGATGCGGGTCAGCAGGAGCATGCCGATCGTCGTCGAGGTCAGACCGGCGGCGATGACCCGGGCGGCGGAGAAGCGCCCGCCGAGGCGGCCGACCACCACCGTGGACACCAGCACCATCATGCCGGTCATCGGGAGGTAGCCGAAGCCGGTCTCCAGCGGGCTGTAGTCCTTGACGCCCTGCATGAAGTAGGTGGTCATGAGGAACATGCCGTAGTTCCCGCAGACCATCAGCAGGATTGTCAGCAACGCACCCGCGCGCGTGCGGTCGGCCAGGATCCGCAGGGGGACCAGGGGCGCCTTCGCCCTGGTCTGCCAGCCGACGAAGGCGAGCAGCGAGACGACGGAGGTGACGAGCAGGCCGATGATCTCGGGGGACCCCCAGCCCTCGGCCTCGGCGCGCCCGAAGGCGAAGACGAGGGCGGTGATGCCGAGGGTGCCCAGGACGGTGCCGGGGACGTCGAGCCGGGCGCGGCGCGCGGCCGGCACGTTGACGAGGAGGCGCCCGCCCGCGACGGCGGCGGCGATGGCGACGGGGACGTTGACGTACATGGTCCAGCGCCAGTCGAGGAACTCGGTGATCACGCCGCCTATGAGCAGTCCGAAGGCTCCGCCGGCCGCGCCGACCACCCCGTACAGCCCGAAGGCCCTGCCGCGCTCGCGCGGGTCGGTGAAGGTGACGACGATCAGGGACATGATCGTCGGGGCGAGCACCGAGGCGAACACGCCCTGGAGAACCCGGCCGGTGAGAAGCATGGCGGCGTTGGTCGCGGCGCCCGCGAGGGCCGAGGCCGCCGCGAAGCCGAGCAGTCCGGCGACGAAGGTGCGCTTGCGGCCGAGGAGGTCGCCCAGGCGCCCGCCGAGCAGGAGCAGTCCGCCGAAGGTGAGCGTGTAGGAGGTGACCACCCACTGGCGGTCGCCGTCGGAGAGCCCGAGTTCGGCCTGGGCGGAGGGGAGGGCGATGTTGACGATGACGGCGTCGAGCATCAAGACGAGCTGGGCGCCGGCGATGACGGCGAGAGCCCACCAGCGGCGCGGGTCGCGCTCGGCTGCCGGGGCGTGCGGAGAGGCCATGGAGGTTCCTTGGGGCGGGAGGTGTTGTGTACGAAACGGTTTCGTACACCAAATGGACCCTAGGTGGCACCGCGAGCCATGACAAGACGTGCGGAGGAGGGGTGATCGGGCTCACGGCGCGCCTCACCGGTCGCTACCCGCTACGTCCTCTTCCGTTCTCGCGGTCGCCGACCTGCCTGGTGCACACCACCGCCATCAAGGGACCCGTTGCACCGCTCCCGCGGCCGTCACCACCCGGCGGCGCCGAAGGCCTTCCCCGATCTCCACAGCTCCCAGCCCTGCTCGGTGTAGGGCACCGTCTCCTCGGGCGCCCGCTCCGCCGGGAACCAGCGCAGCCCGCCGCACTTGTGCGGCTCGGCGTTCACCGGTTCGCCGAAGCGGGCCGCGTCGAGCTCCACCGGGTAGAACAGCCCGATCCGGCCCTGCCCCTCGGGTGAGCGGATGTGCAGGACTCTCGGTGCGGGGAGGTCCTCCGGCGTCAGCTTCAGCCCGATCTCCTCCCAGGCCTCGCGGCACACGGCGGCGTCGACCGGCTCACCGTCGTCGAGCTTTCCCGAGGGGAAGTTCCACTGGCCGTCGCCGTAGCCGGTGTTCTCCCGCAGCGCGAGCAGGACCTCTTCCCCGCGGGTGAGGATCAAGAAGACGTCCACGGGGCTCGTGTAGTGGGTTCCCATGTTCGCAGGTTAGAGCCCCGGTACGACAGAACGGGCGGGCACCGGGCAGTCGCCGCAGGCCCCGCCACCGGGGAGTTTCAGGAACAGGCAGCACGTCCGGCGCAGCCCCGGAGCGGTGAACGCCCCCGCGAGCGGCGGGCGCGCCAGCAGTTCCGCGAGCAGGCGCGCGCCTTCCGGGCGAAGCCCCGGCGGCAGGACCTTCACCGCGCCGGCGAGCGCGGACGCGGCGTTTCCCGCCTGGAGGGTCGGGGCCAGCGCATGGCGCAGTCGGGCGGTCAGCGGAGTGAGGTGCAGGTCGGTGATCGCGTGCGAGAGCTTTTCGAGGCCGTCCAGCCGCGCGCCTTCGCCCAGCGCGAGGCGCAGTCCGCCCGCCGCGGTCTGCCGCACCACCAGCGCCCCGGGTGGGATGACCAGAGCCTTCCCCGCGACGACGGCCGCGCCGAGGATCGGCGAGAGCAGCCGCGCCAGGTACCCCAGTTGCGCCACCGACAGCAGTACCCTCCGGTCACCGCCGAGGCGGGTGCCGGTCCGGTCGGCGATCACCGGCCAACCGTCGCCTTCGTACAGTTCGGCGGCGGTGTACTGGTGAGACTCCGGCCACGCCTCGGCTCCGGCGTCGGGGAGGCCGAAGAAGCCGCCGAGCCCGGCGACCCGGTCCAGGAGTGTCCGTACGTCAGCGTTCATCCCGTTCATCCCCTGCGTTCCGCACTCTCAGGTCCGCCTCAGTGGCCGACAGGTACCCTCCCGACGAAGGGCGTTCATGTCCTTCGGGCAGAGCCGACGGTGCACATCACAGCTCGTCTCCGTCGACGCCGCGCCGACGGTACGGCAAGCTGGACAGGCTCGCCGGACCCCGAGAAGGGACAGTCCCACCACCGCGATGGTCACCCAGATCGCCGAACTGCTCAGCTCACCATGGATGCTCGCCCTGGTGATGGTCTCGATCATCCTCGATGTGTTCGTGCCCGTGCTGCCCAGCGGCTCACTGCTGATCGTGGCGGTCGTCTACGCGGGCAAGCACGACGGGACTCTCGCCCAGATGCTGATGCTGTTCATCGCCGGCGCGGTCGCCTCCACCATCGGCGACAACCTCGCCTACCGGGCCATCCGGCCGGGAGCTGGTCCCGCCCACCGCCTCCTGGCGCGCATGCCGAGAGTCGCCAAGGTCAACGAGACCATGCGCGAGACGCTCCGCGCCCGCCCGAAGAGCACCATGACCTTCGCCCGGCTCATCCCGACCGGACGGACACTGGCCACCGCCGTCGCGGCCACCGACCCGGAGATGCCGCGCAAGGACTTCCAGACAGCCTCGGCCGTCGCCGCCGTCGTGTGGGCGGCCTACACCGTCGCCATCGGCTACCTCAACGCCCTGCTCTTCGAGACCGGCTGGGTGAGCGTGGCCGTCGGCGTCGCCGCCGCCTTCGCCGTCGGCACGGTCCTGGCCCGCAGCCGCCGCGCCGTCGCCCTGACCTCCCCATAGGATCTCCGGGTGCGGATTCCCACCGGCGACATCGACCGACTTCGCGAGGCCCTTGCGGCCGCCTCCTTCACGCCCGACGGCATCACCGCACGGCTCGGGGCGCCCGCGCGCGCTGCCGCCGACCGCGGCGACCACCGCGCGGCGCTGGCCGCGACCTCGCGACTCGACGCCCTCGACGTGCTCATCCGGCTGTTCGTGTGCCGCGTCCCCGTCGCCGCCGCGCCGGTCGCCGAGGCCCTCAAACCGCTCGACCTCGAAGCCGCTCACGCCTGGGGCCTGCTCACCCGCGACGGCGACGACCACAGCGCCGGCCTCGCCCTCACCCCCTACGGCGACTTCCACGTCCTGTCCGACGCGCCCGCCGCCCCCGGCCGGGGCCTCGACACCGAGCACGTCCTCGGCGTCGGCGGCGCCTCGACGACCCTGACGGCGGCGACCCTGCGCCGCCCCGTCGGCAGCGCCCTCGACGTCGGCACCGGCTGCGGCGTCCAGGCACTGCACCTGTCCGGGCACGCCGAACGCGTCACCGCCACCGACCTTTCCGAACGCGCCCTGGCCTTCGCCGCCGCCAACGCCCGCCTCAACGGACTCGACTGGGAACTCCTGCGCGGCGACATGCTCGCCCCCGTCGCGGGCCGCCGCTTCGACCTCGTCGTGTCCAACCCGCCCTTCGTGATCGGCGCCGGCGACGCCACCTTCACCTACCGCGACTCCGGCCGCGCGGCCGACGGCGTCTGCGCCGAACTCGCCGCCGCCGCGCCCACCCTGCTCAACCCCGGCGGGACCCTCCAGTTCCTCGCCAACTGGGTGCACGTGAAAGGCCAGGACTGGCGGACGCGCGTCGGCGGCTGGTTCGACGGCACCGGCTGCGACGTGTGGGCCGTCCAGCGCGACGTCACCGACCCCCTCGACTACGTCCGCGTCTGGCAGCGCGACGCCGCCGAATCCCACGACCCGCACGCGATGGCCGCGTGGCTCGACTGGTTCGACGCCAACGACGTCGAAGGCGTCGGCTTCGGCATGGTCACCGCCCGCCTCTCCGGCCGCGACGAACCCATCGTGAACTGCGACGACATCCGGCACCAGGTCCAGGCGCCCTACGCCGACCGGATCGCCGAATGGTTCGACCGCCACGACCTGATCGCCGAGCTCACCCCCGAACGCCTCCTCGCCGGCCGCCTGCGGCTGACCGAGGGCGTCGAACTGCGCCAGGAGGCGAGCCTCGGCGAGGACGGCTGGGAGGTCGGCCGCCAACTGCTCGCCCAGACCGCCGGCATGCGCTTCGCCGAAGAGGTCGACCCCCTGCTGGTCGCCTTCCTCGGCGGCTGCACCGGACAGGTCCCCGTCCGCACTCAGATCGCGCTGCTCGCCGCCGCCCACGAGGCACCCGACGGCCTGCTGGCCGCCTCGCTCGCGCCCGTCATCGGCCACTTCGTACAGCGGGGATTCCTCACCGTCCACGAAGGATGACGTAGCCGGGCTACCGAACACGCCCGGAAACCGTAGGTCGTTGACGCGACCCCGCCCGGCCAATACATTCGACGCGACCGTCCGCCAGCTCAGGGGAGCCGCCGTGCGAGTGCGACACGCCGCGATCGCCATCCCGGTAGCGGCGATCGCCGTGGTCGCGGCCTTCACCGCGCTCCTGCCGGCGGCACCGGCCACGGCCGCGCCCGTCGCGCTCGCCGAAGGGCTCACGCTCACCGAGCACCGCCTCGACGGCCCGGCGCACGTCCAGGTCCTCACCGCGGACCTCGCCACCCCCGGCCTCGAAGCGGTCTACCTCAACCCCGGCACCATCAGCAGTACCGCGCGCCTGAGCGAGCAGGCCACGCGGGCCGGGGCCGTCGCCGCCGTCAACGGGGACTTCTTCGACCTCGGCCACACCGACGCGCCCCACGGCACCGGCATCCGCGACGGCGTCCTCCTCCACGCCCGCGCGAAAGGCTGGAACGACACCGCCGTCATCGGCACCGACCACCGCGGCCGCATCGAACGCGTCCGCCTCGACGCCACCATCACCCTCCCCGCCGGCACCTTCCCCGCGAGCAACCTCAACTCCGGCAACGTCGCACCCGGCGGCATCGGCGTCTACACGCCCGAGTGGGGTGAGGCCGACCTCGGCGAGACCGTCACCGGCGCCGAGGGAGTCCGCGCCGTCCGGCTGCGCGACGGCGCCGTCGTCGAGACCGCCGCCGACGCCAAGGGCACCCGCCCCGGAACCGACACCGTCCTCATCGGACGCGAGGCAGGGGCGACGACGCTCGCCGCGCTCGCCGTCGGGGACCCGGTCACCGTGGCCGTCGCTCCACCCGCCGGGACCACCGCCATCAGCGGCAACGCCGTGATCCTCCGCGACGGCGAGACCGTCGCGCCGGACGGATACTCGCCCGACCCGCGCACCGCGGTCGGCTTCTCCGCCGACGGGGCCCGCATGTGGCTGGCCACCGTCGACGGCCGCAGCGACGCCAGCGTCGGCCTGACCTACATCGACCTCGCCGGCTTCCTCGCCGGTCTCGGCGCCGACGACGCGCTCAGCCTCGACGGCGGTGGTTCGTCGACGATGGTCGCCCGACTCCCCGGCGCCGACGGTTTCAGCGTCCGCAACCACCCGTCGATGGGATACGAACGCGAGATTCCCAACGGCATCGGCTTCCGCACCACCGACAACCAGGAGAGATGATGTCCCGGCACTTACGCGCATTGCTGATCGCGATCACCTGCGCGATCGCGCTCGTGGTCACGGCCACCCCCGCCGTCGCCTACCCCAACGCCTACTTCCACACCCAGAGCGCCGGCAACCGCGGCGCCGACGTGCAGGCGATCCAGTACCTGCTTCAGCACCACGGCCAGTCGGCGAGCGCCGACGGCGTCTTCGGGTCGGGCACGACCGCGGCCGTCCGCGCCTTCCAGACGGCCAAGGGCCTGGGCGTCGACGGGATCGTCGGGCCGCAGACCTGGGCGGCGCTGGCGCCGCAGATCCAGCAGGGCGCCAACGGCCCGGCCGTGCGGGCGCTCCAGGTGCAGCTCAACGCCAAGCGGCGGCTGTCCCTCGCCGTCGACGGTGTGTTCGGCGCCGCCGTCACCACCGCCGTCCGCGACTTCCAGAGCCACGCGGGGATCGGGGTGGACGGCGTGGTCGGCCCCACCACCTGGCGCAACCTCGCCTGGCACTACGACTATCCCGACTTCGCCGCCGGGCTGTGCAACCAGAACCCCGACGGCAACACCTCTGCGGACTGGGGAACCGCCGCCGCCATCGGTCAACTGGAGGCCGCCGCCCGCACCTTCGCGGGTACAGGGCAGGGACAGATCCCCGTCGGCGACATCGGCTGGGAACACGGTGGGGCCATCAACGGCCACTCCAGCCACCGCGTCGGCCTCGACGCCGACCTGTGGCCCATCCGCACCGACAACGCCCAATGCAGCGCCGGCCGCATCACCTGGCAGTCCGCCACCTACGACCGCGCCGCCACCCGCCAGCTGGTCCAAGCCATCCGCGCGGCGGCCCCGGGGCACGTGGCCTTGATCTTCTTCAACGATCCGACGCTGATCTCAGAGGGCCTGACCAGCCAATACGCCAACCACGACAACCACTTGCACGTGCGGTACTGCGAAAAGGTGGAGCCGAACTCGCTGTACGACTGCTAACGGCCCAACGGCCCAACGGCCCCGCCAACGCCGCCGCCGCCAACAGCGGCGGCGGCCGAGGCGGCCCGCAGCGCCGGAGAGCGGCGCGGCAGGAGGAGGCGGCCCACCCCAGCGCAGGAGGGCGCCACGGGAGGAGGGCGGCGGCCCGCAGGGCCGGAGGGCGGCGCGGGAGGAGGGCGGCGCGGGAGGAGGGTGGCGGCCCGCAGGGCCGGAGGGCGGCGCGGGAGGAGGGCGGCGCGGGAGGAGGGTGGCGGCCCACCCCAGGGCCGGCGGCGGGTAGCGCGAGCGCCATCGGCGCCCGCGCGACGCCGCCAGAAGCCAAGACCAGAAGGCGGCTGCGGTAGCGAGACGGGCCTGACATTTGGCTGCACCGCCACGCCAGCCCGCCAGCCCGGCGGCGCCGAAGGCGCGGCCAGGGCGGCAGGCGGGCGGCGGCAGGCCGTTTCAAGACCGACCACACCGACACCGACGGCAACGAGGAAGGCCGGGGCGACCCAAACCGCCCCAGCCGGGGCGGCCCAAAGCCCGCCGCAGCCGATCGCGACAATGGCCCGCAGCCTTCGGCGTAGGTCCGGGTCCAGGGACGGAGTTCCTGGCGGGGTTTGGGGCGGAGCCCCAGCAGGGTCCAGGGACGGAGTCCTTGGCAGGGTCCGGGACGGAGTCCCGGCGGGGGTGCTGGGGGCGGAGCCACCCAGCCGGATCTAACGCAGAGTCCACCAGTGTCGACAGTGGCGCCCCGCTGTGCGGAGCAAACGTCCCACACCGGGGCAGCCCGAGAACAAAGGTGAAAGTCAAGTGTGAAAGGCCGAGAACCGAGAACCGAGAACTGAGCACCGAGGGACGAGCGCGGAGAGGGCGAGGGGGACCGAGAGGAGAGGGCGGACCGAGGCGAGAGTCGACGGGCGAGGGCGAGGGCGAGGGCGAGGGCTGAACGGCTGAAGGACCGAAAGACCGAAAGCCGAGAGCGATGCGAACCCGCAAGGCAAAGGAGAACGCAGCGAGGCGAAGGAAAACAAAACCAAAGCCCACACAGCCCTCACCCCACCCCCTCACCCCACCCCCTCACCCCACCCCTCCAACAGCCCCCGCAACCTCGCCAGACACCGCCCCCGCGTCGGCCCGATCGACCCCCGCGGCATTCCCGTCGCCTCCGCGACCACGCCGTAGTCCGGCCGCTCGACCTGCGCGATGATCTGCAGCAGCACCCGGCACCTCGCCGACAACCTCCCCAGCGCCTCCCGCAGCACCCGCGCCCGTGCCGCGCGGTCCGGGTCGGCGACCTCGTCGGCACCCGGCTCGGCGGCGAGCCCCACGTCGAACCCCTCCGCCGCGACCTCCCGCCGCCCTGCTTCCCGTCGACTCGCCGCCTCCCGCTTCGCCACCGTCACCAGCCACCCCACGACGGCCTCCGGCGTGTGAATCGTGTGCAGCCGCCCGCAAAAACGCAGCCAAGTGTCCTGCACGACGTCCTCCGCGGTATGCCGGTCCACGCCCTGCGAGCGAGCCACCCTCCACAGCAACCCCGTCAACTGCACGACCAGCGTGTCGAAGGCATCCCGATCACCCCCCTGAGCGCGCTTCAGCAACTCGCCACGCCCACCCGGCCCCACGCCGGAGCCATACTCGTCCACCACGACTCGTCCACCACGTCCCCCGGCTGTCATCGCCTTCTTCCGGGCTTTCCGGGCGATAGCCGTCCACAAGAGACGCTACCCCTCCCCGCCGCGTCCGCGAAACCTCTCCCGGCCCCCTCACCTGCGTGCTTACGATGCCCCCAGTCCGATCTTGGGGGAGCCGTGACCGCCGAAACCGTCCCGCCCGGCCTGTCCGCCGCCGAGGTCGCCGAACGCGTCGCCGACGGCCGCGTCAACACCGCCCCCCAGCGCCAGACCCGCAACGGGTGGCAGATCCTCGCCGGGAACCTCTTCACCTTCTTCAACGCCCTCATCGGCGTCCTGACCGTCCTCGCGCTCATCTTCGGCGGCCCGAAGCAGGCCCTCTTCGGCCTCGTCATCGTGTTCAACTCGGCGATCGGCACGATCCAGGAGCTGCGCGCCAAGGCCGCCCTCGACCGCCTCGCGATCGTCGGTCAGGCGCCCAGCCGGGTCCGCCGGGACGGCACTGAGACACCGGTCGCGCCGGCGGACCTGGTCGTCGACGACCTCGTCCTGATCGGCCCGGGGGAGCAGATCCCCGTCGACGGCACGATCACCCTCGCCAAGGGCCTGGAGGTCGACGAGTCCCTGCTGACCGGCGAGTCCGACCCGGTCGTCAAGCACGAGGGCGACGAGGTCCTGTCGGGGAGCTTCGTGGCGGCCGGCTCGGGGGCGTTCACGGTCGGCCGGATCGGCGCCGACGCCTACGCCGCGCGCCTGCTCGCCGAGGCGAGCCGCTTCTCGCTGGCCGACTCCAAGCTCATGGCGGGCATCAACCGCTTCCTGAAGATCATCACCGTGCTCATCGTGCCGGTGGCGATCCTGCTGGTGGTGAGCCAGTTCCGCAGTGGCCAGTCGCTCCGCGAGATCGTCGTCGGCACCGTCGCGGGCATCGTCCCGATGATCCCGGAGGGCCTGGTCCTGCTGACCAGCATCGCCTTCGTGGTCGGGGTCCTGCGACTGGCCCGGCGCAGGTGCCTGGTCCAGGAACTCCCCGCCATCGAAGGTCTCGCGCGCGTCGACGTGCTCTGTCTCGACAAGACCGGCACGCTCACCGAACCGGGTATGTCCTTCGGCGAGATCGTCGGCCTCGACGACTCCACCGACGCCCGGCGTCCCCTCGCCGCGCTCGTCGGCGCCGACGAGAACCCCAACCCCACGATGCTCGCGGTCGCCGACGAGGTCCCCGACGACCCGGGCTGGAAGCTCGCCGGCCAGGTGCCCTTCTCCTCGGCCCGCAAGTGGAGCGGCGCCGACTTCGGCGAGCACGGCGCCTACGCCTTCGGTGCCCCCGACGTCCTCCTCGCCGACCTGCCCGGGCCGCTGTCCCGCGCGCAGGAGCTCGGCGCGGGCGGCAACCGGGTGCTCGCGCTCGTCGGGGCCGACCGGATCACCGGTGAGGACGGGCCGCGCCTCGAAGGCGTGCGGCCGATCGCGCTGGTGGTCCTCGAACAGCGGCTGCGGCAGGGCGTGGAGAAGACCCTCGGCTACTTCGCCGAGCAGGACGTCACCTTGAAGATCATTTCCGGCGACAACGCCGTCTCGGTCGGCGCCGTCGCCCAGGCCGCGGGCGTTCCGAACGCCGATCGCGTCGTCGACGCGCGGGACCTGTCCGACGACGTCGGGGCCCTGGCCGCCGCGCTGGAGGAGTACACGGTCTTCGGGCGGGTCACCCCGCAGCAGAAGCGCGGTTTCGTCACGGCCCTCCACGAGCGCGGGCACACCGTCGCGATGACCGGCGACGGTGTCAACGACGTCCTCGCCCTCAAGGAGGCCGACCTCGGCGTCGCCATGGGCTCGGGTTCGGCGGCGGCGCGCGGGGTCGCCAAGGTCGTGCTGCTCGACGACGACTTCGGAGCCATGCCGCACGTGGTCGCCGAGGGCAGGCGTGTCCTGGGCAACATCGAGCGCGTCGCCGACCTGTTCCTCACCAAGACGATCTACTCGATCGCGCTGGCCCTCGCCGTCGGTGTCATCGGGCTGCCCTATCCCTTCTCGCCGATCCACATCACCCTGATCGGCGCGCTGACCATCGGCGTCCCGTCCTTCTTCCTGGCCCTGGCACCCAACAGTGAGCGGTTCCGGCCCGGTTTCGTCCCGCGGGTCCTGCGCTTCGCCGTCCCGGCGGGCATCCTGGTCGCGCTGGCGACCTTCGGCGCGTACTGGCTGGCCCGCGACAACGAAGACTCGGCGCTGCGTGAGGACAAGGCGACGGCGACGATCACGCTGTTCTGCGTCGCGCTGGCCGTGCTGGCGCTGGCCGCGCGGCCGTTCACGTGGTGGCGGGGCGGTCTGGTGCTGGCGATGGGGGGCCTGTTCGTGCTGGTCCTCGCGGTGCCGTTCGCGCGCGACTTCTTCGAGCTCGGCTACGGCGACGCCTACAACACGCTCGTCGGGCTGGGTCTGGCCGCCGTGGCGATCGCCGTGCTGGTGGCGGCGGCCTGGTGGGACAAGAGGTCGGCCGGGGCGCGGAGATCGTGAAGCGACGGCCGCCACTGCGATGGCGGCCGTCGTCAGCGCGGTGTGTCTCAGTTCTTCAGCGCCACCGCGACCGCGTCGGCGAGGCTCGTGGTCGGACGCCCGATGAGGTCGGTCAGTGCCGTGTCCTCGGAGACGAGCTGGCCCTTGGAGACGCCGACGTCGGAGTCGGCGAGCAGCTCGGCGTACTGACGGGGCATCCCGGTCCCGGCCAGCGCGGCGACGTAGTCGGCCTCGGGCAGGTCGTGGTAGACGACCTCCTCGCCGCTTTGGCGGGAGACCTCGGCGGCCAGGGTCGCCATGGTGAAGGCCGTGTCGCCGGCCAGTTCGTAGACCTCCTCGCGGTGGCGGTCGTCGGTGAGGACGACTGCCGCGGCCGCCGCGTAGTCGGCGCGGGCGGCGCCGGAGATGAGCCCGTCGCGCGCGCTGCCCAGGATGGTGCCGTGCTCAAGGGCGGACGCGAGGTGCTCGGTGTAGTTCTCCAGGTACCAGCCGTTGCGCAGGAAGGTGTGCGGCAGCCCGGACTCGGCGATGTACTGCTCGGTCTCCTTGTGCTCCCCGGCGAGGCCGAGCGTGCTCACGTCGGCGCGCAGGACGCTGGTGTAGGCGAGGAAGCCCACGCCGGCGGCCTTGGCGGCGTCGACGGCGTTGCGGTGCTGCGCGAAGCGCTGCCCGACCTCGGAGGAGGAGATCAGCAGCACCCGGTCGGCGCCGGCGAACGCGGCGACGAGTTTCTCGGGCCGGCCGTAGTCGGCCTCGCGGACCTCGACGCCCAAGTCGGCGGCCTTGGCGGGATCGCGCACCGCGGCGACGATCTCTCCGGCGGGGACCCCGCGGTCGAGCAGGGCGGTCACGGTGAGTCGGCCCAGGTGGCCGGTGGCGCCGGTGACGACGATCATGGATGTGCTCCCTCAGTTAGTGCCCGACCTTTCGCCGGTACAGGCATGAGGATAGTACTGTGGAATAGTTAGTGCAACGCGAGAGTGAGCGCCATGAGTACGATCAAGGGCATGAGCGGTGAGCCCACCCAGGAATTCATTGCCGACGTCTTCGACCGCAACTGCCCGTCGCGCCACACCATGGAGGTCGTGGCGGGGAAGTGGGGGACCTTGGCGCTGGTCGCGCTGCGCGAGGGCACCTTCCGCTTCAACGCACTGCGACGCAAGGTCGACGGGGTCAGCGAGAAGATGCTCGCCCAGACCCTTCAGGCGCTCGAGCGCGACGGGCTGGTCCTGCGCGAAGCGCAGAAGACCATCCCGCCGCACGTCGAGTACAGCCTTACTTCGTTGGGAGCGCGGGTCGCCGACCGTCTTTTCGCGCTCATCGAGGTTCTCGAGGACAGTTTCTCCGACGTGCAAGCCGCTAGGGCCCGCTACGAAGAGTCGCATCCCTTGGGCTAGGGAGTGCCGCGACGGTCGATGGCACCGCCGATGATCCCCCCGATGGCGAGGTAGACGAGCGCGGCCAGGCCGTAGTTCAGCAGCGCCTGGAGCTTGTAGTCCTCAAGGGTGAAGATGTCCTTGAACAGATAGGCCAGGAAGTCGGCCATCTGCTTGACCAGGTTGACCAGAGGGTTGCCGGTGTTGGCCTCCAGCATCACGAACGCGATGTGCAGCGCCAGGATGAAGGCGATGAGGCCGAAGATCCCCGAGATGACTCGGGCGGCGACCGATCCGTCGCGGTAACGGTAACGGTAGAGGGCCATGGGCGGATCCTTCCGGGGGGTGGCGGCGTCGCTTCGGCTGGTTCCGCTGCGGGGGTGCCGCCTTCGTGAACCGTGCATACCCAGTCCTGTGCGCCGCAACACCTTCGAACCGTCCACAATGGGCGCGCGTGTTGCGGTTGACACCGTGTCGCTTCCTTCCTAACCTGCTGTGACAGCTGTCACCTACTGGTTAGTAGGGAGTTTCGTGTCAACAACCAGGTTCGGCCGCGCGGCGGCCTTGATCGCCGCGTTCGCGCTGGCCGCAACGGCTTTCGCCCAGCCGGCCGCCGCCTCCGAAAGCACCGTCTACGTGGCCCTCGGTGACTCCTTCACCGCCGGCCCGCTCATCCCGGACCAGACGCTCGATGTTCCCGGATGCCTTCGCTCCGACCACAACTACGCCGCCCTGCTCGCCCAGACCCTCGACGTCGGCGCGTTCACCGACGCGAGCTGCTCGGGTGCGACCACGGCGGACATGTTCGCCCCCCAGGGGACCTTCTGGGGGACCAACGCGCCCCAGCTCGACGCCGTCACCGCGCAGACCACGCTCGTCACGATCGGGATCGGCGGCAACGACGTCGGATTCATGGACGTCCTGGTCACATGTCTGACGAAGGGTCTGCTCGACCCCTTGGGCAACCCCTGCGAGGACCACTTCACCGCGGGAGGCTACGACGAGTTGCGGGCGCGCATCTCCGACGTGGCAACGGATGTGGCGGCCGTCGTGGAAGCCGTGCACGACCGCGCGCCCGGCGCCGAGGTCGTGCTCGTCGGATACCCGGCGCTGCTTCCGCCCGAGAAGGGCTGCTGGCTCAAGGCGACCATCGCCAAGGGCGATGTGCCCTACCTCGACGGCGTCAACGCCGAACTGAACGAAATGCTCGCCCGGGTCGGCGGCGACCACGACGCGACCTTCGCCGACGTCTACGACCGCGGCCACAGCATCTGCGCCTCCCGGGGCGAGCGCTGGGTCGAGGCGGTTCTGCCGACCCGGCCGGCCGCTCCGGTCCACCCGAACGCCACCGGCATGCGGGCCGTCGCCGACCGGCTCGCCGAACTGCTCGGCTGACCAGCGGTACACGAGAACGGGCCGCCCGATCCCGGGCGGCCCGTTTCCTGTGTGTCGGATCAGGCGCGGGCGCGCGCCCAGATGTCGTTGCAGTCGGCGCAGACCTCCTCGGGCACCAGTCCGAGTCGCATCCCGAGGGCGAAGATCTTGCAGCCGAGGCAGAAGCCGAGGGCCGCTTCGAGAGTCGCCGCGGCGGCCAGCGCGCCGAGGACGACGTAGGCGGCCGTGGTCAGGCCGAAACCGAGGGCGAGGACGGCCGCGGCGGTCGACATGACCGCGCCCATGCCTTGCGCGAAACGCTTGGGAGGGCCGGGAACCAGCTTCGCCTCGAAGGGCAGGCGCGGGGTCAGCACTCGGGTGACGAACTGGCCCAGCGGGCTGAATCGCGGGCCGGCCGAGACGCGGGCGATGAAGCCGTAGGCGATCGGCACGGTGAGCCAGGGCAGGTCGAGGGCGACGGCGGCGACCGACATGACGACGACGCCGGCCGCGACGAGCCGGGCGGAGACCTCGTTGACCGGGTTGGGAAAGCTGAGAAGTCGGGACATCACGGGGGCCTTCGGCAGGGGGACGGTGCTCGCGCTCGACCGTAGCACTATGTCTACCTGACCAGTAGGAAAATGGGATGACCTGGGCGTGTGCTCCGATCGGGATCCCGTTGATCTCCACTGCGGCTTTCGCCACCTTGGTCGGATTGGATCCCTTGCGCCCCAAGCATTCCCGTGTGACGTAGCGAACCGCCAAATGACTGGCGCCGTCCGCCGGGGCCGGATTACTGTATCAATACAGAAGGACTGAACCGATGCAGAAAGATTCGCACCGGAGGTCCCCGGCAAGCATCGAGAAGGTGAACATGCGCCCCACGCTCCAGACCGTCGCCGACGCCGTCGGCGTCTCCCGCAGCACGGTCTCGAACGCCTACAGCCGTCCCGACCAGCTCTCACCCGAGCTGCGCGCGCGGATCCTGGCCACCGCGAAGGAACTCGGCTACGCCGGACCCGACGCCACCGCCCGGTCGCTGCGGCGGGGCCGCGCCGGAGCCGTCGGCGTGCTGTTCACCACCACGCTCTCCTACGCGTTCGTCGACCCCTTCGCCGTGCTCTTCCTTCGCGGACTCGCCGAGGCCGTCGAACGCCACGGGACCGGGCTGCTGCTGATCCCGCTGTCCACAGAGGACGAGGCCGCCAGCGTCGCCGCCGTCCAGAACGCCGTGGTCGACGGATTCTGCGTCTACTGCGTCCCCGAGTGGCACGGTTCCCTCGACGCGCTGCGCTCGCGCGGCCTCCCGGTGGTCACCACCGAGTACCGCACCGACGTACCCGAGAGCGAACTCCAGGTCGGTGTCGACGAGCGGGCCGCGATGCGCGCCACCGCCCGGCACCTGCTCGGGCTCGGGCACCGGCGTGTCACGCTGCTCACCAACGACATGGCGCCGAAGGGCGAGACGGGTCCCCTCGACCTGTCCGGCCCCGGCGAATTCCGCTACTACGTCGAGCGCGAAAGGGTCGCCGGCATCGCCGAGGCCTTCGCGGAGGCCGGCGTCGCCTGGCAGGACCTCACGGTCGTCAACGCCGCCGACAACTCGCGCGCCACCGGCGCGCAGGCCGCCGCGCACGCCCTCGACCGCGCCGACCGCCCCACGGCGATCGTCGCCTGCACCGACCTGCTCGCACTGGGCGCGATCGACGCCCTCGCCGCCCGAGGGCTCACGCCCGGGCGCGATGTCTCGGTCACCGGGTTCGACGACATCCCGGAGGCCGCAACGGCCGGGCTCACCACGGTCCGGCAACCCGCCGTAAGCAAGGGCACGCTCGCCGGTGAGCTGTTGCTCGACCCACCGCGGGAGCCGGCCGAACGCCGGATCCTCCTGCCGACCGAACTGATCGTCCGGGCCTCAACAGGGCCCGCGACCGCGAGGAGATAGCTCTCATGGACCTGCACCCGATCGGCGCGATGTCCGCTCTCGAAGCGGCCCGCCGCCACGCCAACTCCGCGATGCCGAACGCGCCCGTCGTGCTCTCGCGCGCCGAGCGGCGCGGACCCGTCGCCCCCGGGCCGCTGCGTCGCGGCACCGCCGGGACCCTGCGTCGGCTCGCCGACCGTCTCGACTCCCGTCGTCCGCTCGCCCGGACCTCCTAGACCTGCATTCCTTTCCCTTTGTAATAGAGAAGAACCGGCTCGGGACGCTGTGGATCCCGGGCCGGTTCTTCGTCCTTGGGCTCAGAGGCCGAAGCCGATCGAGACCTCCACCGGGTCATGCCGCCGCCGGTGTCGAGGAGTCCGTGCAGGTCGCCGGCAGTAATGCCGGGCTACGTCGAACGTCCGGTCTTTCCGCGCTTCTCGGCCGGTTCAGGACCGGTCGGTGGCGTGCTTTTCGATCTCGGCGAGCTCGGCGTCGGTGAAGTCCAGGTTGCCGACGGCGGCGACGTTGGTCTCCAGCTGCTTGACGCTGCTGGCGCCGATGATCAGGCTCGTCATCCGCGAGTCGCGCAGCGCCCACGCCAGGGCCAGCTGCGCCAGCGACTGGCCGCGCGCGGCGGCGATGTCGTTGAGCGCGCGGACCTTGCCCATCGTCTCGTCGGACAGGTCCGACTCGTTGAGGAAGATGCTGGTGCGCACGCGGGAGTCTTCGGGGACGCCCTTGAGGTAGCGGTCGGTCAGCAGTCCCTGCGCGAGCGGGCTGTAGGCGATGCAGCCGGCGCCGGCGGTTTCGAGGGTGTCGAGCAGGCCGTCGCGCTCGATCCAGCGGTTGACCATCGAGTACGACGGCTGGTTGATCAGCAGCGGCGTGCCCAGGTCGGACAGGATCGCCGCGGCCTTCGCCGTCTGCTCGCTGTTGTAGTTGGAGATGCCGACGTAGAGGGCCTTGCCCTGGCGGACGACGGCGTCGAGGGCGCCCATCGTCTCCTCCAGCGGCGTGTCCGGGTCCGGACGGTGGTGGTAGAAGATGTCGACGTAGTCGAGGCCCATCCGCTTGAGCGACTGGTCGAGCGAGGACACCAGGTACTTGCGCGAACCCCACTCCCCGTACGGTCCGGGCCACATGCCATAGCCCGCTTTGCTGGAGATGACCAGCTCGTCGCGGTAGACGCCGAGGTCGGAGGCGAGAACGCGGCCGAAGTTCTCCTCGGCGGCCCCCGGGGGCGGGCCGTAGTTGTTGGCCAGGTCGATGTGCGTCACACCGAGGTCGAAGGCGCGCAGGAGGATGTCGCGCTGCGTGGCGATGGGCCGCTCGTGGCCGAAGTTGTGCCACAGGCCAAGAGAGATGGCGGGAAGCTTGAGACCGCTGCGGCCGGTGCGGCGGTACGGCATGGCGTCGTAACGGGAGGATTCGGCGAGGTAGGTCACGCTGGTGAGCCTATCGGGGATCTTGAGCCCACGAGAGCCCCGCCGGCGGATCAACGAGAGCAACCCCGGCAGCCACCAGACCGAGGCCCAGCAAAGACCGCAAGCCACCCCACCGCCGAACCCTGGCCGACAACCGGGTCCAGGGACGGAGTTCCTGGCGGGGTTTGGGGCGGAGCCCCGGCAGGGTCCAGGGACGGAGTCCTTGGTGGGGGTCTGGGGGCGAAGCCTCCCAGCGGGGGTGCTGGGGGCGGAGCCCTCAGCCGGATCTAACGCGAGGAACCCGCGTTGGGGCGAAGCCACCCAGCCCCCAAGCACCCCACCCTCACCCTCCACCACTCACCAACGCGTCCACCCGCCCCGCGCTCAGCCCGTCGTTGATCACCATGATCCCCGCGCCGATCGCACCCGCCCGTTCCCCCGTCTTCGACTGCGCGATCCGCAGGTGCTGCGTCGCCAGTGGCAGGGACCGCTGGTAAATGACCTCCCGCACCCCCGCGAGCAGATGATCCCCCGCCAATGCCAGCGATCCCCCGATCACGATGATCGAGGGGTTGAACAGGTTCACCGCGGCGGCCAGCACCTCGCCGATGTCGCGCCCCGCCTGGCGGATGTGGCGGAGGGCCTCGACGGAACCGGCGCGGGCCAGTTCCACGACGTCGAGGGCGGTGTGGGTGTCGAAGCCTTCGGTGGCGAGCCGGGTGGCGATGGCGGCTCCGCTGGCGACGGCTTCGAGGCACCCGGTGTTCCCGCAGCGGCAGGGGGTGTCGCCGCTGGCGGTGACCTGTATGTGGCCCATGTCGCCGGCGGCGCCTTGCGCGCCGCGGAAGACCTGCCCGTCGGCGATGATGCCGCAGCCGATTCCGGTGGCGGCCTTCACGAACAGCAGGTGGCCGGCGTCCCTCCACTGTGTGTAGTGCTCGCCGAGCGCCATGATGTTCACGTCGTTGTCGACGAGAACCCGTCCGGGGAGGCGGTCGCCGACGTGACCGGGAACGTCGAAGCCGTCCCAGCCGGGCATGATCGGCGGGTTGACGGCTCTTCCGGTGGAGTGTTCGACGGGGCCGGGGAGGCCGATGCCGACGCCGAGGAGGTCGGCGGGGCCGCGGCCGGTGCGGGCCAGCAGCTCCAGCCCGTGTTCGACGACCCAGTCGAGGATCGGTACGGGGCCGAGGGCGATGTCGAGGTCGGCGCGGTGCTCGGCGAGCACGGCGCCGGCGAGGTCGGTGACGGCGATGCGGGCGTGGGTGGCGCCGAGGTCGGCGGCGAGGGTGGCGCGGGCGGCGGGGTTGAACGCGAAGGTCGTCGGCGGGCGCCCTCCGGTGGAGACGGCCTCGCCGGATGGGCCGATGAGGCCGCTGGCGAGGAGGGCGTCGACGCGGGCGGTGACGGTGGACCTGGCCAGGCCGGTGACGGCGGCGAGTTCGGATCTGGTGCGCGGCACGCCGTCGCGCAGTAGTTGCAGCAGCGTGCCTGCCCCACCCGGGGTAGCCGTCTCTTTTGTCACGACCCTAGTGAATCATAAGCATCTTACGATCTTGTTAATCCAACTAAGTTGCCTCGTCCGAGCAGCTTTTGCTTGACGGCTGTCATAAGTCTCGGTACGGTCCGGGCATGGCTTTAACTGACTCGACGGGACTGGCCGGCTCCCGCCACGACCCGCCGGCGTCCGGCTACCGTGCCGCCATCATCGGCGCGGGCTTCATGGGCCGGGTCCACGCGCGGGCCATCCGCGTCGCGGGCGGCCAGGTCGTCGGCGTCAGCGGATCGAGCCCCGACCGGGCCGCCGAGACCGCCGCCGAATTCGGCACCGCGCGGTCCTTCCCGGACGTCGCGGCCCTCATCGACGACGACGAGGTCGACGTCGTCCACGTCTGCACGCCCAACCATCTGCACGCCGAGTTCACGCTCGCGGCCCTGGCCGCCGGCAAGCACGTGGTGTGCGAGAAGCCGCTGGCCACCGACGCCGGCACGGCCGCCGAGATGGTCGCCGCCGCAGCCGGAAGGGTCGCCACCGTCCCCTTCGTCTACCGCTTCCACCCGATGGTCCGCGAGGCCCGCGAGCGCGTGCGCTCCGGCTCGGTCGGCACCCTGCACCTGGCGCACGGCGGCTACCTGCAGGACTGGCTGCTGCGGCCCGACGACGACAACTGGCGCGTCGACGCCGCACTCGGCGGCCCGACACGCGCGTTCGGCGACATCGGTTCGCACTGGTGCGACCTGCTCGAATTCGTGACCGGCGATCGCATCACCGGGCTTTCGGCGCAGACGGTCACCGTCAACGGCAGCCGCGGCGGCCCCCCGGTCACCACCGAGGACATCGCGACCCTCCAGTTCGCCACCGCCGGCGGGATCGTCGGCTCGACGGTCATCAGCCAGGTCTCCGCCGGCCGCAAGAACCGGCTGCTGCTGGAGATCTCGGGCACCGAGGGCAGTCTCGCCTTCGACCAGGAGCAGCCCGAACTGCTCTGGCACGGCCGCCGTGACCACAGTGGACTCCTCGTCCGCGACCCGGACACGCTCAGCCCCGCCGCCGCCCGCTACGCCCGCACCCCCGCCGGACACGCGCAGGGCTACCAGGACTGCTTCGACGCCTTCGTCGCCGACACTCGCGCCGCCATCGACGGCGACCACCGCGACGGACTCCCGACCTTCGACGACGGCCTGCGAGCCGCGCGCCTCGCCGACGCCGTGCTCACCTCGGCGCGCAAGCGCGAATGGGTGGGGGTCGGCGATGACTGAGCCGCTACTGGAGATGACGTCGATCGGGAAGTCCTTCCTCGGCGTCGGCGTGCTCCACGACGTCGACCTCACCGTCCACAAGGGAGAGGTGCACGCCCTCGTCGGCGAGAACGGCGCGGGCAAGTCCACCCTCATGAAGATCCTCGCCGGCGTGCACCGCGCCGACGCCGGACAGGTCGCACTGGACGGACGCCCGGTCTCCTTCGCACACCCCGTCGAAGCCCAGAAGGCAGGTGTGTCGACGGTCTTCCAGGAGTTCAACCTGCTGCCCGAGCGGACCGTCGCCGAGAACGTCTGGCTCGGCCGCGAACCCCGCCGCCGAGGCTTCGTCGACTCCCGCAAGATGGCCGCCGACACCGCCGCCCTGCTCGGCGGCCTCGGCGTCACCGACATCGGCCCCAACACCCGGATCCGCAACCTCTCGGTGGCCCGCCAGCAGGTCGTCGAGATCGTCAAGGCCATCTCCCACGACGCCCGCATCATCGCCATGGACGAGCCGACCGCCGCGCTCGCCGACCGCGAGGTCGGCCTGCTCTACGACCTCGTCGCCCGGCTCAAGGAGCGCGGGGTGGCGATCCTCTACGTCTCCCACCGCCTCAAGGAGATCTTCGACCTCGCCGACCGGATCACCGTCCTCAAGGACGGTCGCTTGGTCGATACCGTTGACACCGCGGCCACCGATCCCGACGAGCTCGTCAAGAAGATGGTCGGCCGTCCCATCTCGGCCTTCTTCCCCGATCCCTTGCCCAACACCGGAAGCGGCGAGGTCCGCCTCGAAGTCCGCGGTGGCGGCAACACCCAGCTCGACGGGATCGACCTGACCGTCCGCGGCGGGGAGATCCTCGGCCTCGGCGGACTTCAGGGCAGTGGCCGCACCGAGCTCGCGCACGCCCTCTTCGGTGTCGCGCCCTTCACCAGGGGCCGGATCGCCGTCGACGGCCGGGACGTACGGATCCGCTCGCCACGCAAGGCGGTCGGTGCCGGACTGGCCCTGGTCACCGAGGACCGCAAGACCGAGGGCCTCGCCCTCAACCAGTCGGTGCTGGCCAACGCCCGGCTCGTTCTCGACTCGGTCCTGCCGGGCTCCTCATCCCGCCGCGCCAAACGGATCCCGGACATCCTGACCGCCCTCGAACTGAGCTCGCAGGGCACCGGCCAGGAGGTCCGCTACCTCTCCGGCGGAAACCAGCAGAAGGTTGTGCTCGCCAAGTGGCTGGCCACCGACCCGAAGGTGATCGTCCTCGACGAGCCGACGCGCGGCATCGACGTCGGCGCCAAGCAGGCCGTCTACGGCCTCATGCGCCGGCTCGCCGCCGACGGCGTGGCCATCGTGCTGATCTCCTCCGAACTTCCCGAACTGATCGGCATGGCCGACCGGATCTGCGTCCTGCACGACGGCCGCATCGCCGGGGAACTGCCCGGCGGCAGCCCCGAGGAGACCGTCATGGCCCTGGCCACCGGACACACGCCGGCCGAGGCCGCATCGCAGACCCCCGACGGGGCATCGAAAGGCGCGGAGTCATGACCGCACAAGCCACCCCGACCGCCAAGACGCCCGCCCGGCCCCCGACGAGGCAGCGCCGCTTCGGTCTCGGATCCATCGGGACCACCGGGCTCGTCTACCTGGCGCTGCTGGCGATCGTCGTCATCGGCGCGATCCTGGTCGCCGCGCAGGGCAAGAACCTGTTCAGCACCGGCAACATCGTCGACATGCTCACCCGGTCCAGCCTGCTCGGATTCATCGCGATCGGGCAGACCCTGGTGATCCTGTCGCGCTCGCTCGACCTGTCGGTCGGCTACGTCATGGCCACCTGCTCGCTGATCGCGGCGGTCGTCATGAACGGCTCCGAGGCCAACGTCCCCCTCGGGATCGGCGCGGCGCTCGGCGCCGCCGCCGTCGTCGGACTCGTCAACGGCCTGGTCATCACCAAGCTCAAGGTCAACGCCTTCATCGCCACCCTCGGCACCGGCCTGATCATCAAAGGCTGGCTGGACACCGAGTTCGCCGGACCCGCCGGCAAGGTCGCGACCTCCTTCCAGCAGTTCGGCTACACCCGCATCGCCATGATTCCACTGTCCACAGTGGTCATGCTGGCGCTGGCCGTCGCCGGGATCCTCTACCTGCGCAAGACCCGCGCCGGACACCACGTCTACGCCGTCGGCGGCGACGTCGACGTCGCGCGCCTGTCCGGGATCCGCACCGACCGCACCATCATCACCGCCCACATCCTCTGCGCGATCGCCGCCGGAGTGGCCGGACTGCTCATCGCCGCCCGCTTCGGGACCGGCAGCGCGCTCGTCTACGACTACGGCCTCGACCTGGAGTCCATCGCCGCGGTGGTGCTCGGCGGCACCTACCTCATGGGCGGGCGCGGCGGGATCGCCGGAACCGTCGCCGGGGTCATGATCCTCGCCGTCCTCGACACCGTCTTCAACATCCTCGAGGTCAACCCGTTCTACAAGGACGTGCTGCGCGGCGCCATCATCGTCGTCGCCGTCGCCATCTACGCGCGGCGCCAGCTGTCGGCCAAACCGAGCAGGGTGCGCTTCGCCGGAGGGGTCTCATGAGCGCCAGCCGCAAACTCGCCGACGCCGGCCGCTTCCTGATCAGCGGCAGCGGCGCGGTCTACCTGCTGCTCATCGCCATCTTCGCGGTCATCGCGGTCAACAACGCCTCCTTCTTCGAACCCTTCACCCTCATGGGATTCGTCAAGAAGGCCGCACCGCTGCTGATCTTGGCCATCGGGCAGTACTTCGTCATCGTCGCCGGCGAGTTCGACCTCTCGGTCGGCTCGCTGGTCGGCGCCCAGGTCGTCCTCGCCGCCCTCCTCATCGACGGCGAAGGCCCCCGCACCTGGCCGGTCATCGCGCTGATGCTCGCCGGCGGCGCACTCGTCGGACTCGTCAACGGCCTGATCACGACCCTGCTGAAAGTCCCCTCCATCATCACGACGCTGGGCATGATGCTCGTCCTGTTCGGCGCGATCCGCCTGCTCACCGGCGGCGCCCCGACCGGCGCGCTGTCGCCGGAGTTTCGGATCTTCGGCCGGCACGGCATCGAAGGCGTCCCACTGTTCCGGCAGCTCCCCTGGGCGCTGTTCATCGTCATCGTCGTCGCGGTCGCCGCGGTCTACCTGATGCGATCGCCCTTCGGCCGCACCCTCGTCGCCGTCGGCGACAACGCCAAGGCGGCCGGGTTCGCCGGAACGCGCGTCTGGTGGGTCCGCACGGCCGCGTTCGTCCTCTCCGGACTCTCGGCGACCGTCGCCGGAATCCTGGTCGGCGGGTACGCCGGCGTCACCTCGCAGGTCGGTGAGGGGATGGAGTTCGTCGCCATCACCGCCGTCGTCCTCGGCGGCGTGGTCCTCGGCGGAGGCCGGGGCTCGGTCCTGGCCGCCATCGCCGGCGCGCTGGCCGTCGAGTCCCTCTTCACCCTGTTCACGCAGCTGAGCATCCCGTCGACGATCAGGCCGACCGCACAGGGACTGATCATCATCGCCGCCGTCGCCTACGCCTCCCGGGAGAGATCCCGCAGGCACACGCCACAGCTGTCCATGAAGCCCGCAGATCCCAACCGCCACAGTGATGTGGCCGTCCCCTAGGAGTACAACAATGCGTGCCTCTCGCCTCGCCCTCGTCGGGTTGGCGGCCGTCACTTTACTGCTCAGCGCCTGTACCTCCGACACGCCGACCGATTCGGCCCCGCCGGGGGACACCCCGCCGCAGACCGCCGACGGTGAATGGTTCGTACGCGCCGACTACGACCAGCAGCTCGCGCAGCGCTCCATGACCCCCGAGGGCGACGCCGCGAAGCCCTGGCTCCAGGCGATCGAGCCCGAGTGGATCGACACCGCGAAGTTCAAGAAGGACGGCGGCGACGCCACCCTCTGCTTCTCCAACGCCTCGATCTCCAACCCGTGGCGCGTCACCGGCTGGATCACCATGCAGCAGCAGGTGGAGGTGCTCAAGCAGAGCGGCGACATCGGTGAGTTCCGGGTGTCCGACGCCGGGGACGACGACAACAAGCAGATCTCCGACATCCAGGCCTTCGTCGAGGCCGACGACTGCGACTCGATCATCATCTCCCCGTCGACGACGGCGACGCTGACGCCCGCGGTCCAGGCCGCCTGCGACAGCGGCGTTCCGGTCGTGGTGTTCGACCGCGGCGTGCAGACCGACTGCGCCGTGACCTACATCCACCCCATCGGCGGCTACGCGTTCGGCGCCGACGCCGCCGAGTTCCTGGTGAAGAACCTCGAACCCGGCAAGAAGGTCCTCGCACTGCGGATCCTCCCCGGCGTCGACGTCCTGGAGAACCGCTGGGCCGCCGCGCAGGAGATCTTCAAGGGCAGCGGCATCGAGGTGCTCGGCAACGAGTTCACCGGCGGTGACGGCGCCAAGATCAAGGACATCGTCTCGCAGTACCTCCAGCGCGGCGACGTCGACGGCATCTGGATGGACGCCGGCGACGGCGCGGTCGCCGCCCTCGAAGCCTTCGAGGACGCCGGCAAGCCCTACCCGGTCTTCTCCGGTGAGGACGAGCTGACCTTCATGCGCAAGTGGAAGGAGACCGGCATCAAGGCGATCGCGCCGGTCTACTCCAACTTCCAGTGGCGTACGCCGATCCTGGCCGCGACGATGATCCTCAAGGGCGAGAAGGTCCCCGCCGAGTGGGTGCTCCCGCAGGCCCCGATCACCGACGCCGACCTCGACGACTACCTGGCCCGCAACGCCGACATGCCCTCACTGCACTACGCGAAGTTCGGCGGTGAGGACCTGCCCGGATTCCCCGACGCGTGGAAAGATCGATGACATGAGCCATGCCATCGGCGTGAACACGTGGGTCTGGACGTCGCCCCTCACCGACGACCGTCTCGCCGAGCTCGCACCGATGGTGCGCGACCGGGGTTTCGACCTCATCGAGCTGCCCGTCGAGGCGCCCGGTGACTGGAACCCCGGCCGCGCGGCCCGACTGCTCGCCGACCTGGGCCTGTCCGCCAGCGTGGTGCTGGTGATGGGCCCGGGTCGTGAGCTGGTCGGGGCGTCCGCCGAGGTCGTGTCGTCCACACAGGACTATCTGCGGCACGTCGTCGACGTCGCCGCCGAGGTCGGCAGTCCCGTCATCGCCGGTCCCGCGTACACCTCGGTGGGGCGTACCTGGCGCATGTCGGACGCCGAACGCGAGGCCGCCTACGCCGAACTCCGCGACGGCCTCGGGCCCGTCGTCGAGCACGCGCTGGCGGCCGGCGTGACGGTGGCGATCGAGCCGCTGAACCGCTACGAGACCTCCCTGATCAACACCGTCGAACAGGGCCTCGACGCCCTCGACGGCCTCCCCGAAGAGGGCTGCGGCCTGGCCCTCGACGTCTACCACATGAACATCGAGGAGCGGAACATCGCCGAGGCGATCCGCTTCGCCGAGGACCGCGTCGCCCACGTCCAGGTCTGCGCCAACGACCGGGGCGCGCCTGGCGCCGACCACCTCGACTGGAAGTCGATCCTCGGCGCGCTCGCCGAGATCGCCTACACCGGGCCGTTGGTGATCGAGTCCTTCACGGGCGAGAACGCCACGATCGCGACCGCCGCGTCGATCTGGCGGCCGCTCGCCGAGACACAGGACGCCCTCGCCGTCGACGGGCTGGAGTTCCTGCGCGGGCTGACTTCCTAAGGCGTGTCCGGTGGGCCACTGTGGGGCTCACCGGACACGCACTGGGGCCGGGGCGGTCGGCTGGGGCCGTCCTCCGACCGCCCCGGCGTCGGCGCCACGACGGGACCTCGCCGGTGAATGCGGCGGTGTCCCGAGTGAAGATCCTGGCGGTCCCGGAGTGCGAGGCTATGCGGCCGCACCGATCCGGCGCGCCCCCGACGCGCGGCAGCGGCCCCGATTCGCCCGCCCGCCGTGGTGATCGTGCGCGTCCGGGCGGTACGCGATGCCCCCGAGGTTTCCCCACCGTGCGAACTCCGGGAGCCGGCGCCCCGGATGCTCGGACGAGCGATCCGGGCGCGGGCCCGGGCGAGATGGGAGCGGACGGATGTCGAAGTCCACGAAGGCCGCGGTACGCCGGCCGGCGCCATTCGCGGCGGCGGTCCTGTCGGCCGCCTTGGCGGTCGGCGCACTGACCGGGGCCGTCGCGGCCGCCGACGACGGTGACCCGCGCGGCAACAGCGGCGGTGGGGGCGACCCCACGGGGATCGCCGCCGACGACGGCGATCCCGGCGGCGTCAGCGGAAGTGGGGGAGACCCCACGGGCTGAGGTTCGTTTCCGGCGGGACGGGTGTCCCGCCGGAATCGAGGGTCAGGTGGGGTGTTCGGCGCTGCGGTGGTCGTGAACCCGTTGGGCCGCAGCCGATCCCGGCCCCAGCAGCGCCAGGAGCCGCTCCGCCGCCGCCTTGCGGGTGTCTTCCGGCCAGGCCGGCAGCGCGGGGACATGGAAGTGCAGGTCGTCGAGGATCCGTGACACGAGCCCGTGATCCTCGACTGGCAGTACGGCGCGGGCCTCGGCGAAGGCGGTGTAGGCCGCGATCGCGCCGGGGTAGCGCAGCAGCGCGCCTCGTCCGCGGTCCTGTCGCGGCATTGCCAGCAGCCGGTACGCGGCATGCCGGACGAGGCCGACGTCGTCGCCGCCATCACGCAAGGCCGCGGGCAGGTCCACCGCCTCGCTCACGGCCATGGCGTTGTCCCGGCTTCGGTCGTCAGGCCCGGTGAGGCCGTGCCGCAGCAGCCAGGCCACGGCGGCGTTCCTCGACAGGTGCTGGGTGAGGTTTCCGGCGATCCACATCAGGTCGCCGACCGGCTCGGGCATCGCCGCCAGAACTCGGACCGCCGCGGCGCCCACCGCCCCCGGGTACAGCGCCAGGTGCCGCAGCACCTCGGCGTCCGGAGGCCCGGCGCGCCCTTCCAGCAGTGCGAGCCCGACCATGAGCGGGACGCGGTTGGAGGCGTAACGGGCCAGCCGGCGCCCGACCTCGGCCAGCCGCTCGTCGGCGGCGGCGAACTTCCGCCCGGCCGGCAGCGGGCCTCGGTCGTGGATGAGGTCCAGTTTGGACAGCCGTGCGTGCAGGAAACGCGGTGAGCGTTCCGGCAGGGTGAGGTATCGCTCGATCTCGGCGACGATGCGCGGTTCGCGCTCCCCGGCGGGGACCCGTTCGCGGGTCTGCCGGTCGTTCTCGGCGCGGTCGGGAAGCGCGGGCCGCAACGCCCCCTCGCGGTGCTCGGCGAGTCGCCGGACCGCGTTCTCGTAGACGGACGGCGTACGGACTCCGAGCGCACCGCGCTCGTTCGGCGAGTCCATCAGCGGGCGAAGTGCTCGATTCTGTTGGTCACGCCACAAGCGTGCCACACGCCCTCCACCACGCGTAGGCTGCCCGGATGCGCCTGCTGATCTTCTCCAAGACGACCGGTTTCCGCCACGACTCCATCCCCACCGGGGTCGCCGCCGTCGAGTCGCTCGCCGCCGCAGGCGGCTACACCGCCGACGCCACCGAGGACTCCGCCGCCTTCACGGCCGACAACCTCGCGCGTTACGCCGCCGTGGTGTTCCTGTCCACCTCCGGGCAGGTCTTCGACGACGCCCAGCGCGCCGCCCTGAAGGACTACGTCGAAGGCGGCGGCGGCTACGTCGGCATCCACGCCGCCTCGACCACCGAGTACGACTGGCCCTGGTACGGCGAACTCGTCGGCGCCCGCTTCACCCGCCACCCGCGACCGCAGCAGGGCGTGATCCACGTCGAGGACACCGGCCACGCCTCCACCGCGCACCTGCCGGAGCCGTGGGCGCGCTTCGACGAGTGGTACGAGTTCTCCCAGAACCCGCGCGGCCGCGTCAACGTCCTGCTCACCGTCGACGAGGGCAGCTACGAGGGCGCCGAGATGGGCGCCGACCACCCCCTCGCCTGGTACCACGAGCTCGGTCGCGGCAGGGCCTTCTACACCGCCCTCGGCCACACCGACGAGTCCTTCGCCGAACCGGCCTTCCTCGACCACGTCCTCGGTGGGATCCGCTACGCCACCGGCGCCTAGGTCAGTCCGCCTGGCACACCGAGCACCAGAACAGGTTGCGCCCGGCCATGACCGCCTGCGACACCGGCGTCCCGCACACGTGGCACGGCATCGACGCCCGCCGGTAGACGTACACCTCACCGCCGTGGTCGTCGACCCGCGGCGCGCGCTCCATCGCCTCCGGCGAATGCTCCTCGCGCACGGTGTCGATCCGCTTGGCCTCCACGCCGAGCCGCATCAGCGCGACCAGGTCGGCCCAGATCGCGTCCCACTCGGCGCGCGTGACGGCCCGGCCTTCCCGGTAGGGGTCGATCCCGTGCCGGAACAGCACTTCGGCGCGGTAGATGTTGCCGGCACCGGCCACGACCTCCTGGTTCATCAGCAACGCGGCGATGCTGGTCCTCGACTTCGAGATCCGCCGCCACGCCCGCTCGGGGTCGGCGTCGGCCCGCAGCGGGTCCGGGCCGAGCCGGTCGAGGACCGCCGCGCGCTCGCCCTCGCCGATCAGCTCGCAGGCCGCCGGCCCGCGCAGGTCGGCGAACCAGTCGACGTTGGCCACCCGCAGCCGCACCTGCCCGACCGCCTCGCCGCCGCGTCCGGGCGTGAAGGCGACCTTCCCGTACAGCCCCAGGTGCACCCGCACCCATCCGCGCGGCCCGAACCCGAGGAACAGGTGCTTGCCGTAGGCCTCGGCGTCCTGCATCTCCCGGCGGTCGAGGAGCTTGGCGCTCTCCGCGAAACGGCCCTGCGGGCTGGTCACGCGGGCCTTGCGTCCCGCGAAGCGCTCGGTGTAGGTCCCGGCCAGGCGGTGGATGATGTGGCCCTCGGGCATGGCGGCTCCCGTTCGTGCGGTTGGGGGTACCCCCATCCTGCCCGCAGCGGAACAGGGCGGCGCCCGTGGCCCGGAACGACTAGGTTTCGGAGTCTGTGAACACGGCGTCTCACCCCTGGAGTTCCTCCATGTCGAGCCCTTATCCCCGTTTTCCGACGATTCACGGCGACACGATCGTCTTCACCGCCCAGGACGACCTGTGGACCGTCCCCGTCGAGGGCGGCCGCGCGACGCGGCTCACCAACGGCGCCGCCGCGGCCCTGCCCTCCTTCTCTCCCGACGGGACGAGGCTCGCCTACATCAGCGCCGCCCACGGCGCCCCGGAGCTGCACGTCCTCGACCTCGCCTCGGGCCGGACGCGGCAGCTCACCTGGCAGGGCGCGCCGATCCTGACGACCGCTTGGTCCCCCGACGGCCGCTTCGTCCGCTACGCCTCGGCCGCCGGGTCGGTGCGCGAACCGCTGCTGTGGGAGGCACCGGCCGACGGGGGCTCGCCCCGGCGGCGGCCGGAGGTCTCCGGCGCGACGGTCGCCTCGGCCGAGGGTGGCCCGTCCCTGGTCTTTCGCAACTGGGCCGACCCGGCGCACTGGAAGCGGTACCGGGGCGGCACCCAGGGCGCGATCTGGTGGGACGAGCACGGGACGGGCGAGTACCGGCGGATCCTCACCGAGCTCAACGGGAACCTGACCGCTCCCCGCATCGCCCTCGGCAGGCTGTTCTTCATCTCCGACCACGAGGGCGTCGGCAACGTCTACAGCGTGGCCTTCGACACCACCGACCTGCGGCGCCACAGCGACCACGACGTCTTCTACGCCCGCAACCTCGGCTCCTCCGACGGTGAACGGCTCGTCTACCACGCCGCCGCCGAGCTGTACCTGCTCGACTCCGCCGACGCCGACTCGCGGCCCCGCCGCGTCGAGGTGAGCGTCGAGACCCCGCATGCCGCACTGGCCGAGACCTTCGTGCCCGCCGCCCCGTTCACCCAGACGGCGGCGCTGTCGCCGGACGGCTCCCGGGTCGCGATCACCGCCCGCGGCAAGGCTTTCAGCCTCGACGTCGGCAAGGGTCCGGTCCGCCGCCACGGCGATCCCGGCCTGACCCGCTACCGCCTGCTGAAGTACCTCGACGGCGAGCGCCTGGTGGGCCTCGCCTCCGACGACGGCCCCGAGGAGCGGCTCGTCGTCCTGGACGGCGAGGGTGAGCGCCGTTTCGACCTCGATCTCGGTGCGGTCCTGGAGTTCGCGGTGGCCCCGGGCGGGGGCGCGGTCGCCGTGGTCAACCAGCGCTACGAGCTGATCCACGTCGACCTCGCCGAGGGCACCTCGCGTGTCCTCGACCGGGGCGACGACGGCGCCCTGCTCGACGCCGTCTACTCGCCCGACGGCTCCTGGATCGCCTACCGCTTCCCGGAGGAGGGCACCGATCCCGAAGGGGAGGGCCGGGCGAGTCTGCGACTGGTCAATGTGGACAGCGGGGAGTGCGCGGCGGTCGCCGAGCGCGTCCTGCACGACTTCCGGCCGTCCTTCGACCCCGAGGGCAACTACCTGTACTTCGTCGGCTTCCGCGACTTCGACGGCGTCTACGACGCGACGCACCTGGATCTGGCCTTCCTGAAGGGATCGCGGCCCTACGCCGTCGAGCTGCGGCCCGGTCTCGGCTCCCCCTTCGAGGACGGTGAGCGCGAAGGCGAGGGTGTGGTGCTCGACGGGATCACCCGTCGCATCCATCGCTTCGATGTCCCCGACGGCCGCTACAAGCGCGTTGTGGGGCTTCCCGGACGCCGGGCATTGCTGCTGTCGGGCGTGTCCAGCGGGCAGCTCGACCGGCGGCAGCCGCTGGGGAAGGTCACCGACACCCTGGAGGTCTTCGACTTCTCCACGGCGCAGACGACCCGGATCGCCGGCGACGTCGCCGACGTGTGGCTGTCGGCCGACCTGTCGACCATGATCTACCGCAGCGGTGACAGCTGGCGGGTGCTTCCTGCCGGGCGGGCGCCCGACGGCGACGAGGGCCGCCTCGACCTCGACCGCGTCAAGGTCCGCGTGCGTCCGGCCGAGGAGTGGCGCCAGATCCTGCGCGAGGCCTGGCGGGCGCAGCGCGACCATTTCTGGACCGCCGACATGTCCGGCATCGACTGGGATGACGCCTGGGCGCGATACGAGCCGCTGCTGTCCACTGTGGCCAGCCGACGTGAACTCGCCGACCTGCTCCTCGACCTGCAGGGCGAACTGGGCACCTCCCACACCTACCACGAGTTCGTCCCGCCGGTGCCCTCCGACCGCCGATCGACGGGCCTGCTCGGTGCCGACCTCGTCCTCGACGAGGGCACCGGGACCTGGCGTGTCACGGCGCTGATCGAGGGCGACCGCTGGAACCCGGAGGCCACCTCGCCGCTGCACCTCGCCGGGATCGCCGAGGACGAGGAGATCCTCGCCGTCAACGGGCGCGAGGTCGACCCGCGCACCGGGCCGGGCCCGGAGCTGGTCAACCAGGCCGGATCCCCGGTCGAGCTGACCGTCCGCGGCTCCGGCGGGCAGGTCCGCACGGTGACGGTCACCCCGATCGGCGACGAGTACGCCGGCCGCTACCGCGACTGGGTCGCGCTCAACCGGGCGAAGGTCCACGAGGCCACCGGAGGCCGTGTCGGCTACGTGCACTCGCCGGGCATGATGACCGCCGGGTACGGCGAGTTCATGCGCTCCTACCTGGCCGAGTACGGCCGGGAGGCGCTGATCGTCGACGCCCGCAACAACTCCGGCGGCCATCTCTCGCCGCTGGTGCTGGAGAAGCTCGTGCGCCGCCGCATCGGTCAGGTCCACTGGCGTCCCGGCCGGACGCAGCCCTACCCGCTGGAGTCGCCGCGCGGGCCGCTGGTCGGTCTGGTCAACGAGTACTGCGGCTCCGACGGCGACATGTTCGCCCAGGGGTTTCGGATGTTCGGGCTCGGGCCGCTCGTCGGCACGCGGACCTGGGGAGGGGTCATCGGCGGGCTTCGCAAACAGTTGTTCGCCGACAACTCCAACACTTTCCAGCCGATGATGGCCATCTCCTTCGACGACGTCTCGTGGGGCGTGGAGAACTACGGCGTCGACCCCGACGTCCACGTCGAGCGGTCCCCGCAGGACTACGCCGCCGGGCGTGATCCGCAGCTGGACACCGCGATCGAGCTGGCGCTGACCGAGCTGGACAAGCGTCCGGCGCACGAGCACCGGGCGGCGCCGAAGCCGAACCTGGCGCGGCCGGCGCTCCCGCCGCGACCGTGACCCGATGCCCGGCGACCGTCCATGAGGGATGGTCGCCGGGCCCTCACTCCAGCCCGAGCCGGTCGGCGAGGAAGACCAGGTGGTCGGCCTGCAGGTCGCGGGTCCGGCTCGCCGAGCGGGCGCCGTGTCCGGCCTCCGCCTTGCGCCGCAGCAGGACAGGGCCGGCCGACTCCGGCCGCCGGTACTGGAGTGCGGCGCACATCTTGCGGGCGTGAGCGGGATGGACCCGGCTGTCGTTGTCGAAGATCGTGAACAGCGAGTCGGCGTAGACCACGCCCTCGCGCACCCGCGCCAGCGGTGAGATGTCGCGCAGCCAACCGAACTGCTCGGGGTCCTCGGCGCTGCCGAAGCCGTTGATCCACTGAGAGCCTTCGCCGTGCCGCTCGAAACGGACCATGTCGAGCATCGGCGCCGACATCACCGCCGCGGCGAACAGCTCCGGCTCCTGCGTGATCGAGGCCCCGACGGTGATCCCGCCCTTGCTGCCGCCGCTGGCGCCCATCATCGACGAGTCGGTCGCACCCGACTCCACCAGCAGCCGGGCGCAGGCGATGAAGTCGTCGACCGGGTTCTGCTGGTGGGCGCGCATCCCTCCGGCGAACCACTCGGCGCCGTACTCGCCGCCGCCGCGCAGGTTCGTCATCGCGTAGCGCCCACCGGCCAGCACCCACGCCAGTCGAAGCGGCCGGTACTCCGGCGGCCAGGACACGTTCCAGCCGCCGTAACCCTCCACGATCGTCGGGAGTGGACGGTCGAGCGGCATGTCCGAAGGGGACAGCAGGAACAGCGGAACCCTCGTCCCGTCGGCCGACGTGGCGAAGAGCTGGTCGACCCGCACGCCCTCGACCGGGTCGAACTCGCCCACCGCGAGGGGCGTGTCCGGCCCGGGCGGAAGCCGCAGCAGCGCCGGCGGGGTGATGTGGTCGGTGTAGACCAGCCCGCCGCCGATCTCGACTTTTCCCCTGCCCGGCAGGGGAACCGGCCGGGGCTCATCCTCGCCGGCCGGGTCGTGGAGGCTGAGCTCGCTGACGACGTCGTGGCGGTGGGCGGCCAGGATTCCGTTGTCGGTGAAGGTGTAGGCGTAGAGGATGTCGGCGTCCTCGGCGATGACGTCGTGCCACGTCCCGTCCTCGACGACGACCAGGCGCCAGCGTGGCGCGTCTTCGGCGGTGAGCAGGTACAGGCGGCCGTCGGGGCCGAAGCGCGCGTAGGTGAGCACGTCGCGGCCGGTCTGGACCGTCTCGGCCGCACCGGATTCCAGGTCGATGACGTGCACGTCGGTGCGCAGGTAGGAGCTGTGCTCGGCGGTCACCGCCAGGCGCCGCCCCGACGGGTCGACCGACAGCTCGTACTCGGCCGCGTCGGCTCCCGAACTGGCCAGCACCAGGGTGTCGGCCTCCCAGTCGGTGCCGACGTCGTGGTGCCACAGGTCGTAGAGGCGGGGGCCCGAGGTGGGCCGCTGATAGATGAAGGAGGCCGAGTCGGGCAGCCACGCCACGTCGCCGGCCCAGCCGGTCTCCATCGGCGGACCGAAGGTCGTGCCGCTCTCGATGTCGAGGACGTGCAGCGAGGAGCGGTCGTCGCCCTCGTCGGAGACCTGGTAGGCCAGCAACAGTCCGTCGGGGGAGGGGTCGTAGGCGTCGAGGGTGACCGTTGCCCTCGCCGAGAGCTGCGCGGGGTCGAGGATCACCCGTTCGGTGCCGTCGGCTTCGACGAGGACGAGCACGGGATGTTCGGCGCCCGGAACCGCCACGGTCAGGAAGGTTCGCTCGCCGGCCGCCTTCGGCACGCCGATCGACGGTCGTTCCAGCGCGGCCAGGCGGTGCCGCCACGTCTCGTGCCGCTGCGCGAGGGCGCCGAAGAACTCACCGGCCAGCGTGTCCTGCGCCTTCGTCCAGGCGGCGGTCTCGGGGGACTCGTCCTCCAGCCAGCGGTACGGGTCGGGCACGACCTGGCCGTGGCGTTCCTCCACCGCGTCGCCGCGGCGTGCATCGGGGTAGCGCATCATCCAGACTCTAGCGAGCAACGGGGAGCCGCGGCGCACGTCGAGCCTGCCCCGGACAAGGCGAAGTGGCCGCGAAGGTCGCCCCCGCGAGTGATCATGGGTCATGCGGATCCTCGTCACGGGCGCCACCGGCTACGTGGGCGGACGGCTCGTGCCGCTCCTGCTCGACCAGGGCCACGACGTCCGGTGCCTCACTCGTTCACCCGACCGCCTGCGCGACATCCCGTGGTCGCCGCGGGTCGAGGTCGCCGTCGGCGACGTCGCCACCGGTAAGGGCATCGCCGAGGCCCTGGACGGGATCGAGGTGGTCTACTACCTCGTCCACGCCCTCGGCAGGCGCGACTTCGCCCGGGTCGACCGCCGCTCGGCGCGCAACCTCGCCGAGGCGGCCGAAAAGGCCGGCGTGACCCGCGTGGTCTACCTCGGCGGTCCCGTCGTGCACGGCCCGGACGTCTCGGCGCACCTGCGTTCGCGCGGCGAGGTCGCCGAGATCTTCCTGAACGCGGAGGTGCCCGCCACCGTCCTGCGGGCGGCGGTGATCATCGGCTCGGGCTCGGCCTCCTTCGAGATGCTGCGGCACCTCACCGAGCGCCTGCCGGTCATGGTGACACCGCGATGGGTCAGCAACAGGGTCCAGCCGATCGCCATCCGCGACGTCCTGCACTATCTGGCCGCCGCGCCCGGGGCGTTCCCGGCCGAGGTGAACCGGGGCTTCGACATCGCCGGGCCCGACGTGCTCACCTACGCCCAGATGATGCAGCGCTACGCGCGTGTCGCCGGCCTGCCGCCGCGCGTCCTGCTCCCGGTTCGCGCCCTGTCACCCTGGCTGTCCTCGCACTGGGTGGGGCTGGTGACACCGGTCCCGAACGCGATCGCCCGGCCACTGGTCGGCAGTCTCGTCCACGAGGCGGTCGCCTCCGAGCACGACATCGCCGATTACGTCCCCGACCCTCCCGGCGGTCTCACCGGCTTCGACACCGCCGTGCGCCTGGCATTGCGCCGGATCGCCGAGTCGACCGTGGAGACCAGCTGGGCCAACGCCTCCGTCCTCGGTGCTCCCGCCGAGCCGCTGCCCACCGACCCCTCCTGGTCGGGCCGCTCGGTGTACACCGATGTCCGCAGGCGTGCGGTGAACGCCTCGCCGGAGGCCCTGTGGGACGTCATCGAGTCCGTCGGCGGCGAACGCGGCTGGTACTCCTTCCCGCTGGCCTGGGCCGTGCGGGGCTGGCTTGACCGGGCCGTCGGCGGTGTCGGGCTGCGCAGGGGCCGCAGGGACCCCCGCCGCCTGCGCCTGGGGGAGGCGCTCGACTTCTGGCGGGTCGAGGAGATCGTGCCCGGCGAACTGCTCCGGCTGCGCGCCGAGATGCGCCTGCCCGGCCGCGCGTGGCTGGAGATGCGCGTGCGGCCGCATCGCGACGGCAGCCTCTACGAGCAGCGCGCGGTGTTCCTGCCCAAAGGCCTCGCCGGGCACGCGTACTGGGCCTCGGTGGTTCCTTTCCACGCGGTCGTCTTCGGCGGCATGGCCCGCAACATCGGCCGGGCCGCCGAGCGGGCGAAATGACCGTTGTGCGTGAAAGGTCGGGTTGATATGGATAATCTGTCCGGGATCGACCCGCCGGTTCCGACGCAAGACAAAGGGAGGCTTTCGATGTCTCAGCAGCAGTTCGGCTTCTTGGCGGGCTTCCTGTTCGTCGGCCTGTGGGCCGTGGCGGGCATCGGGCCCGCGATCGGCGCCCTCATCGTCGGGGCCATCGGGTTCTTCATCGGCCGGGTCCTCGACGGGAACGTCGACGTCGCCGACCTGGTCGGCAGGTTCACTCCCAGCGGCACCAAGTCGCGCTGACGATCCACTACGCAAGGAGGCAGACCATGGCGGACACCGCTACGAACACGCCCACCCGCGAAGACGCCAAGCGCGATATCTCGCCGCCGAAACCCGGCCCGAAGCGCCCGCCGTCGACCGGCCTGGCACGTACCCAGATGGAGACCGAGCACGGCAAGACCCGCATCGCCGACGGAGTCGTCGAGAAGATCGCCGGGCTCGCCGCCCGCGAGATCCCCGGCGTGCACTCCATGGGCGCGGGCATGTCGCGCCGCATGGGCCAGCTGCGCTCCATGGTCCCCGGCAGCACCGGTGAGTCGCTCGGCCAGGGCGTCGCCGTCGAGGTGGGTGAACTCGAAGCGGCCGTCGACCTCGACATCGTCACCTGGTACGGGCAGAGCATCGTCGACGTCACCGACGCCGTGCGCGGCAACGTCATCGACCGCGTCGAGGAGATGACCGGCCTCAAGGTCGTCGAGGTCAACATCAACGTCGATGACGTGTTCGTCGAAGGCGACGACGAGGACAAGGACAAGGAGCCGCGGGTCCAGTGACGCACGCCCATGACCGTGGAGCCTTCGCCAAGGAACTCCACGACGCAGTCGTGAAAGTCCCGGGCGTCACCAGGCTGGTGTCCACCTCGGCCGTCGAGGTCGCCACGCACTTCGCGGGCGGCCGCGTCGCCGGACTGCGCCTCGCCGGGGACGTCGTCGAAGTACACGTCGCCGTCGACCGCGTCCCGGTCGAACCTGTCGCCGAGAAGGTCCGTGAGGTCGTCGCCGGTCGCCTGGCGGCCGAGAACGACGACCGGCCGGTCACGGTCACCGTCGCCGACCTGGACCTGGCGAACCTGCCGCTGCCCAAGAGGAGGTGACCCGATGCGCGTGACGAACCGGCTGGTGGCCATCCTGCTCGCTCTGGCGCTCATGGCCGGCGGACTGCTCGTCACCGTCGAGGGAATCATGGTGGCCGCCGGGCGCGAACCGCTGCTGGTCCCGTTGAACAGCTGGTACGACACGCTCACCTCGATCACCTTCGCCGACCGCATGGTGCTCGCCATCGCGATCGCGGTCGGCGTTCTCGGCCTGCTGGTACTCGTCTCCCAGCTGCGCCCGTGGCGGCCCGAGCGGCTGCCGGTCGAAGGCGCCGAGGGCTGGTTCGTGCGCCGGCGCTCGGCCGAACTCGGCGTCGCCGGAGCCGTCGACGGCCTGCCGGGCGTCAGCGGAGCGCGCGCCAGGCTCGGCAAGGGCTGGCGCGTCGACCTGCGCGCCTCGGGCGACCCCGCAACGCGCGGCGACGTCGAGGAGACCGTCCGCGCCGAACTGGAGCGGATGTCGGCGCCCGCCGGCCGGGTGAAGGTCCGCATGACACGCCCGAGGCGGGTCTCGTGAACAAGGAGGGGCAGCGGTGACCGACACCGGGAACAGGGTCCTGTGGACGATCGTGGGAGTCGTTCTGACCGCCGTGGGAGTGGGCGGCGTGCTCGTCCACTTCGGCGTGTTCCCGAACTTCTCGGCCGACACGCCGGTCCTGGGCCCCGAGGTCCTCGACCTGTGGCGGCGCGGCGGCTCCTGGAGCCTGCCGGTCGTCATCGCCGCCGGCGTGATCGTCGCCCTGATCGGCCTGCTGCTCCTGCGCGGCCAGCTGCGCAAGCGCGGCGAGTCGGGCATGGGCGACCTGGAGTTCGAGCGGACCCCCGAGACCGCGATCGTGCCGATCGAACCCACCGACTACGTCGCCCTCGACGTCAAAGGCGGCGGCACCGCCACCGCCGTGGCCTCCCCGCGCGTCGGCCGCACACGGGTCCGCTCGGGCGGCATGACGCACGCGCTGCAACGCGACCTCGCCACCGGTGCCGCCGTGACCAAGGCGGCCGTCGCGCTCACCGGCGACGCGCCGGACCCCGTCGCCTGGATCAGGCTCGACCTCAAGCCCCAGGCCACCGTCGCCGACGCGCGCGAGCAGGTCGGCGAGGTTCTCGACCGCTTCGGCGAGACCACCGGCTTTCGGCCCGCCCGCCTCGACGTGACCGTGCGGCCCGCCGGCGGACCCGACCGCCGGGTCCACTGACCCGGCGCTCACATCAGCTTTCCGTCCAGCCTCTCCGGCTGCTCCTCCGGCTCCTCGGCCCGCTCGACACCGGTCAGGTGCACCGCGACCGACTCCAGCCGCCCGCCGCCGAGGCGGATCCGCAGCTCGCTCGCACGGGCCGGTCCGACCGCGTGCATCCGGCGCACACCGACCGTCCCGCCGGCCGCGAGCTCGGTTCCGTCGGCGAGGACCGCGTGCGAGGTGATCGCCTGCCCCTCGGCCAGGTCTTCGCGCAGCTCGACGTGGTCGAAGACGAGCTCACGGCCGAAGCGGGCGACGACCTCGCCGTCGGCGACGTCGAGCACGGCCTCGGCCGGCGCCCCGAAACGGCGGCCGAGTTCGGCCCCGAACTCGGCGAGACGAGCGGCGTCGGCGTCGTCGAACAGCCCTCGCCGGTCCGGCGCCACGTTCAGCAGCAGCCCCGCGCCGAGCCCGACCGAGCGGTAGTGGATCGCCATCAGGTGCCGCAGGCTCTTGAGGGTGTGGGCGTCGTCGGGCTGCCAGAACCAGTTCTGCCGGATCGGGACGTCGCACTCCGGCGGCAGGTAGGCCGTCGCGCCGAGGGTGTCCACCTCGCCGGTGAACATCGACTTCTCGGTGTGCGCCACGGCGTACACGCACGGGTCGGCGGCCAGCCCGTCCTCGTTGCCGACCCAGCGGATCGTCGGCCGGCCCATGTTGAACACCATCGCGCCCGGCTGATGGGTCGCCACGACGTCCATGAACCGGTCCCAGTCGTAGGTGCGGCCCTCCGAGCCGGCGCCGTCGAACCAGATCTCGAAGAGCTCGCCGTAGCCGGTGCACAGCTCGGTGAGCTGCCGGACGTAGAAGTCGTCGTAGGCGGCGGGGTCGGCGTAGCAGTCGGCGTTGCGGTCCCAGGGGGACAGGTAGACGCCGAAGCCGATGCCGGCCGCGCGGCACGCCTCGGCGACCTCGCCGACCACGTCGCCGCGGCCGTCGCGCCACGGCGAGGAGCGCACGGAGTAGCCGGTCGTCTCGGTCGGCCACAGGCAGAAGCCGTCGTGGTGCTTGGCCGTCAAGACCAGGTACTCCGCCCCCGCGCCGGCCGCCGCGTCGGCCCACCGGCGCGCGTCGAGGTCGCTCGGATCGAAGGAGGCGGCCGGGAGGGTCCCGTCGCTCCATTCCTTGGCGTGGAAGGTGTTGACGCCGAAGTGGCAGAAGAGGCCGAAACCGGCGCGCTGCCAGGCCAGTTGCCGCGGGGTGGGGACGATGCTCATGATCGACGGAGACTACTACGGGCGGCGCCCGCCCGGAAGTGCCGCTACTCGATCACCAGGAACCTTCCCGGATCCTTGCCCGCCGCCTCGTTGGCCAGCCGCTGCGCCGCCGTGGCCGCCTCGAACTTCGGCCACGCGTCGATGACGGTCTGGCGCACCAGCGCGGGCGTGATCTGGTCGGGCGGATAGCGGTTGTAGAGGTCGTAGCCGAGCCGGATGGCCACGTCGTCGGCGGCGTCGATCTGCCCGCCGGTGCCCGGCAGCCAGGTCGCGTTGGCCGAGTCGAGGAGCCCTTGCTCGCTGAAACCGGCGTGCCTGCCCACATAGCCGTAGTGGATGTTGGACCACACGTCGTAGCGCAGGCCCGCGTTCTTCTCGTCGACCCACGAGTACAGCGAGTTCAGGTCGCCGGTGTCCATGCCCCACTTCTGCGCGATCTGCCACTTGTGGTCCCAGGGATGCCCGGTGGCGACCATGTCCCAGAACTTCGCGTGCGCGACGACCGGGATGACCGCCCGGTTCCAGTACTTGATGTCGGCCGCCT
The DNA here is from genome assembly GCF_040655735.1 of Phytomonospora sp. NPDC050363. Lineage (NCBI taxonomy): Bacteria > Bacillati > Actinomycetota > Actinomycetes > Micromonosporales > Micromonosporaceae > Phytomonospora > Phytomonospora sp. NPDC050363. The sequence goes on from NZ_JBFAKK010000011.1 coordinate 226,381, forward strand.
CCGGGCTCAGCGCGTTGCGGCGCATCTCGTCGGCGATGTAGGCGGCGATCTCGTCGAACTGGTCGGGATCGAGCCGCTGCGGCCGGACCTCGCCGGGAGCGGTCGGCAGCACGACCGACGACAACTCCGCCGACAGCCGCGTGTCGGCCTGCCGGGCCAGTTCCAGTGCCCGGCGCACCGCGCCCTGCGCCATCGCGAGCATCCCGTTGCCGAAAGGCACCGGCCGCACCGGGACGAGCGTCCCGGAGTCCTCGACGCGGTACCCGGCCTTGGCCGCCCAGTGTTCGCCCTCCTCGGCGAAGCGCTGCGCGTGCCGGACGGTGACGGTGAAGCTCGACAGGGCCGAGGCGATCATCCGGTAGGCGTGCGAGGCCTGGTTGTAGTCGTTGGCGCGGTTGGCGACGGCGGTCGCCGCGGCGGTGGCGTCCTCGCCCTCCCACGCCGCCGGTATGCCCTTGTGCGCGCTCTCGATGTGGTCGGTGTAGCCGCGGATCTCGGCCGACAGCTTCAGCGCGACCTCCGCACGCTGGTCGATGCCGGCCACGTCGGTGCGGCGTAACTGCGTCCAGGTCACCATGGGGGCCGCCCTAGTCCTTGAGGGTGTTGAGGTGGCGGAGGAAGCGCTCGCGCTCGGCTTGGTCGTTCGCGGTGTGGTTGGCCGCGGCGGTCTCCATGGCCCCGGCGAGGGCGGTGGTGCGCGGATGCAGGCCGCGCAGCTGGGTGCCGAGCTGCGAGCTGATCCGCTGGAGTTCGGCCGCCGCGGAGTAGCCGTTCATCCCCGAGTGCGCCGACTCGACTTGAGGGCTCCGGCCGCGCGCGGCCGACTCGATGTCGTCGGCGGCGTCGCGGACCCGCCTGGCGAGCTGCCGGACCTTCTGCGGGTCGATTCTCATGAGTGACGAGGGTAGTGCAATCAGTACTCAGTGGACAATCCCCAGTGGACCGTGATGGAACGGTTACCCTTCAGGGTTCTCGGCCCGGCCCCCGAAGAACACCTGGGTCTCGGCGACCTGACCGCCGCGCACGGTCAGCACCTCGGCGTTGCGGAAGCGCCCGCCCTCGCGCAACTCGTACTCGTAGAGCACGAACACGTCGTCGCCCTCACCCGGCACGACCTGGAGGAGCACCTGCGTCAGGAAGCGGTCGGCGGTGGGGAAGCAGCGCTCGAAGTAGGCCGCCCGGTCGATGCGGTCGTCCTGCGGGCTGGTGAAGACGAAGTCCGGGGCGACCAGCGCCTCCGCGGCGGCCCGGTCCTGCGCCCGATACGCGGCGAACACCGCTCGTACGACCTCGATGGCGGTCATGTCGCCCTCCCTGCCTCGCCGGATCGCCCCAGCCTCCCAGACAACCGGCCCGAAGGCACCCGGACGGCCCACATCCACCACCGCCCGCCGACGTGTACCGTCGAGCGATGGTGATCAACTTCGGCGGCGAGCCGCTCGCCCCGTCCCCGCTCGATGTGCACTGGATCCACGGCACCGCGCGGGGCTCCGGCCGCACCGACCCGCCGTTGCAGACCTACGCCCACGACCCGTTCACCTACATCCTGCGGCAGAGCAAGGACGTGACCCACGAGGCGCCCTTCCTCTACCTGTTCTGCGGCAACGACCGCGCGCTGCTTCTCGACACCGGCGACGTCGCCGACCCCGCCGTGTGCCCGGTGCGCGGCGCCGTCGACGAGATCATCGACGCGCACCTGGCCGCCCACCCCCGCGAGGGCTACGAACTGATCGTCGCGCACACCCACGGCCACGGCGACCACGTGGCGGGCGATCCGCAGTTCGAGGGACGGCCGGCGACCACGATCGTCGGACGCGAGCCCGACAAGGTCGCCGACTTCTTCGGCTTCACCTCCTGGCCCGAGGAGGTCGTCGGCTACGACCTCGGCGGCCGGGTGCTGGAGATCGTCGGCATCCCCGGGCACCACCGCGCCTCGATCGCGGTGTTCGACCCGCACTCGGGCTTCCTCGTCACCGGCGACACCGTCTACCGGGGCCGCCTCTGCGTCGACGACTTCCCGGCCTTCACCGACAGCCTCGACCGGCTCGTCGACTTCGCCGCCACGCGCCCGGTCTCGCACGTGATGGGCTGTCATATCGAGATGACCCGCCGACCGGGCCGCGACTACCCGATCGGCTCCCCCTACCAGCCGCGCGAGCCGGAGCTGGAGATGCCGGTGGCCCATTTGACCGAGATCCGCGATGCCGCCCTCTCGGTCGCCGAGCTCCCGGGCGCCCACGTCTTCGACGACTTCGCGATCTTCAACGGGCTCGCCATGGACGAACGCCACCGCCAGGACCGGCGGCTCCAGTGGGAACGCATCCGCCGAAACTTCGGCATGCGGCCATGACCGTCCCCTAGAACCCGAAGGCCAGGCCCGGGTCGGGAGTGGGTCCGATCTGGACCGACTCGGGCAGTACCGGCAGCGCGACACGCTCGATCACCTTGTTCACGATCACGTTGACCAGGACCAGTTCCAGCGTCGAGGCGTCGACCAGCGCGACCACCTCGTCGTCGTACCAGCCGGCGAAGCCGTCACGCGTCGGCAGCGACCACTCCATGGTCCCGGTCTGGGCGTAGAAGACCGTCGAGGTCTTCATGAAGCCGTCGCAGTAGCCGTACAGACCGTTGGGCGAGTAGCCCGCGACGTGCCCGGGGCCGCCCTCGATCTGCGCGAAGGCCTTGCCGTCGCCGTCGACGTACTGCGTACCGGACGGCCGGCCCGCCTTGGCCAGGGTCACCGCGTAGTTCTCGGAGTCGCCCGCCCAGGCCAGCGGCGCGGCCAGTTCGTAGTGGTCGAGCGGGATGGCCGTCGTGGTCCCCGTCGCCGGGTCGTGGCGGTGGGCCAGGGAGCGGTCGATCTCGGTGACCAGCAGCGCGCTCCCGTCGGGGGCCCAGACCGCGCCGTCGGCGGGCGGGACGTCCAGCCACGACAGCGCGCTCTCGCCGTCTCGCAGCAGTGCCTCGCGCGTGGCCACCCCGACCTTCCCGTCCTTCATCGCCGCCGACCACACCAGGTCGGCCGAGTAGACGATCCGCAGCGCGAAACCCCGGTAGGCCCCGGTTCGAGGGTCGAACACGAAGGAGTTCCCGGCCACGGTGTAGACCTGGATCATCATCGGCCCGCCACCGGGCGCCGACAGCCCCGGAACGTCCAGATCGGACCCTTGCCCTGCCGGCGGCGCGCCCTGCCGGGGCTGGTCCACCCACGCCAGCGGCAGCGCCACCAGCAGAACCAGCACCAGCACGGCGATCCCGGCGCCCATCGCCCGGCGCCGCCGGCCGAGCCGGTCCAGCACCGTGTCGGCGAGGTCGGCCGGCGGTTCGGGGACAGGGGTCTCGGGCAGCGCGCGCAACTCGTCGCGGACCCGCTCGTGCTCGGTCATCCGTCCTCCGTCAAGACGAGCTCGCCGTGGCGCGTCCGCAGTTTCGCCAGGGCCTTGGCGGCCTGGCTGCGGACGGTGCCGATGGAAACACCGAGGATCCGGGCCACGTCGCTCTCCGGCCGGTCCTCGTAGTAACGCAGCAGGACCACGGCCCGCTGGCGCGGCGGCAGCTGCCGCAGGGCGGTCATGAGGTCGTCGCGGATCACCCACGCCGAGACCGGATCGTGGCCGTGGTCGGGGATGTGGCCGGTGGACACCTCCAGCCGGTTGCGGCGCACCCGCCACCAGTTGATCTGGTGGCGGAACATCGCCTTGCGCACGTAGCCCATCGGCTGGTCCCAGGAGCGGATCCGCGACCAGCGCCGCGCGCACGACAGCAGCGCCGTCTGCAGCAGATCCTGCGCGCGGTGGGCGTCCCCGGTCAGGTAGTACGCCGTGCGCAGCAGGTCGGCCGAGCGCGCGGTCACGAACTCGCGGAACTCGCGTTCGTGCTCGGGTCTCATTCGGCCTCCTGGACGGGCCGGGGGAAGATACCCCGGCCCGCCGCCTGGATCAGCGCACCCCGTAGGCGCGGATGACGGTGTGCTCTGCGGTGTCGCCCTCGGTGTCGGTCGCCTTGACGCGCAAGGAGACGAAGCCCGGACCGTCGGGGCTCGCGATCGAGACCGCCATCCCGTCGACCGGCGCCGGCGCCCAGGTGCCGCCGTCGTCGAAGGACACCTCGACGCTCAGCGAGGCGAGGCCGACGTCGGTCTGGTGCTGCACCGAGATCGGCACCCGCACAAGGGATCCGGCCCGCGCGTAGTTGTACACGTCGAGGCCCTCGGGCGCGAACTTGACCATGGTCAGCGGCAGCGGTTCGGGAGCGTCCGACGGCAGGTCGTTGTGCCCCGAGCGGAAGGTCCACGCCGCCGAGACGTGTGTCGAGAACGGTGAATCGCTGCGCACCGCCTCCGCCTCCAGCCGGTAGGCGGACTCGGTGGCCGGCACCGCGAAGATCCCGAAGCCCTCGCGGAACAAGAACTCCTTGACGAGCACGCCCTCGCGGTAGAGCGCCGTGCGCGAGGAGTCCAGATAGGTGTAGCCGTGCGAGTCGGGGGTGCTGTCACTGGTCAGCGAGATGGCCAGAGCGGTGATGGTGTCGCCGTTGCGGGACAGCATCGGCTCGTCGGTGTAGCGCAGCCCCGGACCACTGACGGCCGCGTTGACCGTCTGCTCGTAGACGCCGCCGGCGACGTGCGCGTAGGGACCGGTGCGGATCAGGTGCTCGGTCGTGGCCACGTCGTCGGCGTCGACGGTGACCTGCTGAAACTCGCTGTGCCAGGTCAGTCCGTCCTCGATGTTGTGATACTCCGTGCGCGTGGTGGGCAGCTTCGCGATCCGCAGCCAGATCCCGCCGTGCCAGCCGTCCTGGTCGAGCGGGATCCAGCCTTTGTAGCCCGACTTGCCCTCGCCCTGCGAACGGTAGGTGACCTCGGTGCGCGCCAGCCGGTCCAGAGCGATGTCGCGGACCACGCCGGTCGGCATCGAGCCGTAGAAGTACCAGGCCAGGTGGTAGGCCACCGGGCTGGCGTAGGTGGTGCCGTCGGCGCCGCGCACCGCCCACGTCCCCGAGACCAGGGCCCGCAGGTCCTCGCGGCCGACCGGTTCGCCGACGGTCGCGGTGTACAGGTTCTCCAGGTTCGAGCCGAACACGATCGAGTCGAAGGAACCGGTGGGCCACAGGCGCTGGTAGCCGACCGTCGCGCGGGCCACCGACACCGAGGGGTCGGGGACGGTGACGGTCACCGGCTTCGCGACGGCGGCGTCGAAGGTGAGCGAGGTGTCGGCGGACAGGTCGAGGAGCGGGCGGTTGAGCCGTGAGGAGACACCGCCGTCCTCGTTGATCACCGCGTCGAGGTGGTAGCGGCCTTTCGGGAGCCGCAGCGTGAGCGTGCCGTCGGGGTCGTGGTCGGAGTGGTACTCGGACCGGTCGAGGTCGACGACGCCGAGCAGGTAGTCGGCGGCGGCCGAGCCGTCGCGGTCGCGCAGGGAAATGGTCAGGTCGTAGCTCTCGGTCTCCTTGTCGACGGCCACGGGCGTGGTGACCGTGATGCCGCGCGCGGTCGCGGTCACACGGCCGGAGTAGAGGCCGTCGGCGCCCCCGCGGGTCGTGTCGACGGTGAGCTTCACCTTCGCGGTCCCCTTGCCCGGGACGATGACGAAGGAGCGGTCCAGCGTGAACATTCCGGCGGGCGCGGCCCCGTCGGGCCCGGAGCCGGTGACGGCCAGGCTCAGCAGGATCGGCGACTTCTCGGCGTTGCGGTAGGTGAGGGTGCGCGTGACGGGCGCGTCGTCGGTGTGCGGCCATTTCGCCGGCCCCGCCGACACCGACGGGGGAGTGACCGTGACCCGCTGCTCGACGGCCGCGGCCACGTCGACGAGACCGGCGCCCTGGTCGTAGGCGCTGACGGCCTCGGCGGGACTCGCCGAGCCCATCAGAGCGGCCTTGAGACGCGGCCCGGACCAGCCGGGGTGGCGCTGCTTGAGGATCGCCGCGGCGGCCGCGACGTGCGGAGTCGCCATGGACGTGCCGTCCATGGAGACGTAGCCCTCGCCGGCGGGTTCGCCGACCTGGCCGCCGGCGGCTGCGGCGGCGACGATGCCGACGCCGGGCGCGGTGATGTCGGGCTTGAGTCCCGCGTCGCCGACGCGGGGACCGCGGCTGGAGAACTCGGCGAGCACACCGCTCTTGTCGACCGCGCCGACGGTCAGGGCCTGCTCGGCGCTGCCGGGGGAGTCGACCGGGGCCGAGATGCCGCTGTTGCCGGAGGCGACCACGAACAGGGTTCCGTACTGCTCGCTGAGTTCGGCGACGGCTTGTTCGAGCGGGTCGACGCCGGGCGTGTCCGGTCCGCCGAGGCTCATGTTGACCACGTCGGCGCCCGACCGCGCGGCCCACTCCATCCCGGCGAGGATCGCCGAGTCGGGGCAGGAGCTGTCGGGGCAGACCTTGCCGACCAGCAGTTCGGCGCCGGGCGCGGCGCCCTTGTAGCGACCCTGCGAGGCGGCGCCGCTGCCGGCGATGATCGAGGCGACGTGCGTGCCGTGGCCGACGGTGTCGGTGGTGCCGTCCGGGCCGCCGGTGAAGTCGCGCGCTTCGATGACGCGGCCGGCGAGGTCGGGATGCGTGGCGTCCACACCGGTGTCGAGGACGGCGACGGTCACGCCTTCGCCGTCGTAACCGGCCTCCCATGCCTGGGGCGCCTTGATCTGCGGCACCGACTCGGCCAGCGAGACCCGCCGCGTCCCGTCGAGCCACAGCTGGGCGACATCGCCGTCGGTGACCTGGTGCCACAGGACCGGGTCGGCCTTGGTGTGCGCGACCGCCGACATGCCCAGGCCCGGCATCCGCGCGGTGACACCCGCGACGGACCCGCCGCGCACGATCAGCGGCACCGCGCCGGTGGCCTCGTCGCCGTGACCGGCGGCGATCAACGCGGCCACGTCGAAGAGCCTGTCGTCGACCCTGCCCTCGGCGAGCGGCCGCAACGCGTCGGCGGGCAGGACGTAGAGGTGCCCGCCGTGCCGCCGGACCTCGAAGGCGATGCCCTCGCGGCCGCGCGCGGGCTCGATGTCGGGCTGCAACTGCTCACCGACTCGGCGGAGGGTCACCCGGTCGCCGGTGACGAGCGTGACGCGGCCGGTCCCGGCGACCGGATCGGTACGGCCCTCGCTCGCGGCGGCGGCGCCAGAGGGCTCGACGGTGGTCACCACGCTCGCGACGACGGCCAAGGCCGCCGTGGCGGCGAGCAGGCGAGTGAACGGCAGGGGTCTCGTGCGCACCTTGTCTCCTGACTGCGACTGTGGCGCGCCAAGGGGGAGCGCGCCGCAGTCGCAGACAGTTCGAGGTGTGCCGATCTATGCCCGGCTTCGCGAGAAAGTTCGCGGGGCCTTGCGAAGGGGGCGGCCGGGGCGGACGACCGTCCACAAGCGACCGCCCCCTGCCTCGCCCGCCCCCGGGAGCCGCCGGCCCGAAGCCCGACAACGGGCCGGCGGCTCCTCGGCTATGCGGTCGAACCCGTCACCGAGCCACCCGACTCGGTCACGTAGTACGTCACGGTCCTCCCACTCCAGAAATGGAAGGTCAGCGTGACCCGTTGCCCGTCGTTGACCTCGGCGAAGAACGCCGGCGTCAACTTGATCGAACCGGCCGCGTAATCCGGCTCGAATGCCCGGGCGAACTCCTTGAACGGGGTCCAGTTGTGTGGCCCGGCACTGCTTCCGTCGGCGTACTTCGCCTCCATCGTCGCCAGCTGGTCCCCGCGGAACTGCGTCGGCACGGCGAAGGCGCTCGCCGCCCCGATCGCGTTGGCCACGGTGGGAGCGTCGAAGGAGACCAGACTGATCCGCCACGGCGCGCCCTGCGAGAAGTCGGCGTGCAGGGACGCCCGCACACCGTATGCGGGGTTGGCGCCCAGCAGCCGCGTGAGCGTCGCCGCCTTGATGGTGAGCTGACTGCCCGAGACCGTGTAGTCGGTCCCCGCGACCAGCGCGGTGGTCCCGTGCCGCAGGCGCTGGAACGCGGTGCCGTTGAGGTTCAGTGTCACCACCGCGTCGGTGACGGCACTGGCCCTGGCGACGAACACCTGGTCGGTCGAGGCGGTGCCCGACCGTGTCGTCCAGCTCGCCTTGAGCAGCGCGAACAGCTCCGGATCGCTCCACTGGAAGGAGGTCCGGCCGAAGTGCTGGCCGTTGTCCCACAGCTGGAGCGTCAGGTTCTTCTGGCGTGCGTACTGTCCGGCGAACTCGAAGAACTTGAGCTTCTCGCCCTGCTCGATCGTGCCGGTGTGCGCGTCGAAGCCGAGCAGTCCGTACTCGCCGATCAGGACGGGGATGCCCTGCGAGACGAACTCGGCGTGCACCCGGTCGAAGGTGGCGACGATGTCCTGCTGGACCTCGGCGTTGAAGCGGGTGAAGCCGGCGACGTTCACGCTGAAGGGCCAGAACCCGTAGTAGTGCACGGTCGCGGCGATGTTGGGGTCGTCGAGCGCGGCGATCGTGGCGCTGAGCGCGTCGAGCCGGCCCTGGTCGGCGTTGGTGTGCAGCGTCGGCAGAATCAGCACCCGGTCGGCGTTGTTGCCGCCGGTGCCGCGCACGATCTCGTGGAACGAGGTGTTGAGCTCGTCGAGGAGGCCGTAGGCGGTGGTGTCGTCGACGTTGTTGAACTGCGGTTCGTTGACGCTCTCGAAGAGCAGCTTCGGTGAGGAGTCGCGGAACTTCGCCGCCAGTGCCGTCCAGATCGCGTCGTAGCGCGCCATGACCTCGGCGTGCTTCGCCTGCATGTCGGCGATCCAGATCCACGAGTCGTGGTGGATGTTGACCACGACGTACAGATCGGCGGCCAGCGCCCAGCCGACGACCTCGGCCACCCGGTTCAGATAGGCCGTCTCGACGGCGTACCCGGGCCCGGCGCCCTGGTGGTCGTCCCAGGTGACCGGCACGCGGATGCTCTTGTAGCCCTGCGCGCGGATGTTCTGGATCAGTGACTGCGTGACGCGCGGGTTTCCCCACGCCGTCTCGTCGGCGCCGACCGAGTCGAGCGAGTTGCCGAGGTTCCAGCCCGGCTGCATCGCCGCGACCGTCTCCATGGGATCGACGTCACCGCCGGGCGGCGGAGTCGTCGTCGGCGGGGTGGTCGGCCCGCCGACGCCTCCGTCGCACAGGACGCCGTTGAGGGTGAACGAGGCCGGTGCGGTGTTGGCGCCCGTCCAGGATCCGTTGAAGCCGAAGGAGACCGAGGCGTTGGTGCCGATGGAGGCGTTGTAGCCGACGTTGGCGGCCGTCGCCTGGTTTCCCGAGGAGGTCACGACGGCGCTCCACGCCTGCGCGACCCGCTGGCCGGACGGGAAGGTCCAGGCCAGCGACCAGCCGTTGATGGGCGAGCCGAGGTTCGTCACGTTCACGCCGGCGGTGAATCCGCCGGGCCACTGGTTCTGGACGGTGTAGTCCACGTCGCATCCCTCGGCCGCGTAAGCCGCGGTCGGTACCAGGATGCCGAGTCCCGCTAATAAGGTCGCGACCGCCGTGGTGGCCAGTGCGATCCATCTTCTTGTCAGTCGCTTGTCGCGTTCAACGCCTTCCACGGCGCTCCTTAGGGTCGCGTGCAACGTCAGGGGGCGAGCCGGCCGAGGATCCATCGACGGTGTGCAGCCAGATTAAGTTGGCAAGCCAAACTTTGTCAATCCACGTCAGTGGGGATCAAGGCCCGCTACGACGTCACTCGGGAGAGCCGGGCAGCCCGTCTCGGTGCGCGATTGCGGGGGCCCGGCCGCGTCCGGCGACGCCGAGCTCCCGCTCCACCGGTCCGGCCCCGTTTCGCCGGACATGAGAAAGGGAGCGCCCGCGACGCGGACGCTCCCTTCAAGCTGTTGGGGTGGGGGTCAGTTCTTGTCCTGCTTCCAGGACAGCGGGCCGGGCAGGTCCACCCGGTGGCGGCGGGCCTTGGAGTTCCAGGACCAGCGGCCGATCTTGATACTCCACGACGAGAAGCCGTTCTCGGTGAAGTTGAGGATCAGCGGCCCGAACTTCTTACGCTTGCGGAACATGAGTCCCATGGGGCTGTGGTCCTTCCTCATGTCGGTCACTCAGGGGGTGTCAGGTTGATGCCCGAACACCCGGAGGCCCAAACACTCCCAGGTCAAACGCCCCAAAGTAGACCGTCCGCAGTGGAGCGAAGTGCGCTCGTTCGCCCACTTCCGTCACCGCCGCCTGATTGACTTCCGGACATGACGAGGACACGCATCTGGGTCAAACCGGAAGGCGCCGAGTTCGTCGCCGCCGAACTGGGCCGCGACCGCCTCAGCGCCTCCGGCACGGCCGTCGGCGCCGACCCCATGCCCTACCGCCTCACCTACGAGCTCGCCACCACCGGCCGCTGGGTGACCTCACGGCTGGTCGTCGAGACCTCCGGCGCCGACCCCGCCACCGGCCCGTGGCGCCGCCGCCTGGAGTTGGGCAACCGCGACGGCGAATGGACCGCCGCCGTCGAGGCCGAAGGAACCCCCGACCTCCCACCGCCCGGCGGTGACGTCGCGGCCCTCTCCGGCGCTCTCGACTGCGACCTGGGCCTGTCCCCGCTGACGAACACCATGCCGGTCCTGCGCGCCGGGCTGCTCGACGGCGGCGGCCCCGTCGAGTTCCTGATGGCCTGGGTGTCGGTGCCCGACCTGGCGGTGGTCCCCTCGCGGCAGACCTACACCTTCGTGAGCGGGGGAGCCGACCACTCCGTCGTGCGTTACGCGAGCCCCGGCTTCACCCGCGAGGTCGTCTTCGACCCCGACGGCCTGGTGCGGGACTACCCCGGCATCGGCCGCGCCGTCGGCTGAGTGCGTGCCCAAAGGGGCAGAACGCGAACAGTCCACCGGCCTTCCACCTTTAGTGTCCAACCCATCGGCCCATTCCCAACGCTGATCACGAAGTCGCCGTCGGGAATCGGACGCAATGGCGTGCTGATCGGAGCGCGTCGGACGTATTCCATAAATCGCGACCCGCGCGTCTAATAGGGTCGGCCCCGCCCCTCCGACCAGCAACGTCTCCCAAAACCCACGTCGGCCGTCGCCGCCCCCCACGAGTCCGACCGCGCCGATAACGCGCTCCTTCGCCCCGCCCGAATTCACCGCGCAATAGAGAACGGATGCCCCCTGTGCAAAAAATCCGCGCCGCCCGGCGCCTCTTCGCGATGCTGATCGCCCTGAAGGACGTGACGCCCTGGGCGGGCGACGGCAAAGCCGTCTGGTCCACCGCCACCAACGGCCGCCTCTGACCCCGTTCCCGCGACGGGCCGCGCCCACCCGACGACCCGCCCCGGGCCTGCGACGAAGCCCACCCCCGGGAGGGGCCTAACCTCCTCGACCGCCTCCGCAGGGGCCGTGTAAGCTACTGCGAGTGCCCGGGAAGAACCGCCGGGCGCGGGGCTGTGGCGCAGCTGGTAGCGCACCACACTGGCAGTGTGGGGGTCAGGGGTTCGAGTCCCCTCAGCTCCACCCAACGTGAAGGCCGTTGACCTGGGAAAACAGGTCAACGGCCTTTGTCGTGTGCACGGTTCGCGCTCTCTGGGGCGTGAGTCGTCACTCCGGTTGAGTCGAGCGCGGTGACTCCCGTCCCACTTTCTGGAACTCGTGATCGGACGAACGTGCGGTGACGCACGTTCTGCCCGGTGGCTCTCGATCTCTGTCCACCCACGTTTGGCCTGCGTCGGAAAATGTCGAACGGCTTGACCGCTTTACGGTCGCGGTTGGCCGCGAGGAACTGACTTCGCTTCCTGTTCCTTGGTAGGCCCCTCGTAGACCATGCAGTCACGCGAGAATCCAGCCCACTTCCGCCGGCCCGGAAGGCCAGAGCCCCGACGAGGGCGACTTCGGGCGCGGCCGGCCAGGGCGATCCCTGGCGGCGCAAGGTTCGGTAAAGCTCTCGTCAAGGTTTCTCGCCCCTCCCGTGCCTAGGTTTGCGACCGCAACGACAACGGAGGGAAAAGACATGTCCAAGAGGTCCATCATCGGTACGGCACTCGCCGCCACGGCCACCGCGCTCGCGGTCTTCGGGGTCGCGGGCGGCGCCCAGGCCGGCGGCTCCTCGCTGATCTACTCGACGAACAGCCAGGGGGTCGTCCTCGGCTCGATGTCGCACATGGACGACGGCGACCAGTTCCGTGTCTACGACCTTGAGGCGGACGGCCACGGCGTCCGCGGCACGCTCCAGGACGCCGCCGGCAAGGTCCTCGCGACCACTTACAACGGCAAGGGCAACGGCAACTACACGTACTTCTTCTACGACGTCGTCCCGGACCGCAGCTACAAGATCATCGTGTGCTCGGTCGACGGCTCGAACGACACGACCGGCTCGTACTGCGGTTCTAAGTGGATCGACGAGTGACCAGGGGATGACGCAGGGTGCGCCACCACGGGTGGCGCATCCCACCGCCATTTGCCGAACATCTCCGGGGAGTTCCTCGACGAGGGCCGAACGACGGCGAAAGGGGCGGACCGTTTCGGTCCGCCCCACGTTCGGTCGCACGATCAGGCGGTGTCACCCGGCTCGTCGACGATCAACGCGGCGAGCCTGATGTTCTCCCACAGCAACTCGCCCGCCTTCTCGGTGATGACCTCTCCGTCGTCGTCGGTGGGGTCGGGTTCGGCCGACTCGCTCGGCCCGCCGTAGGTGAAGTCGGTGATGGCCAGGTTGCGGAAACCGACGTACTCGTGAGTCTCGGGGTCGAGCAGCATCTGCCCGAGAGTCGTGCCGTTCGAGATCCTCCCGACGGCCGTCGTCTCGCGGCCGTCGATCATGACGGGCTCACCGGCGACCGTGACGTCCGGGATCTGGGCCGCCGCCCGGTACAGGCCCGCGGTCAGCGCCGGCGGGAGCAGGTTTCCACTGAGAATGTCGCCGATACGGGCGAAGAGCGTTCCGTTCCACTCCTCCTCCGACTCGGGCAGGATGTAGAAAGGCGGACGGCCGGGGTTGATCCCGTTGTGGTGGTCGATGATCTGCTGACGCAGGGCGGCGAGCAGTGCCGTCGGCTCGGTGGGAAGGGTCACCAGCCAGGGGTACTCGGTGTGGTTCATGTCGGTGAGGGTTCCCACCAGCTCGCCGGTCCGGTCGTACCTCCTCGTGTCCTTGCCGTCGGCGCGATACCAGTTCTCGTCGAAGCCGACGCCGTCATTGCCCTTCCACTCGGCCATCGCGCCGCTCCTGGTGTCGCGGAACTTGATGTAGAACCACTGGTCGGGCTGCGGCTCCGTCCACGGTTGGACGGCGGCGTGGGATGCCGCCATCTCGAAGACGTGGACGGCCTGGGCGGTCGGGTCCGCGTCCGGTTCGGTCGGCGCGCTCCCGCCGCCGGTGGCGACGGTGAGCACGACCGCCGCGGCGGCGACCGCGGCGAGCGCTCCCGTCGCGAGGGCGAAGCGGCGCCGGGGAATCCGGCGCTTCGTCCGGGCGGCGGTGTTCTGGTCTTGGAGGTGGTTCACCACGAACTCCTGGAGTTGGGGCTGCCGGCCGCTCGGGAAGTCCCGCTCGGGGGGCACCGGCAGGAGCCGGGCGAACTCGTCGCGTACGTCCAAGCTGGGCTGGGGGTTCTCGTTCTTCATCGGTTGATCTCCTGAGCGAGCCGGACCGCTTTGTCGCGGTCATCTCTTACCTGTCCGCGGCGCGGCGCGACTTCCCGTTTCGTCTCGGCGGGTTTCAGGCGGCCCGACGAGACGAGCTTCGCCAGCTTCGCCCGCGCCCTCGACAGGCGCGACGCGACGGTCCCCACGGGTACGCCGAGCGCTTCGGCGGCCTGGGTGTAGTCGAGCTCCGCCCACACGACCAGCGCGATCACCTCGCGTTCGGTCTTGCGCAGCTTCTTCATGGAAGCCATGGTCACGGCCAGCCGCTCACGGTCATCGGTGCGACTGGTGACGTCCTCGGCGATGTCGGGGACCGTCTCGGGGTGCGGCATCCGGAGCAGGGCACCGTCGTGGCGCCGGGCCGCCCGGCGGACGTTGCGGGCGATGTTCGTGGCTATGCCGAGCAACCACGGCCGCAGGGACGCCGCTTCATCGCCGGTGTCCCGGTCCACATCGATCCGTTCTCGCAGTCGCCACGCCTCCAGGATGGTCAGTGAGGCGACGTCCTCGGCCGTCGACCAGTTGCCGGTGAGCCGGAAGCTGTGGTTGTACACCGATCGGGCGTGCTCGGCGAAGAGCTCTCCGAAGGCCTCGGGGTCACCGGAGCGAACGCGGGCGCGCAAATTCATCTCCACATCCGTTGACTGTCCGATCGCCGTGGGGACTTCCCGTGATTCAGATCACAGCACTGCGGCAGAGTCGCCGCCGCGCTCAAGTTCCGCTCAAGCTCGGCGCGCCCGCCCGCGGCTATCGTCGCCTTCTCCGTGACCGACCGAGAAAGGCGACCACCGTGGAGTTGCGCACCCAGGACGGACTCTGGTCCGACGGCGCCGGCCGCCTGCCCCGGTGAATCCCGAGACCGCGCCCTCCGGCGCCGCCCCTCTCATCGACCGGCTCGTCACCGAGGTCGACGCGCGACACGCGGAGTCGATACGCGCGAACGCGGCCGCCGGCGACTGGAGGGCCGCCCTCACCGAGCTCACCGCCCGCCTCGTCGATGATGGAACACCGATCGCCAGGCACGAACGCGCCGCGTTGCACGGTGCTCTGTACGCAGCCGGGCTACCCGGCGACATTGTCCGCGCTCTGGTCGTCAAGCCCTTCACGCCCGAGCAGCTGGCCGACATGAGGGAGACGGCCACCGGGACGCGTTCGGTGGTGGAGCGTTTGGCCCCTCGCATCGGAGAGCACGAGGCCGACTACCTCCGCGGCGCCGCCATCGCCGGCGAATGGCGCCTGGCCGTCACCGACCTCATCGGCTACCTCGCCCGTGATGAGATCCCCGTGTCCGCGGTCGACCGCGACGACCTGCGCAAGCTGCTGACCAGGTTCGGTGAACCGCACGACGAGCTCGATCGGCTCATTGTCGACGGGGTGGACGAAGCCTAAGGCAGTCCAACGCCTTCGCCGTTCGCCGACCAGCGCGTCACCCGTCGGAAGTACTCGACGCTCTGGGACGGGCCGCCGCCGTCGTGCGTTCCGGCGCGGTCCCGCCGGGATCTCGGCTGCGTATCATCGCCGGGGATCTTGAGGGGAGGTGCGCCTTGCACGGTCGCGGAAGCGAGCGAGGGCTTCTCGCCGGGCTGCTCGGCCGGGTCCGCGCGGGCCGCGCCGAGGCGCTGGTCCTGCGGGGGGAGGCCGGGATCGGCAAGACCGCCCTCCTCGACGACCTCGCCGCGGCGGCCGGTGTGCCGGTCCTTCGGGCCACCGGCGCCGAGGCCGAGACCGGGCTGCCGTACGCGGGTCTCCACCAGCTTCTCCATCCCGCCCGCGACCGCCTCGACGGCGTACCCGACGGCCCTCGCGAAGCGCTGCGGGCCGCCCTCGGCCTTGCCGCTCCCGCAGGTGCCGACCGCTTCCTGGTCGGCTTGGGCGTTCTCGGCGTCCTGACCGAACTGTCGGCCGAGGGCCCGGTGTTGTGCCTGGTCGACGACGCGCAGTGGCTCGACCGTGAATCGGCCGACGCGCTGCTGTTCGCCGTACGCCGCCTGCACGCCGAGCCCGTGGGCACGGTCTTCGCCGCACGCGACGACGGCGGCGTCTTCCCCGCGCCCGGTCTGCCCGACCTCGTACTCGGCGGCCTTGCCCGCGACGCGGCCGAGGCCCTGCTCGGCGAGGCCGGACTCGACATCTCGGTCCGCGACCGACTCCTCGACGAGGCCCGCGGCAACCCGCTCGCGCTGATCGAGCTACCCCGGGCGCTGTCTCCCGAGCAGCGCTCCGGCGCGCTTCCTCCGCTGTCGATGACCTTCGGGGACGCCGAGGGCGCGCACGGCGCCGTCTTGCGCGGCTTTCGGCAGCGGATCGGGGCCCTGCCCACACCCGCGCGGACCTGCCTGCTCGTCGCGGCCCTCGACGGCACCGGCGACCGCGACACCGTCTTCGCCGCCGCGGCCGCACTCGGCGCGGGCATCGCCGACTTCGCGCTCGCCGAGCGGGCCGGGCTGTTGCACGTCGGCACCGCCCGCGTCGAACTGCGCCACCCGCTCGTACGGGTCGCCGCACAGACCGTCGCCGACATCGCCGAACGCACCGCCGCGCACTCGGCGCTGGCCGCCGCCGGTGAGGGAGACGGGCGGGTGTGGCATCTGGCGTCGGCCGCGACCGGCCCCGATCAGGCCATCGCCGCCGAACTGGACGGGATCGCCGGCCGCGCCGACGCGCTCGGCGCGCTGTCGCTGGCGTCCACGGCCGCCGAGCGCGCGGCGGACCTGTCGGCCGAACCCGAGTCCCGCACCCGGCGCCTGACCTACGCGGCCGCCGCGGCGCTGGAGGCGGGGCGCCTCGACCGCGCTGAGCGGCTCGCCCGCCGCGCCTCCCTCGGCGACGCCGACGCGGCCGCCGCGCGGCGTCTGGCGGGCGTGCGGGCGCTGCTGGAGTACGAGCGGGGCCTTCCGCGCACGGCGGCCGCCATCCTGGTCGACGAGGCCGCTCCCCTCGCCGCCGCGCAGCCCGCGCACCTGGCGTCCGTGCTCGCGCGCGCCGCCGTCTACACGTGGCACTGCGGGCACGGTCCGCACCAGAACCAGCTCTTCGACCGCATCGAACGGCTGCCCGGGCGACCGCCCGGATCACCGCTGACCGGGCTGGTCGGCGGGCTGCGCCTCACCTCCGCCGGGGACGTCGCGGCGGCCGTCCCCGCACTCGCCGGTTACGTGTCCGCCATGGACGACCCGGGCGTCCCATTTCCGCAGCGGCTCAGCGCCGCCCATGTCTCGCTCGCCACCGGCGACCACGACCGCACGCACGCGCTGGCCTGCGATCTCGTCGCCGTCTGTCGTGCCGAGGGCCGCATCACGCTGCTCCCTCAGCCGCTCGGTCTGCTCGCCGTCGCGCAGATGTTCCTCGGCGAGCACCGGGACGCCTTCGCCACCCTGCACGAGGCGCAACTGCTGGCCGAGGACACCGGCCAGCGACACCGGCGCGGCCATCTCGCGGGGCTGCTGTCATGGCTGCACGCCCTGTCCGGCGACGAGGAGCCGACCCGCGCGCTCGCCGGTGAGGCGATCGCGAGCTCGGCGGACGGCGAGCGGGCCGCCAACCTCGCGTGGGCGGTCCAGGGGCTGACCGCCCTCGACATGGGACGTGGCGACCACGAGGCCGTTCTGGAACGGCTCGATCGCGAGTCGGCGGGCCCGGCCCGGCACAGTCTGACCGTGCAGATCTACACCGCCGCCGACCACGTCGAGGCCGCCGTCCGTTGTGGACGGTCCGAGGCGGCGGCGAAACCGCTGGCGGGGTTCACGGCCTGGGCCGACGCGAGCGGGCAGCCGTGGGCGCGCGGGGTCGCGTTGCGGGCGGCGGCCCTGGTCGCGGGCGGAGACGAGGAGCTGTTCACCCGTGCGCTGGCCGAACACGCGCGAAGCGCGCAGCAACCGCTGGAGCACGCCCGCACCCGTCTGCTGTTCGGGGAATGGCTGCGGCGCAGGCAGCGCCGGGCCGACGCGGCGGCCGAGTTGAGCGCGGCACTGGAGGTCTTCGAGCGGGTCGGCGCCCGCGCCTGGGCGGCGCGGGCGGAAGGCGAGCTGAAGGCGACGGGCGTGCACGCGCGCGGCCCCGTCCGCAGCGACCCGTTGTCCGCGCTGACGCCGCAGGAACTCCAGGTCGTGCGGCTGGCCGCCACGGGCGCCTCGAACCGCGACATCGCCGCCCGGCTCTTCCTCAGCCCACGGACCGTCGGGTACCACCTGTACAAGGCGTTCCCGAAGCTCGGCGTCTCCTCGCGGGCCGAACTGGCACGGTTCGCTACCTAAGCACCGGCGCCGGCCGACTTAAGCGCGGCGACCGCCGGCCGGACCGGACAGGTGGCGCGACGGACGCGGGGACGGGGCGCGCGCCCATAGCGTCGGCCACATGATCAACCCCGATACCGTCCCCGTCTACTCGCTCGCCGAACGCGACCGGCGCTGGGGCATCGCCCGCGAGATCATGGCCGCCGAAGGCCTCGACGCGCTCATCGCCTACGGCGAGCACGAATGCGCCGACCTCGCGCCCTTCGCCCCCGACGCCTACTTCACCAACGACCGCCCCGGCGCGATCGTGATCTTCTGCCGTGACGCCGATCCGGTCGAGCTGACCTGGTCGGTGCTGCCCGTGCAGGACCACATCGAGGCGCGCAGGCGCGGCGACCGGCTGTGGATCGCGCCGGGCGACATCCGGGTCGCGCGGCACGCCGCAGGCGTCGTCGAGGTCCTGCGGGAGCACCGGCTGGAGAACGGCAACGTCGGCGTCCTGGGCCTCGATCCCTTCCCGCCCTTCCACATCAACCCGATCATGCCGTACCGGTTGTGGTCGGACGTGCTCGCCGAGCTGCCCGGGGTCACCTTCACCCCGGTGGGTCTGGGGTACCTGTTCGCGACGATCTGCCAGTCGGCGGAGGAGCTGGCCGTGATCGGCTACTCGGCCGCGGCCGGGGACGCCATGGCGCGGGCGATGCTGGAGGCGTCGGCGCCGGGTGTCGGTGAAGCCGACGTCTACGCGGCCGGGATGGCGGCCGCTTTCCGGCTCGGCGTGGCCGCGCCGGGGATGCTGCTGTCGAGCGGACCGGGATTCATCTCCTGGGGTCCGCCGGCCTGGTCCTACCGGCCGCAGGCGCCTCGCGTCCTCGAAGACGGGGACGTCGTCATGGCCGAGGTGTTCTGCCGCTTCGGGATGAAGGAGACGCAGCACCAGGTCGCCATCGCGATCGGCGAGCCGCACGCCGACATCAAGGCCGCCGCCGAGATCGCGCGCGCGAGCTACGAGGCCGGACTGGCCGCGGCCCGACCGGGCAACAGCTTCGGCGACCTCGCCGAGGCCATGATGGCGCCGCTGGCCGGGGCCGACGCGTGGAACATCCACCCGCTGGTGCACACGCTCAACCCGCTCGGGCCGGTCTGCGGCTTCGGCGCCGGACTCAAACGCGTACCCGAGGCTCGTGAGTACGGGCGGCTGTTCGAGCTGCCGACGATGGGCGGCGAACTGCCGCTGGCACCCGGGATGACCTTCGCGTTCGAGCCGAACGCCGTCGTCGGCGGCCGCGTGGTCAACCTCGGCGGCACCGTCGTGATCGGCGAAGACGACCCGGTCGAGCTCAACCCCTACACCGCACGACTTCTGCAGGCTTGAGAGGAACATGATGATCACCGTCGAGCACACCGCGGACTACCCCTTCCCGGCCCAGCGCGTCTTCGACACCGTCGCCGACCTCGCCGGCCATCCGGTCTGGCAACCCGAGGTCTTGGCCGTGTCCCCCGTTGACGACGATCCCGTCGCCGTCGGCAAGCGGATCCTGCAGACCCGCAAGGTCATGGGCCGCCGCACCGAGATCGCCCTGACCGTCACCGAGTTCGAGCCCGCATCGCACCTGGTCCTCGCCACCGACGCCGGCGCCGAACCGGGCGTCACGCAGACCTACACCATCACCGACCGCGACGGCGGCAGCCGCTGCGACTTCCGGCTGGAACTCGACGGCGTCCCCCGCCTGGCCGAACACCTCGCACGCGCACAGCTCAGCAGGCGGGTGCCCGAGCTGTTCCGCCGGCTCGCCACGGTCCTCGCCGAGGCATGAGGCCGCCGGGGCGCCTCTCGGGGCGTCCCGGCACCAAAGCCGTGTCTTGGCCCGTGGTCGTGTCCATCCCGGGCGTGGGTCTGGCGCGCGGCGGCGGTACGGTCCCCGCATGGCCAAGAGCGAGATCGACGCGATCACCGCCGAGTTCTACGGCGCCTTCGACAACCGCGGCGGCCGGACCGCCGACGTCGAGCGGATCCGCAGGCTGGTTCTGCCCGGTGGAGTGATCGTCGCGACGGGACCGAAGCTGACGGTGTACACCGTCGACGAGTTCGTCGAGCCCCGCCGCGAGCTGCTGTCCGACGGCCGCCTCACCGAGTTCTCCGAGTGGGAGACCGCCGAGCGCACCGACATCAGCGGGGACATCGCCGTCCGCTTCGGCGAGTACGGCAAGTCCGGGATCCTGGAGGGGGAGCCCTTCGAAGGACGGGGCAGCAAGTCCTTCAACTTCGTGCGGACTCCCGACGGCTGGCGCATCGCGGCCTTCTCGTGGTGGGACCACCCCGCGTAGACGATCGCGTTCCGCTCATGCGCGGGCGGCCGTGAACGGCTTCACCCGCCACCGCCGGGCTTGCGCCTCAGCGCACCCAGGCGTTCAGGAAGGCCCCGTACCCGACCTCCGCCGGAACACAGGTGCCGTCCGTGCTGTGCTCGAAGGGCACCACGCCCGCGCCGGCGAGCGGGATCTGGGCGAGCACTTCGCCGCCGGACGGCAGGTTCGCCGTCGCGCTGAGGGCGTGCAGCCACACGGCGCCGTCGGGAAGTTCGTCGGCGGCGGTCCGCGGGGTGTCCACAGTGCCCTTGTCGGCGGTGCAGGCGGTCAACGCCAGCAGAAGCGCGCCGGCGACGACGGCGAGACGCCGGGCCGTGCGGAACGCGGTGGGGTCAGTCGGCATCGGTACTCCCGGAGATCCATGTGCGCCGGGAAGACTCCCCGGGTGCGTTGGCGCGGCGATGCGGCCGGACCGCAGGACGCGTGCGGGTTCGGGCTTCGTGGGCATGTTTCCTCCCGGTCGAAACGACCTCGTCCGACGATGGGGAAGCAACGCAGCGATCAGCCTAAGGCGGCGGTGCGAAAACAGGTCATCCGGGTCCTTGATCCACGAACCATGCGAATCGGGAACTCCCTGCTCAGCCCGCTCGCCGACACCTCCAATCGTCCATTGTGGATCACCAATTCTCCTTGCCCGAAAGGGCATCGGCGCACTGAGAACGGGGCGGGCGATCAGCCGCCCAAACGCGTGTGCGCTTTCGTGTGCGGTCGGCTGTATCGCCTGGTGAGACTCTTGCTCACCGTCCAAGCAAGATCAGCCAAGGAGATCAGCGTCTCGCGTCTTCACCGCATCACCGACCGAGTCCTCGACAAGCTCGTCGGCCGCACCACCGCCGCCGCCGGCTGCTACGAGCAGGTCCAGGAATGCAGCTACGTCGCCTGCCAGAGCAACGGCCTCCGCCGTCGCTGTCGCACCTGCACCTACACCGGTTCGTCCTGCCAGTACAAGAGCTGCGGCGCGTACACCTACGGCGGCTGCATGCTGCCGTAGCGGCACCCCTGACGTGCGGGGCGGGGCGGCTTCGGGTGCCTGCCGAAGCCGTGCCGCCAAGCCGTAGGTCGTGCCCAGTCGGGCGCCGGCCTCCTTGAACCGCGACAAGCGGTCGAAGAACGGTCCGTCATCTCGCCTCCGGGGGAGAAGGCGGACCGTTCTCGTCGCCGGGCGAGCCCCGAGCGGACACCGGCGACCGGCTACGCGCCCGGCCGCCCCGTTGACACCTTTCCTCCACGCCGATAGCGTCGGCCACCGGTCTCGGCGCCGGACACCGCCGGGACGAACGGCCATCCGAGGAGGATGACGGTGAACGTATCAACGAGCCGGTTCGGCCGGCGCGCGCTCGGCCTCGGTGCGAGCGCGGGACTTTTACTGGGACTACTGGCTTCCGCGCCCCCGGCGGGAGCCGAAGCCACAACCGACGACATCTCCATCACCGCCGGCTCATCGACCTTCCCGCTCGCCGATCCCGACACGGTGATCGCCAAGGACGGTTCCTACATCACCTACGGCACGACCGTCGGCGCGGGCAGCGGCCAGCGCTGCGACGGCGCCACCGGGAAGCTCTACGTTCCGGTGCTGGCGCACGGATCCGGCAGCAATGTCGGGTTGACCGACTGCGCCTCGGGCGACGCCCTGCC
This sequence comes from Phytomonospora sp. NPDC050363, assembly GCF_040655735.1. NCBI lineage: Bacteria > Bacillati > Actinomycetota > Actinomycetes > Micromonosporales > Micromonosporaceae > Phytomonospora > Phytomonospora sp. NPDC050363. The sequence goes on from NZ_JBFAKK010000011.1 coordinate 248,155, forward strand.
GGGCGGCCCCGGCGCGTGGGCCGAGCCGGGCGGGGCGATCTGGGCGCCGGGCGTGGCGCGCTTCGGGGACCGCTACTTCATGTTCTACACGGCTTCCCGCAAGGGATCCGGGCAGAAGTGCATCGGCCGGGCGATCTCCACCAGCGCGCGCGGCCCCTTCCAGAACCAGGGCGAATGGTCCTGTCCCGGCGAGGGCCGCTGGGCGCTGGACGCCAACCCCTTCGTCGCGGGCGGGTCCCTGTACGTGACCTATCGCGACGACGCGATCGCCTCGGGCGCCGAGACCGGCATCTCGACGGTGCGCACCGACGGTGAGGGCCGGGCGGTGTGGGACACCCGCCGCGACATGCTGAAGAGCACCGACATCACCTGGGACACCGCGAAGACCGACGGCGGCACGCACGTCGTCGAGAACCCGTCGATGTGGAAGATGCCCGACGGCCACTGGTACCTCATGTACTCCGGCAACAATTGGGACAGCGCGCGGTACGCGACCGGCATCGCCGACTGCGGCACGACTCCGCTTCCCTCCAGCCGTTGCGCGCCGATGCAGGACGGCGTCGCGCGCCCCTACTTCGGGTTCACCGGCGAGGCGGGACTCGGGCCCTACCGCGGCCTGCCGCTCGACCGTCGCGGGCCCGGCGGCATGGACGTCTTCGCCGCCGCCGACGGGAGCCCGCGGGTCGTCTGGCACTGGTGGACCGGCAGCGGACGCCACCCCATGACCGGCGTTCTCAACCGCGGTGCCAACGGCTTCACCGTCACCTGAGACCGGCCGAACGCCCTCACACACAGAACGGCTTAGGACCATGGAATCGATCAGCAGAAGACGCGCGCTCGCCATCGCCGGCGGCGCCCTGCTCGGCGCGACCGGCGTCGCGGCAACCGTCGGCGAGGCCACGGCCGCGACGGCCTGGCGGCGCCTGGTCGTCGTGACCGCCAACATCGGCCGCGACGACCTGTCGCAGCGTGAAACGGCGATCCGCGACGTCCGGCACGCCGTCGACGGCGCCGACCCGCTCGTGGGCTGGCAGGAGATCGGCGAGGGCGACGACGACGGGCGGGAGCCCGCCTGGATCAACCAGTACTTCGGCGAGCGGTACCGCAACGCCTTCGAGTACGACCCGGCGGCGCACCGGGTGCCGATCTCGGTGCCGCGCGAGTTCAACATCGCCGACCGCCGCGTCACGCCCGTGCACGGCGGCAAGGAAGGCGTGTCACCGAACCGGGTGATCACCGAGGTCGTCCTGACGGCGGCCGACGATCCGGCGCTGTCGTTCGTGTTCGCCAACACGCACTACGTGGCCGGCGCCTGGAACGGCCAGGAGGACCCGTACGAGGACTGGCGCGACTCGATGTGGGCAGAGCACTTCCGCAAGCACCGCGACCTCGTGATCGCGCACTGGAGGGCGAAGGGATACCCGGTCATCTGGACCGGCGACTGCAACCGGGACCCGATGCCGCTGCTGCTCCCGAACCACGAGCAGCGGGCCTTCGGCGCGGGCATCGACCAGATCGCCTGGATTCCGGGGACCAACGGGACCGAACTGCGCCTCAACTCGACGAAGGTCGTACCGATGCACGTCGACGGTCACAACGCGCGGGTCGCGGTGATGAGCGTGCGGAGGGCGTGACCCCGAAACGGCCGCGGCCGGCACTCGCGAGAGTGCCGGCCGGGCCTCGGCGCCGGGCGGGTTCGCCGGCCCGTCAGACGGTGATCGTCCACTTCTGACTCGTCGTCGCGTTGCAGGCCAGCACCTTGAGCGTCTTGCCCTGCGTCTGCCCTGTCAGGCACCCGACGGCGGTGGCCACGATGAGGTAGGTCCCGTCGGCGTTCCGGTCGAGCCGCCACTTCTGGTTGGCGCCCGTCCCGGCGGTCCAGATGTGGGTGAACTTGCTGGTCCCGTCGTGGACCTTCGCCGGATCGGTGTTGCGCTCAAGGGACTTGCCCGTCGCCATCACCGGGATGATCCGGTAGGTGTCGTCGGAGTTCTTCTTGAGGTTCCAGCGCTGCGCCGGGTGGTCGTGCTCGGTCTCCAGCTTGACGAGCGTCCCGTTCGCGGTGCCCGCGTAGTCGAGGTCGGCGACGAGACCGCTGGCCTTGTTGGTGATCAGCGTGTTCGTCATCGGCATGCCCGGAGCAAGGCCCCCGATCAGGAACACGCTGTCGGCGATGTTCCAGTTCACGGCCAGGTAACCGCCGGCGACCGGGTTCGGGTTGAAGTAGGAGTCACCGGCGCAGTCCACCCATTCCACGAGCGGGTTCGGGCAGTCGATCAGCCCGCCGGGCGGGTTCGGGATGCCACCGTCGTCGTAGCACATCAGGTCGCCCCGGAGGTAGCAGTGGCTGCCCGAGGTCGCGTACGGCGCCTTCGGGTTCACCGCGCCCATCGTGTGCAGCAGCTCGTGAACGTCCACATTGGCGTTGTCGAAACAGGTCGTCCGCATCCCGACCATCGCCCAGCCGGACTGGTGGTTGTTGAGGTTCCCCGCGCCCGGAGTCTGGTCCTGCGATCCGCCGAAACCCAGACCGCAGGAGTCGTTCTCGGTCCACACGACGTACTTGCGGTCGGCCCGGCCGTATCCCCGGGCCTTCAGCGCGTCGACGACCTTGCCCTTGTCCGCGTCGTCCATGGCCGCCTGCGGGACCACCACGCGGGTGATCGTCGGCTTGCACGCGGCGTCGTGGACGAAGCGGAACTCCCGGCGTTCGCCCTTCTCCTCGGCGGACAGCACGAGGCGGGTGTTGAGGTTGACCGCCCGGGCGTCGAAGCGCGCGCGGTGCTCCTCCAGGCGGTCGGCCTGGCCGTCGCCGCGCACGTACAGCAGCTGCACTCGCCGGCCGCTCGTCCCGTCGCCGTCGCACGAGGGCGGCGCGTCGTCGAGGGCCGCGAACGGCCCGGCGCCCGAGTGCGCCGCCCAGTCCGGCGGGAGCTCGTCGTCGGCGACCGGAACCGATCCGCCGCCGGCGGGAACGGGCGGTTCGGTTCCCGCCGCGGCGAACGTCGTGCCGAGCAGCCAGACCGACAGCGCGGTCACGGCGACCAGGATCGTTCTATGAAGAGACCTTCGGGTGTGGGGCATGTCCGGCAGTATGTCCTATGTGGACTGTTGGGTGATACGCGTCGAGGGTCAAGTTCTCCTTAAAGGTCCGCGAGGTCCCGGTGCGCTCGTGAAGCCCCGTCACGGCCACCCGTAGACCACCACCGGCTCGTCGCCGCCGTAGAGGATGTTGCCCCACGGCACGCCGATCACCCGGTCGGGACTGGACGACGCGACGTACAGATGGGTCTCGCCGCCGTTGAGGTGGACGGTTCGCAGCAGCTCGTCGGACGGGATGCCGTAGAGGCCCGAACGGACCCAGACGGCACCGTCGAGTTCGCGGCTGAGGACGTGCACGCCGTGGCGCGAGCCGACCTCCCCGTCGCGGAACTCCCCGTCGCTGCCGACGGTGTGGACCACGACCCCCCACGATGTGTGGACGGCGTTGACGGAGGAACCGAAGCGGTCACCGGTCTCGGTCTGGCCCGGCACGCCGGGCGAGTCCTGGTTCACCGACACGCGCTGCGCCCACCCGGGGGAGGGGTATTCGAGGTCGAAGGCGTGCACCATCCCCGCCTGCTCGTCGACGCCGATGGACTCGTCGGGCACGCCGATGGCGAGGTCGTAGCCCTCCCCGGCTTCGCCGAAGGTGATCGCCACCGACCAGCCGAAGTGGTCGCCCGCCTCGGGAACACCGCTGACGCCGGCCTTGCCCTGGTCGATGTCGGCGACCGGCCGGGGCCTGGGCCAGTCGGGGTCGGAAGCCCCGGAAGGCCGCACGGTCAGCACCTGCACCAGTCCGGCGCCCGTGGTCGAGGCGATCGACTCATAAGGGACGCCGACGACGATCAGGTCGCGCTGCGCCGCCAGCGACCAGCCGAACTGATCGCCGTTCTCCTGCTCGCCGCCGATCCCGGGGGTGTCTTGATGGACGACCTTCGGGCGCGCGCCGCCGAGCAGGGTGACCGACCCGGAGTCGGTGGCGTTGTCGTCCTCGCCCGGTGCGCCGACGGCGAGGATCTCGTGCCGGTCGGGGTCCGAGCGCCCGCTGGCCAGCGACCAGCCGAACAGGTCGCCCGCCTCGGCGACGCCCGGGACGTCGGGGGAGTCCTGGTTGACGGTGTACCCGGCGAGGGAGACGCCCTCGGGCCCGCCCGGGAACACGGTGATCTGACCGGCCCAGGTGGCCGACCCGACCGATTCGCCGGGGGCGCCGACGACGAGGTACGGGTACTGGCTGTAGGGCGAGTACCAGACGGCCACCGTGTGCCCGAAACGATCGCGCGGCTCGGACACGTCGGGCACGCCGGGACTGTCCTGGGTGATGTAGACGTCGCCGAGGTCCCCGCCGTAGATGATCTTGACCGCGCCCGGGCTGGGGCCGGGCTCGTCCTCGCCGTCGGCGTTGTCGGGGATCCCCGTGACGACGTCGGGGTGGCCGTCGAGGTTGAAGTCGGCGCCCGCGGCGCGGGGCGGGTGGTCGGCGGCCGCCGATCCGTGGGCCGGCGACGATAAAGCGGTGAGGCAGGTGGCGGCGAGGGCGAGGGCACTGAGGGTTGCGCGACCGCGCATGGCGTCTCCCCGGGTCGGGACTGTTGTCTCGACCACGCCCCGGAGAGGGCGCAGGTTGCGCGGCGAACGGTGGACACCGGCTGAGACTTCTTCTCCGGCCGTGCCCGGCGGCACCGACGGTGAAGTGCAAGGATGGGGCATGGATCTGCGCCGGCGCTACAACCTGACCGTCACCGGACCCGACGACGGCCCCACCGTGGTCCTCGCCCACGGATTCGGCTGCGACCAGAACCTGTGGCGGCTGGTGGCGCCCATCCTCGCCGAGGATTTCCGCGTGGTGATGTTCGACCACGTCGGCTCCGGCCGCTCCGACGTCTCGGCGTGGAGCGCCGAGCGCTACGGCGGCCTGGAGGGCTACGCCGAGGACGTGCGCGAGCTGTGCCGCGGTCTCGGCATGGGCCCGGTGGTCTTCGTCGGCCATTCGGTCAGCGCCTCGATCGGCGTGCTGGCGGCGGTCGCGGAACCGGAGCTGTTCGCCGGGCTGGTCATGCTGGCGCCCTCGCCGTGCTTCATCGACGACCCGTCGACGGGGTACCGGGGCGGCTTCACCGCCGGCGACATCGACGAACTGCTGGAGTCGCTCGACAGCAACTACCTCGGCTGGTCGGCGACGATGGCGCCGGTCATCATGGGCAACCCCGACCGTCCCGAACTCGGCGAGGAGCTCACCAACAGCTTCTGCCGGACCGACCCGGCGATCGCGCAGGTCTTCGCCAGGGCCACGTTCCTGTCCGACAACCGCGAGGACCTCAGCGGGGTGACCGTCCCGACGCTGGTCGCCGAGTGCGCCTACGACGCCATCGCGCCCCGCGAGGTCGGCGCCTTCGTGCACGGCCGCATCACCGGCAGCGAACTGGTGACCCTCGACGCCACCGGCCACTGCCCGCAGCTGAGCGAGCCCGAGGCCACCGCCGCGGCGATCTCCGCCTTCGCCGCCAGGATCACGGGTCGATGACCCATGACGGCCGACCGCCGCAACGGTGACGATCCAGCCTTCGCCGCACTCCTGGAGGACAGTGCCGAGGACCTTTACGAGAACGCCCCCTGCGGCTACCTCTCGACGCTCCTCGACGGCCGGATAGCGAAGATCAACACCACGCTCCTCGACTGGCTGGGCATGAGCCGTGAGGAGCTGGTCGGGCGCAAGTACTTCTCCGACCTGCTCACCGTCGGCGGAAAGCTCTACCACGAGACCCACTTCGGGCCCCTGCTGCGCATGCAGGGCGAGATCAACGGCATCGCCCTCGAACTCAAGACCGCCGACGGCTCACGCCTGCCCGTCCTGGTCACCTCGGTCCTCAAGGCGGGCGGCGACGGCCGGCCGCTGCTCGTCCGCACGACGATCTTCGACGCCCGCGACCGCCGCGCCTACGAGGTCGAGCTGCTGCGCGCGCGGCAGATCGCCGAGAGGGAACGCGAGCGCCTCCAGCGCCTGACGGCGACGCTCCAGAAGACCCTGCTGCCCCCGAAGCTCCCCGACGTCCCCGGCCTCGACGTGGCCGCCGGGTATCACGTCGCCTCCGCCGACGAGGTCGGCGGCGACTTCTACGACCTGTTCCCGCTGGGCCCGGGCCGCTGGGGCATGTTCCTCGGCGACGTGTGCGGCAAAGGCGCCGGCGCGGCCGTCGTCACCTCCAGCGCGCGCTACACACTGCGCGCTGCGGCCGTCTACGAACCCGAAGCCGCCGCGGTCCTGGCCGACCTCAACAGCCTCCTCGCCCGGCAGTACAGCGGCCCCGAGTCGCGCTACCTCACCCTGCTGTTCGGAGTGCTCACCGCGCTCGACGACGGCTCCTTCGACGTCACGCTCGCCTCCGGCGGGCACCCCTCGGCGCTGCTCCTGCGGCACGACGGAACCGCCGACTACGTCCCCACGCCCGGCGGGCAGCTCATCGGCATCCTGCCCAACGCGCACATCACCACCACGAAACTGCGCCTCCTCCCCGGCGACACCCTGCTGCTCTACACCGACGGCATCACCGACGCCCACACCGACGGCGACCGCCGCTACGGGCCGGAGGCGCTGCTCGCCTTCGCCCGGCAGCTCGCCCCCGCCTCCCCGCAGGCGACCGTCGCGGCGCTCAGCGAGATCGTCGAGGGTTTCGGAGAGGGAGCCGACGATGACGTCGCCCTCCTGTCCGTCGGCGTCCCACGGAAGGCCTGAGGGCCCCGGCCGGGCCGCCTGTGGCATCGTGGCGCGGGTGACACAGGGACTTGATCTTTCGGTCGTGGTCGACGACGGCGTCGGGCTGCTGGAGATGAACCGGCCGCCCGCCAACCACTTCGACGAACACCTCATCGGCCTGATCGTCGACGCCGCCCGCGAACTCGACGACGACCCCCGCTGCCGGGCCCTGGTGCTGGCCTCGCGCGGCAAGCACTTCTGCGCCGGCGCCGACTTCGGCGACGGGGGCGCCTTCGCCTCCGACCACGCGGGAGTCGCCGCCCGCCTCTACCGCCGCGCCGCGCAGCTCTTCGAGGTCGAGACGCCCATCATCGCCGCCGTGCAGGGCTCGGCCGTCGGCGGCGGCCTCGGTCTCGCCTGCGCCGCCGACTTCAGGGTGGCCGACCCCGCCACCAGGTTCGTCGCCAACTTCGCCCGCCTCGGCTTCCACCAGGGGTTCGGCCTGAGCGTCACCCTCCCCGAGATCATCGGCCGCCAGGCCGCCGCCGACCTGCTCCTCACCGGCCGCCGCGTCGACGGCACCGAGGCCCACCGCCTCGGCCTCGCCGACCGCCTCACCGAGCCCGGCGCGCAGCGCGAGACCGCGCTGGCCTGGGCGCGCTCGATCGCGGCCGCCGCGCCGCTGGCCGTGCGCTCCATCCGCGCCACCCTGCGAGCCGGCCTCGCCGACCGGGTCCGCGAGGCCCTGGACCACGAACACGCCGAGCAGTCCCACCTCTGGCAGACCGCCGACGCCGCCGAAGGCATCGCGGCGAGCCTCGCCCGCCGCGAGCCGGTGTTCCGGGGGGAATGACCCGGCGGCATAACCCGTTGCCCGCCACCGACACCCGCAGCATTCTGTCGCGTATGTACACAGACGCCGACGCGGCCGCCCTCTACGACGTCCTGAACCCCTGGGATCCCGCCCGGTACGCCTCCGACCGCTTCTACTACGAACACGTGACCTCCGCCGGCTCCGTCCTCGATCTCGGCTGCGGTACCGGCGCCATGCTGGCCCTCGTCCGCGAACGCGGGCACCCTGGCCGCCTCACCGGCGTCGACCCCGACCGCGAGGCGCTCGCCTTGGCCCGCCGCCGCACCGACGTCGAGTGGGTCGAAGGCACCGCCGCCGACGTCTCACGCTGGCCGGGGGAGTTCGCGCTGGCCACCATGACCGGCCACGCCTTCCAGTTCCTCCTCACCGACGACGAGCTGCGCTCCTCCCTCACCGCGGTCCGCACCGCGCTGGCCGACGGCGGCCGCTTCGTCTTCGAGACCCGCCACCCGCAGGCCCGCGCGTGGGAGTCGTGGAACCCGTCGAACGCCGCCGACGTGACCGACGCCGACGGCCGTGAACTGCGGGTATGGCACGAGGTCGAGACGGTCGCCGGCGACATCGTCACCTTCACCGGCACCACCGCGGACCGCGACGGGACCGTCCTGCGCGTCGACCGTGAAAGCCTGCGCTTCCTCAGCGCCGAAGAGCTCGACGCGTTCCTCACCGAGGCCGGCTTCACCGTCGAGTCGCGCCACGGAGACTGGACCCGCGGACCCCTCACCGACGCCAGTCGCGAGATCATCACCGTCGCCCGCAGATAACGACGCGCACCCCGACGCGCCACACCGGTCGACCGCATGCGGCACAATCTGCGTTTGTGCGTCGATCACTGCGGCATCCAGCCCGTATCGTGCCGCTCGGCTTCCTGGCCGCGATAGCGGTCGGGACCGGTCTGCTCATGCTGCCCATCGCCCGCGCGGGCGAAGGCGCGGCCCCACCGCTCACCGCGTTGTTCACCAGCACGTCCGCGGTCAGCCTCACCGGCCTCATCACCGTCGACACCGGCACCTACTGGTCGCCCTTCGGGCAGGTCGTCATCCTGGTCCTGGTGCAGGCCGGCGGCTTCGGAATCATGACCGGCGCGTCCCTGCTCGCCCTGCTCGTCGCCCGCCGCCTGCGACTGCGCGACCGCATGAGAAGCCAGATGGAGACGCGCGCACTTGCCCTCGGCGACGTTCGCAGCGTCATCATCCGCACCGCCGTGCTCACATTCACCGTCGAGGCCGTCGTCGCTCTCATCCTGATCCTGCGGATGCGCGGCACCTACACCGACAGTTGGGGCGAAGCCGCCTGGAACAGCGTCTTCCACTCCGTATCGGCGTTCACCAACGGCGGCTTCTCACCGCACGCCGACAGTTTCACCGAATTCGCCACCGACCCGTTCATGTGCGTGCCGATCATCCTGGCCGTCATCATCGGCGGTATCGGCTTCCCCGTACTCGCCGACATTTTCCGGCGCGGCACGCCCGCCGCGAAATGGAGCATCCACACCAAGCTCACGCTTCTGGCGACCGCGGTCCTGCTCCTCACCGGTTTCAGCGCCTATCTGGCCCTCGAATGGGACAACCCGGGAACACTGGGTCCAATGGGGGCACTGGAGAAGATCCTTCCGGCATTCTTCTCCGGTTCGATGCCCCGAACCGGCGGCTTCAACTCCATCGACATCAGCGCATTGCGGCCCGAGACCTTGGCCATCACCGACGGTCTGATGTTCATCGGCGGCGGCTCCGGCGGCACGGCCGGCGGCGTGAAGGTCACGACGTTCTTCCTGCTCGCCTTCGTCATCTGGGCCGAGGTGCGCGGCGAGCCCGACGTGTCGATCTTCCGCCGGCGCATCACCCACACCGTGCAGCGGCAGGCTCTCACCGTGGCGCTGCTCGGTGTCGCCGCGGCGGCGACCGGAACGGTCGCGCTGCTGTTCTTCACGAGTTTCTCGCTCGACCGGGTCCTCTTCGAGGCCTTGTCGGCTTTCGGCACCGTGGGCCTGTCCACCGGGATCACCCCCCATCTCAACGGGGCGGCCCAGCTGGTGCTCATCGTCCTTATGTACATCGGGCGGGTCGGCACCATCGCCGTCGCCACGGCCATGGCGCTGCGCGTCCGCGGCCGCATGTACCGCTATCCAGAGGAGCGACCCATTGTCGGCTAAGAAGAAACGCCTGCTCCAGCCCGACTCGGGCACCGTCGCCGTGATCGGCCTCGGCCGCTTCGGCGGCGCCGTCGCCGACTCCCTGGTGAGGCTGGGCCACGAGGTCCTGGCCATCGACGAGCGGGCCGAGATCGTCCAGCAGTGGTCCGACCGGCTCACCCACGTCGTCCAGGCCGACGCGACCGACGCGACGGTCCTCGGACAGCTAGGCATCGGCGACTTCGACCGGGTCGTCGTGGCCATCGGAACCGACATCGAGGCGAGTGTGCTCACCGTTCTCGCCGTCGAGGAAGCCGGTGTCTCGGAGATCTGGGCGAAGGCCATCACCGCCAAACACGGCCGCATTCTCCACCGGGTCGGCGCCCACCACGTCGTATATCCGGAGGCTGCGATGGGTGAGCGGGTCGCGCACTTGGTCACCGGTCGCATGATCGACTTCATTGAATTCGACGACGGATTCGCCATCGTGAAGACGCGTCCCCCCGCGGAGGCTCTTGGCCGTACCCTCGCGGAGGCGCAGTTGCGCACCAAGTACGGTGTCACCGTCGTCGGAGTCAAACGACCGGGCGAGGATTTCACCTATGCCCGGCCGGAAACCTCGATAGCCGAAGGCGACTTGATCATCGTCTCCGGTCCGACAATGCAAGTGGAGACCTTCGCCGCCATTACCTAAAGTAGTCAGTCGGCTTGAGTCCGTGACATTTCGAATGCGCACAGTGGACGCCTGACTTCGTAGGGTGAAATACCGCCCCCGGACTTGAGCGGGTGCGGCAAGGCGGCCAGGATATCCGTGGCACCCGCTGAGTTGTCCGCAAATGAGAGCGAGACCGCATCATGGCCCGTGGCGATTCGTCCAGGCGCGCGACTGTGCAATCGGTCCGCGTGCAGCTAATGCTGCCCATCGTCATCGCGCTGGTGGGCCTGGTCGCACTCGGAACGATCCAAGTCCGTAACGCGCTGATCGAAGCCGATGACGCCGACCGCGCCCAGGTTCTGGCCACCCTCGCCGGCAGCACCTCGAGCCTCGTCCAGGAACTGCAGCGAGAGGCGAACGAGACTCTCGCCTACGTCCAGCGCTCCGGCGCCTCACTCGCCGCTGGCGGTGTCGGCAAGCCGCTGCTGGACTCGCAGAAGGCCCGTACGGACCAGACGCTCGAGAAGTTCATGACCGCCGGCGAGTCGGCCGAGAACGCCGCGCCCGACCTACGCGGCGCCGTCACCAGCGCACGAAGTTCGTTGCTACAGCTGGAGACCGCGCGCACCGAGGCCATCGCGGCCGACCTGAACTCCCGCACCAGCGGTCTTAACGAGTACAACAAGATCGCCGTACAGATCCTCCTGGTCGCCGACAAGCTCCCCGACCAGATCGCCAACCCCAAGCTGGCCGCACAGGCCCGCGCGACCGCCGCGATCGCCACCGCGAAGCAGTTCACCGCACACGAGCTGATCCTGGTGCGCGACATCCTCGCCGAGGGCAAGTACAACCCCACGAAGCTCGCCGAGGTCGCCGACGTCGTCGGTCAGACCACCGAGCGCATCGGTGAGTTCTACCGCTACGCCGACCCCGGCATCCGCTTCAACTACGACCAGATCGCCCAGACGATCGACTTCGACAACGTCACGAAGTACCGGATGACGGTCCTCAAGGGCATCGACTCCAGTGAGGTCGCCTGGAAGGAGATCGCGCCCGAGGCGTGGACGGTCGCGATGAGCAACACGCTCCTGCGCCTCTACTACGTCGAGCTCGACGTGACGACGTGGATGGAGACCAGCGCCTCGGAGCTGACCATCTCCGCCCAGCAGCGAGCCCTCGCGACGGGATCGATCGCCCTCGGCGTCACCACGGTCACCCTGACCATCGCGATCCTGTTCGCGGTGCGGACCTCCCGCCGACTGCGGGTCCTGCGCCGCAACGCGCTCACCGTCGCCGACGAGAGCCTGCCCGGCGCGGTGGCCGACGTGGCCGCGGCCGGCAACTCCGACGAGGTCGGCCGCCGACTGCGACTCGCCATGGAATCGGCACCCATGTCGCGCGCCAACCGCAACGACGACGAGATCGGTCAGGTGGCCGTCGCCTTCGACGCCGTCCACGAACAGGCCCTGCGGCTCGCCGCCGACCAGTCGCTGCTGCGGCTGGACGTCGAGGCCCTGTTCATCGCGCTGGCCCGCCGGGGTCAGAGCCTCGTGCAGCGCCAGCTGCGCCTCCTCGACGAGTTCGAGGAAGCCGAGACCGACCCGGACGTGCTGGCCCGCCTGTTCGCCCTCGACCACCTCGCGGCCCGCATGCGGCGCAACGAGGAGAACCTGCTCGTCCTCGCCGGCGGCGACCCCGGTCGCCGCTACACCACCCCCGAACCGGTCGCCAGCGTCGTTCGCGCAGCCGCCGGTGAGATCGAGGACTACACCCGCGTCGAGATCGACGGCGCCGGCGACGTGCCGATCACCGCGCACTCCGTCGGCGACCTCGTGCACCTGCTCGCCGAGCTGCTGGAGAACGCCGCGGTGTTCTCCCCGCCGACCTCGCAGGTGCGCGTCACGGTGCGCCGCAGCGTCAACGACCTCGCGATCTCCATCGCCGACGAGGGCATCGGAATGCCGCCCGAGCAGCTGGAGGCGGCCAACGAGCGCCTCCGCGAGCCCTCGGCGCTGACCAGTGCCACCGCCGGCACGATGGGCCTGCTCGTGGTCGCGCGACTCGCGGCCCGGCGCGACATCGAGGTTCAGCTGCACAGCACCGCCGGCAAGGGAACCCTGGCGATGGTCCGCGTCCCCGACGCGATGATCGCCACCGACCGGTCGGTCGACACCTTCGACGACCGTCCCCCGCTCGGCGCCGGGCTGGGGCGAGACCCGCTCCCGCCGCGCGCCTCGCGGCCCATGCCGATCGCCGGTCGCCCCCCTGCGGCCGTCGTCGACAACGGGCAGCGGCCCCGCGCCATCGCCGCCGCCCCCGAACCGCGTCCGGTCGTCATCCCCGAACGCCGGCCCACGCCGGTCACCGACCAGCGCGTGCCGCGCCCCCGCGGCGCAGACGAGCGTCCCCCCACGCAGAACGTCGGCGCCAACGGAGCACTCGGCACCGACATCGTGCCGACGGGATGGTTCCGCCCGACCACCGGATCCGGAGACACCCCGGCGCTCCCGCCGGGCTCCCTCGAGTGGCGCAGCGGCCCCAGCGATACGGCGTACGCTCAAGTTCAGCGGGTCCTTGCCGAACCGGCGGCGGAAGCCGCGCCCGCCACCACGGGCGGCCTCCCCCAGCGTCGCCCGGGCGCGCGTCTGCTCCCCGGATCGATCGACGACTCCCTCCCGGCCAACGGTCGGGGCCGCAAGGTCCCCACCGCCGCGGAGATCACCGGAAGCATCGACCCCGACGAGATTCGAGCCCGACTGTCCGGCCTGGCCAGCGGCACCGCCGCCGGCCGTGAGGACGAGCCGGTCAGCGGGCGCGTCCCCTCCAGCTCGACCATGCAGTTGCGTTCCAACAACCCCCAATCCCACTCCCGAAGGACGGACCAACGATGACTCGATCGATGCCGCCCGGTAATGGCGCACACGCGGGCGCGGTCGGTGAGCTCGACTGGTTGCTCACCTCGTTCACGCAGAAAGTGCCCGATGTCGCGCACGCCCTGACGGTCTCCGTGGATGGTCTGGCCCTCGCGGCCTCGGCCGGACTGCCGACCGACCGCGCCGATCAGCTCGCCGCGATCACCAGTGGCCTCGCAAGCTTGACGACCGGTGCCTCACGGGTACTTGCCGCCGGGCGGGTTCGCCAGGCCGTTGTCGACATGGACGGCGGAGTCCTGTTGCTGATGGCGGTGGGGGACCGCGCACAGGTCGCCGTACTCGCGGCCGCCGGTTGTGACCTTGGACTTGTCGGCTATGAGATGGCTCTGCTGGTCAAGCGCGTAGCCAGCGCACTTGAACCCGCGATCCGCCGGGCCGCGGGCAGCGCCCCGCCGGTGGGAGAGCGTTGATGGACCGTCGCCGACTGTTCCGGCTCACCGCCGCGCTCGGCTCCGCCGGACTCACCTCCTCGCTGCTCGCCGCCTGCTCCGACGCAGCCTCGGACAAGCCCCAGAACTCCGCCACCGCGTGGAACAACGGCCGCCTGGCCATCGGCACCGGTGGTACCAGTGGCGTCTACTACCAGTTCGGCGGTGCCCTGGCCGACGCCATCAACAGCGGCCTGCCCGGTGCGGTCGCCACGGCCCAGCCGACCGGCGCGTCGGCCGACAACGTCCGGCGCATCGTGCGCGGTGACGCGGCGATCGCCCTGTCCGGCGACGGCGTACCCGCCGACGCCTACAACGGCACCGGCGCGTTCAAGGACATCAAGCAGCCCGTCCTGGCGCTGGCGTCGGTCTTCCCCGGCGTCTTGCACCTGGTCGTCCGCAGCGAACTGGGCGTCGACGAGGCGACCGGCGCGCCGCGGCCGAAGATCACCAACGTCCAGGAGCTGGCCGGGCTGCGGGTCAGCCGCGGCGGCGCCGGTTCGGGCGACGACCTGTTCTCCAGGCGGGTCCTCGAAACGGCCGGCCTGAGCGTCGAGGACGACATCGTCTCGGAGAACATGGCGATCACCGACGCCCTGGCGCGGATTCGCATGCCCATCGACAAGGAAGACGCCGTCGACGCGGTCTTCGCCTCCAGTGGTGTGCCGAACTCCGCGATCGCGACGATCCTGTCCGAGGGCAAGCACCACCTCGTTCCGCTCGGCTCCGTTTCGGAGCTGATGCGCAACAACTACGGCGGCTACCGTCCCTCGACCATCCGCGGCGAGGGGTACAAGATCGACGACCTCGCCTCGGTCGAGGCGCCGACGCTGCTGCTCGTCAGCGACAAGATGCCCGAGGATCTCGCCTACGACATCACCCGCGTGTTCTTCGAGTACCAGAAGAGCATCGGCGCGCTCGTTCCCGTCGTCAACGACATCACCAAGGCGACGGCCGCCGACTCCAGCCCGGTGGCACTGCACCCGGGTGCGGCCAAGTACTACAAGGAAAACCCCTGACCGGTGCGGTCCCGGCGGCAGGACTCGCGCCGGGACCGCACCGTCATGGACGCCACGTCGTGGTGACGGCCAGCCTGCGCCGCCATTCGGCCACCGCGGCGGCGCGCGCGCCGGCCGCTCCCTGCGGCCCGGCCGGGGACGCGCAGAAGTCGAGCAGCTCCCGGATCCTCGCCAGCATCGCGCCCCGCCGCTCGGCCCAGGCCGGAGCCTGCGTGCCATAGCCGTGGAACAGGTGCGGCATCGCCTCGACGCAGTCGGGGTGGTGCATCCGCACGACCCACTCGCACCACGCCAGGTCCTCCACGGGCCGGCCGAGGCGCGCCCACTCCCAGTCGAACACCGCGGTGACCTCGCGCCCCTCGGTGTCGAGAAGCACATTGTTGGGCCCGAAATCGCCGTGCACGAGCACCGTGCGCCCTCGGGCGGCGTCGTCGGGCGTCCTCGCGAAGGGCAGTACCGCCGCCGGCACCGCGTGGACGCGCGCCAGTACCCGCCCGCACGCTGCGAGGACGCGCGCGGCCGTGTCGGGATTCAACATGTCCTGACCGTGCGTGCCGGGCATGTGTCGCATCGTGATGTAATCGTCGCCGACGTCGCGTACCGCCGGAACCGGTACGACCGAGGCGATCGCGCGCAGGACCGAGGCCTCCCGCGCCAGACGCCCGGCGACCTGCGGTCCGGTGAACCTCTTGGTCACCCAAGAGCCGTCGCTCGACGTGAGGTTCGTGTACCCGTGCGGCAACCGGTCCCCGGTGGACTCCATGGCCACGCATGATGCCAGTACGCCACGCCGATCTTTTTGGCAACCCCGACAACGCGTAGAGGACCCGGAACGCTATTCTGCGATCGCTGGGCCAGCGGCATGCCCTGCCGCGGACCGCCCACATTGAGACATCGCCACAGGAGGCCGACAGGTGACCACCGTTTCACCGAAGCCGATCGTCGCGCGGCCTTGGCCGGTGCGTCGCGAGCCCAAGGGCTCGTGGCTGGCCCGAGCGCTGCGGACAACCGACGCGAAGCAGATCGGGATCATGTACCTGGTCACCTCGTTCGTGTTCTTCGGCATCGGGGGCGTCCTCGCCCTGCTGATGCGCGGCGAACTCGCGCGACCGGGTCTGCAGTTCCTGTCGGCCGAGCAGTTCAACCAGCTGTTCACCATGCACGGCACGATCATGCTGCTGCTGTTCGCCACCCCGGTGGTGTTCGCCTTCGGCAACTACATCGTCCCGCTGCAGATCGGCGCACCCGACGTCGCGTTCCCGCGGCTCAACGCCTTCGCGTACTGGCTGTACCTGTTCGGCGGGACGCTGGTCGTGCTCGGCTTCGCCACCCCCGGCGGCGCCGCCGACTTCGGCTGGTTCGCCTACCAGCCGCTGTCCGATGTGGTCAACTCGCCGGGCGCGGGTGCCGACATGTGGTTCGTCGGCCTGCTCATCTCGGGTCTGGGCACGATCCTCGGCGCGGTCAACATGGTCACCACGATCCTGACGCTGCGCGCGCCGGGCATGACCATGTTCCGGATGCCGATCTTCACCTGGAACCTGCTGGTCACGTCGCTGCTGGTCCTGATGGTCTTCCCGATCCTGGCCGCCGCGCTGTGCATGGTCCTCGCCGACCGGCACCTCGGCACGCACGTCTTCGCCGTCGACACCGGCGGCGCGATGCTGTGGCAGAACCTCTTCTGGTTCTTCGGCCACCCGGAGGTCTACATCGTGGCGCTGCCGTTCTTCGGCATCGTCACCGAGATCATCCCGGTGTTCAGCCGCAAGCCGATCTTCGGTTACAAGACCCTCATCGCCGCGACCCTGAGCATCGCGGCCCTGTCGATGGCCGTGTGGGCGCACCACATGTTCGCCACCGGCCAGGTGCTGCTGCCGTTCTTCTCCTTCATGACCTTCCTGATCGCGGTGCCCACGGGCATCAAGTTCTTCGACTGGATCGGCACGATGTGGAAGGGGCAGTTGACCTTCGAGGCGCCGATGCTGTTCTCGATCGGCTTCCTGGTCACCTTCCTCTTCGGCGGCCTGTCGGGCGTGCTCCTGGCGTCCCCGCCGATCGACTTCCACGTGTCCGACACGTACTTCGTCGTCGCGCACTTCCACTACGTGCTGTTCGGCACGATCGTGTTCGCCGTCTACGCCGGCGTGTACTTCTGGTTCCCGAAGATGTTCGGCCGGATGTACGACGAGCGCCTGGCGCAGGTGCACTTCTGGCTGACCATGTTCGGCTTCCACACGACCTTCCTCGTGCAGCACTGGCTCGGCAACGAGGGCTTCCCGCGCCGCTACGCCGACTACGCGCCGGAGGACGGGTTCACGACGCTGAACACGATCTCCTCGGTCGGCGCGTTCATCCTCGGCGCCTCGACGCTGCCGTTCCTGTGGAACATGTTCAAGTCGTACAAGGCCGGGCGCGTCGTGAACGTCGACGACCCGTGGGGCTACGGCGGATCGCTGGAGTGGGCCACGAGCTGCCCGCCCCCGCTGCGCAACTTCGACCGGATGCCGCGCATCCGCTCCGAGCGCCCCGCCTTCGACGCCCGTCACGGTGCCGCTCTGGCGGCCATCGCCGACGCCAAGTCCGGCAAGGAGATCGAGCACTAGAGCGCTCGCTTCGCACGCACGCCGAAACCGCCGGTCCCGATGGGGCCGGCGGTTTCGTCATGTCCCGCCCCGGTGTTCAAGCCGCCAGGGGCGCTCTCGATCACGGCGACGACACTGAACCGTTCAGTATTGACATGTAACTAAACCGTGTAGTTCAATCCGAGGCATGTCGATCGCCGCCCACCGCGTCCCCCGGGCCGTCGCGACTCCCGTCTTGATGACCCTGACCTTCCCGGTGTCCCTCGGGATCTCGGCGACGAGCCTGCTGCTCCCGACCGCCGCCGGGGCGCTCGGCGTTTCGCTCGGCGCGGCGACGTGGCTGCTGACCCTCTACGGGTGGGGGATGGCGCTGGTGATGCCGTTCGCGGCCTATGTCGGCGACCGCTTCGGCCGCCGGACGATGCTGCGGGCCGGGGGAGCGGCGTCTGCGGCCGGTGCGGTGCTGATCCTGTGCGGACCCTGGCTGCCCTTGATCGGGGCCGGGAGGGTGCTGCTGGCGGCCGGTGCGGGGGTGATGGTGGTCAGCGCGATGAACGTGGCCCGGGCTTTCACGAGACCGGTCCGGCGGCAGCGGGCCCTGGGTCTCATCTCGGCGGGCATCGGCGTCTCCGGCGCGCTGGGGCCGCTGGCCGGTGCGCTCGTGGCCGACGCGAGTTCCTGGCGGGTCGCGTTGGCGCTGCCCGCGCTCAGCCTGGTGTCGCTGCCGCTGGTCTCGCGGGTGCTCTCCGACGAGCCCGCGGCCGGCGTCGGCGGGCTCGGCTTCGCCAGGGTGCTCCGCGACCGGCGCTTCCTGGCCTCGGTGGTGCTGGTGCTCGCTTTGACGACGGTGTACTTCGGGCTCGTCTACGCCGCTCCGCTGCTGCTGGGCGAGTCGACCGGGTGGAGCCGCTCGGAGGTCGGGGCGGTGCTCGTGGTGCCGGGACTCGTCGGCGCGGGACTGTCGTGGGCTTCTGCGGGCGCGGTGCTGCGTTTCGGGGCCAGGCGGGTCGCGATCGTCCTGGCGCTGCTGGCGACCTTCGCGGCGGCGTCGGCGGGCCTGTGGGGCGGTGTGCCGCCGGTCCTGGCGGCCGCCGGGGCCGCCGCCTTCGCCTCGGCGGCCGGGCAGGGCGTGCTCGTGGGCTCGGCGACCTCGACGCTGCCGGAGTCGGCGCGGACGAGCGGTGTGGGCCTGGTGAACTTCGCGTTCCAGTTCGGCAGCGTCGTGGGTCCGGCGGCCCTGTCGGTTCTCGCGCCGGCGGCCGGTCTCGGGTGGGGCCTGCTGGCGGTCGCCTCGGTGCCGCCGGCGGCGCTCGTGCTGACCGGCTTCGCCGTCACCCTCGGTGGTCGAAACCGAACCGTTTAGTTTATGGTGTGGGCGTGGCGGCCGATGTGGACGAATACGGGATCCCGATCATCGCCGATCCCGTCAGCTCCTCGGAACGCAAGCGCGCCTCCATCGTGGAGGCGGCCGTCGGCGAGTTCCTCCGCGAGGGCTACGCGGCGGCCTCGGTCGACAAGATCGCCCGCCGGGCGGGGGTCTCCAAACCCACGATCTACCAGCACTTCGGCAACAAGGAACGGCTGTTCCTCGCGGTCACCGCCGGGGTCCTCACCGAGGCCTACGAGGGTCTCGAACCGCTCGACCGGTCCATCCCGGACGAGCCCGGCGCGCTTCGCTCGGCGCTCACCGCCTACCTCGCCGCGTGGTCGCGGCGGGTGCTGTGCGAGGACATCCTCGCGCTGCGGCGCCTGGTCATCGGC
The DNA here is from genome assembly GCF_040655735.1 of Phytomonospora sp. NPDC050363. Classification (NCBI taxonomy): domain Bacteria; kingdom Bacillati; phylum Actinomycetota; class Actinomycetes; order Micromonosporales; family Micromonosporaceae; genus Phytomonospora; species Phytomonospora sp. NPDC050363. The sequence goes on from NZ_JBFAKK010000011.1 coordinate 267,277, forward strand.
GAGGTCGGCCGCTTCCCGCAGCTGGGGCGGCTCTGGTTCAAGATCACCCGCGAGATGATGGACGCGCCCCTCATCGAGACCGTCACCGAGCTCGGCGCGCGCGGCGTCCTGGACGCGCCCGACCCCGAGCGCGCGGTCCGGCAGCTCATCGGGATGACCCTGGGCGGACTCCAGCTCGTGCTGACCTTCCTGCCGGAGGAGAAGGCCGAGGACCGCGACATCGACGGGACGGTCGCGGCGGGCGTCGAGGTGTTCCTCTCCCACTACGGGCACCGCTGACCTGACGTCGCTGGCCGGCACCCCCTAGGCTTGACCCATGGCACGCGCACTGATCGTCGTGGATGTACAGAAGGACTTCTGCGAGGGCGGTTCCCTCGCCGTCGCCGGTGGTGCGGGCGTCGCCTCCGCCATCACCGCGGCCCTGCGGGACGAGCCCGAGCGCTGGGAGCATGTCGTGGCGACCCGCGACCACCACATCGACCCCGGCGGGCACTTCTCGTCCGAACCGGACTTCGTGGACAGCTGGCCCGTGCACTGCGTGGTCGGGACCGAGGGCGCGGCCTTCCACCCCGACTTCGACCACTCGCGGGCCGAGGCCGTCTTCGACAAGGGCGCCTACGCCGCGGCCTACTCCGGGTTCGAGGGCGCCAGCGACAGCACCTCGCTCGCCGAGTGGCTGCGCGCCCGCGACGTGACCGAGGTCGACGTCGTCGGCATCGCCACCGACCACTGCGTGCGCGCCACCGCGATCGACGCCGCCCGCGAGGGCTTCGCCACCACGGTGCTGCTCGACATGACGGCCGGCGTGGCCGCCGAGACGACCGAGTCGGCCCTGGCGCGGCTGCGCGAGGCGGACGTGACGCTCGTCGGCACGCCCGTCGTCGGCTAGGGCTTGTGGGTCTTGTGGGCGCGACGAGCCCGCCAAGGCCCGCGGTGACCCACCGGAGACGCCCTCTCTAGGAGCGCATCACCACGGGGATCGCCGGGTCGCCCTGGGAGAGCTTCAGGCCCTCCCACGGGATCGAGATCAGGCATTCGCGGAGGTGGTCGCGCGAGGCGTCGAGGGTCGGCAGGCCGGCCACGATCTCGCCGCCGCGCACCAGCGGGCGCTGGAGCGCGCGGTCGCCGGGCTCCGACTCGGGCGTGCCCTGCGAGACCACGATCTCCTCGACGGCCGTGCCGGTCGGCTTGTGGCGCCGCACGGCGGTCTTGCGGCCACCGACGGTCGCCTTGTTCTCCGAGCGCTTGACCACGGGCCGGCCCTCGACCTCGACGAGCTTGTAGACCAGACCCGCCGTAGGCGCGCCGGACCCGGTCACCACGGCCGTGCCCGCGCCATAGATGTCGACGGGGGTCGCCGCCAGCGATGCGATCGCGTACTCGTCGAGGTCGCCGGAGACGACGATGCGGGTGTCGGCCGCGCCGAGCGAGTCGAGCTGCTCGCGGGACTGCTGGCCCAGGAAGTGCAGGTCGCCGGAGTCGATGCGGATGGCCCGCAGACCCGGCCCGGCCGCGGCGATGGCGCGGCGGATGCCCTCGGAGATGTCGTAGGTGTCCACGAGCAGCGTCGTGTCCGTCCCCAGCGTCGCCACCTGGGAGGCGAAGGCCTCCTGCTCACTGTCGTGCAGGAGCGTGTAGGCGTGCGCCGAGGTCCCGGCGGTCGGGATCCCGTAGCGCATGCCCGCCTCCAGGTTCGAGGTGACCGAGAAGCCGGCCAGGTAGGCCGAGCGCGCGGCGGCCACGGCGGCCTCCTCGTGCGCGCGGCGCGAACCCATCTCGATGATCGGGCGGCCCCGCGCGGCGGTCACCATCCGGGCGGCGGCCGAGGCGATCGCGCAGTCGAAGTTCAGCACCGACAGTGCGAGCGTTTCGAGCAGCACGCACTCGGCGAAGGTCCCCGTCACCGTCAGGATCGGCGAGCCGGGGAAGTACAGCTCGCCCTCGGCGTAGCCGTCGATGTCGCCGGTGAAGCGGTAGTTCGCCAGCCACTCGATGGTCTGCTCGTTGACGACCTTCTTCTCGCGCAGGAATCGCAGCTGTTCGTCGTGGAAGCGGAAGTCGGCGAGGTGGTCGAGGAGCCGGCCGATCCCGGCGACCACCCCGTAGCGGCGGCCGTTGGGCAGACGGCGGGCGAAGGCCTCGAAGACACAGGCGCGCTCGGCGCTGCCGTCGGCGAGGGCGGCCGACACCATGGTCAGCTCGTAATGATCGGTGTGCAGCACGCTCACGGGCTTGAGCCTAATCAACGCCCGCCCGTCGCTCACCCGCGGACGACGATCTTCACCTCGTCCACTTCCAAGACCCTTGGCGTTTTTCGTTCACCGTGCTTTCACGTCAAGCCCGCCCGGTGTTGGTCCGGCGACGCATAGCCTGGCGCAGCCCCCTCCACGGGGACCCGCGAAGGTCCACGCCGTAAGGACTTCCCCTCGCATGCGCATCGCCGTCTTCACCGAGGATGACCAGGCCAGACAGGTCGCCGCCGAGTTCCGCCGCGCCGCCGAGGCGGCCGGGCACGTCGTCGACGAACTCACCCCCGCCCTCGTAGGACCCGAGGAAGCGATCGGCGAGGTCGACCTCCCCCACGAGCTCGAAGCGCGCGTGCGCGCCTTCACCGACGCCAACGGCGTCGACCGGCTCGTGCTGTGCGACGACCAGTCCCACCACGGCCGCCAACTCACGCGGGGGCTGCGGACCCGCCTGCCGGTCGTGGTGATCCAGGACCGCCACGTCGACTACCGGCACCGTTCCCTCGACGCCGCGGCCGCCGCCCACGGACGCCTCGGCGACAGCGGACCGGCCACCGTGTGCGTGTGGGGACCGGCGACGCGGCGCGCGCTCGCCGGTCGCGGCCCCGACACCGCCGTCGTCGTCACCGGAGCCCTCGGCCTCAGCGACGACCCCGCCCTCCTGCGCGCCGCCCGCTCAGCCGTGCACCGGCGCGCCGCCGCCCCGGGCACCCCGCTGCGGGTCGTGATCCACGGCGACGGCGACTGGGACGAGGCCGTCGAGGAGCTGCGCGCCTACGGCGAGGTCGAGTTCGGCGGCGACCCGGCCGGCGCCGACCTCGTCGTCACCGCCACCGACGCCCTCTACCCCCGCACACTGCGGGCGGGGGTCCCGCTGGTCCACCACCGGCCGGCGGCGACCGGAGGCCGCGTCCTGCCCTCGCTGCGGCACAACCTGATCCGCACCACCGGCGACGTCGGCGAGCTCGGCGAGGTCGCGCTGCGCCTGAAGGTCGACGGCCGCTTCCGGGGCGACCCGGCCGGTGAGCCCGTCGAGCACTACCTGGCCTTCCACGCCGACGTCGGGGAACGGATCGTCGACGCGGTCGTCCGGGCCCAGGTCCCGGCGGCGGGGTCCGTTGTGGACGGGCCCACCGTCGACCGCCGCAGTCTCGCCGAGCGCGCCCTCGACGACATCCGCGACCGCATCCGCCGCCCCCGCTCCCTGGCCGTCATCGGCACCGACTTCGGGTACGTCACCGGCGTCGCCGTGCCCGTGCTGACCTACACGCGCGACCTCGTCGCCGAAGGACCCGTCGACGTCCGCTACATCGACATCTGGGCCTTCTCCAGCGTCGAGGGCGTCCTCGCCGCGATCGAGGGCTGCGAGCAGGTACTGGTCAACAGCCTCGCCCTCTTCTGGCGCAACTGGCTCGGCTCACGCGTCGTCGCCGCCCTCCTCGACGCCCGCGTGCCCACGTCGGTGTACGTCCACGAGACCGAGTACGTCTTCGACCACGAGGCCGCGACGCGCGGGGTGCGCCATGAGCGCCTGCTCGACCTGCTGCCGAGGCTGCGGCTGCTGTGCGTCTCCCGCGCCCAAGCCGACTTCTACCGCAAGCACGGCGCCCGCGACCCCGTCGTCGTCTACAACACCGTTCCCCTCGACGACCACCCGCCGCGCGCTCGGAAGCGGGCCGGGGAGCGGCCGCGCATCGCGATGGTCGGCACCGTCCAGGACCGCAAGGGCGTCGACCTGTTCTCGCGCGTGGCCGAACGCGCCGCCGCGCTGCCCTGGGACTTCGCCTGGTACGGCCACCGCGGCAGGGTGAGCGACACCGCCCTGGTGTCCACACGCGTCGACTGGCGCGGGGCCCTCCCGCGAAGACGCGTCCGCGCCGAACTCGCCGAGGCCGACGTGCTGTTCCTGTCCAGTTCGGACGATCCCATGCCGCTGGCCGTGATCGAGGCCGTCCAGCAGCGGCTGCGGATCGTCACCTACGACCGCGTCGGGTCGAAGGAGATCCTCCAAGGAGTGGGCGGATACCGGGGCTTCGGCGAGTACACCCCCGACGCCGCACTCACCGCGCTGCGGGAAGTGCTCGCCGACGACGTCGACGAGGCGGGGTACCGCGAGGTCGAGGAGCTGTTCGCGCCGGCGAGCTTCGCCGAGCGCATGTCGACGGCCCTCGCGCTGGCCAAGGACGGACCGGCGCCGCGGGTGCCGGCTCCCACCGTCGGGGCCCTCGACGACGCCACCGGCACGGCACACGCCGAGCACCTGGCGGCGCTGCGGGCCGAAGGGCGGCCGGCGGACGCCGAACTGTACGAACGGGCACTGCTGCGGAGGCGGGACTGATGGGGCGGGTACTGCGAAGGCTGCTGCGGCCGGTCACGGCGCGGATGGACAAGCGCGTCGACAGGACGGCAGAGCGGGCGTTGCGCGGGAAGGCCGATGGGGTCTTGGACGCGGCGGTGAAGGACTTGCGCGCTCGCAACGCGAGAGGGCTGGACGAGGTGTACGACGCGCTGACGGCGCTGCGCGCCGAGCTGGCGGAGGCGCGGGAGGAGATCGCGGAGCTGCGGCGGCGGGGGTAGGGGCGGGTTGGGGCGGTTGCCTCGGCTGCGGGGCTCGGGCTCGGGGCGCGACCGGCCGATGGGCGTCGGGTGGGTGGGGCGTTGGGGATCGGGGCGCCGGGGTGCTGGGTTGCCGGGGCGCCGGATCGTGCCCGGTCGACTCGGGCGTGAGGTCATGGCGCGCCGCCGGACTCGACTGCCGGGTTGTGTCGTGCTCCGGCGGACTCGGCTGCTGGGGTTGTGCTCCGGCGGGGTTGTCCACAACCGGCGGGTTATCCACAGGCCCGGCCGCTGAGCACTACACACCCACGCCTGGCGCCCCTCTACTGTCAGAAGTGGGAGGCGGCCTGGGCGGCCCCACGGTTCCGATCGGGGACAACGGGCGGCCACGTCGACCCGCCGCTCCCGGCTTCGCCGCCGCTCCAGCCATCACCCCGCGTTCTTCGCCCCCGCCAGTTGCCCCACCGTCCCCCGCCGAGCGCCCAGCCCTAACCCCGCCCCCAACCCCGGTCCGCTATCCCGATCCCCAACCCCGCCCCGGCCCCGCCCCGGCCCAGCCCCGCCCCGCCCCAGCCCCGGCCCAGCCCCGCCCCCAACCTCGGCCCCGCCACCCCGCCCCTTCCCGCGCACGCCACCCCCACCACCCCCACCCACCGCATCCCCCCGCACCCACCCCTCCCGCCCGCGAACCACCCCCCGCCCGCCCCACCCCGCCAGTCACCCCCCACCCCTCCCCGCGCACCCCACCACCCCCACCCACCCCTCCCGCCCCACCCGCCACCGCCACCGCGCCGCTGGCGCCGGGGTGGCACGATGGAGACATGGGAGCACCACTGGCGAGTCCGGACATCGTCACGGACCATGCCGAACGCGCCGACCCCGATCGTCCCTGGACGACGGTCGTGCACAACGACCCGGTCAACCTCATGAGCTACGTGACCTGGGTCCTGCAGAAGCTCTTCGGCTACAACCGCGACAAGGCCGAAAAGCTCATGCTCGACGTGCACAACAAGGGCCGCGCCACCGTCTCCTCCGGCGCCCGTGAGCGCATGGAGTTCGACGCCACCCGCCTCCACGCGCACGGCCTCTGGGCCACCGTAGAGCGCCAGTAAACGAACAGGAAACATGCGAGCCTTCATTCGTGATGGCGACACCTTCGTCGCCACCTTCGCCCCGGCCGAGGCCGACGCGATCCGCCAGTCGGTACAGGGCATCGCCGGACTCGTCCGGACCCACGACACCGACGACCCCGTCACCGCGCGGCTGTTCCCGGACGTCTACAACGACTCCAGCGACGACGCCGCCGAGTTCCACCGCCTCACCGACGCCGAACTGACCGGCACGAAACTCGCGCAGGTCGATGTGCTCCTCGACACGCTCCCCGCCGAGGGCGGCGAGGTCAGCATCGACGCCGAGACGGCCGAGGCGTGGCTGCGCGCCATCACCGACGTCCGGCTGGCCCTCGGCGTCCGCCTGGACATCAGCGAATCGACCGACCTCGGCCGCGAGATCGACGACGAGATCCTCGCCGACCCGGTGTCCCCGCGTGCGGCCGCGCTGGGTCTCTACGAACTCCTCACCTACGTCCAGGAGTCCCTCGTGGTGGCCGTCGCGGGATGGTGACCGCCCGCCGACCGGGTAGGCTGTCGAGCGTGTTGACGATCGACCGTGCGCTTGTAGCCGCGATGGTCGCCCATGCCCGCCGGGACCACCCGGACGAGGCCTGCGGCGTCATCGCCGGCCCCGCGGGATCCGACACGCCCTCGCGCCTCGTCGAGATGATCAACGCCGAGCGCTCGCCGACGTTCTACCGCTTCGACTCCGCCGAGCAGCTCACCGTCTGGCGCGGGATGGACGACCACGACGAGGAACCCGTCGTGATCTACCACTCCCACACCGCCACCGAGGCCTACCCCTCGCGCACCGACGTCAAGTTCGCCGGCGAGCCCGGCGCGCACTACGTCCTGGTCTCCACCCGCGACCCCGAGGTCGCCGAGGTCCGGTCCTTCCGGATCGTCGACGGCGAGATCACCGAGGAACCCATCGAACTCACCGGCGACGAGCTCGCCGTCCAGACGTACAAGATCGGGCACACACCCACCTCGATCGTGTACGACTGTGCCGAGCCGCGCTAGGCGACGCCTCCCCGCGTCACGCCCCGCGCAGATCCCGGCTCTCCCGAATCAAGTCACACCCTCCTGCGTTGAAAGAGAACGGCCATGTCTGTCGAAGTTCGCATTCCCACCATCCTGCGCACCCACACCGGCGGCGAGAAGCTCGTCTCCGGCGCCGGTGACACCCTCTCGGCCCTGTTCGCCGACCTCGACACCCGCCACAACGGGCTGTCCGGCCGCGTGATCACCGCCGAGGGCTCCCTCCACCGCTTCGTCAACGTCTACGTCAACGACGAGGACGTCCGCTTCACCGGCGGCCTCGACACCAAGCTCAACGACGGCGACTCGGTGACCATCCTCCCGGCCGTGGCTGGCGGCTGACGCGAGCCATGGCGCGGTACGACTCGATCCTCGACGCCTGCGGTGACACGCCGCTGGTCGGGTTGCCGAACCTGTCCCCCTCGGACGAGGTCCGCCTGTGGGCCAAGCTGGAGGACCGCAACCCGACCGGCAGCATCAAGGACCGCGCCGCCCTGTCCATGTTGACCGCCGCCGAGGACGCCGGCGTCCTCAAGCCCGGCGCGACGATCCTTGAGCCCACCTCGGGCAACACCGGCATCGCGCTCGCCCTGGTGAGCCGGCTGCGCGGCTACAAGCTGATCTGCGTGATGCCGGAGAACACCTCGGCCGAGCGCCGGCAGCTGCTGGAGCTCTACGGCGTGAAGATCGTGCCGTCACCGGCCGCCGGGGGTTCCAACCAGGCGGTCGCGATGGCGCGCAAGCTCGCCGCGGAGAACCCCGACTGGGTGATGCTCGACCAGTACTCCAACGCCGCCAACGCCGCCGCGCACATCGCCACGACCGGCCCGGAGCTGCTGCGGGACCTGCCGACGATCACGCACCTCGTCGCGGGCCTGGGCACCACCGGGACCCTCATGGGGACCGGTCGCTTCCTGCGCGACAACGCCCCCGGCGTGAAGATCGTCGCGGCCGAACCGCGCTACGGCGAGCTCGTCTACGGGCTGCGCAACCTCGACGAGGGCTTCGTGCCGGAGCTCTACGACGAGAAGATCCTGCACCGCCGTATCTCGGTGGGGACCGCCGACGCGCTGCGCCGGACGCGGCAGCTGGTCTTCGACGAGGGTGTCTTCGCCGGGCCGTCGACGGGCGCGGTGCTGCACGCCGCGCTGGTCGTGGCGGGGGAGGCCGTGAAGTCGGGTAGTGCCGCCGACATCGTGGTGATGGTCGCCGACGCGGGCTGGAAGTACTTGTCCACGGGCGCCTACTCCGGTTCGCTCGAAGAGGCCGCCGAAGCCCTCGACGGTCAGCTGTGGGCGTGACCTCGATCATTTGACCTGGTCAGCCAGGGGTGTGACGGATGGTTGCGCCCTCGGCGGCCCCGAGTAGAGTCGGGCAGCATGAGCATCCAGACCTCAACACGGACGCCGATGGTGCCGACCGAGCAGCCCCGCGCCGCGCAGGCCGGTCCTGAGAACCGACCCGTGCCGGACGTCCGGCTGCGTCGGCTCATGGGCGTGTGCGCCTGGGCGCTGTGCCTGGCGATCTGCGGCCTCGTCGTCGGCCTCATCGACCTGATCCTCCTCCTCGGGGGCGAGACGCCGGGCTGGTTCGAGCCGGCGATCATCGTCACCGGCCTCGTCGGTCTCGGCCTGGCGATCGCCGCGTTCCCCATGACCCGCTCGCGGCAGACACCGTGGATCCTGCTGTCGGCGAGCACCGTCGTGTTCATCATCGGCGTCGTTTTGACCGCTCAGGCTTCGTAACGTCGGTCACAGTCGTGACGCCCCTCACCTGTCACCTTCGTGACAAGGCGGGCGTCGCGCCCTGCGTTGACAGGTGTTCGACGCGTACGCTCCCCTAGGTGACGGACGCACCTATCGGGATCTTCGACTCCGGCGTCGGCGGTCTGACGGTGGCTCGCGCCGTGCTCGATCAACTGCCCGCCGAGCGACTCGTCTATGTCGGCGACACCAGGCATGTGCCCTACGGGCCCAAGCCGATCGCCGACGTCCGCAGGCACTCTCTCGACGCGTGCGACCACTTGGTCGGGCTCGGGGTGAAAGCCCTGGTGATCGCGTGCAACACGGCGAGTGCGGCGTGTCTGCACGACGCGCGCGAACGTTACGACATCCCCGTTGTCGAGGTGATCCGCCCCGCCGTCCGGCGTGCGGCGGCGGCCACCCGCAACGGGCGGATCGGTGTCCTCGGTACGGCCGCGACGATCGGCAGCGGCGCCTACGAGGACGCCTTCTCGGCGGCTCCGCACATTCAGGTCACGAGTGCGGCCGCGCCTGCCTTCGTCGACTTCGTCGAGCGCGGAGTGACAACCGGACGACAGCTACTCGGTCTCGCTTCGGCCTACCTTGAGCCGCTACAGCGTGCGGACGTCGACACGGTTGTCCTCGGTTGCACGCACTATCCGCTGCTTGCCGGGCTCATCGGCCTGGTGATGGGAGACGAAGTGACGCTGGTGTCGAGCGCCGAAGAGACCGCCCGGCAGTTGTACCGGGTGCTCACCGATCAGGGCCTGCTGCGGGAGAATGATTCGCAGGGGCCCGGGCATCGGTTTCTGGCGACCGGTGACGCGGTGTCCTTCGCCCGGCTGGCTCGGCGGTTCCTTGGCCCGCAACTGGCGGACGTCCGGGCCGACGCGTTCGGTGAGGTGGCACCGTGAAACTGACGATCATCGGCTGTGCCGGGAGTTTCCCCGCACCCGATTCACCCTGCTCGGCCTATGTGGTGGAAGCGGAGGGGTTCCGGCTGCTCATCGACTTCGGCTCCGGATCCCTCGGCGCGCTGCAGAGGCATCTCGACCCGCATTCGATCGACGCGATCATGCTCACGCATCTGCACGCCGACCATGTGCTGGACGCCTGCACCTATGTGGTGATGCGCCGGTACGCGCCGGGTGCGCCCTTTCCGAGGATCCCGGTGTACGGCCCGAAGGACACCGAGGCGCGGCTGATGGAGGCCTACGGCGGTGCGGGGGAGGAGCACATCGCTCCCTCCCTGCGCGATGTGTACGCGTTCCATCCGATGGCGCCGGGATCCTTCGAACTGGGTCCCTTCGGCGTGTCGGTGGACCTGGTGACGCATCCGGTGGAGACCTACGGCGTGCGCATCACCCACAACGGCCGGTCGCTGGCCTACTCCTCCGACTCCGGGCCCTGCGAGGCCCTGGTGCGGCTGGCGCAGCACAGTGACCTCTTCCTCTGCGAGGCCTCCTACCTGGAGGGCCGCGACAACCCGCCGAACGTGCACCTGACCGGCAAGGAGGCCGGGGAGCACGCCACGAAGGCGGGGGTCGGGCGGCTGGTGCTGACCCATCTCGTGCAGGCGTGGGGGAGCGAGGAGTGCACCTACGCCGAGGCCGCCTCAGCCTTCAACGGCCCGATCGACCTGGCCAGATCCGGCGCGGTTTACCAGATCTAGCCCGGTGAGGGCCCGTCCCACCGGCTCGCTGCGCAGGTAGCCGCCGGGCTGGTGGGCGTCGAAGGCCGGCACCCTGCGCTCGGCGTGGGCCTCCACACCGTCGAAGAGCGCCGCGACCTCGCCGCCCGGTACGGCGAACAGGTCGCGGGGGTCGAGGACGTCGATCCAGCGGTCCACATTGGGCGGCCGGCCACGGCGTCCGTCCACTGTGGGCGAGGACAGGTGCGGGAACACCGCGCCCGGGACGGCCAGCGGCGAGCCGATCGTGATCAGCAGCGGTATCGCAATCGGTGAATGGGCCCATAGTGTCTCGTAGGCGACAACGGCCCCCAGCGAGTGGGCGACGACCACGTCGGCACCGGCCATCCGGCGGGCCACGCGTGCGGTGACCGCCTCGCGTGTTCCGGCCCGGCCGTGCGCGCGCAGGAAGCGCGCGGCCTCGCGGGCGAAGGCGACGAGGAACCCGTGCGTCGCGGCGCCGTTGACGTTGCGCCGCCCGGCGAGGATCGCCATCCCGGTTCGCGGTGAGACGCGCAGGCGCCCGCCGTCGTCGAGGTCGGGCAGGGCGGCCACCAGGTAAGACGTGAGCAGCGACCACGCGTCGGCGTCGAGGCGGTCCACGTTGAGCGGTTCGCCGTAGGCCCCGGGTTTGCGGACCAGGTCGGCGAAGTAGGCGACCTCCAGCCCGGGCGGCCGGTCCGGTCCGAGGTGCTCGCGCCATTGCGCGGCGATCGCCTCGCCGGCCCGCAGCGGGTCGCCGGGACGGTACTGGAGGACTCCGTGCACACCGACGATTCGCGTCACGGGTGCGAGTCTATGGACGCTCGGACGCGGGCGCCTCCCCAATGGCGCGGCCGTGGTCCGGACTGTCCACTGTCGACGGTTTGCGGACCGTCGATATGGTCGCGCCATGACCGACGAACTGCGCGCCGACCCGGTGGAACTGGCGACACTCGCCGGTTCGACCCTGCGGATCGGCAAGGACCTCCGGACGGCCTCGGCCGAGGGCCGCGCCGAGGCGCAGCTTCCCTCGGTGGTCTTCGGGAACTCCGGGGACGCGCCCGAGTGCGAGCGCTACCACTCCGACGTGCTCGAAGCCGCCGACCGGGCCTTGAGCACTCTCGCCGACGTGTTCGAGGCCGACGCCGACCGGCTGCTCCTGACGGCCTTCGCCTACAAGTCGACCGACGAGGCCGAAGCCCGCCGGCAGGAGGCGGCCTGCCGCTGCGGAGAGAGGACGCCGCTGTGAGCGCGCCCGGCAAGATCACCGTCGACCTGCGCTGGTGGAGCCTGATGTCCGAGCCGGCGAGGCTCGAACAGGCCGCCGGTCGCTGGCGGACCCTCGGCCAAGCCCTCGACGGCCGCGCGACCGCTCTGGAAACGGCGGCCCGCACCGTCCTCGACGAGGAGTGGAAGGGCGCCGCACGAGACTCCTACGAGGATCACCAGCGGAAACTGCGCACCACGCTGTCCGGCCTCAAAGCCGCCGCCGACGCGGCAGCCGGCGTCCTCACCGACATGGCGGCGCTCCTGCGTGACAAGCAGTTCGAGCTGTCCTGCGCCCTGGAGAGCATCCTGCTCGCGGTCCCGTTCACCTCTGCCCCCACGGCGATGGTCTTCGCCCCCGAGACGCCCGAGCAGAGCCGGCTGGTCGGGGACGGCGTCGCCGTCGCGCAACAGATCCGCACGTCTCTCGACACCGGCCTGGAGCGCCTACGCCGCCGTCTGTTCGTCGAGGCCGAGCAGCCCTTCAAGTCCGCCTTCGAGGAGTGGAAGAAGCAGGCCGACGGGGCGCCGAGCTTCCAGTCGCCGCCGGAGTCCTCGGTCAAGGGCGACGTGCTGCGCCTGCCCGACGGCTCGATCGTCATCAACTCCGGCGGGTACGTCGACGACAAGGTCAAGGTCACCACGAACGACAAGGGCGAGGTCGTCGTCGACGTCAACGGGCACAAGACCACCTACCCGCCCTGCACCCCCTTGACGATCCGGACCGGTGCCGGCGACGACGTCGTCGACGTGGACACCGGCGCCTCGCCGATCACGGTCCTCGGTGGCGACGGCGCCGAGAAGGTGACCGCCAAGGGCGGCCCCCACACCGTTCTGACGGGCGGGGGCGACGACAAGGTCAACGGTGGAAGCTACGTCGGCACCGGCTCCGGCAACGATGAGATCCAGGCCGGCGACGGCGACGACGTCATCGCCGGCGGCACCGGAAACGACGAGATCTACGGCGGCAAGGGCGCCGACTCCATCGACGGCGGATCGGGCGACGACTACGTCGACGGCCAGGACGGCGACGACGTCCTGCACGGCGGCGACGACGCCGACATCGTCTACGGCCTCGACGGCGTCGACCGGATCTTCGGCGGCGCCGGCGCCGACTACCTCGAAGGCGGCAAGGACGACGACCTCGCTGCGGGCGGTTCGGGCGCCGACATCGTCTCCGGCGGGCGCGGCGCCGACACGCTGCTGGGCGGACACGACCCCGACGTCATCTACGGCGGCCGCGACCGCGACACCGTCGACGGCGGCACCTCCGACGACCGCGTCTACGTGCAGGCCGAGGACGTCACCGCGGGCCCGCCGGCCGAACGGCACGACGTCGAGATCGTCGACTCCGAGATCGCCGTCATCGAGGGCAGCGAGGAGTTCGCCGACCGGGTCCAGGCCGACCTCGACCTCTTCGGCGCCTCGCCGACCGGCCGCCAGATGCTGGAGAACCTCGAACAGCGCATGGAGGAGTCCCGCGGCGACGACCTGATCGACGACCGCCGGCTCATTATCAAGGAGTTCGACGAGTCCAACGGCAGGGCGTCCAACCTCGGCGGCGACGCCACCCTCAGCATCAACCCGGAGTACCGCGGATCGAGCGGACGCCCCTCGGTGGTGCTCTACCACGAACTCGCGCACGCCTACGACTACCTCAACGGCACCGGCGAGGGCGGATCGCACACCGATCCGGCGAATCCCGACGTCGATCCGAAAACGGGCGACCCTGTGCCCAAGGACGAGCGTCAGGCCGTCGGGCTGCCCATCGACCCGACGATGAACGGCACCGAGCCCGACCCGGACAAGGGGCGCTACGTGATCGACCCCGAGCACCCGATCCAGTTCACCGAGAACGGGCTCCGCCAGGAGTTCGGGCTCGGACCGCGCTCCCACTACGGCGCGGCGGCGCCCGAGGTCAAGAGCGAGCCGGCGGGCCGTTGAGCCGCTCCAGCACCGCCCCGTGCAGGAGCCCGTTCGTCGCGACCGCCGAGCCGCCCGCCGGTCCGGGAGTCCCGTCGAGGCTGGTGAAGCGGCCTCCCGACTCGGTGACGATCACCGAGAGCGCCGCGAGGTCCCACAGCGCGACCTCGGGCTCGATGGCGATGTCGACGGTCCCTTCGGCGAGCAGTACGTAGCTGTAGAAGTCCCCGTAGGCGCGGTCGCGCCAGGAGTCGGTGAGCAGGCCGAGGGCGTTGTCGCCCTTGCCGTGCTCGTACCAGGACGTGATCGAGGAGACCGAGACCGAGGCGTCCTCCACCTTGGACACCGCGGAGACCTTGAGGCGCTCGGCGCGCGAGCGGTCCTTGCCGGCGAAGGCCCCGGCGCCCTTCGCCGCCCACCAGCGGCGGCCGAGGGCGGGGGCGCTGACGAGTCCGACGACGGGCTCGTCGCCGTCCATGAGCGCGATGAGGGTCGCCCAGACCGGGACGCCGCGCACGTAGTTGGCGGTGGCGTCGATGGGGTCGATGACCCAGCGGCGGCCGCTGTTGCCCTCCAGACCGAACTCCTCGCCGAGGATGGAGTCGCGGGAGCGGTAGCGGCCGAGGGTGGAGCGGATGGTCTTCTCCACCGTCAGGTCGGCGTCCGTGACGTGGGTGGTGTCGGGCTTGCGGTCGACGTGGAGGTCGTTGGCGCGAAAACGCGCCGCGGAGATCGAGTCGGCGCTGTCGGCGAGGACGTGCGCGAGTCCCAGGTCATCGGTGTAGTCGGCCATGGCGGTGAATCTATCCTGGCCGGCCGGTCGGCTTGATCACCGCCTGAGCGGCGACGGCGAAACGGCGCCCATGATCATGGGCGCCGTTTCGTGAGCCGGCCGTCAGCCGGACTGGGGCTTGAACCGCTTGAGCCGCAGGCTGTTGGTCACCACGAACACCGACGACAGGGCCATCGCCCCGCCGGCGATCATCGGGTTGAGCATGCCCAGCGCGGCCAGCGGGATGGCCGCGACGTTGTAGGCGAAGGCCCAGAACAGGTTCCCCTTGATCGTGCGCAGGGTCTTGCGGGACAGGCGGATGGCGTCGGCGGCGGCCCGCAGGTCGCCCCGCACGAGGGTCAGGTCGCTGGCCTCGATGGCCACGTCCGTGCCGGTCCCCATCGCCAGGCCGAGGTCGGCCTGGGCGAGCGCGGCGGCGTCGTTGACGCCGTCGCCGACCATGGCGACCGTGCGGCCCTCGGCCTGGAGGGCCTTGACCACGTCGACCTTGTCCTTCGGCATGACCTCGGCGTGGACCACGTCGATGCCGACCTGGGCGGCGACGGTCGCGGCGACGGCCTTGTTGTCGCCGGTCAGCAGGACCGGGGTGAGCCCCAGCGAGCGGAAGCGGGTGACGGCTTCGGCGCTGGTCTCCTTGACGGTGTCGGCGACGACCAGCAGGCCGCGCACCTGGCCGTCCCAGCTCGCCGCGACGACCGTCTTGCCCTCGGCCTCGGCGGTGTCCTTGGCGGCCTGGAGTCCCTCGTCGAGGTACTGGGACCACTCCGCCAGCAGCTGCGTGCGGCCGACGGTGACGGCCTTGTCCTCGACCATGCCGTTGACGCCGAGCCCGGCGACGTTCTCGAACTGCTCGACGGGCGGCAGTTCGCCGACCTTCTCGGCCGCGCCGGCCGCGATGGCCTGCGCGATCGGGTGCTCCGAGGCGTGTTCGAGGGCGCCGGCGACGCGCAGGAGTTCGTCGGTGTCCTGCCCGGCGGCGGGGATCACGTCGACCAGCGCCATCTTGCCGGTGGTGACGGTGCCGGTCTTGTCGAGGACGATGGTGTCGACGCGGCGGGTGGACTCCAGGACCTCGGGGCCCTTGATGAGGATGCCGAACTGCGCGCCGCGGCCGGTGCCGACCATCAGGGCGGTCGGGGTGGCCAGGCCCAGGGCGCACGGGCAGGCGATGATCAGGACCGCGACGGCGGCGGTGAAGGCGGCGGCGGTGCCGTTGCCCAGGAGCAGCCACACGCCCAGGGTGGCCAGCGCCAAGGCGATCACGATCGGGACGAATACCGCCGAGATGCGGTCGGCGAGGCGCTGGACGGCGGCCTTGCCGTTCTGCGCGTCCTCGACGAGCCTGGCCATCTGCGCCAGTTGCGTGTCGGAGCCGACGCGGGTGGCGCGGACCACCAGGCGGCCGCCGGCGTTGACGGTCGCGCCGGTGACCTGGCTGTCCGGGCCGACCTCGACGGGGACCGACTCGCCGGTGAGCATGGACTCGTCGACGGCGGAGGACCCGTCGACGACGACGCCGTCGGTGGCGATCTTCTCGCCGGGGCGGACGACGAACTCGTCGCCGGTGCGCAGGTCTTCGACGCCGATGAGCGTCTCGCGGCCGTCGCGCAGGACGCTGACCTCTTTGGCGCCCATGGCCAGCAGCGCGCGCAGCGCCGAGCCGGCCTTCCGCTTCGCGCGGGCCTCCAGGTAGCGGCCGAGCAGGATGAACGCGGTGACGCCCGCGGCGGCCTCAAGGTAGATGTTGCCGGCGCCGTCGGATTCGCCGATGGTGAAGCTGAACGGGTGGGTCATGCCGATCATCCCGGCGTCGCCCCAGAACAGCGCCCAGATCGACCAGCCGAAGGCGGCGAGCGTGCCGACCGACACGAGGGTGTCCATCGTCGCCGCTCCGTGGCGCAGGTTGGTCCAGGCGGCCTTGTGGAAGGGCCAGCCGCCGTAGGTGACCACCGGGAAGGCGAGCATCAGCGACAGCCACTGCCAGGCGTCGAACTGGAAGGCCGGGACCATCGCCAGCACGACCACCGGGATCGCCAGGACCAGCGAGATCAGCGTGCGCTGCCTGAGCTCGTCGAGTTCGGGGTCTCCCGGGGCGGTCTCGTCGGGTTCGGCCCGCGGCGGTTTGGGCAGCTGTGCGCCGTAACCGGTCTTCTCGACGGTCGAGACGAGGTCTTCGGGGACGACGTTCGGTGCGAAGGTCACCTTGGCCTTGGCGGTGGCGTAGTTGACCGTGGCCGTGACGCCGTCCATCTTGTTGAGCTTGCGTTCGATCCGGCCGGCGCAGGACGCGCAGGTCATCCCGCTGATGGCCAGCTCGATCTGGCCGTCGGACGGGGCCGAGCCTGTACGGGAAGTCATCGGGCTGCTCCTTCACAACGATTGTCGCCTGTTCGCGGGTGGGCCCGCCCGTGGGTGGGCGAACTCGTGGGGCGGGCCGCACCCGCCGGGTGTCAGACGGTGAGGCGGTAGCCGGCCTCGTCGACGGCCTTGGCGATCGCGTCGACGTCCACGGGGGTGCCGCTTCGGACCGTCACGGTGCCGGCGGACAGGTCGACGGCCACATCGGTGACGCCGGGCACGGCGCCGACCTCGGTGCTGACGCTGTTGACGCAGTGGCCGCAGGTCATGCCCTCGACGCGGTAGGTGGCGCTGACGCCGTCAGTGACGCCGACGGTGGCGGTGGCGGCGGTGTCGGTGGCGCAGGTGTCGCACATGTGGGAACTCCTCGATAGTTTACCCCAGGGGGGTATCTGACGCTTAGAAGCTAACATACCCCTGGGGGTATCGCAAGCGTGGGTTCGCGGTTTTGTCGGAGGTAGGGCCTAACCTGCGGGAATGGATCGCACCGAGAACACCCGCGCGGCCGTCGAGAAGTACTGGGCCAGTGCCGACGCGCGCGACTGGGACGCCTTCGGCGCCCTGCTGGCCGAAGACGTGGTCTACGAGCTGCCGCAGACCCGCGAGCGGATCAGTGGCAAGGAGAAGTACGTCCAGTTCAACCGCGAGTACCCGGGGGACTGGCGCGCCTGGACCCACCGGATCGTCGCCGAGGAGGACGGCGCAGTGTCCTGGGCCAAGTTCGAGGTCGCCGGGGAGAGCAGCGACGCGGTGACCTTCTTCGAGGTCGACACCGACGGCAGAATCACCACCGTCACCGACTTCTGGCCGGAGAGCTACGAGCCCCCGGCCGGTCGGGAGCACCTGGTCGAGCAGTACTGACGCGAAGCACCCGAGGCCCCGCCGGGCTCGCCGTCGACGCGTTGCCGGTCACCGGGACGCGCGGAAACCCGCCACGGCCCCGACTACCCCGCCGGACCGTCCTCGCCCTCGAACAGGTCCGCCGCCTCGCCGTCCCGCGCGCCGCGCGCGAACTCCTCGGCGAAACCGTCCGCTCCCAAAGCCGCCTTGACCCGCGCCTCGATCCGGTCGACGTCCCCCCGCTCACCCGCGGGCAGGGGAGCCCCGACCGAGCCGCGCGCCGCGTGCGCGGCGCCCAGCAGGCGTGCTGCCCGCACCTGCTCTCCCGCCAGGGCATGCGCGCCGGCGAGCCCTTCCCACGCCAGCGCCACCGCGCGGGGATCACGGGTGTTGCGGGCGGCGGCCAGGCCCTCGGCGTGCAGTTCGAGCGCGGCCGCGGCGTCCCCGCGCAGTTCGGCGGTGAAGCCGAGTTCGGCGAGGATCAGCGCCGCGCCGGTGTCGGGTCCCAGCCGTCGGTTCCAGGCGAGCCACGGCCGCAGGTACTCCTCGGCGGCGTCGAGGTCGCCGCGCCTGCGGGCGCCCAGCCCGAGGCCGATGGCCGCGTTCTCCTCGCCGGGAAGATCGGCTCGGTCGGCGGCCAGGCGCAGCGCACGCCCGTGCAGCTCGTCGGCCGCGGTCAGGTCGCCTTCCAGCAGCGCGATGCGCCCCAGCTGTGACAACCCGGCGCTGACCTGCCCGGCCAGGCCCAGCTCCTCGGCGAGCCGCAGCCCCTCCGACAGATGCCGTCGCGCCCCGGCGTAGTCGCCGGCGATCTCGGCCAGCCGCGCCAGCACCGCCAGCGCCTGCTCACGCCCCCAGCGGTCGCCGAGTTCGGCGAAGATCCCCAGCGCGCGGCGGGCGTCGGCGGCCGAACCGTCGAGGTCGCCGCGCTCATAGGCCGGAACGCTGCGCGCGGTCAGGACCGCCGCGACCGTCCAGCGATCCCCGAGCGCCTCGGCCTGCGTCAGCGCGTCGGCGAGGAGCCGCTCGGCGACGGTTGCGTCCCCGAACAGCGAGGCGGCCAGCCCCAGGAACCACCCGGCCGAGGCGCGCCCGGCGGGGTCGGTCACGGCGTCGCGCAGCTCCAGCGGCCCCGGCCCCTCGGCGAGATGCCCCGACAGCAGCCGCACCCCGCTCAGCCAGGCCCGCGCCGAAGGCTCCGTTCCCGACGCCGCCGACAAGGCCAGCGCGAGGAAGCGCTCCGCCTCGCCGAGCCGCCCCCGCAGAATCCAGTACCAGGTCGTGCGGAAGGCCAGATCGAGCGCGGTATCCTCATCGCCCTCGGCGACCGCCGCCTCCAGCGCGCCGCGCAGGTTCGCCGCCTCCGCGTCGAGCCGCGTCAGCCACGTCCGCTGATCCTCCCCGCACAGATGCGCCTCGGCCTCGCGGGCCGCGTCGGCGTGATACCGCGCGTAGGCCAGCCGCGCGTCCCGCTCGTCCCCGTCGAGCCGCAGCCGCTCGGCGCAGTACACCGCGACCGATTCGAGCAGCCGGTACCGCGTCCCGTCGGCCCGGTGCACGACCGACACCAGCGACCGCGACACCAGCCTCCCCAGCAGATCCAGCACCTCACCCGGCTTCACGTTCTCCGTCGCGCACACCGCCTCGGCCGCCGCCAGCGTGCACCCGTCGACGTGCACGGCCAGCCGCCGCAGAACCGTCCGCTCCGCCGCCGTCAGCAGCTCCCAGCTCCAGTCGATCACCGCACGCAGCGTCCGCTGCCGCTCCGGCGCGTCCCGAAGTCCACCGGTCACCACCCCGAAACGGTCGTCGAGACGCTCCGCCAGCGCCGCGACCCCCAGCACCCGCACCCTTGTCGCCGCCAGCTCCAACGCCAGCGGAATCCCGTCCAGCCGACGGCAGATCGTCGCCACGATCGCGGCGTCCTGCGCCCCGAGCCGAAAACCCGGCGAGGCCGCGCTCGCCCGCGTGAGGAAGAGGTCGGCCGCCGCCCCCGCCGGGTCGAGCGGAGGGACCGTCCACAACAGTTCACCGGCGATGTCGAGCGACTCGCGACTGGTGGCCAGCACCGTCAGGCCGGGAGCCGCGCGGAGCAGCGCGCCGGTCAGCCCGGCGGCGGCGTCGACGACGTGCTCGCAGTTGTCGAGGACCAGCAGCAGCCGCTTCGGCCCCAGCGCCGCGCTGAGCCGCGCGACGGGCTCACCGTCGTCGCGGACCCCGAGGATCGCCGCGACCAGGCCCGCCAGCGCGGCGGCGTCGGCGCCACGGCCGATCGTGCCCAGCTCGGCGAGCCAGACGCCGTCGGCGAAGGCCCCCGAGGCGCGCCCGGCGGCCTCGATCGCCAGCCGCGTCTTACCGACGCCCCCGGGACCCGTGAGGGTCACCAGCCGCTGCGCCTTCAGCAGCTCGGCGACCTCCTCGGCGGCGGTGTCGCGGCCGATCAGGCTGGTCACCGGCGTCGGAAGGTTCGTGCGCGAGCGCGCGGGCGAAGACAGCGCGGGGGACTGGCCGAGGATCTCGCGATGCAGCGCGGACAGCTCCGGCGAGGGGTCGACGCCAAGCTCCTCGGCCAGATGCCGGCGCAGCTCCCCGAACCCGTCGAGCGCCTCGCTCTGCCGGCCCGCGCGGTAGAGGGCCCGCATGTGCGCCGCCCGCAACCGCTCCCGGCGCGGATGCGCGGCGGTCAGCTCGCCCAGTTCGGCCGCGACCACGTCGTGCTCACCGAGCTCCAGACGCGCCTCGGCCGACTCCTCCAGCGCCGCCAGCCGCAGCTCCTCCAGCCGCGCGATCGCCGCCCGCGCGAAAGGCTCGTCGGCGAAGTCGGCGAAAGGCGCACCCCGCCACAGCCCCAGCGCCTCGCGGAGCAGCCCCGCCCGGCTCCGCGCGTCGGCGGACTCCCGAGCGCCGGCGAGCAGCCGCGTGAAGCGGACCGCGTCGACCGACTCGACATCCCCGCCGAACACGTAACCCGGCGGCCGGTGAACGACCAGCGCCTTCCCTTCGGCCCCCAGCGCCCTGCGCAACCGCGACACCCGGATCTGCACCGCCCCGACCGGGTCCGCCGGCGGACTCCCCGCCCACAGATCCTCCGCGAGGCGATCGGTGGACACCACGCGGCCGGGGTCGACCAGCAGCGAGGCCAGCAGCGCCCGCACCTTGACCTCGGGGACCGCGAGCATCTCGCCGCTCGCCGACCACACCGTCAGAGGACCGAGGACACCGAAGCGCACGCACGCAACCGTAACCGCAAGGCGACCTACAGCCGACCGCAAGCGCCACGCCGCACCGTTGCCCCCGTCAACCCGACACAGGACGAACGGAGCGGGACATGGGCAGGTTCGACGGCAAGAAGGCGGTCGTCACCGGCGGCACGCACGGGATGGGGCTCGGGATCGCCGAGGCCCTCCTCGCCGAGGGCGCCGAGGTGATCCTCACCGGCCGCAACGAGAAGAAGATCGAGGAGGCCCGAACCGCACTGGCCGGGCGCGCCGCCCACGTCGTCCGCAGCGACGCCGCCAGCATGGCCGACATCGACGCCCTCGGCACCCTCGCGGCCGAACGCCTCGGCACCGTCGACGCGCTGTTCGTCAACCACGGTGTCGCCGAGATCCAGACCCTCGCCGACGTGACCGAGGAGGCCTGGGACCGCCACTTCGACGTCAACGCCAAGGGCGCCTTCTTCACCGTCCAGCGCCTCGCGCCGCTGCTCGCCGACGGTGGCGCGGTCGTGTTCACCACGGTCGCCAACGACCTGATCTTCCCCGGCCTGAGCGCCTACTCGGGCTCCAAGGAGGCCGCGCAGGCGGTCGCCAAGGTCCTCGCCGCGGAGTTCCTGCCCCGCCGGATCCGGGTGAACTCCGTGGCGCCCGGCTTCATCAAGACGCCGACGATGGGCGTCGCCGGACTCAGCGACGAGCGGCGCGCCGAGTTCGAGGAGCAGGGCGACCGGCAGACGCCGCTCCAGCGGCACGGCACCATCGCCGAGGTCGCCGCCGCGGCGCTGTTCCTCGCCTTCGACGCGACCTTCACGACCGCCGTCGAACTGCCCGTCGACGGCGGCTTCGCGCAGGGGATCACCCCGCCCGCGTAGCGAGAACCGGCGGGGCTCCGCGCGGTCACACGGGAGTCCCGCCCCCCATCCCACACCTCGAAAGGCCTTGTTATGCACGCCACCACACCCTCCACGGCACCCGCCGTCGCAGGCCCCCGCCAGTGGCTGGGCCTCGCGATGCTCGCGCTGCCCAGCATCCTGCTGTCGCTCGACGTGACGCTGCTCCACCTCGCGGTCCCGAACCTCGCGGCGGCACTGAGACCCGACGGCAACGAGATGCTGTGGATCATCGACATCTACGCCTTCATGATCGCCGGGCTCCTGGTCACCATGGGCAGCCTCGGCGACCGCGTCGGCCGCAGGAGACTCCTGCTGATCGGCGCGACCCTCTTCGGCGCCGCCTCGGTCGCCGCCGCCTACGCGAGCAGTGCCGGGATGCTCATCGGCGCCCGCGCGCTCCTCGGCCTGGCCGGCGCCACGCTCATGCCGTCGACGCTGGCGCTCATCGGCAACATGTTCCGCGACCCCAGGCAGCGCGGCGTCGCCTTCGGCGTGTGGGCGGCGAGTTTCTCCGTCGGCATCGCGCTCGGGCCGGTCGTCGGCGGGCTGATGCTGGAGTACTTCTGGTGGGGGTCGGTGTTCCTGCTGGCCGTGCCAGTCATGGTGCTGCTGCTGGCCACCGGGCCCTTCCTGCTGCCGGAGTTCAAGGACACCTCGGCCGGCCGCATCGACCTGCCGAGCGTCGTGCTGTCACTCCTGGCGATCCTGCCGATCGTCTACGGCGTCAAGCACCTCGCCAAGGACGGCCTCGACGGTGTCTCGGCGACCACCGTGCTCGTCGGCCTCGTGTTCGGGTACCTGTTCATCCGGCGGCAGCTGCGCTCGGCGAACCCCCTGTTCGACCTCGCGCTGTTCCGCGACCGTTCGTTCAGCATCGCCCTCGGCGTGATGCTAGCGGGTGCCGTCGCCATCGGCGGTGCCTACATCTTCATCACCCAGTACCTCCAGATGGTCGCCGACCACTCGCCCTTCGAGGCGGGCCTGCGACTCCTGCCCGCCGCCATCCTGCTGATCATCTCCTCGACGCTCGCGCCGATGCTCGCCGCCAAACTCGGCCCGGGTCTCGTCGTCGGCGCCTCGATGGTCCTGACGGCAGTCGGCTACGTCGTGCTGACGTTCGTCGACGCCGGTGGTGCACTGACCGTGGTGGTCGGCTTCGCGGTCGTCTACACCGGCATCGGCCCCATGATGGCGCTGAGCATCGACCTGGTCGTCGGCGCGGCGCCGCCGGAGAAGGCCGGCGCGGCCTCGGCCCTGCAGGAGACCATGTCGGAGTTCGGGCTGGCCCTGGGCATCGCCGTGGTCGGCAGCGTCGGCATGGCCCTGTACCGCAGCGAGCTCGCCGACGGCTTGCCGTCGGGTGTCCCCGCAGACGCCGCCGCTGGGAGCCGCGACTCGCTCAGCGGTGCCCTCGAAGCCGCGGGGGCGCTGCCCGCCGAGGTGGGGGAGGAGTTGCTGGCGGTGGCGCGGGATGCGTTCAGTTCGGGGCTGAACCTGGCGGCGGGGATCGGGGCTGTGCTGTCGGCGGCCGTGGGGATTCTCGCGGCGACGGTCCTGCGGAAGGTGAGGCCGGGCGCCGCCGAGGGTGGGGTTGACGGCGGGGACGGCGGCGGGGGCGGGGATGGCGACGGCGGGGATGGCGACGGCGCGGGGGAGCGAGGTGGGGCCGGCGGCGGGGAAGCAGGAGCTCGGTCCCGGACCTCCGCCATCGTCGGGGACCGGGCGTAGTTTCGGCTGCCGCGGGCCGCCGCGGCCGGCGTCGGGGAGGAGCTTCGCTCACCCGGCGTCGGCCGTGGCATGCCCAGCCCCCGGGCGGGGCCGGCGGGTTCGCGCCGGGTACCGCCGGTTCAGGCGTGACCCCGGGCCGGGGCCGGCGGCTTCGCGCCGGGCACCCGCCAGTTCAGGCGTCACCCCGGGCGGGGCCGGCGGCTTCGCGCCGGGTACCGGGCAGTGCAGGCGTCACCCCGGGCCGGGGCCGGTGGCTTCGCGCCGGGTACCCGGCAGACCACGCGGGGGACCCGTCAGTTCAGGCGTCACCTTAGTTCGGGGACCCGGCACCGGAGGAG